>NC_010511.1:4077500-4677500 GCF_000019365.1 Methylobacterium sp. 4-46 | reverse complement strand
GGAGACCGGCGTCGCCGTGATGCGCATGGAGCCGGGCCTCGATACCGGCCCGGTCGCCATGCTGGAGCGCGTCGCCATCTCCCCCGAAATGACCGCGGGCGACCTCCACGACCGGCTGATGCCGCTCGGCGCCGACCTGATGCACCGGGCGCTCGGGGCGCTCGAGCGCGGCGGACTCACCTTCACGCCCCAGCCCGCCGAGGGCGTCGTCTACGCGCACAAGATCACCAACGAGGAGGCGCGGCTCGACTGGACCGCGCCGGCCGCCCGCCTGCACGACCGGGTCCGCGGGCTCTCGCCCTTCCCGGGCGCCTTCTTCCTCGCCGATCTCGGGCGCGGGCCGGAGCGCGTGAAGGTGCTGCGCGCGCGCAGCGCCGAGGGTTCGGGGGCGCCGGGCACGCTGCTCGACGAGGCCGGCACGGTCGCCTGCGGCGAGGGCGCGCTGCGGCTCCTGCGGGTGCAGCCCGCCGGCAAGGCGGCGATGGAGGCGGCCGACTTCCTGCGCGGCCGGCGCCTGGAGCCGGGCACCCGCCTCGCCTGATCCGATGCCCCGCTACAAGCTCGTGGTCGAGTACGACGGCAGCGGCTTCGCCGGCTGGCAGCGCCAAGCCGCCGACCGGACGGTGCAGCAGGCCCTGGAGGAGGCGATCGCGCGCTTCGCCGGCGCGCCGGTGCGGGTGCATTGCGCGGGCCGCACCGATGCGGGCGTGCACGCCACCCACCAGGTCGTCCACCTCGACCTCGACCGCGATTGGCGCACCGACACGGTGCGCGACGCGTCCAACGCCCATCTGCGGCCGGAGCCGGTCGCGGTCGTGAGCGCGGAGCGGGTGCGCCCCGACTTCGACGCCCGCCACTCGGCGCTGAGGCGCCACTACCGCTACCGGATCCTGAACCGCCGCAGCCCGCCGGCCCTCGGCCGGGCCTATCTCTGGCACGTGCCCTGGTCCCTGGACGCGCACGCCATGCACGCGGCGGCGCAGACCCTGCTCGGCCGGCACGATTTCTCCGCCTTCCGGGCCGCCGAGTGCCAGGCGAACAGCCCGGTGCGCACCCTCGACCAGCTCGACGTGGCGCGGATCGGCGACGAGATCCTGGTCGCCACCTCGGCCCGCTCCTTCCTGCATCACCAGGTGCGCGGGATGGTCGGCACCCTGATGCTGGCCGGGTGCGGCCGGCTCGACGCCGCCGGGGTGCGGGCAGTGCTCGACTCCCGGGATCGGACCCGCTGCGGCCCGCTCGCCCCGGCCGCCGGCCTGACCCTGACCGGCGTCGACTACCCGGAGCCCGGCCCGTAGCGGCGGCCGGTCCGCCTCGGGTCATACGACATCCGGTTGATGGCTTCGCATCTCCCATTTCGGCCATGCGGATGTCGGCTTCGCTCAGGCGCCGCGCGGGCTTGGGATCCGGGATCCGCTTCGATCAAGCCGATCCCGGATCAGGCGTGCGCGTAGGCGAGGTCGTAGACCTCGCCCGTCTCGGCCTCCCAGGCCACCAGCGGATCGGCCACCTTGCGCACCAGGCAGCCGCTGAGCAGGTAGGTCATGCTGAGGCTCATCCGGTAGAAATGCGCGTTGCCGGCTTGGTGCGGGACGATGCTGCCCGGGTGCTTGTACTGCGCCTCCAGCATCTCGAACCCCGTGTGCCGGTTGAACACGCCCCGCCACGCCTCCTTGGAGTAGCGCCAGAAATCCCACGGCTCCTCGTGCAGCGGCCAGGCGCCGTGCGAGATGATCAGGGCGAGGCCGCCGGGCCTCATGACCTTGTTCATCTCGAGGGCGACCTTCCAGGGCATCAGGATGTGCTCGAAGACCGCGATCGAGAACACGAAGTCGAAGGGCCCCTCGACGCAGCGGGAGAGGTGGTGCGCGTCCCCGACCACGTCGACGTTCGGACCCGCGGTGATGTCGAGCCCGACATACGCGATGTCCTGCGGGAAGGCGTCGCGGTAGACCGTCCCGCTGCGCGCCCGGCTGCCGATCTCCAGGAACCGGCCCTTGCGGGAGGCGACCTCGGCGCGGAAGCGGTCCTGCATCGCGTCGAAGGCCGCGTCGCCCGACCAGGGGAAGTGCGTGGCCGGATTGTCGTAGGACACCCCCGGACTGACCTCGAAGCGCAGCTTCTCCCCGTCGATCTGGTCGGTCGGCAGCAGCCCGACCGCGACGAAGCCCCACATCAGCGCGTCCGGTCCGAAGATCGGCACGAGATCGGGACGCGCCACCCGGCCGACCTGCAGGGCGACGTCGCGGCCCTCGTAGCGCAGGCTCGGCGCGAGGGCGTTCGCCCAGCCCTCGATGTACACGGCGCGGTGCAGGATCTGGACCTTGTCGAGGAAGCCGTGGTGAAGCGCCGGCGCACGCTTTCGGAACAACATCGCAACGTCTCGCGAGAGTCGGCGAGCGCCGTGCCGCGGCGCGGGGCGGACCTCCCCGCATCCCGACCGCGGCGCCGGCGCGCCGATGCCGTGGCATAGCGCCGAGGACCCCGCGCCGGCAATCGCCCGGCGGGACGCGTCGGCGGCCCGTTAAATCAGGGCGTGCGCGCCGCTCGCCACCGCCGCCACCGCCGCCGCGCAGGCCAGGCTGGTGAGGGCCGCCGCCGGCCCGGTCAGGCCGAGGGTCAGGCGCACGGCCGTGGCGTGCAGGCGCAGCAGGATCACCGCGAAGGCGCCGGATTGGAGCGTCGCCAAGCCCGGGGTCGAGAGCCCGAGCGCCAGCAGGAGCGCGGGCAGGGACAGGACCAGGAAGGCCAGGACCAGGATCCAGTTCGTCACGACCACGAAGGGCACGTAGAGGGCGGTCAGTCCCAGGCGCCGCGCCGGCACGATCATGCCGAGCGGCACCGCCAGGAAACAGGCGACCACGCCGCCCATCACGGCCAGCGTCACGTGGTCGGGCCGCAGCAGCGGCGCCCGCGCGAGGTCGACCGGTCCGCGCTCCAGGGCCAGCGCGACCACGGCGGCCGGCGCCGTCAGGGCCATCGCGCCGAAGGAGCGCCAGAAGCCGCGCTCGCTCAGGTCGAACCGCCGCAGGGCCCCCGGGTGCCGGTCGAGGAGCTCCGCCGTCCCCCGCAGCGATCGTCCGATCTCGTCCGCGCTCACCAGCATGGTGCGCCCCGCCAATCCGCACCGCGCGAGATTCAACTTTCGTCTAATACGGGTCAAGCCCGTTCGGCGGGCGGCGGGCTGGCCGGAAAATAGGCATCCAGGATGCGGCGGAAGATGGCGGCGAGGCGATCGAGATCCGCCACCGCGACGCGCTCGTCGACCTGGTGCATGGTCTGGCCGACGAGGCCGAACTCGATCACCGGGCAGGCCTCCTTGATGAAGCGCGCGTCCGAGGTTCCCCCCGTGGTGGAGAGGGCCGGGCGGCGCCCGGTCTCGGCCTCGATCGCGGCGGTGACGAGGTCCACGAAGGCGTCGGGCTGGGTCAGGAAGGCGACCGCGTTGGTCGGCTGCACGTCGAGGCGGTAGCGCACCGCGTTCCCGGCCGCCGCGTCGAGGCGCCGCCGCAGCTCGGCCTCGAGGCTGGCCGGATTCCAGAGGTCGTTGAAGCGGATGTTGAGCACGGCGCGGGCCTGCGCCGGGATGACGTTCGAGGCCGGGTTGCCGACGTCGATCGTGGTGAATTCGAGGTTGGAGGCGTCGAAATGCGCCGTGCCCTCGTCGAGGGGGGCGGCGAGGAGCGCGCCCGCGAGGCGGATCAGGCCCGGGATCGGGTTCTCGGCCCGGTGCGGATAGGCGACGTGGCCCTGCGCGCCCAGCACGGTGAGCGTGGCGGTGAGGGAGCCGCGCCGGCCGATCTTGATCATGTCGCCGAGCGCGTCGGGGTTGGTCGGCTCGGCCAGGATGCAATGGTCGAAGCGCTCGCCCCGCGCCCGCGCCCAGGCGAGGAGCTTCACGGTCCCGTTCACCGCCGGCCCCTCCTCGTCGCCGGTGACCAGGAAGGCGATCGAGCCGCCGAAGGCCGGCCCGCGCTCGGCCAGGAAGGCCAGGGACGCGGCGGCGAGGCAGGCGATGCCGCCCTTCATGTCGACGGCGCCGCGGCCGTGGAGCTCGCCGCCCTCGACGACGCCCGCGAAGGGATCGTGGCGCCACAGGGCGGGCTCCCCGGGCGGCACGACGTCGGTATGCCCGGCCAGCAGCAGGCAGGGCCCGTCCGCGCCGATGCGGGCGTAGAGGTTCTCGACGTCGGGCGTGCCGGGCGCGGAGAAGACCGGGCGCTCGACCGAGAAGCCCGCCGCCGCCAGCAGCCCGGCGAGGTAGGCGAGGGCGCCGCCCTCCTCGGGCGTGACGGAGGGGCAGCGGATCAGGCCCTGGGCGAGGGCGAGCGGTGAGGGTGTCGTCGGCACGGGCGGCCCCGTCGGTGGCGAAGGCCGCCCCTTAAGCGGCGCGGGACCGGGATGCAAACGCGGACCTTCCGGGGCGGCCGGCAAGGGGTTAGTGCTCGGGAGAGAGCCGGTGCGGGTCCGGCCGAGGGACGGCCCGGGAGCGACGCGCGCAGATGACCAGCCTCAGCCCCGACGAGATCGAGCGCTACGCGCGCCACATCGTGCTGCGCGACGTCGGCGGGCCGGGCCAGGCGCGGCTGAAGGCCGCGCGGGTGCTGGTGGTCGGCGCGGGCGGGCTCGGCGCGCCGCTGATCCAGTACCTCGCCGCGGCCGGCCTCGGCACGATCGGGATCGTGGACGACGACGCGGTGTCGCTCTCCAACCTGCAGCGGCAGGTGATCCACGGCACGCCCGACCTCGGGCGCCCGAAAGTCGAGAGCGCCGCCGCTGCGGTGGCGCGCCTCAACCCGCACGTGCGGGTCGAGACGCATGCGACGCGGCTGAGCACCGACAATTCCGATCGCCTCGTCGGCGCCTACGACCTCGTGGCGGACGGGTCGGACAATTTCGCGACCCGCTACGCGGTCTCGGACGCCTGTTTCCGCCAGGGGAAGCCCCTCGTCACGGCGGCGCTCGGGCAGTTCGACGGGTCGCTCACCACGATCCGGGCCCACGAGACCGGGCCGGACGGGCGCCCGAACCCGACCTATCGCTGCCTCTTCCCCGAGCCGCCGCCCGCGGGCGCGGTGCCGACCTGCGCCGAGGCCGGCGTGATCGGGGCGCTCGCCGGGCTGATGGGCTCGATGATGGCGCTCGAGGTGATCCGGGAGGTGACGGGCTTCGGCGAGGGGCTGGTCGGGCGCCTGCTCATGGTCGATGCCCGCTCGCTGCGCTTCGAGACCCTGTCCTACGCCTACGACCCGGACAACCCGCTCAGCGGAACGGCGGCTCGTCGAAGCTCCTGAGCTTGCGCGAGTGGAGCCGGCCGCGGTCGCGGCGCAGCAGGTCGAGGGTGGCGAGGCCGATCAGCAGGTGCTCGCCCACCGCCCGCTCGTAGAAGGCGTTGGCGGCCCCCGGGAGCTTGATCTCCCCGTGGAGCGGCTTGTCGGAGATGCAGAGCAGCGTCCCGTAGGGCACGCGCAGCCGGTAGCCCTGGGCCGCGATGGTGCCGCTCTCCATGTCGACGCCGATCGCCCGCGAGAGGTTGATGCGCCGCCGCTCCTGCGACCAGCGCAACTCCCAGTTCCGGTCGTCGTAGGTCACGACGGTGCCGGTGCGCAGCCGGCGCTTGAGCGCCTCGACGCGCTCGCCGGTCACGGCGGCGGCGGCCTCCTGGAGCGCCACCTGCACCTCCGCCAGGGCCGGGATCGGCACGTCCGGCGGCACGAGCTCGTCGAGGATGCGGTCGCGGCGCAGGTAGCCGTGCGCCAGCACGTAGTCGCCGATGGTCTGCGACTGCCGCAACCCGCCGCAATGGCCGACCATGAGCCAGCAATGCGGGCGCAGGACGGCGAGGTGGTCGGTGATGGTCTTCGCGTTCGAGGGACCGACCCCGATATTGACGAGCGTGGTGCCCTGCCCGTCGCGGGCCACGAGATGGTAGGCGGGCATCTGGAACCGGTGCCAGGGGGAGGCCGCGATGAGCGCGCCCGGATCGGCCTCCCTCGCCTCCTCGGCGGTGACCGACACGCCCCCGGGCAGGACCAGCCGCTCGTAGCGCTCGGGCGCCTCGGCGAGCGTGCGCAGCCCGACGCGGACGAACTGATCGACGTAGCGGTGGTAGTTGGTGAGGAGGATCCAGGGCTGGATCGCCCGCCAATCCGCCCCGGTATAGTGGACGAGGCGCCGCAGCGAGTAGTCGACGCGCGGCCCGTCGAACAGAGCCAGCGGCCGCGGCTCGTCGCCGGCCTCCAGCCAGAGCCCGTCCGCGATCTCGTCGCCGACCGTGGAGAGCATCGGGGTCGGGAAGGCGCGGGCGAGCTCGCTCGAGGTCTGCTCGCCCCGGCTCAGCTCGGCCCCGGGCTCGACGACGTACGGGTAGGGGATCTCCTGGGCGCTCAGGCCGACCTCGATCGTGGCGCCGTAATCGGCCACGAGGGGGCGCAGCTGCTCCAGCAGGTAGGCGCGGAAATGGGCGGGCTGCGTCACCGTGGTGGCGTAGATGCCCGGCCCCTGAAACTTGGCGGTGGCCCGCTTGATCCGCGGCATCGGGCCGGTCGGCCGGTAGGTCAGGCGCAGTTCCGGGTAGCGGAAGCTCAGGCGCTCGGCGGCGTGGGGCGGCACCCCGTCCTTCAGGAAGCGCCCGAGGGCGGCCTTGAGGCTCTCCACCGCGGAGGCGTGCAGGGCGGCGAGGCGGTCGACGGCCGTTTCCGGCTCGGCCACCGTCTCCATCGGTCTCAGTTCGTCGGCGAACACGATCGTGCGGCCCTCCGCTGCGCAGGCCGGGCGGCCTCCCGGGGGCCCGGGGCCGCCGGTCCCCGCCCCCGTGTTGCGGCAGCCCCGGCCCGAAGGCAAGGCCGCCCGGTGGCCGGAAGGCGGTCGTCGGAGGCCCACGCCGAAAAACCCGGCGAGGCGAGCCTCCCGGGTGCCCTGCGAAGGCGGGCGATCAGGCGTCCACGCCCGGCGCGGCCGGCATCCGCGCTCGGCGCGGCCAAGCGCCCGCGCTCAGCGCGGCGCCAGGATCATGATCATCTGGCGACCTTCGAGTTGCGGCTCGCTCTCGACCTTGGCGATCTCCTGCGTCTCCGCCTTGACGCGTTCGAGCAGGCGCAGGCCGAGATCCTGGTGCGCCATCTCGCGCCCGCGGAACCGCAGCGTCACCTTGACCTTGTCGCCTTCCTCGAAGAACCGTTGCACGGCCTTCATCTTGACGTCGTAGTCGTGCTTGTCGATGCCGGGCCGGAGCTTGATCTCCTTGACCTCGACCGTCTTCTGACGCTTGCGCGCCTCGGCCTGCTTCTTCTGTTCGTTGAAGCGGTAGCGGCCATAGTCGAGGAGCTTGCAGACCGGCGGGGTGGAGTTCGGGGCGATCTCGACGAGGTCGAGCCCCGCTTCCTCCGCGACCTGCAGCGCGTCGAAGAAGCCCATGACTCCGCGATTCTGTCCGGTCTCGTCGATGAGCTGAACTTCACGAACGCCGCGGATGTCCCGGTTGGCGCGCGGCCCGTCCTTCTGCGGGGCCGGCATGGCTCTCATAGGTCTGCGAATGGCTGGTATCTCCTCATTGCTGCAGCGGTCGGCTCGCCGGCCCGGCCCTGACATCCAGGGGAGACGGTGGGGCGAGGCGCGGACACACTCGTGTGAACTGCGGCACCTTGGCTAAACCGCGCGAGATGTCAACTCGCCGGAAGGGAACTTGGTTGCGATCGGGTGATTCCGAAGCATCGTCGGTCCGAGGAAGCCGCGGTCGATCCGTCCTCCGGCCTAGACCGGGGCCTCCGGCGCGGCCAGGAGAGCGGCATAGACTTCCAGCGTGGCGGCGGTCATGCGCTCGAGCGAGAAATTCTGCTCCACGTGGCGGCGGGCGCGGCGGGCGAGCGCGTCGCGGGCGCTGGCGCCGAGCTGGAGCATCTCGGCGATCGCCTCCGCGAGGGGCTCCACCTCCCCGGCCGGCACGCGCCAGCCGGTCCGCTCGGCGGCGGCGACTTCGGGCGGCGCCAGCACGGTCTCGCGCACCGCGCCGAGATCCGAGACCACCACCGGCGTGCCGATCGCCTGGGCCTCGACGGCGGCGCGGCCGAAGGCCTCGGGCGCCGTCGAGGGCACCGCCACCACGGAGGCCGCCCGCAACGCCGCCGGCATGTCGGCGCAGTGGCCGACCCGCCGGACGACGCTGCCGAGGTTGTGCGCGGCGACGAGCGCGTCGAGTTCGCGCTCGTAGGCGGCCCGGCCCTGCGCGTCGCCCGCCAGGACCACGGCGAAGTCCCTCATGCCCCTGGCGCGCAGGGCGGCCGCCGCCTCGATCAGGACGCGCTGGCCCTTCCAGGCGGTGAGCCGGGCGGCCAGCAGCACGATCCGCTCGTGCGGGGCGACGCCCCAGGCCCGGCGCAGGGCCTCGACCCGCCCGGGCCCGACCTGCGCCGCCGAGAAGGCCGCGAGGTCGGTGCCGCGGTGGATCACCCGGATCCGCTCCGGGCGCGCCTGCGGATGCGCCGAGCGGATCAACTCCGCCGTGTAGTGCGAGTTGGCGATGACGGCGTCGCCGCGGGCCATCACCGAGTTGTAGAATTGCTTGACCGGCGTGCGGCCCGAGTAGCTGCCGTGATAGGTCGTGACCAGCGGCAGGCCGAGTCGCCGCCGGGCGCCGAGGGCGACCCAGGCCGGGGCGCGGGAGCGGGCATGGACGATGCGCACGCCCTCGGCCCGGCAGAGCCGGACGAGGCGCCCGACATTCACCGCCATCGCGAAGGGGTTCTTGGTGCGGGCCGGGAACGGCACCCAGATCCCGCCCTTCGCCTGCAGCTCCCCGACGAGCCGCCCGCCCTCGGTGGCGACCAGCGCCCGCGCGCCGATCGCCGCCAGGGCCGCCGCCACGTCGACCGTGGTGCGCTCCGCGCCCCCGGCGTCGAGTTCGGGGATGATCTGCAGGATGGTCGCCCCCGCGAGCGGGTGCTGCGTGGAGGCCCGGAAGGAGGCGGCCTGGCTCGGCGGCGCGGGGCTCCAGGTCCTGGCTCGCGATCCTCCGATGTCCGCCTCCCTGTGCGCGGCCGTTGCGCCCATTCGCGCTCCCTGATCTAGAGGTTCGGTCACGCCGAGCATGGTCCGAGACCTTCTCCCGATCGTATTTCGGATCTGTAAACGCTCGCCCCCGGAGAGACCGCCCCGCGATGACCCTTCCCTCCCCCGCCGCCACCCTGATCCCGGTCGTTCGGAACGGCGCCACCCGCCAGATCGCGACGATCCCGCGCGACGGCAAGGGGCCGCCGGTCGTCTGGCTCGGCGGGTTCCGCTCCGACATGCGGGCCACCAAGGCCGAGGCGATCGACGCCTGGGCGGCGCGGACGGGCCGGGCCTTCCTGCGGTTCGATTACGGCGGCCACGGGGAATCGGAAGGGGATTTCGCCGCCTTCACCATCTCCGACTGGCTCGCCGACGCGGAGGCGGCGATCGCCCGCTTCGCGCCCGAGCGGCCGATCCTGGTCGGCTCCTCGATGGGCGGCTGGGTCGCGCTGCTCGCGGCGAAGCGGGTCCGGCCGGCCGGGCTCGTGCTGATCGCGCCGGCGACCGACTTCACCGAGGCGCTGATCTGGGAGCGGCTGCCGGAGGAGATCCGCGCGCGGATCACGCGCGAGGGCGTGTGGCGGCGCGACTCCGCCTACTCGCCCGAGCCGACGCCGGTGACCCGCGCCCTGATCGAGGATGGCCGCCGCCACCTGCTGCTCGGCGGCCCGATCGACCCGGGCTGCCCGGTCCACATCCTGCAGGGCATGGCCGACCCGGACGTCCCCTGGGCGCACGCGATGCGGCTCGTGGAGGCGCTGCCGGAGCGGGGCGTGGTGCTGACCCTCATCAAGGAGGGCGACCACAGGCTCTCCGACCCGGCGAGCCTCGCGCGGCTGATCGCGGCGGTGGAGGGGATCGCCTGAGGGCAGGCGGCGCTCCGGGACCGGGAGGCCGGTCCCGGGAGCCGCCGGCCGGCCCGCCGCTCAGTGCACGCTCACCGCCTGGAGGTCGTGCGCCCAGGCATTGGCGATCGCGGCGTCGCGGCTGTCGGTGAGCAGGATCGGCGCCCCGCTCGCGGACAGGAGCGCGAACAGGTTCAGGCCGGGGGTGAGGTCGGGCGCCTGGGGAAACAGGCGCTTCACGTCGTCGGCGGTCATCGGCCGCACGTAGGCGACGTGGCCCTCGCCGAGGGCGGCGAGCGCGGTGGGATCGATGGTCGGGTTCCGGTCGGTCATGGTTCGCCCTCCTTCGGGACGTGGCAGAGCGTGGGGTTCGGCGCGGGCCCCGCGGCAGCCCGGCGACCAGGGGTGAGGACGCGGCTCACTCAACGTCGCGCGAGGCGATGTCGATCCGTCGCACGATCCGCTCCGGCTCCGGCCGGACGAGATCGATCGAGAGCAGCCCGTTCGACAGGTCCGCGCCCAGCACCTCCATGCCGTCGGCGAGGAGGAAGGCGCGCTGGAACTGCCGCGCGGCGATGCCGCGATGCAGGAAGGTGCGGCTCTTGTCGTCGGTCTGGCGACCGCGGACGATGAGCTGGCTCTCCTCCAGCGTCACGTCGAGCTGGTCGCGCGTGAAGCCCGCCACCGCGAGGGTGATGCGCAGGCGCTCCGGCTGCCGCTCGGTGCGGGCGAGCCGCTCGATGTTGTAGGGCGGGTACCCGTCGTTGGCGGCCTTGGCGACGCGGTCGAGCGCCTGCTCGATCTCGTCGAAGCCGAGGAGAAACGGGTGCCCGAAGGGCGAGGGACGCGACATGGACGAACGAAGCCCTTCTGCGACGAGGCACTTCGAGACGTGAGCCCGCGGATGCAGCGCTCAGGCGACCGGCGGGACCCCGCCGGCCGCCTCAATATGGCGGGGGGCCCCGGCCCCATCAAGGGGCGTGGGCAAGGGGCGCGGTCAAGGGGCGCGGGCAAGGGGCGCGGGCAAGGGGCGCGGGCGCCCCCGAGCGCGGCAGTATCGCGGCGGCCACGCGGCTCGGAATCTGCCATTCCCTCCGTCACGATCAATCGCGAAAGGCTGGCGAGCGCGCCGTGGGCAAGCTACCGCTCTGCCGAACTGATCCGGTCGCAGTCGATCCACGATCGCGGCGGTCCAACTCCCGGTTAGATCTCCGATGCGCCGCCTGTCCTGGCTCACCGCCCTGCTCGCCAGCGCCGCTCTCGGCTCGGGTGCCGCTGCCCAGTCCGTCGCGACGCCGGCCATGCAGCCCTCGCCGACCCTGCCCGAGGGCGCGGGCGGCGACCCGCAGACGTCGGTGGCCCAGCCCGAGACCTCGTCCAAGCCCTCGGCCAACGTCACGACCTCGATCCAGGGGCTGCTCGGACCCGCCGCCGATCCGGGCGGGATCCGCAGCTTCCTCGCCAAGCGCGGCATCGAGTACAGCCTCACCTATGTCGGAGAGGTGCTGGGCAACCTCTCGGGCGGGATCAAGCGCGGGGCGATCTACGAGGGCCGCCTCGATCTCCAGGTCGACGCCGACCTGGAGACGCTCGCGGGCTGGAAGGGCGCCGCCTTCCACACCAACTTCTACCAGATCCACGGCACCGGCCTGTCCCGCTACTACGTCGGCAACCTCGACGTGGTCAGCGGCATCGAGGCGCTGCCCTCCTCGCGCCTCTACGAACTCTGGATCGAGCAGAAGCTGTTCGACGATCAGTTGGGCCTCAAGGTCGGCCAGATCGCCGCCGACACGGAGTTCCTGGTCAGCCAGACCGCGACCCTGTTCGTCAACTCGACCTATGGCTGGCCGGACATCACCGGCATCAACCTGCCGAGCGGCGGGCCGGCCTACCCGCTGGCGACCCCCGCGGTGCGGGCGAAATACACGCCGAACAAGAACTTCTCGCTTCAGGTCGGCCTCTTCGACGGCGACCCGGCCGGCCCGGCCCGGCCCGGCCTCGACCCCGACCCGCAGCGGCGCAACCGGTACGGCACGAATTTCCGCCTCGGCGACCCGCCGCTCCTGATCGCCGAGGCGGCCTACGCCTACAACCTCGACAGCCGCCATCGCGGGCGCCCGGTCATCGACGAGCCCGGCACGGTCACGCTGGGCGGCTGGTACCATTTCGGCCGCTTCAACAGCCCGCGCTTCGACGATTCGGGCCGGCCCCTCGCCGACCCCTCGACGACCGGCATCGCCCGGCGCTTCCGCGGCAATGACGGCATCTACGGCATCATCGACCAGACGCTGTTCCGCGAGCCCGACAAGAACGACGAGGGCGCCAGCGCCTTCGTGCGCGTCTCCGGCTCGCCCGGCGACCGCAACCTCGTCGACTTCTACGTCGATGCCGGCATCGCCTATAAGGGCCTGCTGCCGGGCCGCTCCGACGACACGGTCGGCCTCAGCATGTCCTATTCGCGGATCTCGCAATCGATCCGCGGCCTCGACCTCGACACGATCCTGGCGACCGGCGTCGCGCGGCCGGTGCGCGCCTTCGAGGCGCAGCTCGAACTGACCTACCAGGCGCTGATCGCGCCCGGCATCACCGTGCAGCCGGACTTCCAGTACGTCTTCCACCCGGGCGGCAACGGCGTGAACCCGCGCTCGCCCACCGGCGAGCGGCTGCGCAACGCGGCGATCCTGGGGATCCGCTCGACGATCCGCTACTGAGCGGCGGGGCGCGGCTCGGCCCGGCCCGGCAGGGGCAGGCGGACGAGCTTCTGGCTGATGCGGTCGCGCAGGTCGGCCGGGAGTTCGAGATCCACCACCCGCCAGGTGAAGCCGCGCAGGCGCAGCCGCAGCCGGTACTGGCTCGCCCGCGGCCGGTCGGGCGGGAAGCTGAACACGACGCCGCGGAAGCCCCGCATCTCGGCGGTGCGCGCGAGGGCGAGGAGGTCCGAGACGCGCCGCCCGGGCAGGCCGCGATCCTGCGATCCCCGGCCCGGCCCCGCCGCCCCGTCCGGACGGGCGATGCCGAGGCGCTCGGGCCAGCCGTCATCGAGCAGGTCCATCAGCATCTCGGGCGTCACCAGGCTGCCGACCACGGGCTCGACCAGCCCCGCCACCGCGTCGGTGAGCATCTGGCGGTCGCGGGGCGAGAGGTCGGGGCGGGCCTCGATCGCCTCCAGGGCGGCGGCCGTCGCCTGCCGGCTGAGGGACAGGCGCAGGGTGCGGAAATTCACCCGCTGGGTCACCGCCGGGAGGTCGTTGGTCCGCACCGCCTCGCTCAGCCGGTAGAGCGCCAGGTAGGGCGAGAGCGAGTAGCCCAGCCAGAGCAGCACGAGGGCGAGGAACAGGCACCACCAGCGCATGGGGTCAGTCCGCCGCCGGCCGGGGCAGCGGGGCCGGAACCCGCCTCATGCCGGGCGCGCGAAGGGTGCGAAGGCGGCGATCACCTGCTGGTAGACCGGCCGCTTGAACGGGATGATCAGCTCCGCGAGGTTGGCGAGGGGTTCCCAGCGCCACGCGTCGAACTCGGCCTTGTGGGCGCCGCCGCCCGGGCGGAGGATGTCGATCTCGCTGTCGGCCCCCTCGAAGGCGAAGGCGAACCACTTCTGGGTCTGACCCCGGTAGCGCCCCTTCCAGAGCTGGCCGGCCGCGACGCTCGGCAGGTCGTAGCTGTACCAGCCGGGCGCCTCGGCCAGGAGACGCACGGAATCCGGCCGCACGCTCGTCTCCTCGTAGAGCTCGCGCAGGGCCGCCCCCTCGGGGGTCTCGCCCGGGTCGATGCCGCCCTGCGGCATCTGCCAGCTATGGGCGGGCGCCTCGGCCACCAGCCCGGCTTCCCTGGCCCGCCGCCCGGCGAAGACGAGGCCGTCGCGGTTGAACAGGGCGATGCCGACGCAGGGCCGGTAGGGAAGATCGGCCAGGGCGGAGCCGGCCGGTCGGGTGTCGCGGTCTGCCATCGGGGCCTGCACGGGCTCGCTTCGGAATCCTGGCGCCCTTGTGCGAGAGAAGTCGCGGCGCCACAAGGCTGCGGGGCGCGTCTGGCGACGCGGGGGCGCGTCTACCGACGCGCCCGGAGGGCGCGGCTCGCCGGGACGAGCAGGATGCCCCGCGCCTCCAGGTCGCGGCTCCAGCGGGCGATCCGGTCGATGGTGAGCGGCAGCGCCATGGCCGAACCCATCGCGAAGCCCTTGCGCCGCGCCGTCTCCTCCAGCCGGGCGAGTTCGCGGTCGACCGCGTCGGGGAGCGGCGCCGCGTCCACGACCACGTCGGCGCGGGCCACCGGCGCGCGGGCGCGCCGCCCGATGTCGAGCGCGAGCGAGCGCGGCGAGGTGCCGTCGTCGACGAAGCCGAGGCCGCGGGCCCCGATCTCGCGCAGGATCGGGTCGAGGGCCCCGGCCTCGGCGGTGAGCCGCGCCCCCATGTAGTTCACCACCCCGATCGCGCCCGGGATGCGGGAGAGCACGAAGCCGAGGCGGTCCGCGTTCTCGGCGGGCTTGGCGCCCGCGAGCAGCGTCTGCGGCCCGGGATCGTTGTCCGGGTAGTCGAAGGGCTCCATCGGGGCCTGCACCATCACCTCGTGGCCGGCCTCGCGGGCGCGGGCCGCCTGCCGGCCCACGTCGGCGCCGTAGGGGGCGAAGGCGAGGGTGACGGCGGGCGGCAGCCGGGTCACCGCGTCCTGCGTCACCGCCGCCCCGATCCCGAGGCCGGTCACCACCAGGGCGATCCGGCCGGCCGGCGCCGCGCCGCTCGGCAGGGCGGGCGCCTCCGGCCGGGCGTAGACGTCGACGGCGCGGGCGCCGTCCGGGCCGAGGCGCGGCAGCAGCCCGTAGCGGCCCTTCTCGGAGAGGGCCGGATCGGGCGCGGGGGCGAGGCGGATCTCGGTCGGCCCCGGCACGCGGATCACCACCGAATCCGGCACGGCACTGCCCTCCGGCCGCAGCACCGCAACGCCCGAGGCGCGCTCGACCTCGCTCGCGCTGCGGCTCCCGGCCTCCGCCGGGGCGGGCGGGCGCGGGCTCGGCGGGCCGGGCGGGGCCTCGCGCCGGGTGATCGTCACCAGGGCGTGCGGCTCGCCGCCGAGGGGATCCTCCGTCAGGGCGACGAACCCGGCGACGGCCCCGACCAGGACGGCCGCCGCGGCCGACAGGATCGCCCGCAGCGGGATGGCGGCCCGCAGGCGCGCGAGGCGGGAGGGGGTCTCGTCCCGCATCCCGAGGGGTCGGGTGAGGGCATCGTTGGCGAGGATCACGGCGGCGCATCCGGCTCTCGGACCGGCCGCAGACGACAAGGCCCGCAGCGACGGTCGCCTGACCGCCATTGCGGGCCCTCGTGGTTAACGCTGCCCTAACGGCCGGCGAGAAGACCGCCGGCCGGTTCGGGACACCCCGGTCAGTTCGGGACGCCGTTCTTGGCGGTGTTGGCGGCGCCCTTCTGCACGCCGTGCAGCAGGTCGACCGCGGCGGTGAGCTGCTTGTCCTTGGCCGGATCCGGCGGGACGTAGGCCGAGGAGCCGCCGCGCTCTTCCTGGTCCTTCTGCTTGAGGTGGCCCTTCAGGCCGGCCTCGCCCTTGGTCTCGTCCTTGCCCTTCAGGTCGTCGGGCACCTCCTGCAGCACCTCCTGGTCCGGCTCGATGCCCTTGGCCTGGATCGAGCGGCCGGACGGCGTGTAGTAGCGCGCCGTGGTCAGGCGCAGGGCGCCGTTCCCGCCGAGCGGGATGATCGACTGCACCGAGCCCTTGCCGAAGGAGCGCGTGCCGAGCACGGTCGCGCGCTTGTGGTCCTGCAGGGCGCCGGCGACGATCTCGGAGGCCGAGGCCGAGCCGCCGTTGACCAGCACCACGATCGGCTTGCCCTTGGTCAGGTCGCCGGACTTGGCCGAGAAGCGCTGCGTCTCGTCCGGGTTGCGGCCGCGGGTGGAGACGATCTCGCCGCGGTCGAGGAACGCGTCCGAGACCATCACGGCCTGATCGAGCAGGCCCCCCGGGTTGTTGCGCAGGTCGAGGACGTAGCCCTTGAGCTTGTCGCTCGGCACGTCGGTGGAGATCTTGTCGATCGCCGCCTTCAGCCCGTCGAAGGTCTGCTCGTTGAACTGGGTCAGCCGGATGTAGCCGACGTCGCCGCCCTCGACCCGCGAGCGCACCGGCTTGATGCGGATGAGGTCGCGGTTCAGCGTGATCTCGAGCGGCTCCTTGACCTCCTTGCGGGTGACCTTGAGCTTCACCGGCGAGTTGACCGGGCCGCGCATCTTCTCGACGGCCTGGTTGAGGGTCAGGCCCTGGACCTGCTCGTTGTCGATCTGGGTGATGATGTCGTTGGCGAGCAGGCCGGCGCGGGCGGCGGGCGTGTCGTCGATCGGCGTGACGACCTTGATGAGGCCGTCCTCCATCGTCACCTCGATCCCGAGGCCGCCGAACTCGCCGCGGGTCTGCACCTGCATGTCGCGGAAGCTCTTCGCATCCATGTAGCTCGAATGCGGGTCGAGCGAGGTCAGCATGCCGTTGACGGCCGCCTCGATCAGCTTCGATTCCTCGGGCTTCTCGATGTAGTCGGTGCGAATCTTCTCGAAGACGTCGCCGAACAGGCTGAGCTGACGGTACGTTTCGGCGGAGGCCGCTACCGCGCTGGTGCCCGAGAGGAAGTGGGTCTGGGTCGCCACCGTGGCGGTCCCGGCGCCCAGGATCGCACCCAACAGGACGAGGGAAACTTTGCGCATTATCCGCGGACCTTCTCGCTTGCCGCCTTCGCCCACCATGGCTCCGGGTCGATGGAGCTACCGTCTTTTCTGAACTCGACGTACAGGACGGGATCGTTCCGCCCGCCGCCTCCCGCCGAAGGCGCCAAGCCCGAGTCCCCCATCGCGGCGACCGGCTCTCCGGCGAGCACGAACTGACCGACGTCCACGTTGATCTGATCCATGCCCGCCAGAAGGAGATAGTAGCCGTCGCCCGCGTTGATGATCAAGAGACGTCCATAGCTCCGGAAAGGCCCCGCATAGGCGACCCACCCGTCGGCCGGGGATGACACGACGGCGCGGGGACGGGTCGCGAGCGAAATGCCGCGCGTCGTTCCGCCGTTTCCGTCGGCCGCCCCGAAGGCCTTGACCACCTCCCCGGTCGCCGGTCGGGGGACGACCCCCCTCACCTGGGAGAAAGGCAGCTTCGGTGCCAACCGGACCGGGTCGCGCAGGGCCGCGGCGGCGAAGCGCTCGCGGGTCTCGCGGCTCTCCGCCTCCGCGGCCCGGCGGGCGGCCGAGATCTCGCCATCGAGCTTGTCGACGAGGTCCTTGAGGCTGCGCGCCTGGCCGGCGAGCCCGGCGGCGCGCTCCCGCTCGCCCGCGAGCCCGGTCTCGGCCTCGCCGAGGCGGGTCTGGCGGGCGGCGACGAGGGCGTCGAGGCGCTGGCGCTCCCCCGCCCAGCCGGCGAGGTCCCTGCGCAGGCTCTCCCGGTCGGCCGCGATCAGGCCGCGCAGGCGCTCGAGTTCGGCGAGGTCGCCCGCGAGCGTCTCGGCCTCGCCCTGCAATTCGGGCACGACGGCGCCGAGCAGCATCGAGGTGCGGATCGCCGCCAGCATGTCCTCGGGCTGGACCAGCACGGCGGGGGGCGGGCGCCGCCCCATCCGCTGGAGCGCCGCCAGCACCTCGGCGATGACGCCGCGGCGCGCCTCGAGGGAGCGCCGGATCGCCGTCTGGCTCGCCGTCATGGTCTCCAGGCGCGTCTCCAGGACGCCGATGCGCTCCTCGGCCTCTTGCGCCCGGCGGGTTCCGTCGAGGAGCGCTTGGCTCAGGCGCGCGCGGTCGCCCTTCAGCTCCTCCACCTCCTTCTCGAGGCGGCCGCGGGCCTCCGCGCTCGCCGCCAGCGCCGCCTCCAGGGCCTTGAGGCTCTGGGCCTTCTGCTCCTTCTCGGCCTGGGCCTGGTCGATCGGGTCGGGCCGGACGGAGGCGCGCTCCTGCGCGGCGGCACCGGCGCAGGCGAGCAGGAAGCCGAGGAGCGGGAGGGGGCGGATCACGGGGCGCCGCGGTGATAGGGGTGGCCGGCCAGGATGGTCATGACGCGATATAGTTGCTCAAGCACCAACACCCTGACCAGGCCGTGCGGGAGCGTGGCGGCCCCGAAGGCGAAGACGAGGTCGGCCCGGTGCCGCACGCTCTCGCACAGCCCGTCGGCCCCGCCAATCACGATCGTGAGACCGGGCCGGCCGCCGTCGCGCCACGCGGCCACCTGCTCGGCCAGCCCGGCGCTCGTCACCGCCCTGCCGCCCTCGTCCATCACGATGACGGCGCTCCCGGCCGGCAGGCAGGCGAGGATCGCCGCGCCCTCCTCGGCGCAGCGGTCCGGGGCGCGGCGGGCGCGGCTCTCCGGCAATTCGGTGAGCTGGACCGCGGACAGGCCGAGGCCCCGCGCCAGCGCGTCGGCCCGCGCGCGGTAGCCCTCGGCGAGGTCCCGCTCCGGGCCGCGCTTCAGGCGGCCGACGGCCACGAGGGCGAGGCGCACCCCTGCGCCGCCCGCACCGGGTCAGCCGGCCAGGCGGTCGCCCGGCCGGTCGGCCCCCCACATCTTCTCCAGATTGTAGAAGTGGCGGACCTCGGGCCGGAAGATGTGCACCAGGAGATCGCCGGCATCGATCAGCACCCAGTCGCAGGCCGGCAGGCCCTCGATGCGGGCGTTGCCGTGGCCGGAGGCCTTCAGCTCCTGCACCAGCTTCTCGGCGATGGAGCCGACGTGGCGGTGCGAGCGGCCGGAGGTGATGATCATCGCGTCGGCGATCGAGGTCTTGCCGGCAAGGTCGATCTCGACCGTGTCCTCGGCCTTCATGTCCTCAAGGCAGCGCCGGGCGATCGCCAGGAGCCCGTCGGGCCGATCCTCGGCCGCCGGCGGCACCGCCTCGGGCCGAGCAGGAAGCTCGTGGATGTGAGCCTCGCGGGAAAGTGGTTGGTTCAGTGCCGACCCCTGTCGTTCGCGCCACACGGCGCCGTTGCATCAAGATAAGGGCGCCGGGCCCCGCCTTTCAATACGCGCGTGTCACGGCGCGTGATCTCTGTCACCCGACGACGCCCGCCGCAGCGCGGTCGAGGAGAGGTCGGAGCGGGGTCCGTGCAGGAACACCCAGGCCGGCGGCGCCATCCCGGCGAGGCGGGCCGCGTCGCGCTCGTCGATCCGGTGGCGCGCCATCGCCCGCGCCGCCGGGGACGCGGCGGCCCCGAGGGTGAAGCCCGGCCGGTCGATCACCGCGATCGGCATCGACCGGACGATCTCGCGCCAGCCCTGCCAGCGGTGGAAACTCGCGAGGCTGTCGGCCCCCATGATCCAGACGAAAAGCGGGAAGGGCCGGTGGCGGCGCAGCCAGGCCAGGGAGTCGCGGGTGAAGCGGGCGCCGATCGCGCTCTCGAAGGCGGTCACGGCGACGCGCGGGTCGCGCGCGATCGCGGCGGCCCCGGCGACGCGCTCCGCCAGGGGCGCCAGGATCGTCCGGTCCTTGAGCGGGTTGCCCGGGCTCACGAGCCACCAGACCCGGTCGAGGGCGAGCCGCCGCAGCGCCAGCTGGCTGACATGCAGGTGGCCGGCATGGGCCGGGTTGAAGGAACCGCCGTAGAGCCCGATGCGCAGGCCCGGCGCGCTCGGCGGGAGACGCACGCCCACCTGGCTTCAGGGCCGGACCTGACCGGAGCCGTGCACGCGGTACTTGAAGGTCGTGAGCTGCTCGACGCCGACCGGGCCGCGCGCATGCATCCGCCCGGTGGCGATGCCGATCTCGGCGCCGAAGCCGAACTCTCCGCCATCCGCGAATTGCGTCGAGGCGTTGTGCACCACGATCGCCGAATCGACCTCGGCGAGGAAGCGCTCGGCCGCCGCCTCGTCGGCCGTGACGATCGCGTCCGTGTGGTGCGAGCCGTAGGTCTCGACGTGGTCGATGGCGGCGTCGAGCCCGTCCACCACCCGCACGGCGATGACCGCGTCGAGGTACTCGGTCCGCCAATCGGCCTCGGTCGCCGGCGTGACCCGCGGGTCGACCGCCTGGGTCTCGGCGTCGCCGCGCACGGCGCAGCCGGCCTCCAGGAGGTCGGCGACGAGGGGCGCCAGGTGGGTGCCGGCGCAGGCGCGGTCGACCAGCAGCGTCTCGGCCGCGCCGCAGATCCCGGTGCGGCGCAGCTTGCTGTTGCGCAGGATCTCGCGCGCCATGGCGAGGTCGGCCCGCGCGTGCACGAAGACGTGGCAGATGCCTTCGAGATGGGCGAAGACCGGCACCCGGGCCTCGCTCTGCACGCGCGCGACCAGGCTCTTGCCGCCGCGGGGCACGATGACGTCGATGCAGCCGTCGAGGCCCGCCAGCATGGCGCCGACCGCCGCGCGGTCCCGGGTGGGCACGAGCTGGATCGCCTCGGCGGGCAGGCCCTGCGCGGCGAGGCCGTCCGCCATGGCCCGCGCGATGGCGGCGGCGCTGCGCAGGCTCTCGGAGCCGGCGCGCAGCACGGCGGCGTTGCCGGCCTTGAGGCAGAGCGCCCCCGCATCGGCCGTGACGTTGGGCCGGCTCTCGTAGATCACCCCGACCACGCCGAGGGGGGTGGAGATCCGCTCGATGGCGAGGCCGTTCGGGCGCTCGAAGGCCGCGAGCTGGCGGCCGACCGGATCGGGCAGGCCCGCGATGGCCTCGACCGCGGCGGCGATGGCCTCGACCCGGCCCGGGGTCAGTGCGAGCCGGTCGAGGGTCGCGGCGGGCAGGTTCGCGCCCCGCGCCTCGGCGAGGTCGGCGGCGTTCGCCTCCAGGATGACCGGGGCGGCGTCGCGGATGGCGGCCGCGGCGGCCCGCAGGGCCATGTCCTTGGCCCGGGCCGGGACGAGCGCCATGCGCCGGGAGGCGGCGCGCGCCCTGCGGCCGATCTCCCGCATGAGGGCGTCGACGTCGTCGGCCCCGGCGCGGGGCTTCAGGCTGAGCACGGACACGGCACTGTTCCTGCGATGCGCGCGGGCGTTCGGTCCGATGGGTCGGGTCGCCGCGCGGCTCTCCATGCCACGGGCCCCCACCCGCGACAAGCTGAGCCGGCGCAGGGCGGCGGAGAGCTCAGCGCCGGCAGCGTTTTCCGACGAAGCTGCCGCACGGGTAGGGCGCGGTAAGGCGCGCGCTCACCGGGACCTCCCTGCCCTCGACGGTGTCGAGGATGTCGTCGATGCGCCACGCGCCCGCCTCCTCGACCACCCGGAAGCGGACGGTGACCGGCGTCCCGAAGCTGACGAAGCGCGCGGCCACCTCGGCCCGGCCCTCGGCGGGCCCGGTCTCGACCGTGACGCGCAGGTCCTTCACCTCGCCGTCCTGGCCGCTCAGGAACGGGTCGGCGTCGAGGTGACCGATATCGCCGCTCTCCTTCTGGTAGAGGTCGTCCCGGGCGAAGAGGGCGGCGAGGCGCTTGCTGAACAAGGTCCGCCGGTGCGGCGGCCGCCAGGGGGGCACGCTCGCCGGTCCCGGCGCCGCGAGGGAGCGGACCGTGATCCGGTAGGCCTCGCGAACCGGCGCGTCCGGCGCCGCCTGCGCGAGGGCGGGGCCGGCCGCGAGGGCCAGCGCGAGGGCGAGGGCGGGAGGGATCCGTCGCGTCGTCATGCATTCGTGTCCAGGAAGCGGCCGCACGGGGGGCGCCGAGATCCAAAGCATCATTGCGCCGGCCGGGACCGGCCGGCGCCGAAGCAGTCACCGGTTCGCCGGCGAACCGAAGGACCGCGTCGGCGGAAAATGATGCGAGAGCAAGAGACTAAGCAGAATTCCCGATGCAATTCTGCTTAGAGCGGCGCCCGATCACGGTGCAATCGCGCGCTGCTCCAGGTCGTGGATCGTGCCGCCTTGTCTTCGACGGACCGGCACCCCTTCGTCGGACAATGCTATAGAGCGCGGCGCGACGCAGGGGAAGCCCGGTCGGAGTCGGGGGCGGGCGCGATCGCCGCCCCTACTCGCCGACGAGCGCCATGTCGTCGCGATGGATCATCTCGGCGCGGCCGGGATAGCCCAGGACCGCCTCGATCTCGCGGCTCGACCGGCCGATGATGCGGGCCGCGTCGTCGCTGTCATAGGCCACCAGGCCGCGCCCGAGCACGGCCCCGCCCAGGGAGCGGATCACCACCGCGTCGCCGCGGGCGAAGGCGCCCTCGATCCGGGCGACGCCGACCGGCAGCAGGCTCGCCCCGCCCTGCAGCGCCCGCTCGGCGCCCGCGTCGATCACCAAACTGCCGCGGGGTTCGAGCGAGCCGGCGATCCAGGTCTTGCGCGCCGCCGTCGGGGTCGAGGCGGAGAGGAACCACGAGGCCCGCGCGCCCGCCGCCACCGCCCGCAGCGGGTTCTTGCCGCGCCCGTCCGCGATCAGCATGTGGGTGCCGCCGCCGGCGGCGATCTTGCCCGCCTCGATCTTGGTGCGCATGCCGCCGCGCGACAGCTCCGAGGCCGGTCCGCCGGCCATGGCCTCGATCTCCGGGGTGATGCGCGGGATCACCGGGAGGTGGCGCGCGGACGGGTCGCTGGCCGGCGGCGCCGTGTAGAGCCCGTCGATGTCGGAGAACAGCACCAGGAGATCCGCCCCGATCATCGTCGCCACGCGGGCGGCGAGCCGGTCGTTGTCGCCGTAGCGGATCTCCGAGGTGGCGACCGTGTCGTTCTCGTTCACGACCGGGACCGCCCGCATGTCGAGGAGCTTCAGCGTCGTGGCGCGGGCGTTGAGGTAGCGGCGGCGCTCCTCGGTGTCGTGCGGCGTCACCAGGATCTGGCCGGCGACGATGCCGTGATGCGCGAGCGCCTCCGACCAGTGGCGGGCGAGCGCGATCTGCCCCACCGCGGCCGCGGCCTGGCTCTCCTCCAGGCGCAGCGCCCCGGGCGGGAAGCCCAGCACGGTCCGCCCGAGGGCGATCGAGCCCGAGGAGACCACCAGCACGTCGACGCCGCGCCCGTGCAGGTCGGCGATGTCCTCGGCGAGGGCGGCGAGCCAGGCGTGCCGCAGGCGCCCGCGCGCCCGGTCGACGAGGAGGGCGGAGCCGACCTTCAGGACGACGCGGCGGAACTGGTCGAGGGCGGGGGTCATGGAGGGGCCGGGTGAGGGTGAGCGGAGCCTCGCCGCGCATAGCCGCTGACGGGGCCCGTGGACAGCCCCCGCCGGACCTGCGGAGGCCGACGGGCGAGGATGCGCGCGGCCGAGGTGGCCAACGGCCAAGGTCTTTAACGGCCAAGGTCTTTAACGGCCAAGGTCTTCAACGGCCAAGGATCCTCATTGTCGCCGGGAAGCCGGCGCAGGAGGGATCCTTGATTCCACCTCCCGCCTCACACGATCATGAACTGCCCCATCGCACCCGGTGATGAGGTCGCGCACCGGCGCGCGCATCGCGATCAGCAGCTCCAGCGGATGATCCTGGAGAGCGCCACCGACTACGCCATCATCACCCTCGACGAGAGCGGGTCCGTCACCAGCTGGAACGAGGGCGCGCGGCGCATCCTCGGCTGGAGCGAGGAGGAGATGCTGGGCCAGCCGGCCGCCCGCTTCTTCACCGAGCCGGACGTCCGCCGCGGCGTCCCCGAGGAGGAGATGCGCAACGCGCGCCTCACCGGCACCGGGCCGGACGAGCGCTGGCACCTGCGCAAGGACGGCAGCCGCTTCTGGGCGAGCGGCGAGATGCAGCCACTGCGCGATGAGGCGGGCCATCACCTGGGCTACCTGAAGATCCTGCGCGACCGCACCGCCCAGCGCGACCAGGAGGAGCGGCTGCGCCAGAGCGAGGATCGGCTGAACCTCGCCCTCGGCGCCGCCGGCATGGTCGGCATCTGGGAGTGGGACCTGCGCCGCGACCTCGTCTTCGCGGACGCGAACTTCGCCCGGATCTACTCGGTCGACCCGGAGCACGCCGCCCGCGGCGCCCCGCTCGCGGCCTTCACCCGGACCTTCCACCCCGACGACGTGCCGGCCTTCGAGGCAGAGCTCGACCGGGTGCTGTCGGGGCGCCGGGACGCGTTCTCGGCGGAGTACCGGGTGCGCCAGCCGGACGGGTCCTGGCGCTGGCTCCTCGCCCGCGGCCGCCTGATGCGCGACGAGGACGGCGCGGCCTCGCGCTTCGCCGGGGCGAGCGTCGACATCACCGAGCAGAAGCAGACCGCGCAGCGCGCCCGCGAGAGCGAGACCCGCTTTCGGCAGCTGACCGAACTCGCCCCGGGCATCGTCTGGGAGGGCCGGCCGGACGGGTCGCTCAGCTACCTCAACGCCTTCTGGTACCGCTACACCGGCCAGAGCCCCGAGGAGGCGCTGCCGGACGGCTGGGCCCGCGCGGTCCATCCGGACGACCTGCCGGGGCTGGAGGTGGCCTGGGCGCGGGCGCGCCGGGAGGGAATCCAGTACGACACCGAGGCGCGGCTGCGCCGGCACGACGGCACCTACCGCTGGTTCCTGATCCGCGCCGCGCCGGTGCGGGACGAGCGGGGCGCGATCATCGGCTGGCTCGGCAACGACCTCGACATCCAGGACCGCAAGGAGGCCGAGGAGCACCAGCGGCTCCTCACCCACGAATTGCAGCACCGGGTGAAGAACACCCTCGCCATGGTGCAGGCCATCGCGGCCCAGACCCTGCGCGGGGTGAGCGGGCTCGACGAGGCGCGGGAGGCCCTCGCCGGGCGGCTGATCTCCCTCGGGCGGGCGCACGACATCCTGACCGAGGCGCATTGGAAGGCCGCCCCGATCTCCGAGATCATCGAGGCCGCCCGCGGCGCCCACGAGGCGGCGGACGCGGTGCGGATCCGCGCCCGCGGCCCCGACCTGACGCTCGCGGCGAAACCCGCCCTCGCCCTCGCCATGGCCCTGCACGAACTCGCGACCAACGCCGCGAAATACGGGGCGCTCGCGACACCGGCGGGCCGCGTCGATCTCGCCTGGACGGTCGAGCCGGCCCCCGGCGGGTCGCGCCTGCGCCTGACTTGGACCGAGCGCGGCGGCCCGCCGATCGACCGGCCGCCCCTCCGCAGGGGCTTCGGCACGCGGCTGCTGGAGCGCAGCTTCGCCGCGGAGGTGGGCGGCGCGGTGACGCTCACCTTCGCGCCCTCCGGGCTGGTCTGTACGCTGGAAGCCCCCCTGAGCGCCCTGCAGGAGCCGTGGCGGGCACCCGCGTGAGGCGCGGGACCGGGACCGAAACCTGATCGGTGCCGCGCCGTTGATTGGCCGATGTCCCGCCCGCCCGCTCCCCCCTCCCCGACGGTGGTCCTCGTGGTCGAGGACGAGGGCTTGGTGCGGATGATGGCGACCGAGATGCTGGAGGAGGCCGGCTTCGTCGTGCTGGAAGCCTCCGACGCCGACGAGGCCATGGCGATCCTCGCGCAGCGCGACGATATCGGCGCGCTGTTCACCGACGTGGACATGCCGGGCTCGATGGACGGCTTCGCCCTCGCCCAGCGCGTCGCCGAGATGCGGCCGCACGTGCGGCTGGTCATCACCTCGGGCCGGATCCGCCCCTCGAACGAGGACGTGCCGGATTCCGGGCAATTCGTGCCCAAGCCCTACCTGATGGAGCAGCTCCTCGACGCCTTCGCGAGCGCGGGCGGCCAGAAGCACTGCTGAGCCGGCCGCGGCGGATGATCAGCCTCTCACGGCTGCCACGCCTCCGCCTTCTCCGGCGCGGCCTCGGCCTGGGCCCGGTCCATCGCGGCGAGGAGGGCGCGCAGGGCCTCCGGCACGCCCCGGCGCGTCGCGGCCGAGATCACGAGCGGCCGCCGGCCGCAGGCCGCCTCCAGGCTGGCGACCTGGGCCTCCAGCCTCTCCGGATCGAGGATGTCGGCCTTCGAGAGGGCGACGATCTCGGGCTTGTCGGCGAGGCCGTGGCCGTAGGCCTCCAGCTCCGCCCGCACGAGGCGGTAGGCGGCGCCCGCATCCTCGCTCGTCCCCTCGACGAGGTGGAGCAGGACCCGGCAGCGCTCCACGTGGGCGAGGAAGCGGTCGCCGAGGCCCACGCCCTCGTGCGCGCCCTCGATCAGGCCCGGAATGTCGGCGAGCACGAATTCGCGCGTGTCGACCCGCACCACTCCGAGACCCGGATGCAGGGTGGTGAAGGGGTAATCGGCGATCTTCGGCTTGGCCGCCGTCACGGTGGCGAGGAAGGTCGACTTGCCGGCATTCGGCAGCCCGACCAGGCCCGCATCCGCGATGAGCTTGAGCCGCAGCCAGAGCCAGTGCTCCTGGCCCTCCTGGCCCGGATTGGCGTGGCGGGGCGCCCGGTTGGTCGAGGTGGTGAAGTAGGCGTTGCCGAAGCCGCCATTGCCGCCGCGGGCGAGCAGCACGCGCTGGCCCACCCGCGTCAGGTCGGCCACCAGGGTCTCGCGGTCCTCGGCGAGGATCTGGGTGCCGGCCGGAACCTTCAGCACCACGTCGCCGCCCTTGGCGCCGGCCCGGTTGCGGCCCGAGCCGTGCTCGCCCTTCTTGGCCTTGAAATGCTGCTGGTAGCGGTAGTCGATCAGGGTGTTGAGTCCCTCGACGCACTCGGCCCAGACATCGCCGCCGCGCCCGCCGTCGCCCCCGTCGGGCCCGCCGAACTCGATGAACTTCTCGCGCCGGAACGACACGCAGCCGGCCCCGCCGTCGCCGGAGCGCACGTAGACCTTGGCTTCGTCGAGGAACTTCACGGCCTCGTCCTCCTGACCGTCAACGCGCAGGGGCCGGGGGCGTGCCCCCGGCCGGTCTCGTCACGCCTCCAGGCACGCCTCCGCCCCGAGCGGCTCCGCCGCCCGATGCCGGTCGAAGACCAGCCCGGAGGCGTGCCAGGTCTTGAGGCTGTCCCAGGCCCGGCGGTCGAGCCGGAAATGGTCGACCGGGAACACGCCGCCCCGGGCCGGGAAGGGCCGCAGCCCCGAGCCCACCGCCGCGAAGCCGCACTTCTCCAGGACCCGCCGGGAGGCCGGGTTGATCACCCGGGCGGAGGAGGTCAGCTCCTCCCCCTCGGTATAGGCGAAGAAGGCGTCGATCATCGCCCGGGCCGCCTCGGTGGCGAGGCCCTGGCCCCAGTGCGGCGGGCCGATCCAGTAGCCGAGATGCGGTCCCGCCTGGTCGTGGTCGGGCTCGATCCCCACCATCCCGATCAGCGCCTGCGGCTGGCGCCGGGGCGTGATCGCCATGGTGAGCGCCCGCCCCTCCGCATTGTCCCGCCGCGCCCGCAGGATGAACGCCTCCGCGTCGGCCGGCGCCAGGGGATGCGGAATCCCGGCCGTCATCTCGGCGACGGCTTTCTCCCCGGCGAGACGCACGATGGCTTGGGCGTCGGCCTGGCGCGGCCAGCGCAGCCACAGCCTGCGGGTCTCAAGCCGAAACACGTCGTCGCGGGTGAGGTCGGGGAACATCGCCTGACTCCGATCCGACCGGGAAGGGCGAGGCGCCCTCACGCGGCCACGAGAACGACGAAGGGGAGAGTGGTGCCCCACCCTCCCCCTGGTCTCGATCGAAGCGCGGCCTTTGAGGGCCAGGATCGAGGATCCGCCGGGTCGGTGGGGACACCGGCGGAGCTCCTTCGTCACTGGCTCCGTCGGTTTATTCGGCGGCCTCGCGGGCCGGGGCATCCTGGGCCGGGACGACCGTTACGTAAGCTCGGCCTTGTTTGGTGGCAAACTGAACCCGGCCGTCGGTGAGCGCGAAGAGGGTATGGTCGCGGCCGATCCCGACATTGGTGCCGGGATGCCAGCGCGTGCCGCGCTGACGCACGATGATGTTGCCGGCGATCACGGCCTCGTTGCCGAACTTCTTCACGCCGAGGCGGCGGCCTTCGGAATCGCGGCCGTTGCGGGACGAACCGCCTGCTTTCTTGTGAGCCATCGGGCTACTCCTGAATCTCTCTGAAGGGCTGTCTCGCGTCCGGCCCGGATCAGGCGGCGCTGATGCCCGTGACGCGCACCACGGTGAAGTCCTGGCGGTGACCGCGCTTGCGGCGCGAGTTCTGCCGGCGGCGCTTCTTGAAGGCGATGACCTTGGGGCCGCGCGTCTGCGCGACGATCTCGCCCGCGACGCTCACCCCCGCCACGGTCGGCGCGCCCACCTTGGTGGCGCCGTCGCCGTCGGCGTAGAGGAGCACCTCGCCGAAGGTCACCGCCGTCCCGGCATCGCCCTCGAGCTTGCCGATCGTGATAACGTCGTTGGCGGCAACGCGGTACTGCTTGCCGCCCGTCTTGATCACTGCGAACATCGTTCTGGTCTCGTGTTCCATCCGGGCTCCGGCACGCGACCGGGCACCGTCTTCTTGGCAGTTGACGCTCGGTCCGCCCGCGAGGGCCGCCGAACGCGACGGCGCGCGGACCGGACGGTCCGCGCGCCAAGGGTGGCTTACTAGCGGTGCGGCGCTCGCGCTGTCAACGGGTTTCCGGCCGTCCTGGTCCGGGTTTGCGCCTCCCCGTCGCGCGGTTGATTTCCGGGGACGCTTCGCCGATGACCTCTCGACGGTGTCAGGAGACGATGATGGAAGAGCTTGTTGCACGGGTGACGCAGGCCACGGGACTGGACGCGACCACGGCCCAGACGGCGATCGGGCTCATCCTCACCTTCCTGCAGAAGGAGGGGCCGACCGACGAGGTCAACCAGCTGATCGCGGCGATCCCGGGCGCCGACGGCGCGGTGGCCCAGGCGGGCGACGGCGGCCCCGGCCAGGGCGGCGGCGGCCTGATGGGCATGCTCGGCGGGATGATGGGCGGGGGCGTGATGGCGCTCGGCCAGAAGCTGATGGCGGAGGGCGTCTCGATGGGCCAGATGCAGCCGCTCGGGCGCGAACTCTTCGCCTACGGGCGCGAGAAGGCGGGCGAGGACGTGATCGGCCCGATCGTCGGGGCGGTGCCGGGTCTCAGCCAGTTCATCTGACCCTTCGGCGGCTAAGGTCCGGGGCCGCCGGGGCGGCCCCGCGGCGCCTCCCGGCGTATTCACGCAAGCGATTGTCCGCGCTTGCGTTCCTGTGTCACAAAACCGTGCGCGCTTCGTGTTGTTGTCACGCCTCAAGGCGGCGCGGCGCCCGGCCGCCGCCGGATCGAGCCGCACGGGACATCACGACCATGGTTGCCTTCCTCTCCCCCGGCCCGCGGCCGGACCCGCGCGACGCCCGGATGCCCCTCGCGCGCCTCATGCGGCGGGCCGGCATGGGCGAGGGGCGGCCGGGCATCGACCTGCGCGACGTGGTGGCGCCCTCGCGGCTGTTCCCGCCGCTGAAGCGGCTGCCCACCCACGGGCTCGACCCGGTGCTGGGCCGGATCGGCACGCTGGAGGTGCGGCTCGCCACCCGGCCGAAGGATGTCCGCCGGGCCCAGCGCCTGCGCTACTGCGTGTTCTACGAGGAGATGTCGGCGCTGCCGAGCGGGCTCGCCGGCCTCAAGCGGCGGGACGCGGACGAGTACGACGCGATCTGCGACCACCTCCTGGTGATCGACCACGCGGCGACCGAGGCGAAGCCGTTCCGCAAGCCGCGGCCGCGGGTGGTGGGCACCTACCGGCTGCTCCGTCAGGACCAGGCCGAGCGGCATTTCGGCTTCTACACGGCCGGCGAGTACGACATCGCGCCGGTCCTGAGCGCGAATCCGGGCCTGCGCTTCCTCGAACTCGGCCGCTCCTGCGTGCTCAAGCCCTACCGGACCAAGCGGACGGTGGAGCTCCTGTGGCACGGGATCTGGACCTACGTCCTGCACCACCGCGTCGACGCGATGCTGGGCTGCGCGAGCCTCGACGGCACCGATCCGGACCGGCTCGCCCTGCCGCTGAGCTTCCTGCACCACTTCGCCCGGGCGCCCGAGCGCTGGCGCGCGCGCGCCCTGCCGGGCCGGCACGTGGCGATGGACCGGCTGAGCCGCGAGGCCATCGACCCCAAGGCGGCGCTCCAGGCCCTGCCGCCGCTGATCAAGGGCTACCTGCGGCTCGGCGCGACCTTCGGGGACGGCGCGGTGGTGGACCGGCAATTCGGCACGACCGACGTGTTCGTGGTGCTGCCGGTCGCGGCGATCGCGCCCCGCTACATCGGCCATTTCGGGGCCGGCGCGGAGCGCCACGCGGCCTGAGCCGCGCGGGCCGGCGGATCACGGGGCGTCGCGGGCCCCGCGCGCCTGCGCCGCCGCGCCGAGCCGGGTGAGCTCCCCGAAGGCCTCGATCGGCAGGGGCTTGCCGATCAGGTAGCCCTGCGCCTCCTGGCAGGCCTCCGTGTCGAGGAAGGCGAGCTCGGCCAGGGTCTCGACTCCCTCGGCCACGACCGGGAGCCCGAGGCCGCGCCCGAGGCCCAGCACCGCCCGCAGGATCGCCGCCGCCTCGCGGTTCTCGTCCACGGCGCGGACCAGCGAGCGGTCGATCTTGATCTTGTCGAAGGGGAAGACGCGCAGGTTCGACAGGGACGAGTAGCCCGTCCCGAAATCGTCCATGGCGATCCGCAGGCCGAGCGCCTTCAGGCGCCGCAGGGTGACCAGGGCGCGGGCGGGCTCGCGCACCAGGGCGGTCTCGGTGATCTCCAGTTCCAGCCGCGCCGGGTCGAGGCCGGTCTCGTGGAGCACCTCCTGCACCACCTGCGCGAAGTCCGGGTGGTGGAGCTGGACCGGCGAGACGTTCACGGCCACCCGCAGCGGGCTCTCCCAGCCCGCGGCCTCGCGGCAGACCTGGCGCAGCACCCACTCGCCGATCGCCAGGATCGACCCGGTCTCCTCGGCGATCGGGATGAAGCGGTCCGGCGGGACCTGCCCGCGCTCCGGATGGGTCCAGCGCAGCAGCGCCTCGAAACCCACCACCCGCCCGGAGGCGACGTCGATCTGGGGCTGGTAGACGAGCGCGAACTCGCCCCTGCGCGCCGCCTGGCGGAGGTCGTGCTCGAGGCCGCGGCGCTCGCGCAGCTCGGCGCCGAGCCCGACCTTGAAGATCCGGAACCCGTCCCCGCCCTGCGCCTTGACGGCCGCCAGCGCGGCCTCGGCGCGGCTCATCAGGCCGGCCGCGTCCTGGGCGTCGCGCGGGAACAGGGCCGCCCCGATGCTCAGGGTGAGCGCGGGCAGCCCGCTCTCCCGCCAGATCTCGGGCCGCAAGGCGGCCAGGACGCGCTCGGCGAGCCCGGAAACCTCGTGCTCCCGCTCCAGGCCCGGCGCCAGGACGGCGAACTCGTCGGCGCCGAGGCGGGCCAGCACCTGATCCTCCGCCAGGGCGCGCTCCACCCAGCGCACGATCAGGCGCAGGCCCGCGTCGCCGGCCGCCTCGCCGCAGGTGTCGTTCACCTCCTTGAAGCGGTCGACGTCGAGGCAGAGGACCGCCAGACCGCGCGCGCCGCGCGCGGCTTCCGCGACCGCGCCCTCCAGCCGCTCGTTGAACCGCGCCCGGTTCGGCAGGCCGGTCAGGGCGTCGTGGTGGACGAGGTACTGGATGTGCCGCTCCGCCTCGAGGCGCGCCGTGACGTCGCGCACGGCCAGGGCCCGGTGGGGCCGCCCCGCGACGGTGATCGGGCGGAGCGCGGCCTCGGCGGCGACGCGCTCGCCCCGCCCTCCCACCAGGGTCACCGCGACGGCGCGCCCCTCCGCCGCGTCGAGGCGCGCCTGGCCCTCCCCCTCGAGCAGGTCGCCGAGCCGGCGGCCGCGCAGGCGCTCGGCCGGGCAGCCGAGCAGGGCGGCGAGGCTGGTATTCGCGGTCACGATCCGGTCGCCGTCGCAGAGGGCGATGCCCTCGATCGAGGCGTCCGCGAGACTGCGCGCGAGGTCCTGCTGCTCGCGCCGGCGCCGCGCCTGCCGGTCCACCGCGAGGGTCGCCAGGACGACGGCCAGCAGCATCAGGCTGGCGACGCCGACCACCGGAGCGATGCCGTCGTCGGACAGCGCGGCGAGGCCCTGATGGGGCAGGTCCTGATGAACGAGGTTGCGCTGCCCGAGGTAGCGCGCGAGCCCGGCGCAGACGAGGACGAGGCTGCCCGCGCTCTGCCGCCCGGGCGCCTCCCCGGCGGCGAGCCGCATGCCGAGGGCACCGATCAGCGCCGCCGCCCCGGCTCCGGCGCCGACTCGCGCGAGGTCGCCCAGGGACGTCGCCCCGCCGATCAGGTCGAGATCGTGCGGCGCCAGCACGCCGAGGCCCAGGAGCGCGCCCCCGGTCATCCGCAGGGCCGGGCGCGGATCGAGCGCCAGCCGGAGAGCGGCCGCGAGGGTCACGACGGAGGCGGCCAGCGACAGGACGACCGGCACCGCGCCGAGCGGCACCGCCGCGTCGTCGGCCAGGAGGGCGACCACCTGCGCCGCCCAGAGGGCGAAGCCGCCCGCCGCGGCGGCGGTCGCGAGCCACACGCGCCGGGCCCGCCCGCCGCCGCCCTTCGCGTGCTGCAGGAGGTCGATGGTCGTGACCGTCGCCATCAGGGCGAGGAGCGCGGCGAGGCCGAGCAGCCTGAGCTCCTGTGACCCGGACAGGGATTGAAGGCTCGTCGTCACCCCGCGCACCCGTCGCCGGCCACCCTCCCGGCGACTTTCCCTTAGGTCACGTTGCGGAGGCGTTAACGCGCCGCGCGCGTCGGCCGCGCCGTCCGCGGCCCGGGCGGGACCGCGTCCGCTCGCGTGCGCCCGAGCACCACGCCGGATCGCATCCCGCGGCTAGATCGTTGTGACCCGGCAACCGACCGGGCGTGACAGGCGAGGCGGGCGAGATGAGCGGGCGATCGAGACAATGGGGGGCTGGTCACCGGATGAGCCGCGGCAGGCGCCGCGCCGCGACGCCGGTCCGCAGGATCCTGTACGCGGTCGACGTGCTCGACGCCTACATGCCGTGCGAGAATCGGCCGGCCAACGACAACGCGGCCTGCCGCGCGGGGTGGCCCGCGCAGCGCCGCCCCGCCTTCCCCGCGCTGCGCGTGGTGGCGCGGCGGGATCAGGAGGGGACGCCCCGCCGCGCCCCGTGACGCCCGGCAGGAGCGCGGGCCGCCGCTGCGCCGAGGATCAGGATCGCGGCTCACGCCCGCCGCGGAAGCGGTGATGCGTCGGCGAACGATCTCGGGTCAGGGATTGCAGGGCATCGCGGCCGCGCCCTGGGCCACGAGGGCGGCGAGGTCGCGCAGGTCCGCGGGCTGGCGCCGGCTGCGCGCCACGGCGGTGGCCTCCCGCTGCAGGCGGGCGTTGCAGGCGCAGGACGGCACGCCCCCCGCCGGCGTGCAGGCATCGTGGTGCATGCAGGCCCGGTCGAGCGCGTCGACCGGAGGGCGGCCCGGGCCGCGGTCGCCGGGGCCGCAGTAATTCCCGTGGAAGACCAGGGAGCCGTCGACCAGCGGATTCGCGCCCGGCGCCAGCCGCGGCAGCACCACGCCCGGAAGACCCGGCGGCTCCACCAGCAGGCCCTGCGCGCGCGCCTGACCCGCAAGACCAACACCCACGAATGTCAGGATTGCGGCGGCCAGAACGCTGTTCCGTATATCCATGGTACTGGTCCTCTCGGCAAGTTTCCCCTCGTCATCCAAGATGACATCCGCCCTCGACGGGGCAAGCTGGGGATGATGACTGAGGCAGGGGCGCGCCGAGGCGATGCGCCGGGAGCCGGCGCGGACCCGCGTTGACGGGCGCCCGCCCGGCCGATATGTTCCTGATCCGTTCGCATTCTGCCGCTGAGGATCTGGCGCCATGGCCCGTGGCCAGGCCGGAAGGACGTTGTTCTTCTTCGAGAAGCCCTCGGCGATGCGCGAGCTGCAGCGCTTCTTCCGCGCGCCGACGACGGTCTGCATCGCCGCCGAGGGGCACCTGCTCGCCGCGCAGGAACCCGCCGAGATCAGGCCGGCCTGGAAGGCGTGGCGGTTCGAGGACCTGCCGATCGCCGTCGACGAGATCCCGCTCTGCTGCGGGCAGAGCCGGTCCGGGGCCTCGCACGCCGCTCGGATCGCGGCGATCCGCCGGGCCCTCGACGGGGTCGAGCGGGTGATCATCGCCACCGATCCGGGCCGCGAGGGCTCGATGATCGCCTGGGAGGTGCTGGAGCACCTGGGCTATCGCGGCCGGGTCGACCGGCTGCGCCTCGGCGCCCTCGACGAGGTCTCGATCCGGCGCGCCTTCGCGGCCCTGGGGCGCGACCCGGATTCGGGCGAGCGGGACTACGCCGCCTACCAGGAGGCGCTCTGCCGCCGCTACGAGGATTGGCATCTCGGACTCAACGGCACCCGGGCGGTGTCGCTGCGCCTGCGCCCGGCGGCCTTCCGGGAGCCCTGGCGCTTCGGCGGCGTGCAGACGCCGACCCTCGCGCTGCTGGCCGATCTGGAGCGGCGCATCCGGGACTTCGTGCCGCGGGAATTCTTCCGGATCGCGCTGCCGGTCGCAACGGTGAGCGGGGCGGAGTTGACGCTGTGGCACGCGCCGAAGGAGCGGATCTTCGCCCGCGAGGAGGCGGAGGCGATCGCGGCCGCGGCGCGCGGCTGGGCCGGGCCCCTCGCGGTCGCCGAGCGGGACGTGCGGCGCCCGCCGCCGCGGCTGTTCTCGAAGGACACCCTGGCCCGGCGCTGCGCCAAGAGCTTCGGCTTCGACCCGCAGCGCACCGCCTCCCTGGCCCAGGACCTCTACGACCGCGGCTTCCTGAGCTACCCGCGCACCGAATCCGAGCACTTGCCGGAGAGCCAGAGCGGCGACGCGCCGGCCGTGCTCGCGGCGCTCGGCGCGAGCCTGCCCGACCTCGCCGGGCTCGTCCCGGCGCCCGGGGCGGTCGTGCTCCGCCGCGGTCCGCGCGGCCACTACGTCAAGGATCCGGGCGAGCACCACGCCATCGTGCCGCTGCGCAAGGTGCCGCGGCCGGGCGAGGTCGGGCCGGAGGCGTGGCGGCTCTGGGAGCTGGTGGCCAAGGCCTTCCTGGCCGCCCACCTGCCGGACGGGATCGACGCCCGGACCACGGTCTCGGCCGAGGTCGCGACCGCGCTCGGGCCCAAGCGCTTCGCGGTGACCGGCAGCGTCGTGCGCGCGCCCGGCTGGCGGGCGGTCTACGGCGCCGAGGCCGAGGACGAGGAGCCCGTGCCCGGCAAGGCGAAGCGGGAGGACGAGCCCTCGGCCGGGCGCCTGCCGCCGGTCGCACCGGGCGAGGCGGCCCGCGCCGGCGAGGCGCGGGTCGAGGGCGCGATGACCGAGCCGCCGCGCCGGATCACCCGCGGCGAGCTGCCGGTGGTGATGGGCCGGCTCATCGACCAGGTGGAGGATCCGGCGCTCAAGCGCGCCCTGGAGAACCCGGCGAACCCGAACGAGCCCCGCGGCCTCGGGACGGCCGCGACCCGCGACGCGGTGCTGCCGAAGCTGGAGAAGAGCGGCTACGTCGTCCTCGGCGGCGCTCTCCCCGCCGATGCGCGGGCCGGTGCGGGGGGCAACGCCCCGCGGCGCCGGCGCGACACCCCCGGCCGCGCCGACCGGGGCGGGGGCGGCGCCAGGGGCCGCGACCCCACGATCACCGTGACGGAGGCGGGCCTCGCCTTCATCGACGCCGTCCGGCGGGTCTTCCCGGCCTACGGCGACCCGGTCGGGCGCGCGGTGTTCGAGGCGGACCTCGCCGAGATCGGCCGGGCCGCGACGCGCGCCGAGGCGGTGAGCCGGGCCGAGACGTTTCGGCAGCGGACCCGGGCGCGCCTCGACGCGCTGATCGCCGCAGTGGCCGGGCTGGAACGGGCCGCCGTCGAGGGCCCGGCCGCCGCGCCGGCCGGGCGGCCGCCGAGCGACGCGATGGTGGCCTTCGCGACGGCGCTCGCCGCCCGGAAGAACCTGCCCCTGCCCCGCGGCGTCGCGCGCGACGCCGCGGTCTGCCGGCGCTTCCTCGACGCGCACGCGGAGAAGCGGGAGCCGACCGCGCCGGGCGCCCCGCGCCCGCCCACGCCCGCCATGCTGCGCTACGCCGAATCCCTCGCGCGGGAGGCGGGCCTGCCCGACCTGCCCGAGGAGGCGCGGACGGAGTTCGCGGCCTGCCGGGCCTTCCTCGACGCGCATGCCCGGCCGGCGCCCGCGGAGGCGCGGGAGCGCGCCGGCCCCCGCCGGCCCGGCGCGGGGCGCCCGCGACGGAGGCCCGCGCGCTCACCCCGCGCCCGGACGGCGGGGACCGCCCTCGGGGAGCCGGCCTGATCCGGGCCCGCGCGCTCAGGCGGCGCGCAGGCCCGAGAGGAAGCGCGTCACCTCCTCCGAGAGGTGCTGCGCCTCGCGCGAGAGGTCGGAGGCCGAGGACAGCACCTGGCCGGCGGTGGTGCCGGTCCGCTCCGCCGCCCCCGCGACGCCCGCGATGGTGTTCCTGACCTCGCCCGCGCCGTCCGCCGCCTGCGTGACGTTGCGCAGGATCTCCTGCGTGACCGCGCCCTGCTCCTCGACCGCCGAGGCGGTGGCGACCGCGAGGCCGCTGATCTCCCGAATCCGCGCCGCGATGCCGCCGATCGCCGCCACGGCGTTGCCGGTCGCGCCCTGGACCTGCCCAATCTGCCGGGCGATCTCGTCGGTGGCCTTGGCGGTCTGGTCGGCCAGGGCCTTCACCTCGGCGGCGACCACGGCGAAGCCGCGCCCCGCCTCGCCGGCCCGCGCCGCCTCGATCGTGGCGTTCAAGGCCAGCAGGTTGGTCTGGCTCGCGATCGAGGAGATGATCGACACCACGTCGCCGATCCGGGCGACCGCGCCGCTCAGTTCGTGGACGAGCGAGGCGGTCTGGTCCGCCTCGCCGACCGCCACGCGGGCGAGATCCGCCGAGCCGGAGACCTGCCGGCCGATCTCCTGGGCCGAGGCGCCGAGCTCCTCGGTCGCGGCCGCCACCGCCGCGACGTTGGACGCGGCCCGCTCGGCCGAGGACGCGACCCGCGCGGAGCGGTCCGCCGTCTCGGCCGCGGTGCTGGTCATCGCGCCGGCGGCACTCTGCAGCGCGTCGGCCGACGAGGAGACGACCGTGATGATGCCGCTCACCGCCGCCTCGAAGGCGTCGGCCAGCTGGCGGCGGCCGGCCCGCCGCTGCTCCTGGGCCGAGAGGCGCTCGCGGGAGGCCTGCTCCTCCATCGCCCTGGCGTGGACCAGGTTCGTGCGGAAAACCTGCACGGCCGCCGCCATCGCGCCGAGCTCGTCCCGGCGTCCCGCCCCCGGCACCTCGACGTCCATGCGCCCGGCCGCGAGGTCCTGCATCGCGACCGAGAGGTTCAGGATGCCGCGCACCACCCTGACCTGCACGATCACGAGCGCCGCCCCGGTGAGGAGCACCAGCGCGACGATCAGCGCCGCGCAGAGGGACACCGCCCGGCCGGCCTGCGCCGAGCGGGCCTGGGCCTCGGCGACGGCCGCGTCCAGCAGGGCGACCGCCACGTCGACGATGGCGGCCTGGCCCTCGAAGACGCTCATATCCCATTCCCGGCGCGGCAGCTGGATCGGGCGGCCGTCATGCACCGCGGCGGTGGCGGAGTCGCGCATCCGCGCCATGCTCCCGGCGTAGTTCAGGTCCTGGGCGCGCGCGTAGGCGTCGCGCACCGCGGCCTCGAAGCCGCCGGCCTTGATCATGCGGCCGACGAGCTGCCAGGCGCTGCGGTTCTGGGTGTCCGCCTGGCCGAGCTCGATCGCCTCGGCCGGCGTGGCCGGCCGCCCCGCCGCCATCAGGTTGTTGGTGACGAAGGCGTGCTGCCCGATCGAGGTCCGGGCCAGCCAGGTCGTCATGCGCGCGTCGAGATGTCCCGAGAGCGCGGGATCCAGCGCGCGGATCTCGGTCTCGACGGCGTCGGAGGCCGCTTCGAGGAGCGTGACGAGGCGGGTTCCGAGTTCCATCATCCGCTTGCCCAGCGCGGGATCGCGCGCCGGGAGCTCCTGGCCGTAGGCCGCCGTCACGGACGGGCGCAGCCGCTTCCACTCCTCGTAGAGCGCGTCGATCTCGGCGCCCTTGTCGCGCAGGGCGGGGCTCGCCACGCGGCGCATCTCCCCCACCGCCCGCGCGACGGCCTGATCCAGGGCGGGCCGGGCCTCGAGCGACTTCTCCCGGTTCCAGCGACCGGTCTCGAGGTCCTGCATCAGGGCGGTGAAGCCGTAACCGCGCTCCAGGCGCGTCCCGGTCAGCCCGAGGAAGAGCGCCCGGTCGGCCGCCACGTAGGTCGCGACCCGGTCGGCGACCTCCCTGCGGTCGATCAGCCCGGCGAGCTGGAACGCCGCGAGCGCGACCGCGGCGAGCCCGAGCCCTAGCGACAGTGACATGACGACGACGCGGATCGACAGGGACCGCATGGGGAGCTCCCGATTGCTCGAATCCGCCGGATGATCGGCGGCAAGTCTGTATTCTTCCCTAAGGAAAGCGGCCCTCCGATCTGGACCAAAGGCCTATCCGGGCTGTAGCGCGTGGTCGCGTCGGAAGCCGGAGCACTCGGGCCCCGGGATGCCGGTCCGGCGAGGCCGGGGCGTCACCGCCCGGGCGGAGGCTCGATCGCCGGCAACTCGTTCGGGGGCAGCGCGGCGGCGCTCGGCGCGGGCGGCGGGACGGGGGCGCCGCGGGCGCGCATCGCCAGGGCGACCGTCAGCTTCTCGGCGGCCTCCGGCTGCATCACCGCCAGCACCTCGGCCATCTTGCGCGGGTTCATCGCCACCACGACCGGCACCAGCACGTCGAGGGAGAGCCGGTCGAAGACGCGCGCCGCCTCCTTCGGCTTCATGGTCTCGTACATGGTGACGAGGGGCTTCAACCCCGCCGCCTCGCTCTCGCCGCGCTTGGCCACGGCGGCGCCCTCGGCCTTGTCCTCCAGGGATTTCAGGTCGCGGATGCGCGTCTCCAGCCGGCGCTCGGCGTTCTCGAGGAGCTGCTCGCGGGTGTCGAGGTCGCGGTTGCGCTGCTGCAGCGCGTCGCGGCGGGCGCCGAGCTTCTCGAGGATCGCCCGCTCGCTGGAGGCGCCCTCGGGCGCGGCCCTGGGGGCGGGCCGGGACGCGGGCGGCTCCCTGCCCGCCTCCCTGGTCTCCCGCTCGGCCTCCTCCTTCGACCCGACCGAGCCGGTCACCGAGGGGTCCGGCAGCTCGGCCCCCGCGCGGGCATGCGAGAGCACGCGGGCGAAATCCGTGCGGCGCGCCGGGCCGTCCTCCGCCGCGAGGCTGAGGAGCTTGAGGATCAGCAGGCCGCCCGCCGCGAGCGCGACCGCATCCACGAGCCGCAGGCGCGGGCTCGGCCCCCGCCAGGAGGGCTTCTTGACGAGCTTGCCGGGCGAGGGCCGCCCGCGTCCGGCGCGGGGCTTGGCGTCTGGCTTGACGTCTGGCTTGACGCCTGGCCTGGCCTCTGGCCCGGACGGGCGATGGGTGGGCCGCGTCCCGGCGAGCCGCGCGGCCAGCCGCCGCAGGGTTCCGCTCATGCGGCCTGGCTCTGGAGGCGGTTGAGGGCCCGCTCGCTGAGCGCGCGGGCGGCGGCGGCGGCGGCGCCGAGGCGCTCGGCGGTCGAGGGCTCGGGCGGGGCGGCGGGCGCCCGGGCCGGGGCGGCGGACATCACGGCGGGCGCGGCCGCGGCCGCGGCCGGGCGTGCCTGGGCGACGATGCGGGCGATGCGCTCCACCACCTCCTCGCCGGCCCGGACCTGCTCGGCGAGCCCCGCCGTCGTCGCCTCCGCCACGGTGAGGCGCTCGGCCAGGGTGCGCTCGCAGGCGCCGAGCGTCGCGCGAAGCCCGGTGATGGCCCGCTCGGCCGATTCGGTCGCGATCATGAGGTCGCCGATGGTGCGGCGCATGGCGGATTCGTCGGCCTTGAGCCGCACGATGCGGCGGCTCAGCGTCACCGACGAGACGATGCTCGCGACGAGGAGCACGGCGACGAGCCCGTCGGCCAGCAATCCGACCAGGGCTGTCATGGCGAAGCCGCTTGCGCGAGGGCGTGGGACACGGTTCAGCCGTCCTTCTGGTTCTTCATCGAGGCCTCGAAGGCCGCGAAGGTGGTGCGGGCGCGCCGGAGCGGGCGGGTGACCTGGACCGCGATGCTGTCCTCCAGCCGCCCGATCCGCCCCTGGCTCAGCGCCCAGTCGCCGCAGCGCAGGGTGATGAGGTCCGTGGGCTTGGCGTCGAACAGGATCGTGTCGCCCACTTCGAGGGCGAGGACGCGCTTGAGCGGCAGGGTCATCTGGTGGAGCACCGCCTCCACCTCGACCTCGGCCTGCCAGATCTCGGTGGCGAGGTGCCCCTCCCAGACGTGGTCCCGCCCGAGCTTCTCGCCCATGAAGCTCTGCAGCAGCAGGTCGCGGATCGGCTCGATCGTGGCGTAGGGGAACAGGATCTGCAGCAGGCCGCCGCGGCCCTCCATGTCGAGCTTGAGGTCGATCAGGATGGCGGCGTTGGCCGGCCGGGTGATGGTGGCGAAGCGCGGGTTCGATTCGAGCCGGTCGATCTGGAAGCGCACCGGCGAGAGGGGCTGGAAGGAGGCTTCGAGGTCGCCGAGGATGATCTCCAGCATGCGCCGCACCAGCGACATCTCGATGCTGGTGAAGGGCCGCCCGTCGAGGCGGATCGTCGTCGTGCCGCGCTTGCCGCCGAGCAGCAGGTCGAGCGTCGCGTAGGCGAGGTTCGAATCGACCGTGACGAGGCCGGAATTCTCCCACAGGTCGGCCTTGAACACGCCGAGCAGCGTCGGTAGCGGAATCGCGTTGAGGTAGTCGCCGAAGCGCACCGAGGTGATGTTGTCGAGCGTGACCTCGACGTTGTCCTGGAAGAAGTTGCGCAGGGAGGTCGACAACAACCGGATCATCCGGTCGAAGATGATCTCCAGCATCGGCAGGCGTTCGTAGGAGACGACGCCCGAATCGACGATCGCGCGGATGCCGCCCGCGCCCGAGGCCGAGAGTTCCCTCAGCGAGAAGCCGAGGACTTGGTCAATCTCCTCCTGGTTGAGGATCCGGTCGTTCCCGGCGAGTTCGGGGAGGTTCTCGGCCTCGCCCTCGTCGATCATGTTGGCCCATTCGGCCGCCATGTCGCTCGACAGGGTCGTGCCCTGCTCGGCGAGGGCCGCGCCCCATTCCTCCGCCAGGGAGGCGTCGCCGCCGGCATTCTGCTCGGCGAGCGCCGCCGCCCAGTCGTCGTCCAGGATCTCGTCGTCCGGTCCGGCCAAGGTGCTGGTCCCTTCCCGCGGCTACTGGATCACGAATTCCTTGAACAGCACGGCGTCCACCCGGGCCGGGTAGACCGCGACGTTGACGCGCCGCAGCAATTCCTCCCGCAACCGGTAGGTGCCGATCGAGCCGTCGAAATCGGCCGGGCGCATCTCGCGGATGTAGACCTGGAAGGCGTCCTCGATGCGCGGCATCAGCGGCTGGATCTCGGCCGCCGTCTTCGGGTCGTGGACCTCCAGGGCGACCTTCAGCTTGATGAAGCGCACGTTCGGCTGCCCGACATCCGGGGTGAGGTTCATCACGAGGTCGCGCACGTCCAGGAAGGTGATGGCGGGCTTGGCCTCGGCCACCTCCTCGGTCTTTCCGGCGCGGTACTTCACGAAGCCGTAGCCGCCGCCCGCCAGGAGCAGGACGACGAGCGCGCCCGCGACCAGGGCGAGCGTCTTCCCGCGCTTCGCCTCCGGGCCCCCGCCCTCCTCGCCCTCCTCGCCCTCGGGCGCCTTCTTCGGCTTCTTCGCCATGGCTGACCGCGTCCCGCAACCCGCCCGACCGGCGGGGCGTGCGGCACAAACGGTAAAGGAGCATGGTTAATCCGCCGTTAAGGCGGCAGATCCTGCCGGGTCGAAGCTGCCGCCCGGCGCTCCCGGCTCGCGGCCGGGAGCGCCGGGCATTCGTCCAAGCTGCTGTCGCGCAAGGATTTTCCCCGCCGGCGCGACCTGGCACGGCCCCTGCGATCCCCTCTCCCTGCCGACCCGGCGGGGAAGGGTTCGCGGAGCGCAGGGACGATGCAGAACGCGCAGTTGATCGGTCTCTCGGCCCAGATGGCGCTCGGGCGCGAACTCGAGGTGATCGCCAACAACATGGCGAACGTCTCGACGACGGGCTTCAAGGGCCGCACGACGCATTTCCAGGAATACCTGATGCCCAAGGCCCGGGCCGAGACCTTCCGGATGCCGGACCGGCGCCTGTCCTACGTCATCGACGCGGGCACGCCCCTCGACCTCGCGCAGGGGCCGATCGAGTCGACCGGCAACCCGCTCAACGCGGCGATCCGGGGCGACGCCTTCTTCGCCGTGCAGACGCCGCAGGGCGAGCGCTACACCCGCAACGGCGCCTTCGAGCTCAACGCGCAGGGCCAGCTGGTCACGAGCGACGGCAACCTCGTCCTCGGCGAGGGCGGGCCGATCCAGATCAACCCGCAGGAGACGGGGCTGGCGATCGGGGCGGACGGCACCGTCTCGACCAGCCAGGGCAACCGGGGCCGGATCCGCCTCGTGGCCTTCGCGGATCCGCGCCAGCTCACCAATGCGGGGGCGAACCTCTACGCCGCCTCGGCGCCGCCGCGGCCCGCCGGCCCCCTGGCGCGGATCGAGCCCGGCGCCCTCGAACGCTCCAACGTCAGCCCGGTGCTCACCATGACCCGCATGATGGAGGTCAACCGCGTCTACGCGCTCGTCGCCGACACGATCGCGCGCATGGATTCCCTGCGCGGCAGCGCCATCCAGCGCCTCGCCGATGTCGGCAACGCCTGAGGAGTGAGCCGCGATGCGCGCCCTCTACGCCGCCGCCACCGGGATGGCGGCCCAGGAACTCAACGTCCAGGTCATCTCCAACAACATCGCGAACCTGCGCACCACCGGCTACAAGCGCCAGCAGGCGCATTTCCAGGACCTGCTCTACCAGAACCTGCGCCGGGCCGGGACGGCGACCTCCGACCAGGGCAACCAGCTGCCCGCCGGCCTCGCCCTCGGCTCGGGCGTCAAGACCACCTCGACCGCCCGGGTGATGAGCCAGGGCACGCTCTCCTCCACGGAGAAGACCTACGACGTCGCGATCCGCGGCGAGGGCCTGTTCCAGATCACGATGCCGGACGGGCGCACCGCCTACACGCGGGACGGCTCGTTCGACCTCGACGCGCAGGGCCAGATCGTCAGCCGCGACGGCTACCTGCTCAACCCGGCGATCACGGTGCCGAACAACGCCACCGCCGTGACGATCAGCGCCTCGGGGCTGGTGCAGGCCACGCTGCCGGGCCAGACCGCGCCGCAGAATCTCGGCCAGATCCAGCTCGCGCGCTTCGTCAACAAGGTCGGGCTCGAATCGATCGGCGACAACCTCTTCATCGAGACCCAGGCCTCCGGGCCGGCGATTCAGGGCAATCCCGGGACCGAGGGCTTCGGGAGCCTCCAGCAGAGCTACCTCGAGGAGGCGAACGTCAACGCCGTCACCGAGATCTCGTCCCTGATCGCCGCGCAGCGCGCCTACGAGATGAACTCGAAGGTCGTCACCGCCGCCGACCAGATGCTCTCCACCACCTCGCAGATGTTCCGCGGGTAGCCTCCGAGGTCAGCCCAGATGAGCTTCGATCCCCATGAGCCGCCGGTGCGCGCGAGGACCTGCGCGCTGCTCAGCGCCGGCATCCTCGGCCGCACGGCCCTCGCCCTCGTCGCGCTCGGCTTCCTGACCCTGCCGGTGCTCGCGGCCGGGCCCGAGCGCCCGGTGCTGCGGGGGGACATCACGGCCCGCCGCGACGTGATCACCCTCGGCGACCTCGTGTCCGGCGCGCCCGCGGAGCTCGCGGAGCGGCCCCTGTTCCGGGCGCCGGCCCTCGGCGCCACCGGGACGATCCAGGTGCGCCGCATCATGGAGGCGGCGGCCCATCTCGGGGTCGAGCCGCCGGAGAGCGGCGGCCGCCTCCAGGTCACCGTGCAGCGGGCGGCGCGCCGCATCGCCGCCCCCGAGATCGAGGCCGCCCTGCGCGAGGCCCTGGCCCGCCTGCGGGGCCTCGACGCGGCGAGCCTCTCGGTGGCCTTCGACGGCGAGGCGCCGGTGCTGACCGTGCCGGTGGATCTCGACGCCCCGGCCCACGCCGCGGAGGTGACCTACGATCCGCGCAGCCGCCGGGTCTCGGGCCTCGTCACGGTGGGCGAGCGCCAAGCCTCCCTGCGGGTATCCGGGCAGGTCATCGAGATGGTCGAGGTCGCGGTGCTCGCCCGGCCGCTGGCCCGGGGCGAGACGGTCGGGCCGCAGGACGTGACGCTGGAGCGGCGCCCCCGGGACGCCGCGCCGCCCGACGGCGTGGCGGACGCCGCGTCCCTGGTGGGCCAGGTCGCCCAGCGCGCCCTCGCCCCCGGTCAGCCCCTGCGGAGCGCCGACCTCGCCCGACCCGACCTCGTCCAGCGGGGCGAGGCGGTGACGATCCTCTACGAGGGGCCGGGAGTGAGCCTCGCCCTGGGCGGGCTGGCCCGCGAGGGCGGTCCGCTCGGCGCGACGGTCTCGGTCGTCAACCCCGTCTCCAAGAAGGTGCTGCAGGGCACGGTGGTCGGCCCCGGCCGGGTCAGCGTCGGCCCCGCCCCGCGCCCCGCCAGCCTCGCCGCCGCGCTCCCCGCCCGCCCGTGACCGCCATGCCCCTCGCCTCCCGCCTCGCCCTCGCCTGCCTGCTCGGGGCCGGCCTCTCGGCCTGCAACACGGTCGACCGGCTGAGCCAGATCGGTGCGCGGCCGCCCCTCTCGGCCATCGAGGACCCGACCGCCCAGGCCGGCTACAAGCCGGTGCGCCTGCCGATGCCGGAGGTTCAACCGGTCTCCTACGCGCCGAACTCCCTCTGGCGCACCGGCTCGCGCGCCTTCTTCAAGGATCAGCGCGCCGCCAAGGTCGGCGATCTCGTCACCGTGAAGGTCAACGTCACCGACAAGGCCAACCTCAATAACGAGACCAAGCGCTCGCGGGCGAATACCGAGGCTTTCGGCGTCCCGAACGCGTTCGGGCTGGAGAAGAGCGCCAAGCTCATCGGCGCGGCCGATCCCAAGAACCTGCTCGACACCGCGTCCACCATGAGCAACGACGGGGCGGGCTCGATCCAGCGGGCCGAGACCGTAACCACCAACGTGGCGGCGATCGTCACGCAGGTGCTCCCGAACGGCAACCTCGTGGTCGAGGGCAAGCAGGAGATCCGGGTCAATTTCGAGGTGCGCGAACTCGTCGTCGCCGGGGTGATCCGCCCGGAGGACATCGAATCGGACAACACGATCGATTCGGCCAAGATCGCGGAGGCGCGCATCGCCTATGGCGGTCGCGGCCAGATCACCGACGTGCAGCAGCCCCGCTACGGGCAGCAATTCCTCGACGTGATGCTGCCCTTCTGAACCCGCTCGGCGGGGGCCGCGGCGCGCCGCGCCGGCCGCCCCCGGCTGAGCCGAACGGCCCCGGCCATTCCGCTCAAGTCCCTTGGTCTCGCATCATCTTCGCCGCCGAAGCGGTGACCGGTTCGGCGCGGAATGCTCAGCGCCGCGCCGCGCGCTGCGAGCGCTCGACCGGCGTGTAGGCGATGCGCGCATGGGCCTCGCAATAGGGCAGGCCCGGCTGGCGCTTGGCGCCGCAGAAGCGGAACTCGCTGCCGAGGGGATCGCCGACCGGGAAGCGGCAGGACCATTCCTTGAGCAGCAGGATCGGGTGCAGCGGCATCTCGGGCTCGGCCGGCCGCGTGTCGTTCGCGGGCGGATTCGCCTCCGCCGCGATGTTCTTGCGGGCGAGACCGAGCCGATGGATCTTGCCCATCACCGCGTTGCGGTCCTTCAGCCCGAGGCGCTTGGCGATCTCGGTGCCGGTCAGGCTCTGGCTCCAGAGCCGCTTCAGTTCCTCGATCCGCTCGTCCGTCCAGGTCGACATCGCCATCCCGTCGATCACTCGCCGAGCGAGATGTTGACGATCCGATGCCCCGACACCAGCGGCTGCCGCGCTGCGGCGAAGACTATCCACCGCGAATCGCGCGCCGCCGCCGCACCGGCGCGTCCGCGGCGACGCGCCACATGGGAGGCCCCGGTCAGACGCTGTCGGGACAATCACGTCCGGACAGCGGATGACACGCCCGCGCGGCGCGTGAGCGACGCCGACATCCGTATCGCGACGCAATCCATCGGATGTCGGATCAATCGTCGCGGTAGACGCGCTCGCGGCGCTCGTGGCGCTCCTGAGCCTCCAGGGACAGGGTCGCGATCGGCCGCGCCTCCAGGCGCTTGAGGGAGATCGGCTCGCCCGTCTCCTCGCAATAGCCGTAGGAGCCGTCCTCGATCCGGGCGAGCGCCGCGTCGATCTTGGCGATCAGTTTGCGCTGCCGGTCGCGGGCGCGGAGCTCGATCGCCCGATCGGTCTCGGATGATGCGCGGTCGGTCAGGTCCGGGTGATTCTCGTTCTCGGTCTGCAGGGCGACCAGGGTGTCCTGGGCCTCCCGCAGGATGTCCTGCTTCCAGCTCAGCAACTTACGGCGGAAATACTCGCGCTGCCGTTCATTCATGAAAGGCTCGGCATCGCTGGGGGCATAACCGTCCTCGATCACGACCTTCGCCATCACGCCCCTCGATACATCGCAGTTTACGCGGCCGGCGCCGTTCGGTGCAGGCGTATAATCGAGCCAGGATGGCCCGACAACGTGGCTTCCTCGTCACGCGAGGTTCGGACCGCCCCGGCCCGCCCCCCTGCTGCCCGCGCGCCACGGCGGCGCGCCGCCCGGCGCGGCGCGGCCGCTGCCCTCAGAACTGGAAGTAGATGAAGGTGTAGTTCGCCTCGTCGCCGATCCGCAGCAGCGCGGCGGCGAGCAGGAGGCCGAAGGCGGCGGCGGCGGCGGGCCGGGGCGGGATCCGGTGCACCGCCGCCCAGGCGGTCGGCCCGGCGAGCGCCGCGACCAGGGCCGGCAGGAAGGCGCGCCACTTCAGCCCCTCCCCGGCCGGCCCGAAGCCGGCGAGCCCCTTGTAGATCGCGACCGCCGCGTCGAAGGAGGGGGCGCGGAACAGCACCCAGGTCAGCGTCACGAAGCCGAAGGTCAGCGCCCAGCCGAGGAGAGCCGGCATGGGCCATCCGGCCCGCCGCCACAGCAGCCCGGCGCCGAGCCCGAGCCCGTGCGCCGCGCCCCAGGCCACGAAGGTGAGCCCCGCCCCGTGCCAGAGGCCGCCGAGCGTCATCGTGGCGAGGAGCGCCCCGAGCTGCACCGCGAGCCCGCGCCGGTTGCCCCCGAGCGGCACGTAGAGGTAGTCGCGCAGGAAGCGCGACAGGGTCATGTGCCAGCGCCGCCAGAAGTCCCGCAGGGAGGTCGCCCGGTAGGGAGCGTCGAAGTTCTGCGGCAGGACGATCCCGAACAGGAGCGCGAGGCCGAGCGCCATGTCGGTGTAGCCCGAGAAGTCGAAGTAGATCTGGAACGTGAAGGCGAGCGTGGCCTGCCAGGCCTGCGCCACCGCGACGGCCTGGCCCTGCGCCGCCGCCTCGAAGACCGGATTGGCGTAGGCCGCGAGCGGATCGCCGAGGAAGACCTTCTTGGCAAGGCCCAGGCAGAGCAGCATCAGCCCCCGGGCGAGCCGCGGGGCGGCCTCCGGGCCCGCCGAGGGGGGCGCGTCGAATTGGTGGAGGATCTCGCTCCAGCGCACCAGCGGCCCCGCCAGCACCTGCGGGAAGAAGGCGAGGTAGAGGGCGTAGCGGGTGAGATCGACCGGCGGGGCGCGGCCCGCCCGCAGATCGACGAGGTACATGATGTGGTGGAAGGTGAAGAACGAGATGCCGAGCGGCAGGGCGAGGCTCGGCCGCGTCAGGTCGAGACCCGGCACGAGGTTCGCGAGGTCCGTCAGCCAGCCCGCGTACTTGAACAGGGCGAGGAGCGCGAGGTTGGCGACGATCGCCGCCGGGATCGCCCGGCGCCCCCCGCCCGGGCCGGCCCGACGCGCCACGAGCCAGTTGAGGCCGATCGAGCCGGCGAGCAGGGGCACGAAGCGCGGATCCCACCAGCCGTAGAAGGCGAAGGACAGCAGGACCAGCAACGGCAGGCGCCAGCCGGGCCGCAACCGCAGCACCAGGGCGTGCAGGGCCAGGGCCAGCGGCAGGAAGCCGAGGAGGAACGGGAAGGAGTTGAACAGCATCGCGGCCGGTCCGGGCGGGCGCCCTTCTGGGCGATCGGATCCGGGGCGTCAACGCGGTCAGCCCGAGAGGCCGAGCTTGGCCAGCTCGACCTCGGCCCTGAGTTCGATCTGCCCGATCAGGTCGTCGAGGCGCGGATCGCCCGACGCGCCGCCGCGCTCGGCGAGGCGCGCGGCGATCGCCTTCAGGTCCTGGGTGCTGACCCGCCCGCCGAGCAGGGCCGCCTTGAGCCGGTCGAGGGCGTCGAGCAGGTCGTGGCCGCGCCGGGCGCTGCGGCGGCGGCGCTCGCCGGGATCGTCGGGCTGGCTCTGGAGGGTGAGGATCGCGTCGAGCCCCGCCAGCGTCGCGGCGCCGCCCGCGCTGGTGGGGCCGCGCGGCGCGGCCTCGGGCGCGACCGCGAATGCCTGCGGGCCCTCAGCCGGGCGCCTGACGCCGCCGCCCGGGGCGGCGGTCACGATGCGGGGATCGACGCGCATGACGCTCCTTGGCGCTCCTCCGAAGCGCCTCCGCGAGGGCCGGGATCGACGGGGAGCCTGCGCCAGCATGGTGAACGAAACGTAAAGGCGCCGGCAAAAGCTGCCGGGCCGGCCGATTCCGCCGGGCGCGCGGGGCCGGCCGGGCCGCTCGCCGGCCAGGAACATCCTTGATTCTCAGAGACTTCGCGGGACGCGGCGGCTGGCACGGTCCTGGCACCCGGATCCTCGGCCGTTCCGTCAGGATGCGTGATGCGTCTCTCCCGCCTCGTTCCGATCCTCCTCCTCTGCCTCGCCGCGCCCCTGGCGGCGGGCCCGGCCCGCGCCCTGTCGCGGGTGAAGGATCTCGCCACGATCGAGGGCGTGCGCCCCAACCAGCTCGTCGGCTACGGCATCGTGGTCGGGCTCAACGGCACCGGCGACACGCTCAACAACGTGCCCTTCACCAAGCAATCGGTGCAGGCGATGCTGGAGCGCCTCGGGGTCAATACCCGCGGCGCCACCATGCGCACGGCGAACCTCGCCGCCGTCATGGTGACGGCGAACCTGCCGCCCTTCGCCGCCCAGGGCACCCGGATCGACGTCACGGTCTCCTCGCTGGGGGACGCCAAGTCCCTGCAGGGCGGCACGCTCCTGGTCACGCCGCTCCTCGGCGCGGACGGCGAGGTCTACGCCCTGGCGCAGGGGTCGCTCGCCATCGCGGGGTTCCAGGCCGAGGGCGACGCCGCCAAGGTCACCCGCGGCGTGCCGACGAACGGGCGCATCGCCAACGGCGCCATGATCGAGCGCGAGATCGAGTTCAAGCTCGGCCAGCAGCGGGCGCTGCGGCTCTCGCTGCGCAACCCGGACCTCACCACCTCGAAGCGGATCGCCGCGGCGATCAACGACTTCATGGGGGCCGACACGGCCGAGCCCACCGACCCCTCCACCGTCACCCTGCAGGTGCCGCCGCGCTACCAGGGCAACATGATCCGGCTGCTCACCGAGATCGAGCAGCTCAAGGTCGAGCCCGACCAGACCGCCCGCGTCGTGATCGACGAGCGCTCCGGCATCATCGTGATGGGCCGCGACGTGCGCGTCTCCACGGTGGCGGTGGCGCAGGGCAACCTCACCGTCACGATCACCGAGCAGCCGCAGGTCAGCCAGCCCGAACCCCTGTCCCAGGGCCAGACCGTGGTGGTGCCGCGCACCGCCATCAAGGTCGAGACCGGCGACCGCAACAAGCTCGCCCTCGTCAAGGAGGGCGTGAGCCTGCGCGAGCTCGTGGACGGCCTCAACGCGCTCGGCATCGGCCCGCGCGACCTGATCTCGATCCTGCAGGCCATCAAGGCCTCGGGCGCCCTCCAGGCCGACATCGAGGTGATGTGACGGCCCCGCCGCAAAGGAGATTCCCGCCATGCTCCCCCTCGCTCCTCTCGCCGCCACCACGGCGATCGCCGCCGGCCGGGCCCTCGCGGGCGTCGCCGGCGCCGCGCTCGGCACCGCGACCGGCGGAACCGCCAAGATCAGGAAGACCGCGCAGGACTTCGAGTCGATGTTCCTGGAGACGACCCTCGACAAGCTGAACGGGTCGACCGGGTCCGACGGCCCGCTCGGCGAGAACGGCACCGGCGGCGGCGTCTACCGCTCGATGCTGAACAAGGAATACGCGCAGAGCATCGTGAAGAGCGGCGGCGTCGGCATCGGCGACCAGGTGATGCGCGAGATGCTGCGCATGCAGGAGGCGGGGAATGCCGCCGCGGCCTGAGCCCGTGCGGGTCGCGGATGCGGCCGCGGCCGAGCGCCTCGTCGCCGAGACGCTCGGACGGATGAGCGCCCTCGAAGCCGCCCTGGAGGCGGAGAGCGCGCATGTGCGCGCGGGCCGCCTGCGCGAGGGATTGGCGGGCGAGGCCGCGAAGGCGGCCCTGGCCGGCGCCTACCTGACCGGGCTGGAGGAGGTGAAGGCGAATGCGGTGGCGCTGGCGCGCTTCGCCCCGGCCGGGATCGCGGCGCTGCGCGAGGCGCATCGCCGCTTCGCGGCGGTGCTGGAGCGCAACCAGGCGGTGCTCGCCACGGCCCGCAGCGTCTCCGAGGGGCTGCTGAAATCGCTCTCGGCGGATCTCGCCCGGGCGGACCAGCCCCAGGGCTACGGCCGCGCCCGGCCGATGCCCTCGCCCTACGGGGCGGCCCGGGCGACGCCGCTGGTCCTGTCGCGCAGCCTGTAGGGCCGTGACGGTCCGCGACCTCGCCGCAACCCGCGATATCGGGCGGAGCGCCCGGGCCGGACATCGCCACGTCCTCGACCGCTCAGCGCATCGGGGACCCGGCGCGCAGGCGAATGAAGGCCCGCGCCGGGCCGACCTCCGTCTCGGTGCGGGCGTCGAGGTCGAGGCGCCCGCCCGCGCCGGTGCGCGCGGCCTCGCGGGCGGCCGGACCCCGCCCGCCGGCCGTCCCGGCCTCGGCGGCGACCCGACCGCCGATCCGCAGGCAGGTCCCGCTGCCCGGCAGCGCGGCGAAGCGGGGCCCTTCGGCGAGGCAGGGCGTCGGCGTGCGGGGCAGGTCGAGGTCGAGCGCCCGGGCCGGTGCGGCGAGGAAGCAGGCCGCCGCCAGCGTCGCGATCGCACGGCTCATGTCGCTGATCCTTCCCGGCTGCCGGCTCGGACGCGAGCGCGGCGGAGAGCGGCCGCTCCCCGCCGTGCTCCCGGCTAAAGGTAGTTCGTGAGCGACAGCTTCGCCAAGGTGGCGGTGGTCTGATAGCTCGCCTGGAGCTGCGTCTGCAGGGCGAGGAGCTTGGTCGCGACCTCCTGCGTGTCGGCATTCTCGACCCCGGCGAGGGCGTTCTGCAGGACGAGGCGGGTCTGGCCGTTCTGCGTCTTCTGGGCGGTGATCCGCCCGGAGGCCAGGGTCAGATCCGTGCTGATGTCCTTGATGGTCGGGCCGTGATCCGGGCTGAGCAGGCTCTTCAGCCGGTCCGAGAAGGCCGCGTAGCGCGCGTCGTCGCTCGATGCTTCCTGGAAGCTCAGGCTCGCCGCCACCGCGAGGCCCGCCATCGCGTCGCGGAGCGGCGCCTCGTTCGCCTGCACGCCGATCCCCACCGTCTCGTTGTCCGAGATCCGCACCTGAGCCGTCTCGCGCGGATCCGCCGAGGTGTCGTCGCCCCGGTACCAGATCACCGTCCGGCCGCTCGGATCGGCGAGGTAGCCGGCGGCGTTGCCGGCGGCGTCGAGGGCGACCCGGCGCGGCGCGAGCCCGGGCGAGGCGGACGCGGCGAAGAAGTCCGAGGAGGCCCGCACCGCCGAACTCGCGGCGAGGTCCGTGGTCGCGGCGGTGTCGAGGGCGCTCCCGAGGGCGTCCGAGAGGTTCTTCGCCGTGTCCGCCGCCGTCGCGCCGATCGCGAAACTGCCGGGCGCGGTCGCGCCCGCCGCCGCGGCCGTCAGCACGATGACCTTGCTGGTGCCGTCGCGCAGCCCCACCGTGACCCGCACCGTGTCGCCCGGGCTCGGCTGGGCGTTCACGGCGACGGAGACCGAGGCGGGGCTGCCCCCGCCGAGCGCGGCGCTCGCCCCGGGCGGGGCGGCGCTCTGCACGCCGATCACTTGCACGCCGGCCACTTGGCGGCCCGCCAGCGCCGCGGAGAGATTCGCCGCGCTCGCCGCCGCGTTGGCGCCGATGGCGAAGCCGTCGCCGCCCGCAGGCCCGCTGCGGGCCGTGAGGTCGACGAAGCCCTGGCTGCCGTCCGGGTTCTGAACCGTGACCCGCACGATGTCGCCCTCCTTCGGCTGGCTCGCGAAGGCGAGACTCGCGCTCGCCGCGGTGCCGGCCACCGCGGTGACGGCGATCGCCGAGGGGTTGGAGCTGGTGGCGCCCGCCAGGGTGAAGCCGAAATTCGCCCGCACGGACGGGTCCTGGCTCTCGGCCAGGGTCACGGCGCTCCCGCTCCGCGCGAGCGAGAGCCGGCCGGTCCGGGGCGTGCCGGTGCCGAGATCGGCGCTGCGGCGCTCGGCGATCACCGCGCCGAGCCCGTCGCGATGCGCCGCCGCATCGCCGTTCAGGATCGCGTCCGCGGTCGCGACCGGGGCGGTGCCGGTGGTGCGCCCCCCGAACAGGTACTGGTTGCCGGTCTGCTGGTTGAGCGCGTCGACGAGGCCCCCCAGCCGCCCGGCCGCGATCGCCTTGAGGTTGGCGCGCGCGACGCCTCCGGTCTGGGTGCCGGGATTGGCGAATTGGCTCCAGGTGTCGGAGGCGAGCTTGCCCGCCTGCTGGACGCTGGCCCCGGCGAGGTCGAGGCGCGTCTTCGCGAGGTCGATCGCGGCGTCGGAGGCGTCGAGGGCGGAGACCTGCGCGTGCGCGGACAGGCTGGTGCTCCGCGCCGTGCCGAGCGCCCCGTAGGTCTGCGCCACCTTGCCGGTGCTGAGCTGCGTCGAGAGCCCGTCGAGCTGGCTCTTGAGGCCGATGAGCCTGCGGGCGTTGAGGTCGCCCGCGTAGGTGCCGGCCGCGTAGGGAGAGATCGTCATCGCGTCAGATCCGCATCAGCGTGTCCAGGACGTCCCGGGCCGCCGTCAGCACCCGGGCATTGGCGCTGTAGGCGGATTGGAGCTGGATCAGCCGGGAGAGCTCCTCGTCGATGGTGACGCCGGACGTCTCGCTGAAGCGGCCCTGGGCCGTCGAGAGGGCGATCTTCTGCCCCTCGTCGAGCTGGCCCGCCTGCGCGGCGGCGGCGCCCTGCGCGGCGATGACCGCCTGCGCGAAGGCCTGCACGCTGGCGCGGGCGGGCGCCTGCACGCCGCCGATGCCGCTCGCCGCCGAGAAGGTGCGGCTCTCGCGGGTGAGCGCGTCGGCGAGGAAGCTCGGGCGCGCCGCGTCCGCGTCCTGGGTCCCGTCCGCGGAGGCGACGAGGCGCGAGGTGTCGGCGGCGATCGCCCCGTTGACCGCGAGCCGCTGGGCGAGGCCGGTGAGGTGCGCGCCGCCCTCGAACGAGCCCGTGTAGACGCTGCCGCCGTGGCCCGAATCGACGAAGAGCGGGATCTGCGGCGCCCCGTTGCGCGTGTCGGTCGGGCTCGTCGGCACGGTGATCGAGGCCGAGGCGGAGGTCAGCGCGACGCCGCTCGCCAGGATGCGCACGGCGCCCGCGGCGCCGGAGGGGACGGCGCTCACCGTGAAGCCGGGGCCGAGGGCCGCCGCGATGGCGCCGGCGTAGGTCGAGGAACCGCCCGAGATGTCGAAGGGCACCACGAGGGCGGTCGGGTCGTCGGTCAGGGCCGGGTCGATCGGGCTGGGGGCGTTCCCGCCCGTCGGCACCAGGATGACGTTGCGGTTCACCCCCGCGGCGCTGCGCAGGCCGAGCGTCACCGCGTTGCCGGCCTGGAGGCCGGTGAGGTCAATGTCGAAGCCGCTGCCGGCCGCGCCCGTGGCGGGCGTGCCGGTGGCCTGCCGGTCGCTCATCGCCCGCGACAGGCCGGCCGCGAGGTCGTCGAGCTGCCGCTGCGCCTGGACCAGCGTGTCGTCGCGCAGCGACACCGCCGCGGCGATCGCGCCGGAGCGGATGCCCTGATCGGCCAGGAGGTCGATGCGGGCGCCGGAGGGCGTCACCGCCGTGATGGTGCCGACGCCCCGCGCCGTCGCGTCCGTGCCGTAGCGCGATGAGGGGCCGAGCGCGCCGCGCCCGTCGAAGCGCAGGCTGGCCGCCGCCCCGTGGTCGACGAGGGTGACGCCGGAGCCGGTCTGCACGGAGACCGTGCCGTCCGCCGCCGGACTCGTCTGCACGTCCATGTACTTGGCGAGGTCGGTGATGGCCTGGTCGCGCTGGTCGGCGAGGTCGGCCGCGCGCGAGTCCCCTGCCCCGCCGCCCGCCGCGGCGATCCGCAGGTTGAGGTCGGCGATCCGCGACAGGAGGGTGCTGGCCGAGGCCACGTCCGCGCCGAGCTGCGTCTCCAGCCCGCTGCGCAGCTGCTGCACCCCGTTCGCCGCGTCCGCGACCTTGCCGGCGAGGCGCCCGGCGGCGGTCACCGCCGCGGAGCGGTTCGCCGCCGAGGCGGGGTCGCTCGCCAGGGTCCGGAGCGAGGCCGCGAACGCGTTGGTGATGCCGTCGAGGGCGGAATCGCTGCCGGGCGGGCCGTACAGCGCGTCGATCTGCGCGTGCACCGAGGAGACGAGGTCCGTGTAGGCCGCCCCCGCCGTCTCCAGGCGGAGCTGCCGCAGGGCCGAGGCGTCGAGGGCGCGCGTCACCGTCCCGGTCGCGACGCCCGAATTCCCGGGCTGCGAGACCGGCGTGAGCGTGCGCCGGACGTAGCCGGGCGTGCCCTGGTTGGCGACGTTCTGCGAGACGATCCCGATCGCGGCCTGCGTGACCTGCAGGCCGGCCGCGGCGGTGTTGAGCGCGTTCAGGGCCATGGGCGCACCTCGGGCGGGAGCATCGCAGGGTCAGCGCGGGGCCGGTCCGGAGGGCTGCCGCGCCGGCCCCGTCACCGGATGATGTTGACGAGGTCGGACATCATCTGCTGGGCGGTCGACATCACCCGCGTGTTGGCCGAATAGGCCTGCTGCGTGATGATGAGCTTCGAGAACTCGTTGGCCGTGTCGGTGTTCGACTGCTCGACGTTGCCGCCCACGACGGTGGTGCCGGCGAGGCCCGAGACCGGGCCGCCCGATTCCACCGTCTGGGCGTAGTTGCCGAGCGACTCGGCCTTGAGCGCGTCGGGGGCGTTGAACCGGGCGATGCCGACCTGCGCGAGGGTGGCGGTGGTGCCGTTCGAGTAGGTGCCGGTGACGCGGCCGTCGCTGGTCACCGCCAAGCTCCTGAGCGTGCCGGAGGCGGAGCCGTTCTGCTGCAGGGTATTGGTCGTCACCTGGCCGCCCGCCGCGCCGTACTGGGTGAGGCCGCCCGACGCCGTGTTCAGCGTGAGCGTGCCGAGCGGGACGCCGTCGACCGTGACGTTCGGGATCGTGGCCGAACCGCCGGCCGGCGTCGTGAGCTGGCCGCTGGCGTTGAACGTGAAGGCGGTCCCCGCATTGGTCCAGGCGGTGGCGGTCGAGTCCGTGCCGTTCTGCTTGGCGTAGAACAGGTTCCAGGTGTCGCCGGTGCCCGCGGCGCTGTCCGCGGCGGCGACCTTGGCCCAGCGCAGCTGCAGGTTCACGGGCCCGCCGGCCGCCGAATAGGCGGTGAGCGACCCGCCCGAGAGGCTGGAGGCGAGGAAGCTGCCGCTGTCGGAGGCCGCCACCGTGGCGGGGCTCGCGCTGGTGCCCGACATCACCCGCACGTCGCCCCCCGCGAGGGCGCCGAGCACGGCCGGTCCCGTGGTGCCGGGCGTGCTCGGCAGGTTGGCCGCGTAGCTGATGGTGGTGGTGGCCTGGGCCGGCAGCGCTTGGTTCCCGATCCGGATGACCCCGTTCCCGGTCGCCTGGCCGGTCCGGGGATCGAGGCTCTGGCCCACCAGGTAGGAGCCGGCCCCGTTCACGAGGTAGCCGTCCTTGTCGACGGCGAAGTCGCCGCGGCGGGTGTAGAGGTCCTGGCTCGTGAAGCTCGGCTGCCCGCCGCTCGTCGCGCTCGGGGTGCGCACCACGAAGAAGCCGCCCCCGTTGAGCGCCATGTTGGTGGTGATGCCGGTCGAGGCGATGTTGCCCTGCAGCGTGTTGGTGAACTGGGACGAGGCCGCCACCGAGCCGCTGGTCTGCCGGTCGTTCGGCTGCTCCGCCAGCAGGTCGGCGAAGGTCGTGTCGATGCGGCGATAGCCCGTGGTCTGGGCATTCGCGATGTTGCCCGAGATGTTGTTGAGCGAGAAGGCCTGGGCCTGGAGGCCCGAGACCGCGGTCTGCATCGCGCTGAAAACGTCCATCACCGCACTTCCTGGCCGCGTCGGTGCGGGGATTGCCGCAAGCCCGGTGCCAAAGCCAAGTCATTGATATTGCTAGGGCTCGACCGCCCGCAGGGCGGCAGATCCTGCCCAGCCGGGCCGGATGGCGGGCACATTTTGCCGGGACTTTTCCGCAACGGCACAATGCAGGAGGGCGTCTTTACCCGCCGTTGAGCGCGGGCCGGCTATGCAGGGGGGCAACCCCGGCGGGCTCGACGCATGCGCAGCAAGCGGAACAACCTCATCCACCTGATCTACTTCTCGCGCGCGCTGCTCTCCGCCGAGCCGGGGACGCGCGCGCGGGAACTCGGCGAGATCGCCCGCCACGCGCAGAAGCGCAACGAGTTCTCGGTCATCACGAGCTTCCTGCTCCTGGAGCAGGGCTACTTCATCCAGGTGCTGGAGGGCGAGCGCCAATCCGTGCAGGACACCTTCGCGCGCATCGCCAACGACCGGCGCCACCGCGACGTCCAGATCATCGAGTGGCGCGAGATCGTCAAGCGCGAGTTCTTCACCTCGTTCAACATCGTCCAGCGCAACGCGGCGAATGATGCCCTGTTTCAGAAGGCCAACATCCTGCCGATGCTCCAGCGCGGAACGCCGAAGGCGGGAATCGTCCACAATCTCGCGCGGGCGTTGCAGGCCGACTCGATGGCCAAGCAGGGCATCGATCACCTCTTCGTCTGAGGCTCGACGGGGAGAGGTGACGGATCGGCGTAGCGCTTCCTCAATCATTTTGCGGTGGTGTTCGCCCATCGCACGCGCCGCCCTCGGCCGGCGCGTCACCGCAAACAGGTCTGGTTGGTCCGCATGAGCGACGCTCCTCCGATCCTCATCGTCGACGATCAGGTGAAGCTCCTTCGCCTCGTCACCGAACTGATGAACCGGCTCGGCTTTCCGGAGGTCGACGGGGCGACGGACGGGCCTCAGGCGCTCGAGATGCTCCGCGCGCGCAAGTACGGCCTCGTGATCTCGGACCTCGACATGGAGCCGATGGACGGGATCCAGCTCCTGCGCGAGATCCGCGCCGACGACACCCTGGTGAACACGCCCTTCATCCTCACCGAGACGGCCTTCGGGTTCGAGGACATCAACGTGGCGCACCTCGCGGGGGCCGACGCCTTCATCCTCAAGCCCTTCGACCTCGCCCTGCTGAAGGCGAAGCTCAAGCAGGTGCTGAACCGCCGCCCGCGCAAGCGCGAGCGCGTTCCGCCGTCGGATTCGCCGCTCACGAGCGAGTTCCCGATGCTCGGCAAGGTCTGAGCCGCGCGGGCGCCGCCGGCGCCGAACGCGGCGCCCCGGCCGGTCAGGCCGCGGCGCGCTTCTGGTAATCCTTCACGTCGGAGAAGCGGATCTCGGTCCAGCGCTCCTGCTCGTAGCGCAGCGAGAAGGCGGTGGTCGCCATGAAGACGGGGGCTCCGTCGAGGTCGGCGGCCATGGAGGAGCCGTGCGCGCCCACGAACTTGTCGAGCTCGGCGGGGTTCGCGGCCTCGATCCAGCGGCAGATGGTGAAGCGCGTCGCCTCGTAGTCGATGGGCAGCCCGTACTCGGCCTGGAGCCGCTCCTTCAGCACGTCGAGCTGCAGCGCGCCGACCACGCCCACGATGGCGGCCGAGCCGTCATGGGGCAGGAAGAGCTGCACCACCCCCTCCTCGCCCATCTGCTGCAGGGCCTCGCGCAGCTTCTTGGCCTTCATGGCGTCGGTGAGCTTGATGCGCCGCAGGATCTCGGGCGCGAAGCTCGGCACGCCGCGGAAGACGAGGTCCTCGCCCTCGGTGAGGGTGTCGCCGATGCGCAGGGTGCCGTGATTGGGGATGCCGACCACGTCGCCCGCATAGGCCTCGTCCGCGATGGCGCGGTCCTGGGCGAAGAAGAATTGCGGGGCGGAGAGCGAGATCGGCTTGCCGGTGCGCACCAGCCGCGCCTTCATGCCCCGCGACAGCCGGCCCGAGCAGACCCGCAGGAAGGCGATCCGGTCCCGGTGGTTGGGGTCCATGTTCGCCTGGATCTTGAAGACGAAGCCGGTCATCTTGGGCTCGCCGGGCTCGACCTCGCGCCGGTCGGCCGATTGGCCGCGCGGCGGGGGCGCGACGCTGGCGAGCCCGTCGATCAGGTCGCGCACCCCGAAATTGCGCAGCGCCGAGCCGAAGAAGACCGGGGTGAGGTGCCCCTCCCGGAAGGCCGCGAGGTCGAAGGGCTTGCAGCCGGCCGCGGCGAGTTCGGCCTCCTCGCGCCAGGCCTGCGCGGCGCCGGGCTCGGGGAGGAGCGCGTCGAAGAGCGGGTCGTCGAAGCCGGAGACCGGCACGGTCCCGGCCTCGTCGGCCGCGTCGAGGCGGCGCACGCGGCGGGCGGCGAGGTCGTAGGTGCCCGCGAAGCTGCGCCCGCGCCCGATCGGCCAGGTCACCGGGGCGACGTCGAGGGCGAGCGTCTTCTCGATCTCGTCGAGGAGGTCGAACGGGTCGCGGGCCTCCCGGTCGAGCTTGTTGACGAAGGTGACGATCGGGATGTCGCGCAGGCGGCAGACCTCGAACAGCTTGCGGGTGCGCGCCTCGATGCCCTTGGCGGCGTCGATCACCATCACGGCGGAATCGACCGCAGTGAGGGTGCGGTACGTGTCCTCCGAGAAGTCCTCGTGGCCGGGAGTGTCGAGCAGGTTGAAGACGCAATCGCCGTACTCGAAGGTCATGACCGAGGTCACGACCGAGATGCCGCGCTCCTTCTCGATGCCCATCCAGTCGGAGCGCGTGGCGATGCGGTTGCGCTTGGCCTTGACCTCGCCGGCGAGCTGGATCGCGCCGCCGAAGAGCAGCAGCTTCTCGGTGAGCGTGGTCTTGCCGGCATCCGGGTGGGAGATGATCGCGAAGGTGCGGCGGCGCGCGACCGGGTCGGCGGGCCGCGTCGGCGCGGTCGTGGGATTGGTCTGCATCAACATCGGAACGGGACAGGCTGGGGCTGCGGGCGGCGGGGTGGTGAGCGGGAGATGGGGTGCCGCGGGCGCCGCGTCAGCGCCCCCGCTCCCCCTCCCCATAGCGCATGGGCGGCGCCCGTTCCATGGCGGGTGCCGCCTCAGCCGCGGCCGATATAGGGCATCTTCGTCGCCATGACGGTCATGAACTGCACGTTGGCGTCGAGGGGCAGGCCCGCCATGTAGACGACGGCATCGGCGACGTGGCGCACGTCCATCACGGGCTCGCTCCGGGTCGAGCCGTCCGCCTGCAGCACGCCGCTCTGCATCCGGGCGGTCATCTCGGTCCCGGCATTGCCGATGTCGATCTGCCCGCAGGCGATGTCGAAGGCGCGGCCGTCGAGGGAGCTGGAGCGGGTGAGCCCGCTGATCGCGTGCTTGGTCGCGGTGTAGGGCGCCGAGTTCGGGCGCGGCGCGTAGGCGGAGATCGAGCCGTTGTTGACGATGCGCCCGCCGCGGGGCGACTGCGCCTTCATCAGCCGGAAGGCCTCGCGCGTGCACAGGAAGGCGCCGGTGAGGTTGGTATCGACCACCGCGCGCCACGTGGCGACGGGCAATTCGTCGATGGGCACGGGCGGCGCGCCGATCCCGGCATTGTTGAACAGGAGGTCGAGCCGGCCGAAGGTCTCGACGAGGGCGGAGAACAGGCCGGCGACCGAGGCCTCGTCCCCGACATCGGTCGGATGGGCGAGGGCGCGGCGGCCCTTCGCCTCGATCTCGGCCTGGACGGCCGCGAGGGGTTCGGGCCGGCGCCCGGAGAGCACGACGTCGTAGCCGGCCCCGGCGAGGCCGAGGGCCACCGCCCGCCCGACGCCCGACCCGGCCCCCGTCACCAGCGCGATCTTCTGCGGCCCGTTGCTCATCGGCGTCCTCCCTGGGCTTCGCGGCCCTCTCCCGGGGCTTAGCACCGGGCGCGGCGCGGCTCCACCGGGTGGTTGCCACGCCCCGCGCGCGCCGCTATGGAAGCCGCATCCCCGCGGTGGGGCGTCGCCAAGCGGTAAGGCAGCGGTTTTTGGTACCGCCATTCCCAGGTTCGAATCCTGGCGCCCCAGCCAAATTTTCCTTTGTTTTCCTGTGCTTGCGAGCGCGGACATCGCGGACAAGACGGAACAAAGGGTGTTTTCGGACGCACAGAAGCCGGCACAGGTCGGCACAGGCTTCGCTCTGCCGACTGCCGGGTAGCGCCGGCTGCACCTGGACGAGGCCGGCACAATTGTCGGCACAGCCTCAGTGCACCAGTTCTGGCCCTTGCGGGTACCTTCCGGCAGGGCCTTACCCGGGAGCATGAGCCCCGCTGATTCGTCCTCCCCCCACCGTCCTCGAATGGTCCCGCGGCCTCGCCAGCCTCTCGCCCGGCCAGGCGCCCTGCCCCGGATTCCTCCCGGAGGATTGGGCGACCACCCTGGAGAACTGCCGCCGCTTCGTGGACGAGTTCGGGCCCGAGGCCGATCGGCTCGGCTGGGACACCAGCACCCTGTTCGGGGTCTATGATCAGCAACCAATTCGGACTGCAGTGGCCCCACGGGTTGAGGTGGAAGTCCGGCCCGCAGGCCCAATCCACCTTCTGGACGGTGTCGCTCTCCACAGCCGCGCTCAGCAGGGGTGAGACCGGCGCGGCCTGTGCAGCACCCGCAAAGTGGGGCCGCCGAGCATCGCGGCAGCCATTGCAAGTACGCTCAAGCTCCTCACGACCTCCATCAACGTTCGTCGATGGCCCTGCCGGCCGACCCTGCCGCGAGCGTGCGCCCGCGCGCCTGAAGCGTTGCTGATCCCAAGCGCCAGCGCACTCACCGTCCAGCCCTGCGCCAGCCGCGGTACGATGAGCTATCGACTACGGAGGGGGCATTCTGGTGGGCGTCCATCCGAGGCTCCGCGAGCCGGGCTGCAGGTGTGGCAACCACAGCCTCGCTCCCAACCCTCGGATGGACAACCTCCATAGCAACAACAGCTAGATCTCGGTCGGGCGCCCCGCGGCCACCACCAGAAGGCGGCCGTCGCCGAGGGTGCGGGCGGCGGCGCGGCGGATGTCGTCCTGGGTCACTGCGGCGATCAGGCCGTTGCGGCGGCTGATATAGTCGATGCCGAGCCCCTCGAAGGCTACCTGGACGAGCCGGCCGGCGATCTCCGTCGAGGTGCCGAAGCCGAGCGCGTAGGAGCCGGTGAGGTTGTCCTTGGCCTTCTGCAGCTCCTCGTCGGAGGGCCCGTCACGGGTGAGCCGCGCGATCTCCTCGCCGATCACCGACAGAGCCTCGCCCACGCGCTCGTTCTTAGTGGCAGTGTAGCCCCAGGTCATCGAGGCGGCCCGGTGGCTCACCAGGGAAGTGCCTACCGAATAGGCAAGGCCGCGCTTCTCGCGCACCGCCTGGAACAGCCGCGACGTGAAGGCGCCGCCGCCCAGGATGTGGTTGAGCACGCAGGCCGGGAAGTAGTCCGGGTCGCGCCACGGCACGCCGTCGGTGCCGAAGCGGATCACCGATTGCGGCACGTCGAGATCCACCACGACCCGGCGGCCGAGGCCGGCGATCCGCGTCGGCGGCACCTCGGCGAGCGGTCCGCCCTCGGAGAGGCGGCCGAAGGCCGCGTCGAGGGCCCGCTGCAGCGCCGCCTCGCCGATCGCGCCCACTGCCGCGACCTTGACCCGCGCGCGGCTGATCAGCCGGCGGTGCAGCGCCACGAGGTCGCCGCGGGTGATGCTCGCCACGCTCTCGAGCGTGCCCCCGGAGGGGCGGCCATAGGGATGGCCCGGATAGGCCTCGGCGAAGAAGCGGCGCGAGGCCATCACGCCCGGGTCGTTCTGCTGGCGGCGGATCCTCATCAGCATCTGCGCGCGCGCGCGCTCGACCGCCGCCTCGTCGAAGCGGGGCTCGGCGAGGGCGAGTGCCAGAAGCTCGATCGCTTCGTCCGCGTGCTTGACCAGCATCCTGAGCGAGCCGCCGATGGCGTCCGGCCTGGCGTGGAAGTTCAGTTCGATCGCCCGGGCGGCGAGCCGCTCCTGGAAGGCGTCCGAGCCGTAGGGGCCGGCGCCCTCGTCGAGAAGCCACGACAGCATCTGCACCGCGCCGGACTTGCCCTCCGGGTCCTGGGCGGCGCCGCCCTCGAAGGTGAAGGCGAGCGCGACCAGCGGGACGACGGGGGACTCGACGTGCCACGCCTCGACACCGCTTGCGGCGATCACGGACCTGGCCTTGACCGGGGAAGAGGGGGTGGCGAGGGCGGCAGTCTGGATGCTGGGGTCGGCCATGGGGACCTCTTGTCTTGGTTCAGGTCGGGGGCGGGCGGCAGCCGTCAGGCGACGGCCGCATCGGCCTCGTGGGCCTTGATCAGGTAGCCGGTCACGGAGCGAGCCGGGGTGAGGTAGCGCTCGGCCGCAGTCGCGAGCCGGTCCGCCTCCACGGCCTCGATGTCGGCGGGCCAGCGGCGCACCTCCTCGATGCTCTTGCCGATGGCGAGCACCGTGCCGTAGATCCTGGCGAGGTTGAACTGGTTGTCCGAGGAATAGACCATCGAGGCGACGAGCCGGGTCTTGGCCCGCTCCACCGCCTCGGGGGCGAGAGCCTGAGAGGGCAGGCGCCGGAGGGCCGTGTCGACCGCCTCCTCCAGCTTCTCCAGGGAGACGCCCTCGGCCGGCACCGCGTAGACCGAGAAGCGGGTGTCGTCCTTGGCCGCGCCCACGTACCAGGCGTGGGCACTCACGGCGACGCCCTGCTCCATCACCAGCGAGCGGTAGAGGTAGGAGGTCGGCCCGCCGCCCATCACCTCGGCGAGGAGTTCGAGGGCGTGCTCCTCTCCCTCCCGGGCGGTGATGCAGGAGGGCGCGAGGTAGTAGCGCTGCAGCGTGGGCTGCTCGACCTTCGGATCCGCGACGCTGAGGCGTCGGGCGGCGCGGGGCTCGGGCTCGCGCGGGCGCAGGCGCACCGGGCGCTCGCCGCGGGGCGCCACCTGCCCGTAGGTGGCCTCGGCGAGGCGGCGCACCTCGTCGGCGGTCACGTCGCCTGCCACGACCAGGATCGCGTTCTCGGGCGTGTAGAATCGCCGGTAATAGGCGAGCGCGTGGGCGCGGTTGAGCTCCTCGATCTCATGCATCCAGCCGATGATCGGGATGCCGTAGGGGTGGTGGACGAAGAGCGAGGCCGCCATCGCCTCGGAGAGCTGCGCGCTCGGGTCGGTCTCGACCCGCATGCGGCGCTCCTCCAGCACCACGTCCCGCTCCGGCGCGACGACGGACTCGTCGAGGACGAGGCCGGTCATCCGGTCGGCCTCGAACTCCATCATGGTCTTCAGGTTGTCGCGGGCGATGCGCTGGTAGTAGTTCGTCAAGTCGAAGGAGGTGCCGGCGTTCTCCTGCCCGCCCAGGCTCGACACCGTCTTCGAGAAGGCGCCCGCCGGGTGCTTCGCGGTGCCCTTGAACATCAGGTGCTCGAGGAAATGCGCGATGCCGGACTGGCCGAGCGGATCATCGGCCGAGCCGTTGCGGTACCAGATCATGTGGGTGGCGACGGGCGCCCGGTGGTCGGGGATGACGACCACGTCGAGGCCGTTGTCGAGGGTGAAGGACGCGACCTCGGGCCCGCCCGCCTCGGCCCGCCCGTGCGGCGCCGCATCGAGGCGCAGGGCGGGGCCGGGTCTGCCGGTCGGGTGGGGGAGAGAGTGCTTCCGCGGTTTCATGCTGATTTCCTTGAAGAGGGGCCTTCGCAACGGCCCGTAATGAGCGAGGAGCGTCCGTGTGAACGGAAGCCTCTCGGATCGATGTGCTCCGCCGGGCACGATCCGGATGAAAGGCGGTCCATCACGTCTTGGTTGTCGTACTGACCTCGGGGCCTGGCTGATCCGCCGCATCCCCGGGAGCGCTCCGGGCCGGGGCGGCCTGCATGCGCCCAGAGCCTCGCCCGAGGATCATGCCGGACCTGCACCGTTCCTGATCGCGGCGCGCCGGCCGCGGCCCGGCCGGAGCGCCTCGTCTGCCTTGTCGAACGAGACCGGGAGGCTCCCACGGTCGAACCGGCGCGGATGTCGCGCGTCGGCTTCCCGCCCGCGGGTCACGCCTCGTCGAGCCGGCAGGTCGCTCCATCGCGGCGCCCGGCGGCCGCATCGCAGTGCGCGACGAGCTGGTCGAGTTGGGAGATGGTCGCCGCCAGGTCTATGTCGGGCTCGAGGGCGAAGGCGGCGGGCGCGAGGGCACGGGCCGCCCGGGCGCGGTCGGCGGCCTCGGCGGTCCGGCCGACGACGAGCAGGGCCCGGGCGGCGGTGTCCGCGAGAATCACCCGCGTGATGGTGTCGGTCCCTTCGCCGAACAAGGCCTCCGCCCGGGTGAACGCCGACAGCGCCAGGTTCGCGGCGGCCGGAGGCCAGTCCGGCGACGCCGTGCCCTGCTCGGCCGCCTCGGCCAGCATGGTGCTGAAGCGGTAGATGAGCGGAACGAGTGTGGAGAAAGCGGCGGCCGGAGGCCTGTCCGGCGCCGGCGTGCCCTGCTCGGCCGCCTTGGCCAGCATGGTGCCGAGGCGGATGAGCGGTTCAATCTGGTCCACGACGACCGCCCCGATCAGGTGCCGCGCGTAATCCAGGGCCGCCGCATGGCGGGTGGCCAGCAGCAGCGCGAACTTGTCCAGACCTCGGAGTGGCTCGAGGCCGGGATCGGCCGCGAACGCCGCGTCGTAGGCCTGCAGGAGGCCGGTGCGGTCTCCCGCGGCGAGATGGCGCTCGACTGTCTCCTCCAGTCTCCGGAGCTCCCGCACCTTGTCGCGCTGCAGGACCGCCTCCAGTTTCTCTCGGGCCGCCGCGAGGTCCCAGCGCCCCTCGACCACCGCGGCGAGCGGGTCGTCGCTCTCCAGGGGATCGCCGATCCAGGCGATCCGGCCGTCGCAATCGATGATGAAGGCGGTTGGGACGGCGGTATTATAGGCCGCCCGGCACCAGGTCCGGCCCATCGTGCCCTGACGCTCGCCGGGCGAGAGCGGCAGATCGGCCGCGATCCGGTAGCCGATCGCGTCGCCCTGATCGCGCACGAAGGCCGCGATCTCGCCGAGATCCGTCCAGTCGACGGCGACGCCGATGACCGGAACCTGCGGATGCCGGAGCTGCAGGGCGGTGAGATGCGGGATGGCCGCCTTGCATGGGGCGCACCAGATCGCCCAGAACACGACCACATAGACGCGGCCTTTCGCGAGGGTCGTGATCGGCTCGCCCTTCAGGAAGGTCTGGACGCAGATCTCCGCGGCGGGGTCGCCGATCAGTCGTTCCTTCAGGGGCATGGCGGTCGCTCCAAGTGAAGCACTCACGGTGCTCGACCCGTATGCGCTTGTTCGTGAAGCTTGCAAAGATGTCATAGAATTATATTTAGTTCCATATTGCAGACCATATACCAAAATATAGATTATAATGTCGCCAATCGGACAGATTGTTTTATCACCAGGAATATACACGATCATATATCCCAAAGTATATTTCATGCATGGCCTTGAATTCGGTATTGCCCACGCCCCTCGCGCGGCGTGGATTTCGCTGATTCCCTCGTGGGATGAGCCGCAGCGAGCTGGAGCGCCTGAGCAAGTAGGAGCTGATCGAGCCGGTGCTGCGGCTGCAGCGGCCGGAGAAGACCTCGCGCACCTACTCCAAGCCGCCCTCCACTGATCGCAAGGAGCGGCGCGAGGGGTCTTCCGCTCGGACGAGGCGGTGGTGCATCACGCTGCCCCGACCCGAGCCGCCGCGGTGGTGCACGCGATGATGGACGGGCACCGGCCCGCGGTGCGGCTGTCGGACCGCTCCACCGCCCAGCAGGGCCACGGCGAGCGTCACCAGACCTGCCTGGCGCATCTGGCGCGCGAGGTCGCTTATACGGTCGAGGTGAGCGACGACCCGGTGCCGCTCCGCCTGCAACTCTGGCTCGGGTCGGTGTTCAGCCTGGCCGAGCGCGTCACCGGCCTGGCGGCCTCGACGCTCGCGGCCAAGCGCCGGGCGCTGGAGCGGCGTCTGTCCGCCATCCTGCACGTACCAAGCCGTTGCGATCTGACCCGCGCTCTGCAGGCTAAAATCGGCCGGGCTCGCGATCAGCTTCTGGTCTTCCTCGGCCATCCCGACCGTGTGGCGGTCACTAACAACGGCTGCGAGCGAGCCCTGCGCCCGGCGGTGGTGCAGCGGAAGGTGACGAACGGCTGTCGGGCCATGTGGGCGCCCGCGGGCGAGGCGGACGACCGTACGGTCGTCGACACCGCTCGCCCCTCAGGTGCCGGCACCTTCGCGAACATCCTCAAGACCATCCGCGCCTGAGCCCGCTGCCGCGGGCGTGGTTGCTTACCTGCGGCCCATCCCTCAAGGAAATCAGGGAAACCTACGTCGCGCAAGGGGCGCGGGCAATAACGAACTCAAGAACCTTCATAGAATATATCTTGGGATATTGGAGTTCATATATTCTCAATTGCATTAGTTATCCAGCTTGATCGGGCTCTCGCAGCTTGCTAAGCGGCACTCACGCCGCGGTGAAGCCGGGTTTGCGGCGTCCCGGACATAGGAGGGTTTTGCGATGGCAACCGTGAAGGTGACCGACGCGAGCTTCAGGCAGGATGTCCTCGAGGCCTCCGAGCCCGTCGTCGTCGATTTCTGGGCCGAGTGGTGCGGTCCCTGTCAGGCGATCGGGCCGGTGCTCGAGGAGATCTCGAGCGAGATGCAGGGCCGGGTGAAGATCGCCAAGGTGAACGTGGACGAGAACCCCGGCATCGTCTCGGAATACGGCATCCGCCCGATCCCGACCCTGATGATCTTCAAGGACGGCAAGCTCGCCAGCCAGAAGGTCGGGGCGGCGCCGAAGGGCGACCTGTTGCGCTGGATCCAGTCCGCGATCGCCTGACCGTGCTGCCGTGGTGCTGCGCCAGAGCCGGGCCTTGCGGCCCGGCTCCCCTTTCCAGGTCACGTCCGTCAACGAGGTGGACTTTGGGGGTGGAGTTGGAGCGGCCATCGGTCAGGCGGCCTGCGGTGGAAGAGTGATCGCCTCCTCGATCAACGCCGACGTGAGGCCGGTCATGCCCTCGACCTGCATGTAGCGGTGCTGCAGCTGCCACTCGTCGTTGGCTTCCAGCAACACCGCGCCGATGAGGCGCTGGATCGAGTCGGTGTTGGGAAAGATCCCAACCACATCAGCGCGTCGCTTGATCTCCTTGTTCAGGCGTTCAAGCGGGTTTGTAACCGGTATGAGGATGGCGGTGCCGCGGTTCGGCTGAGCTCCTGCTGGGCTTGGCGTATGGTGCGACCATCCGGGACAGAGGCACCGGGAGCACGAAGGTGCGGGCAGGCCGATGCATACGATGAGCTGAGAGCTCGTGTTAGTAGCTGGCCGCCTCTGCGACTCGCCCGGTTGCGCCGTGAGCGCGGATCCGTAGGTGTCGTGTCGCCCGCCGCTCCCCCTCGCAACCTGACCAGGAGGAGCGCGCATGCGACGCGTGATCGGAATGGACCTCCACCGCACCTTCGCCGAGGTGGTGGTGTGGGAGGACGGCCGGCTCAGGCATGCCGGCCGGGTCGACATGACCCGCAGCGGACTGGAGGGCTTTGCCCGCACCCTGCAGGCCAGCGATGAGGTGGTGATCGAGGCGACCGGCAACGCGATGGCCGTCTCGCATCTGCTAAAACCGCACGTGGCGCGGGTGGTGATCGCCAACCCGCTGCAGGTGAAGGCGATCGCCCATGCGCACGTGAAGACCGACAAGATCGACGCGGGCGTGCTCGCCAACCTCTATGCGGCGGGCTACCTGCCGGAGGTCTGGACGCCGGACGCGGCCACCGAGCGGCTGCGCCGGCTCGTGGCGCGGCGCAATCAGGTCGTGCGCCATCGCACGTGCCTCAAGAACGAGACCCACGCGATCCTGCACGCTCACCTCGTGCCGCCATGCCCGCACGCCGACCTGTTCAGCCGGGTCGGCCGAGCCTGGCTGGAACGGCAGGCGTTGCCCGACGACGAGCACGCGGCGGTGCGGCGGCACCTGCGCGAGTTCGATGCTCTGGGCGAGGACCTTGCCGTCCTCGATCGAGCGATCGGCGAAGCGACGGTCGACAGTCCCGTGGTGCGCCGCCTGCTCACCGTCACCGGCATCAACGTGACGGTGGCCGCCGGGCTCGCCGCCGCGATCGGCGACGTGCGCCGCTTCCCCAGCCCGCAGAAGTTGGTGAGCTACTTCGGGCTGAACCCGCGCGTGCGCCAATCCGGCCTCGGGCTCGCCCAGCACGGCCGCATCAGCAAGGCGGGGCGAAGCCATGCCCGAGCGATGCTGGTCGAGGCGGCCTGGGCCGCCGCCAAGGCCCCAGGGCCGCTGCACGCGTTCTTCGTGCGGGTGCGCGCCCGGCGCGGTCACCAGATCGCGGCGGTGGCCACGGCGCGCAAGCTCGCCGTGCTCTGCTGGCACCTGCTGACCAAGGAGGCGGACTATCTCTGGGCTCGCCCTGCCCTCGTGGCCACCAAGGTGCGCGGTCTCGAACTGCAGGCCGGTCTGCCGCAGAAGAAGGGCAACCGGCGCGGTCCAGCCTACGCCTACAACGTCAAGGCGTTACGCGAGCAGGAGATGGAGATCGCCCGGCGGGCGGAGACGGCTTACGAGCAGGTCGTGGCGCACTGGACGCCGCGTCCCTCAAAGGCGGCGCGCGGACGCCTCAAGCCGGCAGGGCTCGGATGAGGCGGCCCGACGGAGCTTGCAGCCGAGGCTCCACTCTTCGCCACGAGGTCGCCCGCGCGACAAGAAACCTACCACGAAAGGTGCGGGCGGTCTTGTCCATCACATCCGTCGAATGCAATTTAGTGCGATGCTGAGCCGGGAAGGTCATGTAGGCCAGAACGTCCTCGCAGGTTTCGGCGATGAAGCCGTGAAGCTTCGGCCAGCGGGTGTGCAGCTGCTCGGCGAGGTGGTGGAGCGCAGCGCGGGCCGCGGCCTGATCCGTCTGCTGGAAGGCGTGACGCAGGCCCGCCGCGACCATCGTCTGCTGGGCGCGCGGCACGTAGGCCAGGGCATTGCGGGTCCAATGAACACGACACCGCTGCCACGTCGCCTTGAGCACCCGGCGGATCGCGGCCTTGAGACCCTCGTGGGCATCCGAGATCACGAGCTGCACGCCCGAGAGCCCGCGCTTGACCAGGCTGCGCAGGAAGTCGGTCCAGAACACCTCGGCTTCGGACGGGCCGATGTGCAGCCCGACGATCTCTCGCCGGCCCTCGGTGTCCACCGCCACGGCGACTATGGCGGCCACCGACACGATGCGCCCGCCCTCGCGCACCTTCAGGTAGGTGGCGTCGAGCCACAGATAGGGCCACGCGCCAGAGAGCGGACGCGTCAGGAACGCCGTGACGCGCTCGTCAATATCCTTGCACAGCTTGGACACGCTCGACTTCGAGATGCCTGACAGGCCCATGGCCTGCACCAGCTCGTCCACGCGCCGGGTCGAGACGCCGGCGATCCACGCCTCCTGGATCACCGCCACCAGCGCCTTCTCGACCGTCTTCCTCGGCTCCAGGAAGCCTGGGAAGTAGCTGCCGGTGCGCAGCTTGGGGATCCTGAGGTTGAGCGAGCCAAGCCGCGTGTCGAGGCTGCGCTCGCGGTAGCCGTTGCGGTAGGTGCTGCGCTCGCCCGTGCGCTCGTAGCGGCCCGCCCCAATCAGGCCCTCCACGTCGGCCTCCATCAGGATCTGCAGGACGGTCTCGGCGAGGCTGCGCAGGAAGTTGCCGTCGTCGGCCTTCTGCAGGGCCTCGATCAGTGCCACTCTGTCGTCGGTCATCGGGTGCTCCCGGCTCGGGTTGAAGTCCGCAAACTCCACCTTAGCCGCCAGCTCCGATGGCCACTCCAAGCCCCACCCCGGACCCCCTGAAAATTACACCTCGTCCGTGGACGCTACCCCTTTCCCAAATACTCGAATGGTTCAAATTATTCGTAGTTCGATCAGCTTCTGTTTGCTCAGACGCTCAAGTTCCCGTCTGATGACGGCAGCGGCGATACGCCCCTCTATGTCGGGTTCCGTGGTATGTCCCTCCGCCATGGAAGCCCGGGCTTATACGGCTTCAGCAACTCAGATTCAGGAATCCAATTTGCTTGTGTCCGTATATCGAACTGAATTCTAGGATGCACGTAGTAGGCGCCTTGGTTAATCATCGTTGATTTCGCCATCGCTTCGACCAGGGTGTCAGCTAACAATTTCTTTGGGTGCGCCAGGATCACTTTGATCTCACCGGTAAGGAGTGCTTTAGCCGCCTCTTGAGTCCCTTCCATTACAATAATCATGAGGTTTCGGGACGAGGTGCTCGGGTCCTCACGGCACGCCCGGATGACGCCGTTGATGCCGCCGCCAGCGACGTAAATGCCAACTAGATCCTGCGTCTCTCTTAATAAATTAATTGTATATTTATAAGCTATGTCGTCTTCATCGAGGGTTACCACCGACTCGAGTAACTGAAAATCCCTCGCATATTCACGGAAATACGAACGTAAACTCATTTCGCTGGCAATTTCGCTCTGGAAGCGATGATTCCCTACATAAATGGCGATCTTTCCCGGCGTCCTGCACATATTGGAGAGGAACCAGGCCGCGGTTTTGCCGACCATCCAATAGTCCAGTCCTATGTAGCCGGCACGATTCGGCGCCGTGAGCTCGGAAATTAACGCGAATACAGGCACGCCTTTCTCGTGCAAAATGTCGATGGCCTCGGTCAGCTGTGGGTGATCTGCGGCGACGACAGCCACGGCATCGCATGTCCGCCCAAGCTGGACGAGGCGTTCCGCGACGACCTCCTCCTCCTGGTAGTCCCGGAACTTCAGCATCGACCGGCCTCTGATGGTCGTCGAGGCAGCCGTTGTCTCCTGCAGGAGCTTCCCCAGTGTGTCGTAAAACTCGTTTCTCCGCTGGAGAAGGAAGCCGAGGGTGCGGACAGGCCGATCCTGTTCGCCGCTGCGACGGACCGTCTGAGCGAGATGATAGCCGACGGCCTCCGCGGCACGTTGTACCAGCTCGGCGGTTTCCTCCCGCACGGGATGGCGGCGCTTCAGGACACGATCGACTGTTGATACGCTGACATTGGCAGCCTTGGCCACATCGGCAATAGTAGGGCGGCGCACTTAGCTCTCCAGTTTGATGAAATTTTTATCTAGCACCGGCGGAAAAATCGGCAACTGTACCGCAGCGCACCCTAGAGCGTGTTATGAACTTTCTACTATGCGTCCCAGCTTGCTGAGCATGTCACAGACGAAGGCGACCATGTACATTCCAGCCAGTGTGCTCGCATAACGCTCGTAGTCCTTGACCAGCCGGCGGCAGCGCACCGCCCAGGCCAGCGAGCGCTCCACCACCCAACGCCGCGGCAGCAACACGAAGCCGCGCTTGGCCTCCGGGGCCTTGACCACCTCCAACGCGATCCCGTTCGCCTGCGCTGCGGTCGCTGCCTTCTCACCTGTGTAGCCCTGGTCGACGAATGCCTTCTCCACGCCCCCGTCCGTCTCCGCCTGGACCACGCAGGTCAGCGTGCCGACCTGACTGCGGTCATCGACATCCGCCGGCGTGACGTGCAGCGCCACCCCGTGACCGGGCGTCGACCGCCAGATGCACCTTCGACCCGCGCATGCGCTTGGCCCCGTCGTAGCCGGCCCGCTCGCCGCTCTCGGGCGAGGAGCGCTGGGTCCGGCTGTCCAGGATCACCGCCGAGGGCTCCGGCTCACGCCCGGCCGCCTGCCGCAGCACAGCACGCAGGTCGCCGGCCACATCGGCGAAGCACTCGGCGGCCAACCAGCGCTGGGTCGGCTGGTAGACCGCTGCCCACGGCGGCAGGTCGTGGGGCATGAACCGCCACGGCGCGCCGGTCTTGACGATGTAGCGCAAGCCGTTGAACACCTCGCGCAGATCGTGGTCACGCTGGCCCGAGTCCTCGCGCAGCAGCGTCAGGTAGGGCGCCACCAGCGCCCACTCCTCATCGGACACGTCGGACGGGTAGGCGGCGCGATCGGTGCTCATGCCCTTGCAACGCTCACGCTACATCATCGGTGCTCATGCCCTTGCAACGCTCACGCTACATCGTAGGTTCATAACACGCTCTAGGGCGTCTCCGCAAGCTCATGCGAGTCAGAGTATGGTTAATGCGAAGCGTGATTATGGCGAGATAGTTGGTGATCCTCCCCAGATTTCGCGGACACAGGTGTTAGCTCGCGTTCCGCTCGGCTTGCTCGGGTGTGACGTAGCCAAGAGCCGAATGGATGCGCTGCCTGTCGTTGTAGCCCTCGATGTAGGCGAACAGGTCGCGCCGCGCCTCATCCCGGGTCGCCGATCGTCGCTGGTGGACCAGTTCCACCTTGAGCGTGTGGAAGAAGCTCTCCATCGGCGCGTTATGGGATGGACGCCTCCCGCTCCGCGCCCAGGTTGGGCGAGACCGAGAGGGAGAAGAGCCATGCAGATGCTCGCGATCGATCTGGCCAAGCAGTCGTTTCACGTTCACGGCGTCGATGCCGATGGTCAGGTGATCTCCCGGCGCGTCGGGCGCACCAAACTTCCGGCGCTGGTGGCCAGCCTCGCCCCGAAGGTGATCGCCATGGAGGCTTGCGCCACGGCCCATCATTGGGCGCGAGCTTTCCTCGCGGCCGGGCATGAGGTTCGGCTGATCAACCCGCGCTTCGTCAAGCCGTTCGTGCGCGGCTCGAAGAACGATGCCGTCGACGCCGAGGCGATCTTCGACGCCGCCTCACGTCCCACGATGCGGTTTGTGCCTGTGAAGTCGACCGAGCAGCAAGACCTGCAGTCGCTTCATCGCGTCCGCGATCGGCTGGTCTCGCAACGCACGAACCTGATCAATCATACCCGTGGGCTCCTGGCTGAGTACGGCCTCATCTACCCGAAGGGTGCGGCCCGCTTTCCAGCGCGTGTGCGGGCGGAACTTTCCGAGGCGGGACTGTCGCCGATGGCGCGAGCCACCTTCGCGGCCCTGCTCGACGAGTTGGAGACCCTGGAGACGCGGCTTGAGCGGCTCGACGATCAACTTCGGGCGATCTGCCGCGAAGACGTCGTCTGCCGCCGCCTGATGACGTTGCCTGGCGTGGGCCCGGTCGTCGCCACCGCCCTCAAGGCCAGCGTCGGCGATGCCCGCCAGTTCCGCTCAGGGCGCGAACTCGCGGCCTGGATCGGCTTGGTGCCGCGACAGTACTCCACCGGCGGCAAGCCGCACCTCGGGGGCGTCGGACGCCGGGCCAACCACTATCTGCGGCGCCAACTCGTGCACGGCGCCCGCGCGGTCGCCTTGCGCCTGGCCACGAAGACCGATCCGCGCTCACGCTGGTTCCAGGCGGTGATCGACCGGCGCGGGTTCAACAAGGGGATCGTGGCGATGGCCAACAAGACCGCGCGGATAGCCTGGGCGATGCTGAGGCGCGAGGAGGATTACGCCCGCGCCTGACGCGGGCGACCGAGATCGTCGCGCGAGCGGCGATGCGTGCGAGGTGACCGACGATGGCGACACGGCGTGGGCCGCCGCTTCCGATCCTGACCTACGACACGGCCTTCGAGGCCGCTAGCGTTATGAGGACGGAAGAAGCGGACCCCATCGAGGCCAGGGGCGTGATCGCTCCACCGACAGGCCGGATAGATTCACGCACCCAAGGTCGTGGTCGTCGCTGAGGAATACCTTGCCGCGGGAGGCGTCCATAGATGTCGTAACAGCAGCCGGTCCGGCTCATGGATGGCCTCGCCCCCATGCCGGCGAGCTGCTTGCGATAGGCCTCGGCTGCGTATTGGCGCCGCAGTCCGAGTGACAGATGAGCCCGACAGCTGGCCGCTGTCGCTGGCCCGCCATCAGCAGAGCAGCCAAGGTCAGCTCGGTCCGCATGTGATCGCGCATGGACCAGCCGACGATCTTGCGCGTGGCGAGATCGAGCACGGCAGCCAGGGAGAGCCAGCCTTCCCTGGTCGGCAAGTAGGTGATGTCCGCCAGCCAGACCGTGTTGAGCCCCACCGCCGAGAAGTCGTGCTTCAGGAGGTTCGGGGCGATCGGCAGCTCGTGACGGCTGTCGGTCGTGCAGGGCCGGAACCGGCGGCCCGCCAGGGCCCGGATGCCGTAACGGCGCATTAGGCGCTCTACCCGCCCGCTCACACCCGCGGCTGGCCGATCGGCGTTCGGCCCGCAGCGCAGCATGGATCCGAGGCGCGCCGTTGCGCCTGTGGTGCCCGACATGAATGCGCCGAATATCCTCTAGGAGCTGGCGGTTGAACGCCGACCGGGCGCTCTCGGGGCGTGATCGCCAGCCGTAGTAGCCGCTGGGGGGAACTCCGAGCACGCGGCACATGAGACGCACCGGCCAGGTGCGCGCATGCTGCTCGACGAAGGCGAACGTCACTTGGGCATCTCCGCGAAGGTGCCGATCGCTTTTTTGGACATCGCGCTCCATGGGCATCCGGTCGAGCTCACGCCGCAGGCGGGCGATCTCGGCCGCCTGATCTGCCGGGGATGCGACGGGGCTCGTGGGCGACGCTCCCGCCGATCCTGCCGACCGCGGTCGAGGCGAGACCTCGCGCAGCGCCGTGCGCCACTGCCGCAACATGGAGGGTTGGATCCCGAGTTCGGCCGCGATCTGCATCTGCGATCGGCCACTGCTCTCCAGCAAGGCGACCGCTTCGCGTTTGAACTCGGGCGTAACTCCCGTCTCGTCTCCGCCATCCGGCGCCATCCCCGCCCGTTAAGAGCGTATCAGAGGTGTCCGTGAAACCGGGGGAGTACCATTGGCGGCCCGCTTCTCGTAGCGGGTCGCGATGCGGCGATACTGCTTGAGCCGGTTGATCAGCCGCTCGACCTTGTTGCGCTCCCGGTAGGCGGCCGTGTCGAAGTGGGGCTGACGCGGCCGGTCCCTGCGGGTCGGGATGACTGGCTCGACCCGCCGCTGCTTGAGCCGGCGGCGGGCGGGTGGGCTGGAGTAGCCTCGGTCTCCCGCCGCCCGGCGCGGACGCAGGCGCGGGGCGGCTACATCCCCGACGCCGCACAGCACCCTTGTCCATCAGCGCGTCCAGCGCGTCCAGCGCAAACTGCTCGTGGCGTTCGCCAGCCGTCAGGACCGCCGCTATCGGCTTGCCATGCCCCTCAGCGCGCAGATGCAGCTTGGTCGAGAACCCGCCCTGGCTGCACCCGAGCGCCTCGCCCATGCCCTCGACCGTGCCCTCACCCCCGAGGGCGCCAAGCCGGCGTGCGCCGGCAGCGTGCTGGTGGGCGCGCACCACCGTCGCGTCCACAAAGTGCAGGTCCCAGTCGAGTTCGCCGCGAGCATCCGCCTGCGCCTTCAAGCGCCGGAGCACGCGGTCGAACACACCCGCCTTGCGCCAGCGGTACAACCGGCTCGACACCGTGCCGACAGGCCCGTAGCGGGTCGGCAGACCTTCCCAGGGGGCGCCCGTGCGCAGGATCCAGAGAAGCCCGTTGAGCACCCGACGGTGATCCTCGGCAGGCCGGCCCGTCCGCGGCTTCTGCGGCGGTAGCAGCGGGGCGATCCGCTCCCACTGCGCATCGGTCAGTTCAAAGTGTCGCATCCCGACCACATGGGCGCTCACACCGCCCCTGTGAACCCCTTTTCAGAGACGCCCTGGCTCTCCAGTTTGACCGAATCTTTCATTTTCGGCTCTCCACTTTGACAGATTATATCATTTTGCCGCAGACGGAAAAAGCGGCAAGGGCAGGCGGGCACTCGGTTCTTCCGTTTGAATGAGGCTTTCATTCCCCCCTTGCAACGCCGCGGCCGAGCACGAGGGGGTTTGAGAGAGAATTGTGACTCGCAATTTTTTGTTAACTAAATTAGCGCATCCAACGTCCACCAATCAGGGCCTCCTCCCATGACCGGAGATAGCCATGAAGCCTGCCGGAAATGCCATCGGCCTGTCGTGCGGTCCTGCCTCTGCTCAAGAGGCGCCGGTGCCGAGGGCCTGCGCAGATCGCGAAAAGATGGACCCCGCCGACCCGGCGGGTGCGCCATCGCCTGATGAAGAGCGGGACTGATCTACGGACCCGTCGAACTGTCCCCGCGAGCGGGTTTCAGTGACGGTTGGCTCAAGTGCACGAACAGCGTGGATGACAAGATGGACGCAAGAGACGGCTCGGCCGCAGAAAGAGCTTATGCAACTATTAAACGCGAAATCATCTACAATCGTTTTGGTGTGTGCAGTCAGCTCAAAACTGACGAGCTTCGCCGGAAGCACCACTCCCTCGGGATAACGCCTATCCGAGATGCGTTGATCAAGCTCAATCAACAAGATTTTATCGACTATACTCCAAATATTGGCTACTTCACCAGAGTACTGACGACCTCTAATTTCATGGACCACTATAATCTGGAGTTGCTTCACCTGAAATATGCGATCGAGTCGGGTGCTTTGCCCTTTGCGGGCGAAGGGCTCGACCCGCCCTCTCTGTTCGACGCACCCGAATCCACCGGAGAAGCCGAAGCAACACAGTCCAGTGCACGGTTCATTGAGAATGTCTATGGACGAATTGCGCGCATGTCCGAAAATCGCAAACTTGTCCGGCATAATGAACTGTTTTGCGACCATACGGCATATATTCGTGAGCTCGGTCTCGAACGAACCAAAGACCAAGGGACGATCATTGACGTCGTGAAGCGCTTGGCCGCACAGCTTGCCAACGACGAACGCGCTGCGGCAATCGATACTCTGGTCGCGCTGTTCGATCGAAAGATCGCCCTCCTGGACGGGTCGGTCAACGAAGGAAACAACCGCGCCCTCGTAATTACCCAGGGGGTTCGGGGCGGTGCACGAGCCCGCTGACCTTGTCGGCGACGAGGTGGAGCGCGGGACGCGATAAGCCCAGCCACACAAAGCGCCGGTCGACACGCCAGAAAATGCAACTGTAACGCTAGAGCTTTTTCGGTTTGGTCTGAGTCACCGCGGGGTTTGCGGATCGAGTTCGGGGTGATTCACTGACCGCTCTGAACGAGGAGCGATGCATGGGCCGACCCTACAGCCAGGACCTGCGTGAGCGCGTGGTGGATGCCGCTGCGGCGGCCTCCTGTCGGCAGGCGGCGGCGCGCTTCGGGGTCGGGATCGCGACCTCGATCCGCTGGATGGCCGCCCTCACGGCCACCGGAACGGTGGCGGCGCGTCCGCAGGGCCGGGCGCGCCGCTCGAAGCTTGATCCGCACGAGGCCTTTCTGCGCGCCCTGATCGCACAGACCGACGACATCACGCTGGAAGAGATGCGCGCCCGGCTGTGGGATGAGCGGGATCTCACGGTGGGGCTGGGCACGCTGTGGAGCTTTCTCGATGAGCGTGACCTGACGTACAGAAAAAGACAGCCCACGCCGCCGAGCAGGATCGCCCGGACGTGAGAGAGGCGCGCGAGGCGTGGTTCGAGGGCCAGCCCGATCTCGACCCGGCGCGCCTCGTGCTCCTCGACGAGACCTGGATCTCGACCAACATGGCCCGCCTGCGTGGGCGCGCGCCGCGCGGCGAGCGACTGCGCTCGCCCGTGCCACTCGGTCACTGGAAAACGACCACCTTCGTGGCGGGTCTGCGCCTGTCTGGGATCACCGCACCCTTCGTGCTGGACGGTCCGATCAACCGCGACGCCTTCCAGGCTTATGTCGCGCACGTGCTGGTGCCTGAACTCGAGCCCGGCGACATCGTCGTGATGGACAACCTGGGCAGCCACAAAGGGCCAGCCGTGCGCGCCGCCATCGAAGCGGCGGGTGCGCGGTTGCTTTTCCTTCCGCCCTACTCGCCCGAGTTCAACCCGATCGAGATGGCCTTCTCCAAGCTCAAGGCGCTCCTGCGCAAGGCCGCCGAGCGCACCGTCGAGGGGCTCTGGTCGGCCATCGGGAGGCTCGTCGACACCGTCACGCCCGACGAGTGCGCCAACTTCTTCGCCGCGGCAGGCTATGATCCAGATTAAACCGAAAATGCTCTAAGCTGAAGAAAAAGCCCGGCCGCTCAGGCGCGGCCGGGCAAGTGAGTCATGCGCGCACCATGCGATGTGCCGACGCCGAGCCCAAGCCGAATCAAGCCGTATGCCGCCCCCCCCCGCGAAACCGCTGCCGCCGCGCCAAAAAACATACTGCGTTACAAATCGACGTAACGACTTTCTGTGCATTTGCCTTTATGGAAATCGCGTCCGCAATCGCGTTCAAACCTCTGAGAAAATTGACAAAATCAGCGATGTACGGCGTTACAAAATTTCATAACGCAAATTTCGGCATTTCCAAAAACGTAGCTCTTGCCGCCCGACCCATTTTTGGGCTTTCTCCCGCCCGAGTTACGGCTCGGCTTGTGCGAAATCGCCAGCGCCTTCCCACCACTTCCGACCAGATGCCCCAGGTCAGGATCGCCGTGATCGCGCTCCCTTGAGGAGCGCGCGAGCATGCGATGCGGCCACCCATGGCATCGCTCGGGACGGCTTCCTTCTTTCCTCGGTGCCCTGATGAAACACCAAGCGCTCAGCCAGGGTGTGAGCCCGCGCGTCTCGATATCCCAACTGGCTCGAGACCGTCTCAAGTCCCGTATCCCTGCCGAGCGGTCCGCGCCCGACCTCGACGAGTGCCTCGTCGGTCGCTTCTCAACCCGGCTGCCGAAGCCTCTACCCGCCAAGGGCTGATGCACCAGCCGCCGATGAGATAGCCGCTGCGCCTCCTGCGATCCGCGCTCCTGACCGTCCTCACGGCTGGCGCGCTGGTCGCAGGTTACGCCATCGCCCTCGCCGCCATCGCGGTCGACGGCTCAATCCTGCTCGTCGCCGCCCTCGCGGACTGAGACCTCGCCCCGCTGTCTGGTCCCGGCAGATCGCGAGTAGGTGCGCCCCGGCCTCCCCGCACAGCACCGGGGCGCACCAGACCAGGATCAGAGGACCCGGACCAGCCATGACCGCCCCTTTCGCCCTGAGCGCCTTCGAGCTGTTCCTTCGTGCCGCCGAGGCGGCCGGGAGCGAGCTGGAGGTCGAGGTGTCCCTGACCCGGAGCGGCGAGGTCGTCCTTCACGCGAGCCGCGTCCACGGGAAGGCGGTCCTGGAGTTCCGGCGCTTCCTCGTCCGCGGGCATTCCGCGATCGAGGTCTCGGTCCACGACCGCCGGTACAAGCCGCTCGTCTCCGGGGAGGACATCGCCAATGCGCCGCACGATGGTTGACCTTACGGACGACGACGCGCCCGGGGCGCAGGAGGTCGAGCTGGACGCGGACGGCCTGACCGAGGTCATCATGCAGCTCGGGGAGATGACGGAGCGCCTGCTGACCGCGCGCCTCACCTCCCTCCCGCGTCCCCGCAGCACGCCCAGCTCACCGTCGTCCTCGAAGAGGTCCGCGCGCTCCGCGCGACCCTCGCCCTGGCGCGCGGCGAGCCGCTCGCCGCCCGGGCGCCGGCCTACGTCCCCCCGGAGGTTGCCCCGTGCGTCTCCCCCTCGCCGTTGCCTTCCTGATCCACGACGCCCTCGGCTGTATCGGCCTCGGGCTCCACGCCCGGGACACCTACCTCGGAGACGGGCAGTCGGTGACCCACTACGGCGTCGCCCGGCGCCCGTCCTGGGACCGCGCGCTCCGCGCCAGGCTGCTCTACTCGCTCCTGGTGGCTGCGACCGTCGTCTGGCTCGGCCTGATCGGGGTCCTGTTCGTGAACGCGGCCACCGAGTACCGGCGCGTGCAAGCGCTGATCCTCGCGGCCCCCTGAGACGGCGGGCCGTTCCACCCGCCAGCGAGGCCCGGCCATGAGCAGCGGTGCCGCGGCCGGGCCTCGCGAACGATCGCCCGGAGGCGCCATGCCCGAGATGGACGACGCCACGTCATGCCTGCTGATCGTCAGCCTCGCTCTCGTCTCGGCCGGGGCCGCGATTGCGCTCCTCCTCCGCCTCGCCCTCTCGGTGCCGATGTCGTAGGCGCCTGGACGTTCACCGGCCGGCTGCCCGAACGGGAGCGCGACCCCTGGGTCTGCGCCCTCAATTGGGCCGGCAGCGAGGGCCGGCAGCTGATCGTCCACCTGCTCGACCGGCGCCTTGTCCTTCACCCGGGGGACACGCTCCAGCGCCACGCGAGCGGCGACTATAGCGTCCGCCCGGGCCACCTCGACGCGGCGCGCCCCTTGAAGGGGCGGCGCCGGGGCACCCGGACCAGCGTCTAACGAGATACCAGCGGGGAGAGCCGCGAGCGGCGGAAGGCGCATGGCGCCGGCCCGTCGCGAAGCCCCGCCCGTCCACGGATCGCCCTCGGGCGGGCCGGGCGAACAGCGGCGCCATCACGAGGGACCAGCCCGTGGGCCTCTACACCGCCGTAACCGTCACCGTTCAGGTCGAGGGCAAGGATGCGATGGTCCTGGGCCCCCTGGACGATCAGGGCATGGGATGCGTTCTCTGCCCGGGGACAGAGGAGCGGGGGCTGGTCCTGTCCGCACTCGCGGAGGCGATCGGCATCCTGACCGGCCCGCGGCCGGGCCCGATACCGGCTTTCGCGGTCTACGAGGCGGACGCCCTGACCCCGGCCAGGAAGCGGCCGCACCTGTCGCTCGTTCCCAAAGACGGGGAGGCGGGCGAGTGACCGCCTCCTTCTACTGGCGCGGGATGCTTCACGCCGACGTCCCCGCAGTCGCCGCGCTCGCGGCCGAAGTCTACCCCTCCCAGCTCTGGGAGGACATCGACGCCCTCGCGGCGCGCCGGCAGATCGGGACGGGCCTCGTCCTGGTCGCCCCCCCGGGCGCCCGGGTCTACGGCTACCTGCTCGCGCACCCCTGGGACCTCTCCGCGCCGCCCCTGACCGCGGAGCTGGACGCCCCGCCGCAGCCTGAGACGCTGTGGCTTCACGACCTCGCCCTCGTCCCGGAGGCCCGCGGGCGCGGGCTGGCCGACGTCGCGATCCGGCGTTTCCTCGCCTGGGCGGCCCTGTTCCGGTCCGGCTCGCTCGTCGCCCTCGACCCGGTCGCCGCCCGCTTCTGGGGCCGCCGCGGCTTCCGGCCGGTGCTCGATTGCAGCGCGACCTACGTCCCCGGCGCGGTCCTGATGCGGAGGCCGTCGTGAAGCCCCGGATGAACGAGTGGGACCGGATGTTCACCCGGGAGGCATACGACGCCCTCCCGGCCTCGCTCCACGCGAAGCGCCCCTTCGAGCCCGGCCCCTACCGCTGCTGGGACGGCAAGTCCCTCACTTGGTACTGGGTCGGAGAGGACGGCCTGAGCCAGACCAAAACCCTGCCGGCGATCTTCGTCGGCCGCCCGGCCTATCGGCCGCGCCTGGAATTCGGAGACGTCCTGTGACCCCCCGCGATCTCGAAGCCGCGCTCGCCGCCTGGGCGGCGGAGCGGCCCGCGGCCGACCCGTTCGCCACCGGCCTCAACGCGGCGCTCGCCGCCGGGGCGCCGCACCCGCTCGACGCGATCCGCGCGTCCCAGCAGCGCGTCCCCTGGGGCGCCGGCCAGCTCGAGGCCGGGATCGCGATGGGCGCCGCGCTCGTCCTCGCGCACCTCCGCGCGCTGACGGATCAACCGGCTGAGGAGTAGACCGATGGGCATCAACGTCGCGAAGCAGGGCTGGGGCGGCTGGAAGGTCGATCCGAAGGCCGCGCTCTCCGGCGCGACCCAGGCGCTCAACCAGATCGGCGACCGCGCGCACGCCCACGTCAAGCAAGTCATGCCGGGGCAGACCGGCCTGAAGAAGCGGACGGTTAGCAAGGCGCTGAAGAAGAAGCGGGCAAGCTCCGGCTCGCCGACCTACGAAATCAAGTCGGCCGGCGGCAATATCCGCCTGAAATACTTTGGCGCGCGAGAGACGCGGGCGGGCGTCAGCGCCGCCCCGTGGAACCAGCGGCACGTCTTCCCGGGGACGTTCACCCGCGGCGGGCGCTTCCCGGCGCGCGTCCCGCTCAACCTCGGGGGGCACGTCTACGCCCGGGCCGGGAGCAAGCGGCTCCCGATCGCGGTCCAGCGCTCGGGGCTGTTCATCCCGGACGAGATGATCTCGAAGGCCGCTTACGGCGCCTTCCAGGGCGAGGTCGGCCACCTCGACGTCGAAGTCCTGAACGGCATGGCCGGGAAGATCGGCTTCTGACCGTGCCGGTGCGCTACGAGGCCGGGATCACCCGGGCGACGCTGCGCGCCAACCGAGCGACCCTCTACGTCTACGGCGACAACAGCGCCGGGGTCGGCCTCGGCGGGCAGGCGAAGGAGATGCGGGGCGAGCCCAACGCGGTCGGCCTCGTGACCAAGCGGGCGCCGGCCACCTACCCCGCCGCCTACCTCTCGGACGACGACCTGGAGACGGTTCGCCGCCTCTGGGTCGCGCCCTACCGCCGCCTGCGGGACCACCTCGCCGCGGGCGGGGACGTCGTCTGGCCGAAGCGCAACATCGGGACGGGACGGGCGGAGCTGCCGGCCCGCGCCCCCGCGGTCTGGGCGGCGCTGGAGCGCCTGCGGGCGGCTCTAGACCCTCCCACCCCTCAACCGGCAGACAGGTAGACCCATGCCGCGCTTCCTCTCGAATGCGCTCGCCGCCGTCGTCCTCCTGGCGATGGCGGCGCGGATGGCCCGCGCCCCGAAGGGCGCGCCGCCCGGCGGCACGATCCACTGACCAGCCCCGGGGACCAGACCGGACATGCGAGTTCTCATCTGCGGCGGGCGCGACTACGCCCGGGCCCGCCATCTGCGCGAGCGGCTGGACGCCCTCGCAGCGGAGCACAAGTTCACCCTCGTCGTCACGGGCGGGGCGACCGGCGCGGACACGCTGGCGGACCGCTGGGCCGAGGCCCGGGGGATCGACCGGGTGATCTGCCCCGCCAACTGGGTCGGGCGCAGCAAGCTCGCCGGCCCGGACCGCAACGGGCTGATGCTCCGCCTCGTCCGCCCCGATCTGGTGGTCGCCTTCGAGGGAGGCGCCGGCACGGCGGACCTGCTGCGGCAAGCCCGGGCGGCGAAGGTCCGGGTCATCCAGGTCCCGGAGGAGGACGAGCCCCCGCTGGAGGACAACCCCCTGCTATTCCCGGACGTCGTGGGGGAGACGGGGGCGGACGCCCCGCAGGGGACTGAAGCCCCGCAGGGGGCCGATCCCGCCCCGGCCGCCGAGGGCAGCGCGCGCACCAGCGCCCCGCGGCCCGTCCCGCGCTCGGGCCGCTTCGGGAGGGGCACGCGATGACCGGCTTCGACGACGACGACTTCGAGGAGCTGGCGCCGCGAGCCAAGGCGACCGTCTCCTCCCCCGTGGCTTTCGGGACCTGCTGCGTCCGCGGCGGCACCGAGAAGGTCACGCTGACCTTCGCCCCGGAGGCCATCGCCCGCCTCGACGGCTGGCCCCGCTTCGCGGTCGCATGGTCGCCGAAGCAGATGGCCTTGAGGATCCGGGCCGACGCTCAGGGGCGCTTCGAGGCGTGCCGGACGCCGCTCGGCGGACGCCACATGCTCCGGGTCGACCTGCCCCCGGAGCTGGTGCACGTCCCCAAGCTGCGCGAGCCTGCCCCCCACACCTACGGGGAGGACGGGGTGACCCTCTATGTGATCGCCCCCCCCCGGCCTTCCGGGCGCAGCCCCGGACGCCCCTCCTAGCGCCCCCGGCGCCCGGGCCCGCCCCGGGGAGCCACCAAGCCGCGGTCCAGTCCGCGCGGGCCGCCGTCCCGGGCGGCGTCCTGAAGGGCGCCTTCCGTGGGTGCCCCCCCCCGGGAGGCCGCCCTCGACATGCTCGCCCTCGCCCTCTGGGTTGTGGGCGTGACCCTCGCCCTCTGGGCGCTCCCGCTCCTCGCCGACAGCGGCCGGGTCGCCATGGACTGGCGCCTGCCCCGCCAGGAGACGCCGTGACCGCCATCGCCACGACCTCGCTCGACGCCCTGGCCGAGAGCATCGACGCCTGGAAGCCCGACCTCGTCGTCTCGGTCCGCTCCCCGGGCCGGGGCACCCTCCTCATCCCCACCGTCCCCGTCCTCCCCCTCGCCTTCCACGACATCGAGGCGGCGTTCGACGGGCGCATGGATGGGCCGAGCCCGCGCCACCTGGGCGTCTTCCTGGACGTCCTCGGCCTCCGCCCGGGGCGCCTGCTCATCCACTGCACCCAGGGGCTCTCGCGCTCCCCTGCCCTCGCCCTCGTCGCCGCCGTCGCCCTGACCCCGGAGGACGCCTGCCGGCGGATGAGCGCGGCCCACCCCAAGGCGGCGCCCAACCGCCGGGTGCTCGCCCTCGGCGGCGCAGCCCTCGGGGTCGGGACCGCCCTGGTGGCCGCCGCCTCCCCAGTCTTCGCCCAGCCCCGGGCCCGGTACGGCGCGGTCGGCCTCCCCGCCGGCTTCCGCCTCCCCTTCCCAGGCCTCCCGGGGGGAGAGCCCGCCGCCCCCGCCCCGCTCCCCGCGCTCGCGTCGTAGGAGCGTCGCTGGCGGGCGTCCGCCTCCGCCCGGTACCTCCCCCTGTCGGGAAGGCCCTGACGACCGCCACGGGCTCGCTGGCTCGGCTGGTGGGGTGGCTGGCGAGTCTGGCCGAAGGGCTTAGGGACCGTCTGGCTGGTACAGGAAGTTGCGGGTCCCAGGCTCGCGCTCTTGGCGCGTTTTCGGGATTTTTCGATCCCGGCTTTACTGCATGAAATGGCTGTCCAAATGGCTGAAGACTCAAAGCCGTCAGATGCCGGGATGATCCCGCTGGAGCAGGCCGCGCGGCTGCTTCTGTTGAGCACGATGAGGCTCCGGCAGCTCGCCAAAGAGGGCTGGTTCCCGCCTCCGGTGCGGGGGAAAGTCTCGTTGATCCTGACAGTCCAGGGCTACATCAAATTCCTCCGGGACGAGGACCGCCGCAGCTCCAAGACCGCCGCCGAAAGCGGCCTCAAGCAGGCCCGGCAGCGTGAGGTCGAGCTGCGGATCGCCAAGGACGAGGGCGAGCTGATCCCGCTCCTCGACGTGATGGGCGTCATGGACGAGTTCACCGGGGCGGTGGTGACGGCGCTCAAGAACATGCCGAGCCGGTTCTCCCGGGACATCGCGCAGCGGGAACGGCTCCAGCCCCACGTCGACGAGGTGCTGACCCTGGTCGCGGACAAGATGCAGGCAGCGGCCGGGGAAGCGCGCGCGTTGCGCGGGTAGCCGGCGCTGCTCCCTCCCTCGCAAGGTCGGCGCGCTCCGCGCGCGCCGGCCCGTGGCACCCTGATGGCAGACAGTGACCAGCCCGCCGCGGCGCCGACCTGGTGGGCGCACGCGCGAAAGAACCTTCCTGCGCTTCTGGAGCGGATCGCCCTCTTCGTCCGCCCGACCCCCCGGCTGACCCCGGACGCCTGGGGCGCGCAGAACAGGGCGTATCCCGCCAGCTCGGGCCATCCCGGCCCCCGCGACCCGTACTTGACGCCCTACGCGGTCCCGATCGGCCGGGCGATTGCGGAGCGCCGCGCCCGCCGGGTGGTCGGCGTCATGGGCGCCCAGAGCGGCAAGTCCGAGACGCTGCTGGACGTGATCGGGCACCGGCTCGACCAGGATCCGGCCCCGATCCTCTACGTCGGCCCGAACCGGCAGTTTCTGACGGAGCAGCTTGAGCCGCGGATCATGCGGCTGCTGGACGAGGCCCCGACGCTCGCCAACAAGGTCAGCCGCGGCAAGCGGATGACGAAGACGAGGAAGGTCATCGGCGGCGTCCCGCTGCGCCTCGCGCACGCGGGCTCCTCGACGGCCCTGAAGGCCGACCCGGCCTCGCTCGCGGTCACGGACGAGGCGGACGAGATGTTGGCGAACGTGCGCGGCCAGGGCGACCCCTTCGGCCTGATCGACGCCCGCGGCGACACCTACGCGGACTTCGTGCACGCGATCGTCTCGACGCCCTCGCGCGGCCCCAAGGAGGCGGAGATCGACCCCGTCTCGGGTCTCGAATTCTGGAAGGTGATGCCGGCCGACGACTTCGAGTCGAAGGTCTGGCGCCTCTTTCAGGCGGGCACGCGGTATCACTGGACGTGGCGGTGCCCGGAGTGTCAGGAGCGCTTCATCCCCCGCTTCTCGTGCCTCGGCTACGAGGGCAAGGGCGACGAGCGGCACACGACGCCGGCCCGGGCCCGCGAGACGGCGCACATCGTCTGCCCCCGCAACGGCTGCATCCTGACCGAGGCGGACAAGCCGGACATGAACGCCTCGGGCGTCTACGTCGCGCCCGGGCAGGCGATCGCGGCGGACGGGACGGTGACGGGCGAGCCGCCCGCCAGCGACACGATCAGCTTCTGGGTATCCGGCCTCTGCTCGCCCTTCCGCTCTCTCGGGGACCGCGCCGCGGCCTACGTCGAGGCGGTCCAGGGCGGGGACAGCGCCAACATCCAGACGGTCGTCAACGCCGGCTTCGGGGAATGCTACAACGAAGCGCCCCTGAACGCCCCCAAGATCGAGTCGATCAAGGCGAAGATCGTCCCGTATCGCCTGGGCGACGTGCCGCGCGAAGTCATGCGCCTTACCGCCGGGGTCGACGTCCAGAAGCGGTCGATCTTCTACGTCGTCCGCGGCTGGGGCGCGCGCGGCGCCTCCTGGCTGCTCCAGGCGGAGGAGCTGCAGGGGCTCACGGACGGCGAGGACGTCTGGGACGACCTCGCGGACGCGCTCACCTCCCCCTACGGCGGCCTGAGGGTCGAGAAAGCCTTCATCGACTCGGGCTTCCGGCCGGACAAGCCGGATGCCGGGGACGTCCACCGGGTCTACGCCTTCGCCCGCCGCTACGACTGGCTGGTCGTGCCGACCAAGGGCATGCCGACCCGGGCGCAGCCGATGACGATCCGCAAGCACGAAGTCGACACGAAGGGGAAGGCGGCGCGGTTCTCGGTCGATCTGGCGACCCTCGACTCGGACTACTTCAAGTCGCTGGTGTCGAGCCGGATCCAGACGCCGGTCGGACGCCCGGGCTCCTTCCACCTCCCGCTCGACATCTCCGAGCGCTACTGCCGGCACCTGATCTCGGAGGTCCGCGAGATCGTCGCCGGCAAGCCGGTCTGGACCCAGGTCAGCCGCGACAACCACTGGCTCGACTCCGAGGCATTGGCGGCGGCGGCTGGCTACCTACTCAACGTCCTGCGCATCCCCGATGGGGTGATGCGCGATTGGGACGAGACGGCGCCCCCGCCGCTCCCGGCGGTGGGGGACGACGTCCCGCCCGCCGCGGCCCCGCTCCAGGCGGCGAAGGCGGCGGTGGCCCAAAAATCCCTCCGGGACAGCCTCTCGTCTCGCATGGCGGCCCGCGCGGCCGGCTTCAATCGGAGATAGCCCATGTCGATCGTACCCCGGATCAAGCAGGGCGGCGTTCTGCCCGCGACGTCCGGGGATCGCCCTCGGCCGAAAGCATCGAGCGGCTGGTGGCCCGGCTACATGCGCGGGGAGGCGTCCCCGGTGTTTCGCGGCTGGAACCCGATGCCGCGGGATCCGGCCGACACCGTCCGGTCCGCCTGGACCCGGGCGGCCGGGCGCGCGCTTGACATCATCCACAACTCGGGCTGGATCTCGGGCGCCATCGACCAAGCGGTCGCGAACACGGTCGGGGTCGGCCTGCGCCCTCGCCTGACCCTCGACGCCGAGGTCATGGGCTGGGACGAGGATCAGGCCACCGACTGGTGCGCGCGCGCCGAGGCCCGGTTCCTTAACCTCTGGGCCACGAACTCCTACGAGTGCGACATCGAGGGGCGGCGCACCTTCGCGCAGATGCAGGCCGCGGCCTTCCGCTCCTGGTTCGGCCCGGGGGAGATCGTCAGCGAGTGTGCCTGGAAGCGGCGCCCCGGCGGCGCATACGGCTCGAAGGTCCGGCTGATCCCGGCGCACCGGCTCTCGCAGCGCACGGCCTATCCGCGCCTCGTCCAGGGCGTCCAGATGGACGAAGACTGGATGCCGACGAGCTACTGGTTCTGGCGGCGCAATACCCCGACCGGGACCGAGCAGGAGATCGAGGTCGAGGCCCGGGACCGCTATGGGCGCCCCCGGATCGTCCACGTCTTCGACGGCGTGCCCGGGCAGTATCGGGGCATCTCGCCCCTGGTGGCGGCGCTCGCGACCGCCCGGCGCTTCGACCAGCTCACCGAGAGCAAGCTGACCGCGAACCTGATCCAGGCGGTCTTCGCCGCGACGATCAAGAGCGACGAGCCGACCGAGGAGATCCTGAAGGGGCTGCTGACCCCTCAGGAGCAGGCCCGGATGGCGAGCGACGGCATGAGCGCCTTCGACGCCTGGGCGGCGATGAACGAGGGCTGGTACAAGAGCACCAACATCGACCTCGGGATCAACGGGCGCTTTGCTCACCTCTTCCCGGGTCAGGAGCTGGAATTCCACTCGACCTCGCAGAGCAGCGCGGACTTCAAGGACTTGGCGCTGTTCCTTCTGCGCGAGATCCTGCGCTGCCTCGGCCTGACCTACGAGAGCGGCACCGGCGACTATTCCGGCGCGACCTACTCGTCGGTCCGTATGGCGACGAGCGAGATCTTCCAGATCACGCTCTACCGGCGCGAGAACATCGTCGGGCCCTTCTCGACGCCGCACTTCCTGGCGTGGCTGGAGGAGGACATCGAGCGCGGCGGCACGCCGTTCCCGGACGGGGTCGCCGGCTTCCTCGCCAAGCGCCCCGCCCTGACGCTGCGGTGGACTGGCACGCCCAAGCCCGAGGCGGACAACCTGAAGACCGCCAAGACGTGGCAGACCTACCGGGACATGGGCGTCGCGACCGACGAGGCGATCTGCGCCGACCAGGGGCTCGGGGACGTCCACGACGTCTACAAGCAGCGCGCCCGTGAGATGCGCCTGCGCGCGAAGTACGGGCTCCCGGAGAACGGGCCGGCGCCGACGCCCGACCCGGTGGCCGACAAGCTGGTCGTGCAGGAGGACAACTAGCCGTGGCCGACATCACGACCGTGGACCCGACCGATTCTTGTGCGGTCGCGGCGGCGCTGAGCACCGCCTACCTCGCCCTGGTCGCCGGCCAGCAGGAGCTTCGCATCCGCTTCCGCGAGGGAGACGTCGAAGAAGACGTCTGGTTCTCGCAAGCGAACCTTCAGACGCTCCGCATGGAGATGCTGCGCCAGCAGCAGCTTTGTGCGGCGAAGACTTCCGGCCGCTCGCCGCGCTTCTGCGCGACCGCGGGCTGATCGCGAGGCATCATGCACTATCACCGCATCGCCGGCCGGTTCTACAACCGGCCGCTTCTCGTCGCGCCCGCGACCGCCGAGACGATCTCGGCCTTCCTCCTCTCGCGCATGTCCGCCGGCCCGGCCGCGGGCGGCAACGTCGGCGGGATCGAGCACGACGCGGGCGAGAGCCTGCAGATCTTCCGCGGGCACGAGCGCGCGGACGGCTCGGTCGAGGTCCACACCCCGCGCGCCAGCCGCTTCTACGGCGATTACCCCCTGGCCGAGGATGGTTCGAAGCGCCCGCTCCCCTTCCGCCGGACCGCCGAGGGCGTCGCCATCCTCACCCTCGTGGGCGAGTGGGTGAACCGGGGCGGCTGGGTCGGCGCGTCCTCGGGGCTCATCTCCTACGAGGGCTTCGCCTACCAGATGCGGATGGCCGCCGCGGACCCGCGGACGAAGGCGATCCTGCTCGACCTGGAGAGCCCCGGCGGCGAGGCGGTCGGCGCCTTCGAGGCGGCCGAGCTCGTCCGGCAAGTGGCGTCCCAGAAGTCCGTGACCGCGCTCGTCAACGGCATGGCCTCCTCGGCTGCCTACGCGATCGCCTCCGGCGCCAGCCGGATCGTCTCGATCCCGACCGGCCTCGCCGGCTCGATCGGCGTCGTCCTGATGCACCTCGACATCAGCGAGTACCTGCGGGCCGAGGGGATGAAGCCGACCCTGATCTTCGCGGGCGACCACAAGGTCGACTGGAACCCCTTCGAACCCTTGCCCGACGCGGTCCGCGCCGACCTCCAGAAGGAGGTTGAAGGCTTCTACGCGAAGTTCGTCACGACGGTCGCGGCCGGGCGGCCGGGCCTCAGCGAGCAGGCGATCCGGGACACCGAGGCCCGCACCTTCATGGGCGAGGAGGCCATCAAGGCGGGCCTCGTCGATGCGATCGGCACCTTCGACGCGGTGCTGGCCGACCTTTCCGCCGCGCCCGCAGCCGGGCGCTCCTTCCCGTCGCGACCCACTGGAGCTTCCATGTCCGACAACACCCCCACGCCCGGCGCCTCTGCGGGCTTCACCCAGTCCGATCTCGACACCGCCCGCGCCGAGAGCTTCGCGGCCGGCAAGGCCGAGGGCCTGACCGAGGGCACCAAGGCCGGTGCCAGTACCGAGCGGGAGCGCATCGGCGCGATCCTCGGCAGCGACGAGGCCAAGGGCCGCGAGGCGAGCGCCCGCCACCTGGCGCTCTCCACCGACCTGTCGCTGGACGCGGCCAAGGGCGTCCTCTCGGGGCTCCAGGCTGCGGCCCCGGCGGGCCCCAGCCTCGACGCCCGGATGGCCGGGCGCGCCGACCTGAACCTCGACCCCGACACGCCCCCGGCCGCTCAGACGGACCCCAAGGCGGACGCCGCGGCGTCCTGGGACGAGATCGTGGCCGGGATGAACGCGCGCCTGCCGGCAGCGGCCCGCATCCCGGGCGTCCGCTAACCCCTCACCCCGCCCCTCACTCTCATCGGAAGGTCCGCACCAATGGCCTACACCCAGACCGAGACCCCCGCTTCGCTGACCTTCCTGGTCAGCGAGAGCGAGGGCCCGTTCCAGACCCGCGACGCCGTGAAGGTCCCGGTCAACACCGCGCTCCTGCCCGGGACCGTCCTCGGCGCCTACACGGTCGGTGCCCAGGCGACCGCCGCCGCCGCGGCCGATGCCGGCAACACCGGAAACGGCACGATCGCGATGGACGGCACGACGCCCGTCCTGGCCTCCGCGATCGACGGCGACTACCGGATCGTCTTCCTGACCGCGACCACCTTCGAGGTCATCAACCCGAAGGGGAAGAACATCGGCAAGGGCGCGACCGGCGCGGCGTTTTCCAAGGACATCAAGTTCACGATCACGGCCGGCGGCACCGCCTACGTGGCCGGCGACGCCCTCACCGTCTCGGTCGGAGTCGAGAGCAGCACCAGCGACCGCCGCTTCGTGCCCCTGAACCTCTCGGCCACGGACGGCAGCCAGAACGTCACCGGCATCGCGGGTTACCGCGTCATCTCCAACGCGGCCGACGAGCAGGTGACGACCGCGATCACCTCCGGCCCCGCCGAGGTCCGCGGAGTCGACCTGATCTGGCCTGCCGGCATCACCGCGGCCCAGAAGGCCGAGGGCATCGAGCAGCTTCGCCGCCTGAACATCAAGGTCCGCTGATCCCGGGCGCCGGCCTCCGGGCCGGCGCGCCTTCCACCCTCCGCAAAAGTCCACCCTCCCCCGTAGCCCCATGGGCGCGCGCAGCAGCGGCGCCCTTTTTGTTTGAAGGGCACTGCTCTCATGCTGACCATGGACGTCTTCCGCGGCGATGCGTTCTCCGCCGTGTCCCTCACCGCCGCCGTCGACCGGATGGGCTACGTCCCCGGCTTCCTCGGCAGCATCCCGGGCCTGATGGTGGACACCCCGATCCGCACGACGGACGTGTGGATCGAGGAGCGTCTGAACGCCCCTGCGCTCATCCAGACCAGCCCGCGCGGCGCGCCGCCGGCCCAGAAGGGCGGCGACCGCCGCAAGGCCCGGTCGTTCCGCACCGTGCGTCTGGCCGACTCCAGCCGGATCTACGCGGACGAGCTTCAGAACATCCGCGCCTACGGCAGCGAGACTGAGTTGAAGCAGCTCCAGGGCGAGGTCGCCCGCCGTCAGCTCAAGATAAAGCAGGACTTCGACCTGACGCACGAGCACATGCGCCTGGGCGTGATCCAGGGGCTCGTCGTGGACGCGGACGGCTCGACCATCACCGACTGGTACGACGAGCTGGGGCAGAGCCAGGACGCGCCGTTCGCGTTCCAGTTCGGGTCCGGCGCGGAGGACGGTGCGTTCCTGGAGCAGTGCAACAAGGTGAACCGCCAAGTCCTGCGCCGCCTTCAGGGCGTCGGCGGGACGAACGTTATCGTCCACGCGGTCGTGGACGATAACTGGTGGGACGCCATGACCAAGCTCCCGGAGGTCCGCGAGACGTACAAGTACGCGATGCAGGCCCTGCAGTTGCAGAACGACTTCATGAAGGCGTTCAGCAGCTTCAAGTACGGCAACATCATGTGGCACAACTACCGCGGCACGGACGATAGCTCGACCGTGGCGGTACCGGACATGACCGCGAAGTTCTTCCCGGTTGGCGCCGGCATCTTCCAGCGGGCACTCGCCCCGGCCGAGAAATTCGAGTTCGTGAACACGCTCGGTCAGGCCGAATACTCGTGGATGGTGCCCGATCTGGAGCGCGACACCTACTTCGATCTGGAGATGTACAGCTATCCCCTGTACGTCTGCACGATGCCGCAGGCGCTCCAGCGCGGCGTCGCGGCGTAAGGATCGCCGCCATGTCGCTCGCCGCACGGCGTCGCGCCCGCGTGGCGGCCGCCGTGGACCGGCAGTGGGGGGAGGCCGTGCGCCTCACCCCGCGGGCCGAGAACCAGTACACCGGCCCGGGGCCCGACCCGGACCGGGGGACGCCGGTCGAGGTCATCGGCCGCTACACTCGCCGCTCGCAGATCGATGACGACCGCGGCGCGGCCCACGGCATCGGCGCCCGCTTCCAAGGCGTGATCCGGGTCGCCGGAGCGGAGACCTGCGTCGTGATCGGGACGGAGCAGGCGGCCCTGATCCCCTGGACCGTCCGCAAGGGCGACCTCGTGGAGCTGCTGGAGCGCGGCGGCGCGGCCTACGCGGTCGCTGTCTCCCGCGCCAACGACGCGGGGGGCCTGCTCCTGATGCTGACCGCGGAGAGGGCCCCGTGAGCCTCGTCTGCCTCGCCCTGCGCCTCTGCCTCGTCAAGGCGCTGTCCGGGCGTACCCTGGCCGAGAACCGGGTCTTCGACTCGCTGATCGTCCCCTGGGATCAGGTCGCCCAGGAAACCGGCCCGCAGCCGGTCCTGATCGTCTCCACCGACCAGGACGACGCGGAGCCGGACAAGGAGTCCTCGCGCGCCATGACGCGCGACCTCGACGTGGTGATCGAGATGACCCTCGCCGGTCAGGTCCAGGTCCGGGCCGGGGAGTTCGAGGTCGAGATCCCGCACACGGACGCGGGCCTGGAGGCGACTCTCGACGTGATGGCGTGGCAGGTCGAGCAGGCGCTCAAGGACCCGACCGACCCCTGGGCCGAGATGTTCCGGGTCTTCCGCGGCCCGCCCCGGCCCAAGCGGCTGACCAGCCGGCGCGGCGGGTCGGCCGAGCGCGGCGTGAAGTACGCCGTCCGGCAGAACATCGTCACCATCGACCCCATGCAGGAGCCGGAGCGCGGCGCGGACGCGATCCCGGAGCCCTGGGACGCCTTCGTGGCCCTGCTGCGCACGGACCCCGCGCTCGCGCGCTACGGGGACCTCCTGGAGTCCCTGCTGACCGGCTCGACCCTGCTGCCCTGGCAGCGGGCCCAGGCGCTCCTTCAGCAGACCCGCGGGGTGATGAGCGGGGTCGGCCTGGGCGCCGTCCCGGGCGCCGAGGCCGAGCCGCCGGCGAGCCAGATCACGATCGAGACCGTGCGCGGCGACCTCGTCGAGGTGGCCGGCCAGGAGTCCCCGATCCCATGAGCCTCGAAGCCGCCATTAGGGATCTTCTCGACGCGCACTTGGAGCTGCGCCGCGAGCACGAGGCGCTGAAGACTCGGGTCGCCAACCTGATCCGCCCCGGCAAGGTCAGCGACAGCGAGCACGGCAAGGGGGTCAGGGTCGAGCTGGACGGCGGCTCGGACGGGCAGCCGCACAAGTCGACGTGGCTCCAGAACCTCGACGCGACGGGCGTCACCTCCTACCGCGCCAAGGTCGGCGAGCAGGGCTGGGTGCTCTCGCCCAACGGCGACCAGGAGCAGGGCGCCTTCGTACCCTTCGCCCATTCCAAGGACAGGCCGGACCCCGCACCGGACGCGGACACGACGGTCCTGTTCAACCGAGATGACGTGAACATCTCGATCAAGAACGGGACCATTCACATTACGGCGAAGGCCAAGGTGACTTGGGACGTCAACGGCAAGACCTACAGCTTCGATGGAAGCGAGCACGTCTTCCAGGGCGCCAAGGTCAAACACGACGACAAGAATATCGGCAAGGACCATCGCCACGGTGGAGTGGTCGCGGGAAGCCAGACCACCGACGTTCCGCAAGCCTGACCGCCAGGAGAGCCCGCATGACCTCGACCCTCTACCGCGTCACCGACGCCGCGCCCGCGCACCTGCTCGGCCGGCGCGTCGAGCCCGGCGATCTGGTGCGCGCGCGCCCGGCCGCCGTCGCCTACGAGGTCGATCTCGGCCACCTCGTCGCGACCACCGTCGAGGCCGAGGCGCAGCCGATCGCCGGCCTCTCGGAGGCCGAGCGGGCGGCGCTGCCGCCGCTGGATCCGGTCGCCGCCGATGAGACCCCGGCGCCAGCGCGCTTGCGCGCGGAGCCGGCCGCGTTCTCGTTCCGCGCGGGCGCCGACCAGGGGCCGGCCCCCGCAGCCCCGAGCGCCGAGGGCTGACCGATGGCCTCCTGCGGGCTCGACCGCTGGACGGGCGAGCCCTCGCGGGACCTCGCCCACGTCGCCCAGGCGGTCCAGACGATCTTCTCGACCCGCCTGGGCGAGCGGGTCATGCACCGCTGGTTCGGCGGCGGTCTGACCGAGCTGCTGGGGCGGCGCATCACGCCGACCCTGCTGTCGGCCTACCGTATGCTGCTGGTCCTGGCGATCTCGACCTGGGAGCCGCGGCTGAAGGTCGTGCGGATCTCGGCCACCGGCAACACGGTCAACGCCGTCGAGCTGGGCCAGCTCAAGTTCTCGGTCATCTGCTACTACCGCCCGCGCGGTCATCTCGGAGACTATACAGTCGAGGGAGGACCGCGCGCCCTCGACATCTACGCGGTCAACGGCTCTCTGGCCGTAGAGCTGCCGCGCGTCGCCTGATCGTCTAACCCCCGGAGCCGCGCGTGACCCGCTTTACGGACATCGACCTCTCGCGCCTGCCCCCGTTGCCGGCGCTGCCGACCTTCGACGCGATCTATGCGGCCCGGATGGCCGACGTGGCCGCCCGCCTCAACAAGGCGGGCATCCCCTACGACGTCGGGGCGCTCGCGACCGACACGGTCGCGATCCTCCAGGAGACGGGCGCCTATCGCGAGACGCTGGTCTACACGGCCTACGACGACGCGACCCGCGCCGTCCTGCTCGCGACCTCCTGGGGGCCCTACCTCGACCACCTCGGCGCGACGCAGACCCCCGCGGTTGCCCGCCTGCCGCTGGTCGCCAACCCTCGGACCTACGTCTTCGAGACTGACGCGGCGGCGGACTGGGAGTCCGACGACGACTTCCGGGCCCGGATCCAGCTCGCGCCCGAAAGCCTCTCCGGCGCCGGCCCGGAGGGCGCCTACATCTCGTTCGCCCTCGGGGTCGCCGGGGTCAAGGCGGCGGCGGCCTACGGGCCCATGAGCTACGGCGGCACGCCCGAGGCGCCCTTCGCGCCCCTCGGGCACGTTCACGTCCCGATCGTCGCGAACACGGGCGACGGGACCGCCGCCGACGACCTGATCGCGACCGTCCAGGCCGCGCTGCGGGCGGAGGACCGCCGCCCGCTCGCGGACTTCGTGACCGTCTCCAGCGCGAACATCATCCCGTACCGGATCGAGGCGGTCCTCTACGTCGGCGGCGGCGCGGACCGCGGCGTGGTTCAGGCCGAGGCCGCGAAGCGGTTCGCGGCCCAGGCCAAGCGCCAGCACCGCCCTGGGGCGGCGCAGCTCCTCCAGATGCTCTACGGGGCCGCCTACGTGCCCGACGCCTCCGGGGCCATCCTGGTCGAGCAGGTGGACCTGATCTCGCCGCTGGCCGACGTGAACGGCAACCCGATCAGCCCGGACACGCCCGACCCTGCCTACTGCGCCCCCTACTGCACGGACGTCGCCGTGACGGTGGAGGTGGTCGGTGACTGATCCGGTCAAGCGGCCGAACCTCCTGCCGAGCAACGCGACCCCGCGGGAGCGGGCCCACGCCGATACGGACGGGCGCCTGGACGACCGCGCCGCCGAGGCCGCGCAGATCGTTGCCCTGAAGGACCCGGACAACACTCCAGAGGCGATCGAGCCCTACGTCGCCTGGGAGAAGTCGGTCGACGTCTGGGACCCGCCTTGGCTGGCCCCGATCCGGCGCGCGGCGATCAAGGCCGCACCGGAGGTCCACGCCTACAAGGGCACGCCCCGGGCGATGAGGATCGCCCTCTCGGCCTTCGGGATCGACGCCGAGATCGTGGAGTGGTGGCAGACCAGCCCCCCGGGCCGCCCCTACACCTTCAAGCTGACCGCCCACGTCCACTCGCGGCTCTACGAGGGCGGGGAGCTGATCGACCCCCGGACCGTCAAGGTGGTCTTCGGGACGGTGATGCGGGTCAAGCCGGTGTCCCGCGCCTTCGACCTCGTTCTGGCCGCCGGCCTGGACTCGCGGCTCGGCGCCGCCGCCGTCGCGGTCGCGCGCTCCCGGGTCCGAGTCGCCGCCTACGCCGACAACCTGGAGCGCTGCACCGCCACGATCGGCGCCGTGGGCGTCCTCGTCGCCCGCTCCGTCCTCCGCCTCTCGCTGGTGAGCTCCGATGTCTGACCCTCTTGTCCTCACCCTCACGCGGCCCGGTCTGGCGGCGTGCGTGCGCGCGCAGGGCGACGGCCTCCAGGCCGTCGTGGACCGCGTCGCGGTCGGCCGCGGCGTGCCGTCCGGCATCTCCTACGTGGGGTATACGCCCAGTAAGGATGCGACGGCGCTCCAGACCGAGGTGATCCGGGTCCCGGTGATCTCCGGCGCCAAGCTCGGCGCCCCCGGCCAGGCGCGCTTCCGGGTCCTGGCCGAGGTCCCGAAAACGTCGAGCCCCTCCGAGTACGCGATCCGGGAGGTCGGGTTCTTCCTGAGCGACGGCACGCTGCTCGCGCTCTGGTCGGATCCGACGCCGGGGTTCGTGCTGGCCTCGAAGACCGCGCTCGCGGACGTCGCCTTTTCGATGGATCTCGTCCTCGACCAGATCCCCACCAACGCGCTCACGCTGGCCGTCCTGGAGCCCGAGATCCCCGAGTGGGCCGCGGCGATCGCCGAGCTGCTGGGCGCCGAGGCCGGGTCCTGGCGCGACAGCATGCGCTTCGTCCTGCGGCGCGACTTCAACCTCTGATCCGAAGGAACTCCGCACATGACGACGGTAGTTGACGCCCTGACCGATTCGACGACCGCGCTCAACGCCGCGCTCGCGCAGTGGCAGACGCTCTACAATCAGGTCGTGGCCCAGGGCGCGACCAACGTGACCAACATCACAAACATCATCAACAATTTTCAGAACCGCCCGCGGTCGCTTCAGATCTTCGTTGACCCGTCGAACGGGTCCGATACGACCGGGTCCGGCGCACTGCAAGCGCCCTACCGTAGCCTCGACAAGGCGATCGAGAACCTTTACCTGGACGGCAAGACCGAAATCATCTGCCTCGGCGATGTGCAGCTCAATTATTACCGCGCACTGTACTCGGACATCACCATCGTCGGCGCGACCCTGGACACGCCCGACAACTCGACCCCCTACGCGTCGGCTCAGCGCCAGTTGACCTTCCGCAACGAGGCGCTGAACTCGCCGCTGCCGTTCTACGGCCGGGTTCCGGGCGGGTTCATCGCCGGCACGGCCAATATCACCTTCGGCTACCTGGACATCATGCTGCCGAACCCGTCATCGGACGTGACGTTCCCGTACTGCATCCAGACCTCCGGGCAGATCAACGCGAACAACGTCACCATCGCGGCCCCGTCCGGAAGTCTTGCCACGCTGATCCGCACCGAAGCGGGCTTCCACTCCTCGTTCTACTTCAGCGGGTCGCTCGGCGCGAACGCCGCGGGCCGGGTCTTTTCCGGCGTGGCGGCCGGCGCCAACCCGAACAACTACAGCGTTTACACGTCGAGCCTCACGGCGGCGTAAGCCCCCGCCCTCGCCCTCCGACAGGATCCCGCGCTCATGCCGCAGACCTCCGCCGATGTCCTCGCCGCGCTCAGTCTCGATCACGGGGCCGAGAGCTTCCGCGACGCACCCGTCGCCTTTCTGCGCGCCCGCGGCGTGCCCGACGCCGTGATCGTCCCGGCCGTGCGCGCCAAGCTCGCCGCGCTGGTCGACGCCAAGGCGGAGGCCCTGCGGCTCGCCCTGGTCACGCCCGGCGCCGGGCAGGCCATGGAATATCAGGAGACGCTGGCCCAGGCCCGCGCGGCGCTCGCCATGTCCGGGACTCCCGTCCCGGGCGACTACCCGCTCCTGGCCGCCACGGTCGGCCTCGACGTCGACCCGCAGACCGGCGCGCCAGCCTCGGACGTCAAGGGCGTCGCCCGCGCGGTCGTCGCCGCGGCCGCGGCCTGGATCGCGGCCGCGGCCGCGATCCGGGGCGCCCGCCTGACCGCGAAGGCCGCGATCGCCGCGGCGGCGACACCCGAGGCGGCGGTGGCCGCCTTCGAGGCGGCGAGCTGGCCCGCCCTCTGAGCCTCCCCCTGCCCGGGTGATCCGGGCGCCCCTCCCACCCCGCACGCCGCCTCCATGGCGGCGTTTCTGTTTGGAGCACGCCCGTGACCGCACCCACCCTCGGCTACATCGCGACCCGGCCGGACGACGATCCGATCGTCGTCGCGGGGACCGACTTCTCGAAGGTCGGCATCCTCTCGACCTCGGCGGACGCCGACGCCGATGTCTTCCCGCTCAACACGCCCATCCGCTTCAGCAGCACGGACCCCGCGTACCTCTCGAAGATCGGGACCGGCTACCTCGCTGACGCCCTTCAGCTGCTCAACGCGCAGCTGAAGGGGCTCGCCGCCGACGTGATCGTGGTCCGCGTGGCCGAGGGCGCCAGCTCCGACCCGACGACCAAGCTCTCCCAGACGCTCGCGAACTGCGTCGGCAGCGCTGGCAGCAACACCGGCCTCTACGCCTTCCTGACCGCCGCCGAGGTGGTCAAGGCGGTCCCGCGGCTGATCATCGTCCCGGGCTACACCGCCCAGCAGCCGGACGGCACGGGCGTCGCCAACCCGGTCATGGCGGCGATCGGGCCGGTGCTCGACACCCTCCGGGCGTTCATGCCCTACGACGTCGCCCCGGGCTCCGCGGACGCGGCGATCGCCGGGCGCGAAACCATGTCGTCCATGCGGATGATGCCGGTGGGCGTGGCGGTCCGCGCGTACAAGACCGTGAGCAACGTCACGACCCTGACCACGATGCCGGCGAGCCCGATCGTGGCGGGCCTGTTCGTGCGCCAGGACAACAACCTGGGCGGCAAGCCCTTCGACACGATCTGCAACCAGCCGGTCTACGGCATCGCCGACGTCAGCCGCCCGATCGCGTTCAGCCTCATCGACGGCTCGACCGAGGGCCAGACGATGCTGGCCTCCGACGTCTCGATCATCGTCTCGGGCCAGTCCGCGAACGTCGATGCCATCGCGGAAGGCGGCTTCGTCTTCCTCGGCTGGGAGACGTGCGACATCAGCGAGAACTGGCGGCAGGCCCATCAGGTCCGCGGCCAGGACTATATCGATGTCGAGGAGCAGAAGATCACTCGCAAGTACCTCGGCAAGCGCATCACCCCGCGCGTGGTCGAGAGCTGGCTGAAGTCCCTCGACTTCGCCATGCTCGACCACGTCAAGGCGGATCCGCCGGACATCCTCGGGTACAAGATCGTGTTCTCGAAGGATCTTAACTCGGCCAATCAGGTCGAGCTGGGGATGCTTCACATCCAGAGCTATATCCAGCAGGCGCCGATCTTCCTCGTCGCGCAGAACGACGTGCGGAAGTACCGCCCAGCGCTGGACGCCCTGGTGGCGACCGTCATCGCCAATACCGGGAACCTGACCGCCACGGTCTGACCCCAGCAACCCGCGCCGCGGCCCGGCGCGGGTCCCCGCCCCCCTCTCGACAGAAGGATAGCCCGCCGTGGCCCAGGACATTCTCATCATGGAGGAGGTCGACGTTCGTCGTGCGGACGACAGCGACGACACCCGCGTCTTCACGATCAACAAGATGGCGCTGCCCGGGATCAAGCGCAAAACCTCCGAGCACACCCCGGGCGGTGGTACCGGCACGGTCAACTTCGCGCTACCGATGATCGACGCGCTGGAGCCGAAGTTCTCGGTGAAGGGCGTCGACCTGGACGTGCTGAGGAAATTCGGCTTCTCGGCCGGCACGAACGACAAGTGGACGTACGCCTCGACGCTCCGCAACAAGAAGACCAATCGTCTTCTGCCGGTCCGCGCCACGATCCAGGGCGTCGTCTGCGAGTGGTCGCCGGGTGAGCACACCCCGGGCGAGCTGATCGACTGCGATCACTCGCTGATGGAAGTGACTTACTATGAGCTGGTCGTGAACAACGAGCAGATCTTCAAGTGGTCGTTCTACACCCGCGAGTGGATCCACGGCGGGACGGACGTGTTCGCCGAGTACCGCGCGGCCCTCGGCGTCTGATCGGGCGGGCGGCGCCTCCGGGGCGCCGCCCGCCTCAACGGAACAGGTGGACCAGATGGAAAGCTTCGAGACGCTCGTCCGCGACTACGAGCCGGCCGGCAAGGCCGCGCCCGCGCCCCAGGCAGCCCCGCAGGCAGCCGTTTCGGCCCCGGAGGCGGGGAAGGGCCGGCGCCGGGGCAAACGCCCGCTGGCGGTCAAACCTCGGGCCGCGGAGCCCGCCCCGCCCCCGGCGGAGCCGGATGAGGAGCCGGTGTTCGTGGGCGGCAAGCCCCGCTCGGCCGAGTTCCCGCTGGAGTGCCCGATCGCCTACCAGGGCCGGGTCTACGACACCGTGGTCCTGCGCCGCCCGACCGCGGCGGAGGTCGCGGCGTTCTTCGACGCCCTGGCCGAGAGCGGCTTCCGGGGCTTCCCGGTGTTCTACACCCCGGACGGAACACCGATCCCCTACAAGGTGATCGAGCGCCTGGACCCGGACGACGACGACAGGATCGGCGCGCGGATCATGGATTTTTTGCCGCGCCGGATGCTGCCGCCCGCCGTGACCGACGGCAGCGAGTCGACCCCCGCCTCTGGCGAGACTACCGGGCCGACATCCTCCGCGTGATCGGCGGGACGCGCGCCGAATTGGACGCGCTGCCTTGGGACGACTTCGTCCGCGAGTGGCGCTGCGCCCAGCGCATGGCGCGCCTATAGCATGAGAGAGCCCCCAGATGGCCAGCAAGACCGCCTCGCTCATCATCCGCTTGACCGATCAGGTCACGGGTCCGGCCGGGCAGGCGTCGAAGGCGCTCCAGGGGCTCTCCAAGGCCGGCGACGGCCTCAACAAGCTGAAGAACGCGGCCTCGGGCCTGGACGAGCTGGGCGGCAAGCTCCGGCGCGCTAAGGGCGAGGTCGAGCGCGCGTCGCGGGAGCTGGCCGCGGCCGAGAGGAAGGTCGCCTTCTTCGCGCGCTCCAAGGCGTCGGGCAGCTCGAACTACGCGGCCTTCAAGGCCAGCGGCGAGGTCGACGCGGCCCAGGCGCGGCTGCGCGCCGCGAAGGCGCAGTTCGCGGCCTCCCAGCGCACCCTCGAAGGGCTCAAGACCACCTTCGACGGCCAGAAGGCCGTGGTCCGCGGGCTCACCGCCACCCTGGCCTCCGCGGCCGGGGGGCTGAAGCAGGTCACGTCGGCCGAGGGCGCGATCGCCGGCGCGACCAACGGCGCCAACGCGGCGCTGCGGACGCAGGGCAACCTGTTCTCGACCATCTCCCAGCGCGCGGCCAGCGCCGCCAAGGCGTACAGGGACGTCGCGGCCGGGATGGCCGCGGCCGGGCGGCAGTCGGCGGCCCAGCAGGCCGCCAGCCGCCGCATGATCGACGGCATGAGCTCCCCCGCGCGCGCCGCTCGGGCGCAGAAGGCGGCCCAGAGGCAGGCCGAGCTGGCCGCGACCTATCAGGCGGGCCGGCGCTACTCGACCGGCTCGATGGCGGGCGGCGCGGCCCGGAAGGGCGGCGCGGAGGGCGGCACCTCCATCGCCGGGGGCGCGGTCGAGGCCCTGGAGGGGCTGGGCGCCGCCGAGCTGGCGAAGCGGACCTACGAGAAGGCCCGGGATGTCTACCTGGACTTCGACGAGGCGACGCGCCGGCAGCGCGCGGTCATGGGAATCAGCGAGGACACGCAGAGGCCGCTGACCACGCAGGCGCTCCAGATCGGCAAGGACACCCGGTTCACGAACTCGGACGTCGTGAAGGCGCAGACCCTCGTCGCGTCCTCGCTGCCGGATCACCTCAAGACCGTGGCGGTCATCTCGGCCATCACCGAGAACACCAAGGACTACGCGCTCGCCATGGGAACCACCATGGACGAGGGCGCCGAGGCGATCATCTCGCGGATCAAGGGCCGGCAGTACGACCTGTCCTCCCCGGATGCTGCGGCGACGAGCGCCAAGCACGCGGCGAACCGGCTGGTCCAGTTCGGCAAGTCCTCGGGCGCGAGCCACCACGACATCATGGGCTACACCAAGTTCGGCGCCGCGCCCGGGCAGGTGATGGGCTTCTCCGAGGAGTTCTCGGACTCGCTGGCCGCCCAGCTCAAGCGCCTGGGCTACGACGGCGCGATGGCCGGCACTTTCGTCCGGGCGGCGGCGACCAAGCTGACCGTGCCGACGAACAAGGGCCGCAACGCCCTGGCGGCGGCCGGCTTCGACCACGACGACTACGTCTCCCCCGGCAAGAAGATGTCGGCGGACAACCTCGACAATCTGGTCCGCCTCCAGTTCGGCAAGGGCCTGAACGCCTCTCAGCTGAAGCGCATCGGCGAGCTGCTGAACGACGAGGACGTGGTCGGGGACCGGGCGGAGTTCGTGCCGCAAGTCTCCGAGATCCTTCAGGAGACGCTGGCGAAGAAGGGGAAGAAGGGCAAGGTCAACGCCCAGGACGCCCAGAAGATCGCCAAGGCGGTCAACGACTACATGAACATGACCTCTGGCGCGGTCGACAGCGAGCGCCTGCTCATGGACATCCTGAAGCAGGGGCTGACGCCCGCGCTCGCCAAGTACCTGTTCGGCCAGGAGCACGGCGGCCGGGCGCTCGGCCTGCGCCCCGAGATGCTGGAGAAGGACCGCAAGGCGTTCGAGCACACGCCGAAGGACCGCGCCTCGCAGTTCGGCAAGGACGTCAACGCGGGCGCCTACGGCGAGTACAACCAGATGAAGGGGTCCTTCGAGACCGCCTACATGCGCGCCGCCCAGGCGAACGACGAGCGACTGCGCGGGATGTGGAAGGCCATCGGCGATCTGGCCGACAAGTTCTCGGACCTCTCCGACAGCTCGATCCGCACGGCGACCGACCTCGCGACCGCGACGACGGCGTTCCTGACCCTGAAGGGGACGCTCTCCGCGCTCGGCATGTTCGGGGTCAGGGCGGCCGAGGGGCTGGGCGCGATCCTGAGCAAGATCACCCCCTTCATCGCGGCGGCCTACGCGGGCGCCAAGACCGGGCAGGCGATCGGCGAGGGGATCAACGAGGTCGGCGCCATCGCGGGGGGCAAGTACTGGACCCCCAAGGACGAGGAGGAGCTGGCCGACCTCCGGCGGCAGCGCGACGAGAAGCGCGGCCAGATCGAGGCGCGGCAGGCGAAGTTCCACCCCTCACGGCGCGGGGAGTTCGACCCCGAGAGCGACCGGCTCCAGAAGGACATCAGCGTCCTGGAGAACCGCATCCGGTCGGGCGAGGAGACGAAGCGCGCCGGGCTGCCGATCGGCGAGGCCGCCCGGGAGGCCCTGGACGCCCGCGCAGCGGCCAAGGCCGCCCCCGCGGCTCCACCGGTCAAGCCCCCGGAGGTCAAGGTCCCCGACGCCGCCAGCGCCGGCCAGGACGCCGGCAAGGCGGTCGCCAAGGGGGTCGAGAAGGGCGCGGACAAGGCGGGTGAGCAGGCCGGGCAGGCCATCGCGGACGGCGTTCGGGCCAAGGCCCCGGAGGCCAAGCGCGGCTGGGAAATGCTGCGGCGCGACGCGGCCGAGGCCGGCAGCGATGCCGGCCAGAGCGCGGGCGAGCGGATCGCCGAGGGGATCAACGAGGTCGGCGCCATCGCGGCCGGCAAGCACTGGACCCCGAAGGACAGCGAGGAGGTGGCCGAGCTGCGCCAGCAGCGCGACGCCAAGCGGGCCGAGATGACCGGCATCGAGGGGTGGATCCGCCCCTCGATGCGCGGCCAGCCGAACGCGGACCTCGACCGCCTCCAGCGCGAGGTCCAGACGCTCGACAACCGGATCAGGGCCGGCGAGGAGCGCCAGCGGGCGGGCCTGAAGCTCGGCGAGGCGGCCCGGGAGGCCTTGGCATCCAAGGCGGCGGCCGGGAGCGCGGAGTCGGGCGCCAAGGCGGGCCAGGAGGCTGGGCAGGCCATCGCGGACGGCATCCGGGCCAAGGCCCCTGAGGCCGGCAGCGCGGGCCAGGAGGCCGGCAGCAGCGCCGGGCAGGGCGTCGCCAAGGGGGGCGCGAAGGAGGCCCCCAAGATCGAGGAGAAGGCCAAGAGCCTCTGGGAGAAGATCAAGGAGATTTTCTCCGAGCCCATCAAAATTTCCTTCGACCTCGACACCGGGGCGGCGACCGGCCGGGCCCGCTCGACCTACGTCTCTTTGTCGGGCGGCGGCGGCGGCTCCTTCTTCGGGCGGGCGCTCGCGGTCGGGGGCGGCGCCGGGATCGGGCACGTCGCCTCGAAGGCCGACCGGGCCGCCTACATCCGCGAGGCGGCGCGCCGGAACGGGATCGACCCGGAGGTCGCGCTGCGCGTCGCGCAGAGCGAGGGCTTCAACGAGTACACGGGCGACCAGGGCCGGTCGTTCGGGGACTTCCAGCTCTTTACGGGCGGGGGCCTCGGCAACAAGGCCCTGCGCGAGGGCATCAACGTCCGCGACCCGAACACCTGGAGGGAGCAGATCGACTTCGCGATGCGCGAGGCGGCCAAGGGGGGCTGGACCCCGTGGCACGGGGCCAAGCGGGTCGGGATCGGCCCCTGGCAGGGGATCGGGCGCCCCCGCACCTCCGCCCCGGCGGCATCGGGCGACCTGACGCCCGCCCAGATCGAGGCGGCGCGCCAGCGCATCCAATCCCGGTACACGCCCAGGCCTGCCTCGCCGGAGGCGCAGCCCGGACTGACCGGCTCGGGCGTGCCGGCGATCGCCCCCAAGGGCGACACGTCCGGCCTCGACAGCCTGGGGACCAAGGCGGACGCGGCGAAGGACAAGCTCTCGGGCCTGTCCGGCGTCACCGTCTCCCCTCAGGTGTCGACCGGCGGGCTCGACGGCCTGATCGCCAAGGCCAACCAGGCCCTCGCGGCGCTCCAGCGCATCCCCGGCGCGGTGGCCTCGGCCAACGCCTCGCTCGGGAGCGTCAACGCGGCGGCCGGCGGCAAGGGCGGCGGCGAGAGTGGATCGGGCTCAGTCAACGTGCGCGGCGCGCTCTCTGACAACTTCGCTTAACGGAGGCGCGCCGTGCAGTATATGGTGGGCAGCCTGATCTTCGACACGTTCCCGTTCAGCGTGACTGGCGTCGAGCGGGAAGATGCCTACGATTACGCCAAGCATGACCTAATGTCCCGGCGGAAAGGCTACGAGCGCGCGGGGGCCGGGGACGACACCCTGACCCTCTCGGGCGAGTTCCTGCCCTTCCATATCGGGGGCCTCTCGCAGCTCGAAACCGCCCGCGCCCTGAAGGACAGCGGCTCCGAACAGTTCGTGATGCGCGGCGACGGCTACGTCGTCGGCTGGTTCGTGATCACCTCCGTCAAGGAGAGCCACGCGGACGCCGTCGCGCCGAACGGCATCGCCTACAAGGTCAAGCACGACCTCAAGCTGGAGCGGGTCGATGACCCGGGCCAGTCGACCGGCGCCGACCTGATCGACGCCGTGCTCTCGCTGTTCGGGTGAGCCCATGTCCCAGACCGTCATCGTCAAGGACCGCCGGGCGGTCCTGGACCTCCTGCTGTGGCGCGAGCACGGCCGGGCCGGGGACACCTCGGCCATGCTCGCCGCCGCCCTGAAGCTGAACCCGGGCCTCGCCGCCCGGGGCCCGGAGATCCCGCTGCTGACGCCCGTCGTCCTGCCGGACCTCCCCGCGGCCTCCGCCGCCACGACCCGCAAGGTCGTGAACCTCTTCGACGACTGACCGGAGCGCACCGATGGTGCTGGCAACCGCGTGGCGGGTGACCGTCAACGGAAACGACGCCTCGGACGCGATGAACCCCTACATCACGGCGATCGAGGTCGTGGACAAGGCGGGGGGCTCGTCCGACAGCGCGACCCTCGAATTCGATGACACGGACGGGCAGGTGCGCCTCCCGTCCAAGGGCAACCCGGTCGAGATCGCGCTTCAGGGCGTGATCGTGTTCAAGGGCGTGGTGGACGAGGCCGAGTCGAGCGGCGCGCGCGGCGGCGGCATGACTCTGTCCGTCTCCTGCAAGTCGGTCGACAAGCGCGGCAAGACCAAGCAGAAGCAGCACAAGCACAAGGACGACGCAACCTTAAAGGAGTTTTTGGAGCAGGCGGCGAAGGACGCCGGCCTCTCCGGGATCAAGGCCGACAAGACTTTGGGCGCGATCAAGCGCCCCTACTGGTCAACCGAGGGGCGCTCCTTCCTCCAGCTCGGGCAGGAGCTGGCCGAGGAGTTCGGCGCGACCTTCAAGATCCAAGGCAACCAGGCGGTCTTCGCCGCCCGCGGGGGCGGCGCGACGCCCGGCGGCGGCACGATGCCGAGCGTCGAGGCGACCCGGCCCGGGAACCTCATCTCCTGGAAGATCACCCCGAAGGAGACGAGGCCCCGCTACGCGAAGGCCCGCGTCCGCTGGTACGACCGGAAGGAAGGCAAGTGGAAGCAGGAGGACGTGGAGATCGGGGCCTCGCCCGGCGCTCCCGAGGTCTTCGATTTGCCGACGGCGCCCCGGGCGACCAAGGATCACGCGACCGACGCGGGCAAGGGCCGCAAGGCCGAGAGCGAGCGCGAGGGCGGGTCGGGCGAGGTCACGATCCTGCTGGAGGTCGCCGCCAAGGCCGAGGGCACCTGCGTCGTGAGCGGCTGCCGCTCCGGGGTCGACGGCACCTACCGGATCGAGAGCGTGACCCACAAGGTCAGCCGGTCCGGCGCCGAGACGACCCTCTCCCTGAAGCAACCGCAGGGCTCGGCCGGGAGCGACGAGCGCTCGTCGGACGGGGAGTCCGACAGCTCGTCCTCGGGGAACACCGGCTCCGGCTCGCCGTAGGGCGCGCCGGGCGCCTCTCTGCCTCTTACCTGACGGGTTTCCGATGGCGACGATGCTTTACACTGTTCTGGCGGCCTCGGGCGGCTGGGTCGCGGGCCAGGAGGTAGTGATCGGCTCGGAGATCGCGCTGACCGACGAGGAGGCGCGGTACGAGGTCGACTTCGGGGCGGTGGCGCCCACCGGGCGCGAGCCGCCCCAGCCGCCGCCCGTCCCGGTCATGCAGGACGGCGACCTGATCCGCACCATCCGGGGCGCGAACAACCGGGACGTGGTGGCCACCTCCTTCGAGAACTGGCTGGTGCGGCCCGGAGGCGCGCTCGCCGCGGCGCTGGCCGTCTTCGAGGCGGGTCTGGCCCAGGCCCTCGCCAACCAGATGCCGCCGATCATCAAGGTCCTCGCCAAGACCGCGCCCCCGGCCCCCGCGGACCTCGCGGACGGGCAGTGGGCGCTGATCGCGGACAGCTCGACCACCCCGGCGACCTTCACGCTCGCCGCCCGGAGCGGCGGCGTCCTGACCACCTTCGTCCTGAACCCCCCGGCCATCTGAGGGCTCCATGCTCCGTCGTCTTCTCCTGGCGCTCGTCGCGCTCGCGGCGGGCCTGCCCGCGCACGCGGCCGATCTGCGGCGCTACACGGCCCCGGGCGCGATCCCGGCCCTGACCGGGGCCTATCCGCTCGGGACGGCCGAGGTCGCGATCAACGTCGCGGACCGGAAGCTTTATTATCGCAACGCGGACGGCTCCCTCGCGGACGGGACCCTGCTGCGCCCGATCGCGCCCGCCAAGACCTGCATCGAGACGGGCGACTGCTCGGGCCTCTCCGCCAAGCCGGCCGGCGCCACCGCGATCAACACCATCGAGACGCTGCTGGGCCGGGCGACCTACATCTCCGACTTCATCCTCCCGGGCGAGACGACGATCGACAATGCGCTCGCCCGCGCGGTCGCCAAGTTCAGCAACAACGGCGGGCGGATCATCTTCCCGTCCCAGACGAACTGCTACGCGCTATCCGCGCCGTTCTCGATCCTCAAGAGCAATATCACGCTAGATGGCGAGGGAATGAACCCTTCGTGCATCAATTCGACCTTCGACGGCGATGTCATTAAGGTGGGGGATGGCACTCCATCGATCGTTCCCGCGCATACGCGGATCAGGAATATCAACTTCACGTCGTCCATTGCTCGGACGAGCGGCGCGAACATTGCTCTCCGTAACAGCTACAACACGCAGATCGAGAACGTGGCCTGCGCGGTCAACGTCTACGTCTGTGTGGACATCTACGGCGGCCCGAACGCCTTCCTGACCCGCATCACGGACCTCGTGGCGGGCGGCGGCTACGTCGGCATTCGGATCGGATACAACGACCTCGGCACCTACGCCGCCGACGTAATGGTCACCCGGCCGACCATCGGGTCGATGTCCCGGGCCGGCGTCGAGATCCGCCACAGCGGCGGGGTCCAGATCACGGGCGGCGATGTTCTGTCCAACGGGCGGGGCATCCTCATTACCCCACAGAACGGGCAGAACATACAGGCCGTTCATGTCGTCAATACGTACATCGACACCAATTCCTACGAAGGTATCCTGATCGACCCACAGGGAACCGGGGTCGCCGCCACCTTCATGTTCAACGGCGTCTGGGTGGCGACCAACGGTCAGCAGACCGGATACCCCGGCATCAGGGTCAAGGGGACCGCGCAACAGACGAGCGGGATCAGCTTCTTCGGCGGGCGCTCGATCAATAACGGCGGCGAAGGGTTCCGCCTCGAAGGCGGTATCTACGTCGACGTGGCTAGTATGCAGATCGGCTTCAACTCAAGGAAGACGGAGAACACTTACTCCGGTTTCTACGTCGCCCCCGGCGTCTCCAATTGGAGCCTGAAGGGCGGCCGCGTCGGGCCGGTCTACGGCATGAGCGCGAACGTCGAGACGCAGAAATACGGGGTCGAAATCGCTCCGGGAGCGAGCGATTTCTTCTCGGTCGAAGCCGACCTCTCGGGCAACGTGACCGGACCGATCTCCAATCAGGCCACGGGCTCGCACCAGATCGTCAACGCCATGGGGGCGCACTGGACGTACATGGGCGGCAACGCGGGCTTCGGCACCCGGAGCCCGGCGAACAACCTGACGGTCGCCTGCTCGCCCCGTCCCTTCTCCGACGCGCAGGCCGGCGGGGCCTGCGCGCAGTTCGGGGTCGGGTCCGGGGCGAGCACCGACGACGCGATCTTCGCGGGCGTCCTCTCCGGCTCGTATGCCTGGATCCAGGCCGCCAAGCCCGGGACCGGGACGCGCCCCCTGATGGTCAACCCCAACGGCGGCGCGGTCGCCCTCGGGCGCTCGGGCATGTCCCCGGCCTCGACGGACGGCTGGCCGGCGATCCCGGTCACCGCCGGGGCACCCGTTGGCACGCCTACCGGCATCCCGGCCGGGTTCGCGCCCATCCAGGCCGACAGCTCCGGCAACAAGCTCTGGATCTACCTCAACGGAACGTGGCTCTACGTCGGCACCGCCGCGCCCTGACCCCGCCATGACCGCCACCGCACCCCGCGCGCCGCCCCTCGGGCGGCGCGCCCATCCGCACGCGACGAGGCCAGCATGACGACCCGCATCCTTGAGCTGCCGCTTCTGACCACGAAGATCACGACGGCGCTCAACGAGGACTGGCGGGACGCGCTTCAGTTCCCCGACGCCGACAACACCCCGATCCCGCTCGCCGGGATGGCCTTCCGCGGGACCTTGCGCGAGTCGGTCGACGGGGCCGCCTACTTCTACCTTGCCAGCTCGGGCGTCCCGACCCCGACCGGCGTGCCGCGGGTCGACCTCCTGGTCGTCGGGGACGGGACCGTGCTCGGGATCGTCTGCCCCGTCACGCGGATGCGCTCGGGCCGGGCCGGGACCTACATCTTCGACATTCGCGCCTTCGCCGACGGGGTGACCCGCCGCTGCGTCAACGGCACTGCCACGATCGAGCGGGGCGTCGACAGGTGATCACCGAGATCATTGTCACGCGCCCGGCTCCCGGCCGGGCGGCGGGGCAGCCGTTCGCGCCCGGCTTCGTCGGCCCGGTCGGGCCACAGGGGGAGCAGGGCCCGATCGGCCCGCCCGGCGCTCCTGGCGAGCGGGGCGAGAAGGGCGACACGGGCGAGCGCGGGCCGATCGGCCCGCCCGGCATGACCCGCGCGGCCGACATCGCGGACGCCTCTCCGTCCGGCCTCGCGGTCCTGACCGGGGACGCGGCGGCCGGCGCGGCGGCCCTCGGCCTGGGCCCGGAGGACGCGCCCGCATTCCGGGGCGCCTACCTCTCGGGCCCCCTGGTGTCGTCCTACGTCGACGGCTTCGAGTTCGACGCGCGGACCGGAGAGCGTCACCCCTGGGTCGCGCAGACCGGAACCGGGCGGAACATCTATGCCTGGGTCGCCTCGACCGGGACGGGCGTCTACGACAGCCTCGCGGGCAACGTCTACGCCTGGGACGGCTCGACCTTCGCGGTCACGGGCTCCCTCACGACGCCCGCGGTCAACGTCCTCTCGATCGACGCCAGCGCGCTCGCGAAGAACCCCTGGCTCGCCACCGTCGCGGCCGGGCGGAATACCTACCAGTACGTTGGCGCGAGCGGCGTCGGGATCTACGACAGCCTCCAGGGCAACGTCTGGGGCTGGAACGGGACCCAGTTCATCGTCGGCGGCGTCCTGACCGCGAACGCGGTCAGCGCGGCCGGCCCGCTCACTTCGAGTGCGGTCGACATCATCCGCGCGGACGCGACCGCGCACGAGGTCCACCCCTGGGTCGTCACCGTCGCGGCGGGCCGGGACACCTACGCCTTCGCCAGCGCGGCATCGGTCGGGGTCTACGACTCGACCTACGGCGACGTCTGGTACTGGACCCCGGCGACCGGGTTCCACGTCGGCGCGACCATCGTCTCTCCCGCCGTCGACGTGCTGAAGGCGGACGCGCAGGGCCGGACGGTCAACCTGTGGCTCGCCCAGACCGCGACGGGTCGACAGGTCTACCAGTATGCCGGCCCGGCCGGGGTCGGCGTCTACGACTCCCTGACCGGCAGCGTCTGGGGCTGGAACGGCTCCACCTTCGCGCTCGCGGGAACCGTCTCGGTCGTCAACCTCGTCGCGTCCGGGACGATCAGCGGGAGCTTCTCCGGGTCGCTCGCCGGAAACGCGAACACCGCGACCAAGCTCGCCACCGCGCGCACGATCAGTGCCACCGGGCATGTCTCCTGGTCCATCTCCTTCGACGGGGCCGGGAACGCCACCGCCGCGGCCACGGTCGCGATCCCGGCGGTGCAGGTGACGGACAGCACGGCCCCGGGCCGGGCTGTCCTGACCGCGGCCAGCGCGGCCGCGGGGGCCTCTGCGCTCGGCCTGGGGGCCACGGACGCGCCCTCCTTCCAGGGGGCCTACCTGTCCGGGCCGCTGGTCAGCAGCTACGTGGACGGGCTCCAAATGGACGCCCGGAGCGCGGAGCGGCATCCCTGGACGGCCCAGATCGCCACCGGCCGGGACATCTACGCGACCGTCAGCTCCGCCGGCACGGGCGTCTACGACAGCCTTGCCGGGGCGGTCTGGTTCTGGAACGGCTCGACCTTCACGGTCAACGGCACGCTGACCACGAGCGCGGTCAATGTCCTGTCCGTGGACGCCTCCGCGACCGCGAAGAATCTCTGGCTCGCCACCACGGGCACGGGTCGACAGGTCTACCAGTACGCCTCGGCCTCGGGCGTCGGCGTTTTCGACAGCGCCTCCGGCAACGTCTGGGGCTACGACGGGACCACCTTCACGCTCGCCGGGACGGTGTCAGTCACGAGCCTGACCGCGAGCGGCGCGATCACCGGCAGCCTCTCGGGCAACGCCAGCACCGCCTCGAAGCTCGCCACCCCGCGCTCGATCGCGGCCTCGGGGGACCTCTCCTGGTCCGTGTCGTTCGACGGGTCGGCCGCCGCCTCCGCGGCGGCGACCCTCGCGACGGTCAACAGCGCCCCGGGGAGCTTCGGCTCGGCCTCGACCTCCGTCGCCCTGACCGTGAACGGCAAGGGCTTGGTCACGGCCGCGAGCGCCACCGCCATCGCCATCGGCTCGACGGCGATCACGGATAGCAGCACGCCCGGGCGGGCCGTCCTGACCGCCGCCTCCGCGGCGGCCGGCGCGACGGTCCTGGGGCTGGGCACCGGCAACAGCCCGACCTTCACGGGCCTGTCCCTGTCCGCCTCGATCGCGACCACGGCGGTCGACCTGATGACCCTCGACGCCCGGAGCGCCGAGAAGCACCCCTGGGTCGCGCAGACCGGCACCTCGCGCAACGTCTATGCCTTCGTGTCCTCGTCGGGGACCGGGGTCTACGACTCTCTGGCCGGGACCGTGTGGGCCTGGAACGGGAGCACGTTCACGGTCGGCGCGACCCTGACGACGGCGGCCACGAACGTCCTCTCGGTCGACGCCTCCGCGGCGGCCAAGAACCTCTGGCTCGCGACCACCGCGGCCGGCAGGCAGGTCTACCAGTACGCTTCCGCGAGCGGGGTCGGCGTCTACGACTCGACCTCGGGGAACATCTGGTCCTGGGACGGCAGCCTGTTCACGGTCGCCGGAACGCTGGTCGCCACCCTCTCGGGCAACGCCGCGACGGCGACCAAGCTGGCCGCGGCCCGGTCCATCTCCGCGACCGGGGACCTCTCCTGGTCGGTCAGCTTCGACGGCTCCGCGAACGCGACCGCCGCCACGACCCTGGCGACCGTCAACAGCAACGTCGGCTCGTTCGGCTCAACGACCGTCGTGCCGGTCATCACGGCCAACGCCAAGGGCTTGGTGACGGCGGTCGGGACCGCCTCGATCGCCTTCCCGGTCACGTCCGTGGCCGGGAAGACTGGAGCGGTCGCCCTGGCCCAGGCCGACATCTCCGGCCTGACCACCGGGAGCAGCCCGACCTTCACCGGGCTCACGCTCTCCGCGGCGATCTCGTCCAGCGCGTCGGACATCATCGCTCTCGATGCGCGCTCCGCGGAGAAACACCCGTGGAACGCCCAGGTTGGCACCTCGCGGATTATCTACCAGTACGCGACCGCGACTGCCGTAGGTGTCTGGGATACCACCAACGGAAGCGTCTGGTCCTGGAACGGCTCGACGTTCGCTGTCCCGGCGTTGTCGGCGGCGGTGGCCTCGTTCTCCGGCCTCGTGACCTTCAGCACGTCCGCCAACTTCACGGGCGGCACGGCGAGCTTCCAGGGCACGACCGGCGCGATGGCGACTTCGAGCGGGAGCCTCGCCCGCCTTGAAATCAAGAGCAACGGCGCATCGACCGATGCGGCGTATATGCAGTTTCACCGCTCCGGTTACTATGCCGCTTACTTCGGGATCGACGCCGATAACTATTGGAAAGTCGGAGGATGGTCCGCGGGTGCCGTCGCTTACAAGGTATTTCACGAGGGTTATCGCGACCCGACGAAGGCTGATCTTACGGGCGCGTCGTTTGCCGGCGCGGTCAGCGCGACCGGCCTGCTCTCGGCACTCGGCACGACGGCCGGCGTCTACCTGCAGGACCGCGGCGGCGGCTCGATCAATTGGACGCAGTACGGCAGCAGCGGGATTTTCCGCTGGTACGACGGGTCCCAGGACCGGCTGTGGCTCTCCACGACCGCCCTGACCCCGAACACTGCCGGGGGGCTGACCCTCGGCAGCAGCGCGAACCCCTGGAGCACGGTCTACGCCCAGGTCGGGTCGATCAACACGTCCGACGCCCGGGAAAAGACCGAGGTCGCCCCGCTCGCCCCGGCCGAGGTCGCGTGGGCGCAGGATCTCGCGTCCGAGATCGGAACCTTCCGCTTCCTCTCCTCCGTCGCAGAGAAGGGGGGCGGGGCGCGCCATCACGTCGGCCTGACCGTCCAGAGGGCGATCGCGCTGGCGGAGGCCCGCGGGCTCGACCCGCGGGCCTACGGCCTCGTCTGTCACGACGAATGGGAGGGCGGGGACCGCTTCGGCTTCCGCCCCGACCAGCTCGCCCTGCTCCTCATCGGGGGGCAGGTGGCGCACATCGCAGCCCTCGAAGCGCGCCTCGCCGCCCTCGAAACCCGCCAACCTAAGGAGAGAGGACCATGACCAAGTTCGAGCAGGCGACCGCCATCCAGCAGCGGGCGCAGCAGATCATCTCCGGCCTGACCGTGGTCAAGGCCACGGCGGGCTACCCCGGCCCCGGCGTCACGGACGTCCCGATCGAGGTCCGCGTCGGCGGGATGGGGACGCTCGCCGTCTACCAGCCGGCCGAGGCGGCCAAGGCCGACGCCCTCTTCGCCCAGGTCGAGGCGGCCCTGGCGCCGATCCGCGCCCGGGTGGCGTCCGACGCCGAGGCTGACCTCGCCGCCCTCTTCGCGAGCTAACCGCCCGTCCCATCCCCCCGCCCTCACAGCCGCCTCCGGGCGGCTTTTTGCTGCCCGCTGCCCGGAGGTCCCCATGCCGTCAGCCCTTCTTCTGGTCGCCCTGGTCTGCGCGGCCGGGACGCCGATCGATGCCTGCACCCCCGAGGTCGCCCTTGACCAGCTCTCCCGTCCCTGCGGGGCCGCGAGCCCGGCCGTCTGCCTGGGCGAGGGGGAGACGCTGCTGGCGAGCGCGGACCCCAAGGCCCTGAGGGGCCTGACCGTCCGCTTCGTGACCGTCCAGCGCGGCAAGGGCGCCCGGTGATGACCGCGCCCGCCCTGGCGCTCGCGGTGCTGCTGGCGGGCGCCCCCTTTCGATCGGCCCGGCGCTCTCGGCCGGGCCTCCCCCGCCCTCCCGGCCCCCCTGATCCCGAGGCTGTCCATGGACCAGTCCATCCCCGCCCCCGCGGCGCGCCTGCTCGACTTCATCGCCTCGAAGGAGGCGCCGGAGGGGTACGGCACCATCTACGGCAATAACCAGCGCAAACTCCCGACGCCGCTGGTTCAGATGACGATCGCGGACGTGATCGCGAGCGGAACGGCCTGGACGAACCGCTTCGGCTCCAGTGCAGCCGGCAGATACCAGTTCATGAAGGCGACCCTTCAGGGGCTCGTCAGGGAACTTGGCCTCTCCGGCAAGGAACAGTTCTCGCCTGATCTTCAGGATCAGCTGGGGTTCCACTTGCTGAAGCGGCGCGGCTACGAGAAGTGGGCGGCCGGCAAGCTGACCGACGTCGCCTTCGGGCTGGCGCTCGCCCAGGAGTGGGCGAGCTTCCCGGTCCTCGCCCCGACGACCGGCTTCAAGCGCGACGTTGCACGCGGCCAGTCCTTCTACGCGGGGGACGGGCTGAACAAGGCGCTCATCTCCGCCGAGGCGGTCGAGGCTGCGCTGGTCGCCGCCCGTGCGGCGCCGAAGCCGGGCGCGACCGACGCCCGGGTCACGCCGAACCTCTGCCCCGCGTGCGGCAAGGCCTTGGCGGGCTGAGATCCCGCGAGCGCGCCCCGGCATCGAAGTACGTCTACACTATGTCATTGGTCGATTGTCGTGCGGGCCGCAGATGGGGCTCTGCAGTACGGTTTTCACGCCTTGCTCGCGGAAGGAAGACGGCGTCGAGGTCACGGTGACTTCGCCGATCCGGCCGACAGCCCCGGAGGCGGACCGCGGCACCGCCAACGAGCAGGCGGGCGCGGCGCTACCTGCCCTCGCTGCTCGCGGGGCGGCGAGACTGGCCGAGGGCGAGGCTCTTGGCGAGTTCAGAGCGCTTAGCGGCGTAGTTCGCGGCTACCATCGGGTAGCCGTGCGGAAGGCCCCACTTCTTCCGGTATTCGTCCGGGGTTAGACCGCGGATGCCGAGGTGTCGCTTGAGCGACTTGTAGGGTTTACCGTCCTCAAGGCTGATGATGTAGTCCGGCGTCACCGTCTTCTTGATCGGCACCGGCGGGACCAGCGGCGCGGGCTCAGCGGCTGGCGGCGCGGAGAGCTGGTTTAGCGCGCCGTTCACGGAGGCGATCAGCCCCGGCAGGTCGGCGACCGGGGTCGCGTTTTTCGACACGTAGGCGGCGACGATCGCAGCTGTCAGCTCGACCGCGTCAGCGCCGCAAACCTTCTCTCTCATATCGGCTACCTCTGTTGTAGCTTTGAACGGCATGTAAGCGCGCTGGATCGGCAATCGAGTTGGAAAAGTCAAGTGCGATAGCAATCGTTGCCACACGACTGCGGCATGTAGCCGTTATGTTCTCTCTCTATCTTTGGACTTCTTTTGGTACGCAGAGCAGGGATCGATCACTCTCGGCCATCTTTCTCCTCCCGCGCTCGCGCTGGCGGGAGGGGCGAGCGTATCGGGGTGCACGAACTACTTAGGCTTATCCTTTGCTCCTCCTCGACGACGGACCCCAAGGCCTATGCTCTTGGCGAGTTCAGAGCGCTGGGCCGCGTAATTTGGCGCTACCATTGGGTAGTCTCTGGGCAAATCGTACCTCTGTCGATACTCGGCTGACGTCAAACCTTGCCTCGTGAGGTGCTGCTTCATCGATTTGTACGACTTTGCGTCGATGAAGCTGATCAGAGCGTCCGGCGTGATGGACCTTCTGACCTGGGCCGGGGTCACCTTCGGCGTCTCCTCAACTGGGGGCGCCTCAGGCTTTCCGAGATCACCGAGAGTGGCCCCGACGGAAGCGATTAGGTTTGGCAGATCGTCTGGTCAAACCAAATTGTTAGACCCACAGGCAATTACAATACCAACAACTACAATTATAGTTTCTTTGACTCCAGCATCGGCAGACTCCGAGTTGACGTTCATGTAATTGTCCTGAATTCTTTCCACTGGCTTTCTCCGCAGCGCGTCATCAAGGACGTTAGCGTCAAGTCGTTCCGCAAGGACTGGACCGAGGTCGACGGGGTCGTCGAGAGGGTCGTTGGCACCTTCAGCGCCTTCGTGCCGCCGCTCTCCGGCGTCAGCGCCAGCTCGCTCTGGGCGGTCGGCCGTAGAACAACCTTCCATGTCGGGCGTGTTACAATGGCGCTGAAGGCAGAAAAGTGGCCTGTGATCGGCGGGCGACAACCGATTCGAAAAATAACATCCTATGATGATCCGAATCTTCGGCGTATTCACCGGGCTCTGCTCGAAAGCGGCCCCTAGAATGACCAAGTCCATTGAATTTTGACCCACGATGGGCATGAAGAGACGAGGCAGTCAGGCCGATAAACTCAGGATCAACTCAGCTAGACCTGCTCGATCCTGACCTTCTGGCATCCCGCGCCGCCGGGTGATGCGGCACACCCCTCCAGCCCAGAGATCCCCCATGATCCGCCTGCCCCTGCTCGCGGCGCTGTTCGCGCTCGCCCTCACCGCCCCGGCCCTGGCGGCCGACACGACCGTCAGCTTCGACGTGTCCAGCTGGATCAAGGCCGGCAGCGACATCGCGACCGCCTTCCTGGTCCCGATCCTGACCGGCGTCCTGGCCAAGGCCATCGCGCAGTACGCGCCGGTCCTGGGCCTGATCTTCACCCAGGCGCGGATCGAGACGATGGTTCGGAACGGGATCGCCTACGGGACCAACGCCGTCGCGGGCGCCGCCCCAAGCAAGCCCCTGACGGTCGACCTCGGCTCCCAGGTCATCGCATCCGGCGTCCGCTACCTCCAGGCCCACGCGCCCGCGGCGATCATCAGGGCGGCGGGCGGGCCCGACGCCCTCGTGCCTCTCCTGTTCCGCGCCCTGCCCTTCGACGCCTCGGCCAGCGAGGCGGCGGTGCTCGACGCCGTGAAGCGGCAGCTCTCGGCGGCATGATCGAGATGCCCTGGCAGATCCCCCCGGCGGCTCCGCTCCCCGGTGGGATCGCCGCGCGCCCGTCCCGTCGCGAGACGGAGCGGGCGGTGATCCGGGCGCTGTCCCAGCTCGACCCGTCGCTCGCCCGCTGGGCGCGCGCGGAACGGCGCCGGGCGGCGCTGCTCCGGTTCCTGGTCGGGATCTGGGGGCATTTCCGGCTCCGGGCGACGGAGTGGTTCGCCGCGGCCCTGCTGCTTCAGCTCGGCTGGACGTTCGGGACGCCGCCCGACATCTTCCCGTGCCAGCCGACTTGGGCGCTCCTCGCCCGCCTCGCCCCCGAGGGAACCTGGGGGGCTCTCATGCTGGCGGTCGCCGGCCTGCGGATCGCAGCCCTGACGGTGAACGGGACCTACCGAGGGTTCCGGTTCTCGCCCCACATCCGCGCGCTGACAGCGTTCCTCGCCTGCGGTCTCTGGCTTCAGGTCACGCTCTCGGCGTGGAGTTCCCCGGTCCCCGGCGCCGCCTGCGGGATCTACAGGCTGATCCTGCTCATGGAGCTGTGGAACGTCTGGAGTTCCGGACTCGACGTTGGCTATGCCGAGCGGAGACGCGCACTCGATGCCGCCTGAAGTCCAGACTGCCATCGCGGCGCTGCCGCCCTGGCTCCAGGGGATCGCCAGCGCCGTGATGTTCGTCGTCGTGATCGCCATCTGGCTCTCCGCTTACCGGCGCGGGGGCAAGGAGGCGGACGTCCCCCCCCACCCGATCGACCCGGCCGAGCTGCTGGCCGCGGCGCCCGTCAAGGCGCTGGTCGAGGCGCTGGTCGCGATTGCCGAGAGCACCAAGACCCAGGCGGAAGCCGTCGAAGCGCTGCTGGCCCTGATCCGGGCCGACTACGAGGATCGCAAGCTCGAGCGTCGATTTCGGGAGATGCAGGGCCGCAATGGCGGGGGCCAGCCGTCCGGCGGCTGGGGCGCCCCTTAAGGGGCGCCCAGGCCCTTCTCTGGCTCATCCGCGGCCGCCCTGGGCCAAATCTGGGCCGTCCAAGGGCATCCTGGCGAACGGGAAAGGGGCGCCCCGTAAGGGGGCGCCCCGTGCGACATCTGGCCTTCGAGGCCCCTGGCCCCCTGCCCTGACCGGCAGGGGGCTTTTCGGGCGTTTCAGGGCTGCGCCCGGAGGTGACTCCGGGCCAGCTCGCGCTGGTCGTCGTCCACGACCCAGGCGGTGTCGTACAGGCAGTGTGGCATCTTCTTCTCCCTTGCGATCCTTGCCGGCAGTGCCATGATGCGGCTCGTTCTCCCCCGCCAGCGCGGGGATCGCCCTCCGGGGCGCGGATTGAAACGGCGGCTGCGCTCGCAGCGGAGACGGGATCGGCCCTGGCGCAAGCCGGGGCCTTTCTCCTGGGCGGAACCGCCTCCGCCTCACCCGATTGCGTGGAAGCAACCGGCGTGCTGCCACAGCTCCACGAGATGGCAGCCGCCCTCCTGCTTGTGCCGGCGGATCGCACCGTCAACCTGATCAGGGGTCAAAGCGGCGTCGATCACCTGCCACTTCTTGCCGTGCTCATCGGCGTAGAAGGCATGCGCGAGCCACATCTCATCCTCCGTCCCACTGTCCGGGCCGCTGCGATCAGTCGTCCGTAAAGTACGAGTCTTTCACCGCGAACCCGCGCCGCCGCGAAGGCGGATCCACGGCGGCGCGGCCAAGGATCGCCGTCCGGTTCTCGGTGATCTGCGCCGAGATCTCCGCATCGTCGGGCTTCTCGTGCAGCATGGCCGCCAGGAGGGCGTTGCTGTTCTCCAGCGCCCCCCGCAGCCTGTTGCGCTCGGCCTCCGCAGCTTCGGCCCGCTCGCGCCACGCATTCGAGCGTTCCAGGGCACTCGTGACGCGGCGGTGATCTGCGGCGCGCTCGGCCTCGGCGCGCACGAGGCGGGTGCAGATCGTCAACAGTGCCTCGTGCTCGTCGCTCGGGATGCAATCGAGCCCATGACCGTCAACGATCTTCCAAAATGCTTCGCTCATCACTTCCTCTTGTCTGTTTTACTCGGCCACCAATCAGATCGTCCGGCTTGCCGTCCGTAATCTCGGGGCGGCCGAGGAACCTGTGCCGATCCGTCAAACGCTGGATTGGCGGCCTACTGGCAGCCCGGCGTTAGACCATGGGCCGGCAGCGACGCCTCCGGCCCGTTCGGCTCGGCCGCGCGCATCGCGAGGTACACGCGGGCGCAGATGCAGCCGATTGCGACATTGCCGGTCTTGTCCGCGTCCGCGATCGCGACCTGCGCGCGCTTGAATTCCTCGACGCCGGCCGCCAGCATCTCAAAGGTCAAGATCTCCGCCAGCGCCTGATCGCGCGCGTCGCGTTCCGCGTCGGTCATCGTCACGTCCCGCTCAGTCGGCACGCGGGGCGGCGTCGGCCTTGAGGATCTCGGCCAGGATCCAGGCCGCCTTCCACTCGGGCGTGGATATCAGCTCGATCAGGCCTCGCTCGTAGGTCAGCGGGTACTTCTGGCGGATGAAGGTGCGGGCGCGGTGGCGCAGCTCCTCGATCAGCTCGGGGGTGATCGGCGGTGGCTTGTCCCAATGGCTCGCCGGAGGGACAGGGGCGGCCTCCCGGTCGTCGCCGGTCGCGGCCGTCGCCCGCGCGGTGCCGGAGCACGGCGCGCTCGGCTTGGGCTGAGGCGGCATGCTGGTGAGCAAGATGCCGGTCGTGTCGCCTGTGCCGTCGCAGTCCGAGCAGGGTACGGTAGGGTTCACGCGAATCTCCTTGGGTAGCGCGGGGTCAGACGGGGCTGGCTTTAGCTTGGCAGTTGCCCGGGCGGAAGCCTGGGAGGGAATTTCGCCGCCTCGCGGGCAGCCTGCCGGCGGGCCAGCATCGCCTCCTCAGCAACGGCCGCCCGCGCCTTGGCGAGCAGCTCCTCCGGGTCGGCGGCGAACACGACGATGGCGGACGGCGCGAACGCCCTGCCGGCCACCGCCGGGATCTCCTTCCCCAGCCGGGCGATCCACCGGCGCTCCGGCGGGCAGTCCTCGTCCATGCCGGCGCAGGTGCGGATCGTCGTCATCTCACAGCTCCTCCAGGCTCGCGCGGCGGCGGATCGGCCGCCCATCGACTTCCAGGCAGCGATTCCCTCGGCTCGGTGCTCACGGCAGAACCAGCGCCGAGGCTCGTGGAGCTGGTCGGGGCCGGGCGGGCCGTAGCCGAAGGGCGCTGGCGCGCGGCACTCCTCACAGACGGGCTCGCGGATCACCCGGGATGAGGACTTCCCCCGCAGCGCCTCCTGGGGACGCCGAGCGTCTCGAACAGGATGCCCTCGCGGGCCATCAGGCGGCGTCGGCGGGGCTCGTGGCCGGAGCCGTGGGGCCGCCTCGCGGCCTCTGGGGGGCGATCTCGGCCGCGGCATCGGGGGAATAGTCCTGCTTACCGACGTCGGCCGTGTCGCCGCACTCGCCGCGGACGACGCGGTAGGTCTGGTGGCTCGGCGGCCGGTCCCCGCCGATCGCGACGCGCTTCCGGGCGCGGGACATGGCTACGTCCTCCCCGCGGCTGGGCCGCGCGCGAGCATCGCGCCGCGGCTGCGCTCCATGACCTCCGCGACCGTCGCGGAGGATTCGATGGTCCAGTCGCCCAGAGCCGCGGCCATCAGCGGCACGCGGGCGAAGATCCGCCCCTGGGCGTCTCCGAGCAGGAAGTACATCTGCCGGCAGGCCGGCTCCTTTCAGCCGCAGACGGCCAGCTCCAGCGTGTGCGCGTCATAGACCTGTCGGGGGTCGAGCTGGTGATGGGTAGACCCGTCATCGGATCAGCCCTCGGCCGGGTCGGCGGGGGCGTCCCCGACGAGGCTGGCCGCAAGGGCGCCGACGGCCAGCTCTACGGCGGTCTTAAGCCTGACCACGCGGTCGGTGGTGACGATCGTGTCCGGCTCGTGATCGCGCCAGGACACCCACGCCTGCCGGCCGTAGACGCCCCGGATGATCCCCTCGGCGGGGTGGTCGAGGTGCCGGACCAGATCACCGTCCCGGAGGGCGGGGCGGACGCCGACGATGGCGCTCCGGTTGATGTAGTTGGCCTGCCCGCCGAGCCTGACGGCGATCTGGTTCTGATCCGCCTGGTGCAGCCAGCGGACTTCAGCCTCGATGGTGATAATGTCCCCTTCGACCAGGGTCGAGGTCGTCGCGTTGCTCATAGGTCAGTGCTCCTCTCCACCGGCCAGCTCGGCCTAGGTCGCGTCGGATTCGTCGAGGTAGGCGGTCACCAGCTCCGGGTGCCCGTTCGGGCTCTCGGGCCGGTAGGAGACGGGGACCGCCATGCGGAGCTTGCCCTTGCGCGCCGCGTCCGCGCCCCGCAGGCGGGCGGTTTCGATCGCGGCGGCCTCCGGGGCCGGCTTGGCCTGCCGGGACGACCACCGCGGGGCGGATCGCCAGCGCGAGGTCCGAGAAGCCAAGGCCGAACCGCGCGAGCTTGCGCCCGATCGCCCGGGCGGCGCCCAGCGCCTCGCCGTCATGGTCCGAGCCCAGGAGAGAGATCAGCTTCGCGATGTCGGCGCGGGCCTCGGGGCACATCAACGCGGCCCCCCGTCGTCCAGCATCCCCTCGCGCCGGGCGAGCCGGAAAAGGTACTGGCGGCGCTTCTCAGCGACGGCCGTGCTCTGACCGGCGAACTCGACCCTCACGTGCGCGAAGAGGATCGCCCTCACGATCCCCCGCAGGCTCTCGCCGCGACGGCGCTGGGAAAGGGCGGCACGGATCCGGTCCCAAAGTTCAGGCGGGGCTTCGGTGGTGGCCGGGTCGAGGACGGGAGCGGCCGCAGGCTCACGAGGAGCCTGCGGCACCCCCTGCCCTGCCGGCGCGCGAGCGAGGGCGGCTTCTGTCTCCGCGAGACGCTCGGCGCCTTCCTGGGCCTTACGGGCATCTATCACGTGGGCGGGGATCGGCACGTCGTCGCGACACAGGCCGGCGGCAATCAGCAGCGAGCCCCGACGACGGCGCGTCTTCTCGGTATTGATGTTCCGCCCAAGGCGTTTGCAGGCGCCGCTGAAGCTCCGGCGCTGCTCGACGCACTCGCACCAAAGCTGCAGCGCCCGGGCCTCGGGCTCCCTGTCGACGTAGAGCGACAGCCACGAGAGCGCGGCCTCGACGAACGATACCTGCTCCGCTGTCACCCGACCGCGGGCGACGGCATCGGAGCTCATCACCGGCCAGAACCCACGGTCGCTGCGTGGGCCGATCCGGCCGCCGATCGCGCGCAGGATTTCGTGCGCGTGCTCCAGCGCGAAATCGACATCGGCACTGTCCCACCCGCGGGTCGGGTGATCCAGCATGTGGACGGCGAGCCATGCCCGGCCGATCGGATCCTCAAGCAGGTGCTGGGGCACGCGGCGGGCCGCCACAAGGGCGGCCCTGGCGTCGAGGGGGAGCGCAAGGCGGGTCACGGCATGCTTCATGACCGCCCCCGGGTCGCGGCCCGCGCCTCAAGGAGCGACAGGTAACCGGGCAGGTCTGAGCCCGCCGGGTTCGGTTCGTAGAGGATGGTGGCGCCGAGCCCCTGCAGGACGGCGCGCGTCTCGTGGAGGATCCGGCGGAAATAGTCGGTGCGATCCTGCAAGCGCCGCCCCTTGAACAACAGTTCGATGGCCCGGCTACGGTCAACCGGGCGTGGGGAAGCTTTGATCAGGATCACGAGGAGCTTGGCCTGGAGAGGGGAGACACGCGCGGCCTCAGCGCCGACCGAGACGAGGCCGGACCGCGTGTCGACGGTGATGCGCCGGCCGGACGGCATTTTCGCCCGGCGGACGAGGCGGCGGGACGGTCGCGCGGTGCCGGCCCCTGCCGGCCCGGACCGGTCCGGGGCTTCACGTGCGGCGCACGTCAAGGGCATGGCGGCCGGTGCGTTCACCGTGAGCGCCTCCGCAGCACCCGTGCTTCGGTGATCGCGTTCGCAACGATTGTTTCGGCCGCGAACACGACTCGCCCATTGCCGCCGCACTCGTTGCGGCCCCGGCGAAAGCGCTCGAGATCGAGAATCGGCGGTGGTTTGCCCTCACAGTAGGACGAGCACCACGCACCGTTGCCGACGAGACAGGGGTCGTGGAGGGCGGTCCCGCGCTGGCGGGTCCTCTCAGTGTGGGCCTTCACGCCACCCTCCCCTGCACTTCAAGGAAGGTCGGGTCGGCGATCTGCGCCGCGCGCTCGGCCGGCTCCAGGGCCTTGCGCTGGGCCGCCGTCTCGATCTCCTCGGGTCGGATCAGTCCCTCCGGCACGGCCTTCCGGTCGTCCTTGCGGTGCTTCTTCGCCCGGGTCCGCTGCTTGCGTGAGGGTCGGCTCATGTCGCATCCCGCCAGGTGGATCAAGGCCGGCACCGCAGCGCCGGCCGGGTTCGTTACGCCGCCTCGGTCCCATCCACGAGCCGCGGCGCCGCCTTGCGTCCGAGCCCAAGCACTTTGGCGAGCTCGGACCGGGCCGCCGAGTAGGACGCGCAGGTCATCGGGTAGTCGGCCGGCAGGCCCCATTTCGCGCGGTAGGCCTCGGGGGTCAGCCCGCGCGAATTCAGGTGCCGTTTCAGCGACTTGTAGGGCTTGCCGTCCTCCAGGCTGAAGATCGCGTCCGGGGTCACGGTCTTGCGGATCGGCACCGGCGGGACGGGCCTCCCGGCCTCGGGTGCCGGCGCCGGGGCCGTGAGCGCTACCAGCGCCGCGTGGGTGTCGCGGATCAGCCCCGGCAGGTCGGCCGGCCGGATGGGGTTGTGGGCGACGTAGGCGGCGACCGTCTGGGCGGTCAGGGCGACGAGGTCTCGGGTCTTGAGGTCGGGCATCGGGGATCTCCGGGTGGGGCGGCACGGCGGCCGCGGGTGGCCCGCGGGGCGGGATTCGGGATCAGGCGGCCTCGGTGAGCAGCAGGCGGGCGGGGATGCGGCAGCCGGGGCGGCCAGGCGCCGGGCCGACGAGGTGCTCGATCCAGGCTGTCGGGTCGGCTCGAAACTTCTCGACGAACACCCTCAGCACGGCCTCGCCGTAGGCGCCGTAGGGCGAACCGAGGTCGATCATCTCCTCCGGCCTCGGCGGCGCGGGCGGCTTCGGCGAAAGGCCCTGCGCAGTGCGGGCGGAGCGCTGCGCCATCACCCGCTCGGCGACGGCGTTGGCGAGCAGCGGCCAGGTGCGGATTGGCGTGCGGCGGCAGGCGACTTCGCGCAGTGCCGGCACGATCTCGGACTCGAGGTCGAGGCCCTCCCGGACGAGCTGCACTACGGGCCGGGCGTCGGCCTCGACGCGCAGACCCCAGGTCTCGGGCAGCACCTCGCGGCAGCGGCCGGCGATCCGGTCGAAGCCCGCGGCGGTGTCGCACTCTCGGGTCGGCGTGGCCGGCCGGCTGGCGGGTGGCGGGGCGGCGTGACCGTGATCGGGCTCGGCAGGCGGCTGGCGCCGCGCATCGGCGGGTTGCGGGCCCGGCACCGGGGGTGCCACGGCGTTGAGCGTCCGACCCTCGCGCGGGGGGTGTGCGCCATTGGCCGCCGCCTTAAGATCCTTTCCCTTCCTATCCTCTCCCTTCCCTTCCCTTCCTACGCCGAACGTTCGACGTCCATTCGGCGAATGACCGTCTGGCGGTTCGGGCGTTCGGGGATCCTGCGGCCGATCGATCTTCTGATGATGCCACCCCGTGATGGCTAGAAACTCTTCATCGTCAACAACATAGACGCTGACGAGGTCGTTCGCCGCCAATTCGTCGATCATTCGACGAACGTCCGCAGCCGTGAAATCGTCGGACGGGTAGATCTGCGCCTTGATGCGCTTCGGCGAGAGCGCCATCCGGCCGGCGTCGTCGGCGAAGTTCCAGAGGCCGATGAACAGGAGGCGAGCGTTCGGCGAACACTCCATCACCTGGGCGGAGGTCCAGAACTCCGGCTTGATCGTGCGAATGCGAGCCATCAGGCCGGCCCCCTGGCGTGAGATGCGATGGTGGAGGAGGCGACGTCGACCCACAGGTCGAGCGTGGGCGTCGGCCCCATGCGGTTCTTACCCAGCGCCATCTCGAGCGCGTTGCGCTTCTCGATGAATCGGGCGCCGATCTCGGGATCGGAGGAGGCCTTGAGCTTCTTCTCGAGGTAGTAGGCCTCGCGGTAGAGGAAGAGGACGACGTCGGCATCCTGTTCGAGCTCGCCGGAATCGCGCAGGTCGGCGAGCGACGGGCGGCGATCGGCGCGTCCCTCAGCCTCGACGCCGCGGTTCAGCTGCGTGAGCAGCACCACGCAGATGTCCTCGGCCTTGGCGAGCGTTTTCAGGCCGCCGGAGATCTCGCCGATCTCGAGCACGCGGTTGCTCTTGTAGCGGTCGGTCGTCTTGATGAACTTGAGATAGTCGATGAACACCACGCCGAGCCGCTGGCCGACACGCTCCAGGCGCTTCTTCTGCGCCTTCACCGAGGCGGCGATCTGAGCGAGCGATATGCTGGGCTCGCACTCGATCCGCAGGTGCAGCCGGTCCAACCGCTTCTGCGCATCGCGCAACCGCCACATGTCCTCGTCGTCGAGGTCGACGGCGTGCATGATCGCGCCGAAGGTCAGCGGCTTGTGCGAGGCGTAGGCGAGGTCCGCGAAGTACCGCGCCATCATCTGGTCGCGGGTGACCTCCAGCTGGAACACCAGCACCCCGTCGTTGCGCGCGGCGTAGCGCGACAGCGCGGTCATCGAGACCGTCTTGCCCATGCCCGGGCGACCAGCGAGGAGCCAGAGCTGGCCGCGTCCGAAGCCGCCCGCCGTGGCGCGGTCGAGGTCTGGGATCCCGGTCGAGATGGCCGGAACCGCCAGCTGGCCGGCCCGCATTGCCTCGATGCGCTCCAGCATCCACGCGGCGCCCTCCCCGGCCGACATGCCGGCGAGGTGGGCCTTCGGCGATGCGGCGCGCGCGTCGAGAAGGTCGCCCTCGATCCCGTCGATGATCTCGTCGGAGGTGACCTCGGCGCCGCTGAAGCGGGCGCGCTCCTGCAGCCGATGCGCGGCCCTGATTAGGTCGCGACGCGTGGCGAGCGAGCGGATGATCTGCGCGTAGCCGGGCGCACCCGATACTGTGGTCGCTTCCGCGGCGAGCCGGGCGAGGTACTCGCCCACCGTCAGTCCGCCGAGGTCGGCGTCGCCTAGGTAGGGCTTCAGCGTGATCGGGCTGGCCTGCAGCCCTGCGCCGACCATCGCCGCGATCTGCTGGAAGATCGTGGCGTGCTCCGGCACGAAGAAGTGCTCGGGGGCGACGAGCGCCGTGACGAGCGACAGCGCATCGTTGTTGTTCAAGATGGCGCCGAGCAGGGCCTGCTCGGTCTCCACGCTGTGCGGCAGCGTCTCATCGAGGGCCGGCGCCGCGAAGGGAACGACGCGTCCGCTCATCGGCGCCCCCGCTCGCACTCAAGCTGCCGGCTCAGCGCCACCCAGGCGTCGTAGGCCTCGACGGCGGTGCGCATGTCGCTGAGGCGCCCCGTGCCGCGCGCGATCAGGAGCGCGGACCGGAAGGCCTCGAACGCAACGATCTCGCGTTGGTCGGGTGGGGGACGGAGGTGGACCAGGTCACCCATGATCAGCGAGCCTCCCGGTCGTAGGCGGCCAGGATCCGCTCCTGCTGGCGCGGCTGCAGGCCTTCGAGGAATGCGAGCGCCTGGGCGTGCCGCTCGCGATTGAAGGGATCGCCGAGCGCCCGCGCGGCGGCCGCCGCGTCCGGCACGGCGCCGATCGCGTGCGTCAGCCGGAAGGCGTCCTCGCCGCGGCGGAACACGCCGATGATCGCGGGAGAGAAGACGGGGAGGCTGCGGAAGCTCGCCATGGCGCTACTCCGCGGCCTGCACGGCCGGCGGGTCGAAGAGTCCTGCCTCCGCGCCCCAGGCCTCCCATCCGGCCCGCGTCTCCCGGGAGAACAGGTCTGCCCGCCGCGTCGCGCCGGTCGCCAGCGCCTCGGCCGCTTCGTACGGCTGGTCGGGCTTGCGGCTTTGCTCCCGGGCAGGCGCCACGATGACGGTGCGGACATCGCGCGCCGTGCGGGGCCGCCCGAACTTGCCGATCAGGAAGGGCTCGGAGGCCGAGCGCAGCACGTAGCCGGTGCCAAACGCGAGCTTGCCGCCGGGGGTGGTCTTCACCCACACGCCGGAGGTGGTGAAGGAGAAGCCCCAGGCCGCCATGACGGCGAGAGCTTGCGGCAGCATCGGATGCGTCGCCCAGAGCCACAGAAGCGCGTCCTGCCGGGCGAGGTGCGCCACCGGCAGAGCCTTGATCGCGTCGAGCGACATGCAGCCGTACTGCGCCTGCGCGCTCTTCGCCTCGCCCTTCGCCGACCGCAGGGAGAAGGCCCAAGGCGGATCGCCCATGATCAGGTCGAACGACAGGGGCGGCAGAGGGTCGAACGGCCAGCTCATGACCGCCCCCGCGCCCGCCACGCCGGCACCGGCTGCGGCCCGAGCAGATCCGCGCCCATCATGACCGTGCACGGCACGATGACGCCCGCCGCCTCCGCCGCCTGCACCCGCTCGATCGACACGGCGCGCTCGGCCGGCACGCCGGGCGGCGGCTCGGGCGGGGACGGCCACACGAAGCCGATTCCGGCGCGCCCGGCCTTCGCGACGAGCAGGTAGCCCGCGGCCGCCAGGCGCCGCAGGCAGGGCCCCTCCTCGGCCGGGGTGAGCGGGTGGAGGCGGGCGGCGATCATGCGGCCCTCCCCGCCCCGAGCGGACCGAGCTGGAAGCGACCAGCATGCTGCGGCGCGAGCTGGTGCACTGCGCAGGCCCACAGACCCAGCGCGTCAGCCGCGTTGTCGTCCTTCGGCGCCCAGCCCTGTCGCTCCGCCGCGGCGATCATCGCCGCCTTGTCGGCGCGGCCGCTGCCGGCGAAGAACTTCTTCACCGACTGCAGGTGGTGCTCCATCACGCGCACCTGCCGCAGCCGGCAGGCGAACTCGGTGTGCCAGGCGAGGCCGTAGAGCTTGCGCGCCGCCGCGAGCGAGGTGGTGCCGCTCATCACCGGCGCCTCGAAGACGACCACGCCGGGATCCTCCAGCGTGATCATGTCGAGGAGCCAGGTGTTGAAGGCGTCGGCGAAGCGGCCGATGTCCTCGCCCGTCGAGGGAAGGACCTTCGTCCCGTAGGTCGGCTCGGACCCGGGCGCGCCGCAGGCCCAGCCGCAGCGCGTCGCGAGGTCGAGGGCCAGGATCTTGCGCATCGGCCGGCCTCAGTGCACCGGCTCGGCCGTTTTCATCCCCTTAAGCCGCTCGACGTTCTCGGCGGCCTGCTTCGCGCCCGGATCCGCCGAAGCCCGCGGCGGCTCGTCGAACATGTCGGCCTGGGCGTTCAGCCCGAGCTTCTCGCGGTAGTCGTCGAACGCGCGCAGGTAGTCGGCCCGGGCGGCCTCGTCCATCTTCCGCAGAGCGATCATCTGCTTGAAGGCCTTGCGGTGGACGCCGTGCGCCTCCTCCGCATCCTTGATGGCGGCGCCGAGCTCGCCCCGGCACTCGTCCATCTCGCCCTTGATGCCCTCGCACTTGCGCACGAGCGAATCGAGGACCTTCGGATTGATGCCGGTGTCCCCCCGACTCGCCTTGCCCATCTTCTCGGCCACAGCACTGCTCCACGTTGGGCGGCGCCGGGCCGCCGAGGTTAGTCAGGGATCGGTGAGGGCATCGACGGGCAGGGCCGCGCAGCCGGCCGCCATTTCGGCGGCTTCCGCCCGCGCCCGCGCGCACTGCTGCGCGAGGTGCTCGACGGCCCAGAGCGGAAGGCGCCAGTCCTCGCCGAGCCGCGGGGCGGCCACCGCCAGCACGACGGCGCCGGCCTCGGCTCCGAGCGACACGGTCGCGGTGCCGCCGGCGGTGGTGATCCTCAGGCCGGCGCCGACGGCCCCGACATCGGCGAGCGGGATGGCGGCGAGGTCAGTCACGGCTCATCGCCCCCGCGGGTCGACGCGGTCCGGCCGCCTCTCGCGCTCCCAGAGCCTCGGCCACCACTCCCGCGGGATCGGGATCAGCCGCACCAGCAGCAGAGCGAGCCGCCACAACAACAGGGTGGCGAGGCCCGGTGATCGCCGCGGTGATCTCGATGTCATGCTGGAGCGCCTGAAGCTGACGGTGCCGGGCGGTCTCGTAGGCGGCGGCGAGCGACACGTAGACGTCCGCCCAGATCCGCTTCGGGGCGCGGTAGCGGAGCGACCACACCGAGCCGTAGTTGACGCCCGCAAGCCGCGCGACGCGGCGGAGGGCGTTGTCCGTGTCGCCCGGCCCGCGGCTCTCCCACTGGACCATGCGGTCCAGCCAAGTCCGGGCTTCTGCGACCTGCGCAGTCGACATTGGCCTAACCCGTGAACATGTTTTGCACATCTGCAAATCCGTTCCTGTTCATCTTGGAACAGGTGAGAGGAGCTTGTAGATGGAGGTGGATCGGATACGCAGATACTACGGCGCGACCGGCTTTGCTTGCCGGCTGATGACGGTCGCGCAGGAACAGCAGATCCCGCTGGGAGACATGCAGGCTCGACCAGCGGGGCGCCTCGGCCGCGCTTCGGGCCGGCCGGAGCGGGCGAGCGTGGAAATCGGTCCCAAGAAGCCCCCTCTCCCGGTTGAGAGAGGGGGCAGTCGCTGGGACGACGCCCAAGGAGGGCAGTGCTCCGCCCGGGGAGTTGCATGCCGGGCAGGGCTTCGCAGCGCCGGCCATGCCAGCGCGAAAGGTCGAACCAAGATCGCAGGAGTCGGCGGTGTTGCGCCCGGTCCGGAGCGGATAGGGGCCGGTCGCTGCCGGACCGGGCGCACCGCCGGATGGGCCAGGATTGCTGGACCGGCGATTCATGGTGGCGACGGCAATGCCCGCCACGCCGCGGACGCGCAGGTGCGCATATCCAGCTGGCGTGAGGCTGGCCCCATTGTGAGCGGCGGCAGTCATGGCGCCACCCGGAACAGGATCACGCTCGGCCCGTGCCGCTCGACCGGGACGACCATCTCGGGCCGGACGGCCATGACGAACCAGCCGAGCGCAGCGAACACGACGATGTGGGCGGCGAGGATGGGCGGGAGGTCGGAGGCGCGCATGTCAGGGCACCTCGACGAGGCGCGGGCGGTCGCCGTCGGCGGAGAGCCTCCGCTCGCCGGGCGCGTGGACGGCGGCCATGCCGCGGAGCGGACGGGGACCGGGACGGATGCCGTGCGAGAGCGGCGCGCCGTCGCCGGGGCCGGTCGCGAGCGCGGCGATCAGCTGCGCCTTCTGCTCAGGCGTGAGCACGACCGTGGCGGCGGGGCCTGCCTCGGGGATGGCGAGGACCGGCGTGTTGCCGGCCCAGGAGAGTCGGATGGGTCCGATGTCCTGCACTGGGCGGGTCATGCGGCGTCTCCCTTGCGGGTGGCCTGAGATGACGCGAGCATAGTCAGGTGAGGGGCCGGGTAGCGGCCCGGCCCCTCTCGCAACTGCCCATGCCGAGGGAGGCGATCATGAGCGGCCGCGAAGTGGATTCGGAGATGGCGCGAGGATCGCTCATCGCGATCCGCAGTCTTCTGCAGACACTTCTTTCCAAGATAGGACGCGAGCAGGGCGAGGCGGCCCTGAGGCGCCTCCGCACTGCAACGGACGAGCGAGTAGACGCCGCAATTCATCGGATGTCCTGCGAGGATCGCGACTGGCGGGAGGCCGAGGTCACCAAACAGGTCTCGTCGGACGCCGAGGGGTTCCTCGACGACACGTTCGGGGCGGCGTTCGATTCCTTGCTGTAGCGCCGGGGCCCGAGGTCGCGGACACGGCCAGTCTCCAGGCAGGTGCCTGGGCGCCCGCCGGCGGAGCGAATTCGGTCGATCTCTGCGATCATGAACGACCGGGTGGCATCGGCGGCAGCCTGACGCTCGGCCTTGCGCGCCTCAATGCGCGCATCGATCCGCCGGTCCAGCCAAGCGAGTAGGAGGCGAGCGATCACGGCCGCGCCTCCGCCAGTTCGGGGGTGGTGGGAGCTGCGCGAACGCGCCTCTGTGCGGCAATGCTCGCGAGGCGTTCCAGCGTCACCCCGCCGACCCCACGAACGCGGGCGCCACGCACCCACGCATCCCAGTACTCGGGAGCCACGGAATCCCGCTTCCGCATCTGCTTAGCGGTGTTCTCGTGAACGCCAATGTCAGCAGCAAACTCGCTGAGGCCATAAGCGACGATGAGGGCACGGAAGCTATCCATGCTCACTGGGTACCATAAGTACCCATTCGATAGCAAGACGAAACGTACCCAGCATCCAGGGTACGAGTTGTTCATGGATGCAACCGACCGAGCCTCCCGACTCAAATCAGCACGCGAGCGCGCTGGGTTCGACAGCCCTCGAGCTGCCGCAAAGCACTTCCGCTGGAATGAAAACACATATAAGTCACGGGAGGGCGGTATTCGCGACTACGGAGTCGAAGAGGCGAAAGAATACGGTCGCGCCTTCAATATTTCCTGGATATGGCTTGTCAGCGGCGAAGGCGGCCTGCAACGCACCAGTCGAGTGCGCATTGAAGGCATGATCGGAGCCGGCGGTGAGATCGACACCAACGTGGCGCAGTACTTCAACGACGAGCTAGCGGTTGTAGAGGTTGACTATCCATTGCCTGACGACGTGGCGGCTTACGAGGTGCTCGGCAACTCTATGCTGCCAAAGTACGACCCAGGCGACGTGATCTTGGTACGGAAGATGGCTGTGCCCGTCGAGATGGTGCTCGGCGACGTGGCGCTCGTCGTAACGGCGGACTGGAAGCGGTACCTGAAACGGGTACTGCGCGGCAGTACGACAGACACCTATGATCTGGAGAGCTTTAACGCGCCGACTATGAAAGACGTCCGCATCCGCGAAGTCGGGATGATTCACCTTATAGTACCGGGAAAGCAAGTTCAGCGCGTGCCTAATGGCAAAGAAATAGAAAGAAGGACAAAGCAGAAGCCAATGAGGGCAGCCGAATGAATAGAAAATTCTTGAATGGGAATTGGGCATCCAGACAACCCGGGCGTAGTGCTTTCCGAGGCGGCATTATGCCGAATTTAGAATGGATTTTGAGAGCCCAGAGCACTCCTATCGTTATGTAGCATTCATAGATGAGGCCGGCGACGATGGGTTGAGATCAGTCCGACCTATTGATCCCGACGGTGGCACAGAGTGGTTCATATTATCGGCGGTTCTGATCCGTGCCGACTGTGAAGCTTCACCTCCGCTTTGGGTCCGCCATATTCTAAGTCAGCTTGATTTTACCGGGCAAAGAGACCTGCATTTTAACCGACTGCGCTCGGATAGGGATAGAGAAACCGTTTGTAAGAACATTGCTGATTTGCCGGCGCGCTTGTTTATAGTTGCATGCAACAAGAAAAACATACGCCAGCATACAAATCAAAGGGCTGGAAAAATCCCTTCCAGGAACTGGTTCTATTGCTGGGCATCTCGTCTGTTGCTAGAAAGAGTTACTGCTTATTGTGGGCTGCGCAATCTAAAAGAGGACACTCCTCGGGCCAAAGTCAAATTTGTGTTCTCAGAGAGTCATAGAATGTCTTACAGCCAGTTCAGAGCATATCTGCATTGGCTGAGGCTTCAGAGTATCGGAAAATCTTTATATCTTGACAGGGGAGATTTAGACTGGAGCGTCGTAGATATAGATCTTGTTGAGTCTTACCCTCATAAAACCCGCGCGGGCCTCATGCTTGCTGACGTCGTGGCAAGCGCGTTTTTTCAAAGCGTCACTCCAAAGCCGGACGGCTCCTGTAGGCCGGAGTATGCAAAGTTATTGAAGCCAAGAATGGCAATGCGCGACAACAGTATTGTAGACTTCGGTCTCAAGGTTATGCCTTATCCTCTATGGACTGCCGAATTAACGGAGGAACAGAAGGCAATATTCCGCTTCTACGGCTACAAAACGGAACCAGGTAGAAGGCGGTAGGCTCCTGGACCTGTGTTCCGGAAGGCGTAGAGCCAGCCATCCGAAGGGCTGACGTCCTCCCGGGTGCCGCGTGCGCGACCAGGCGCTCCAGCGAGCCTACCGAGATGCATTATTGGTGCTCGTGCGCGAGCGTCAATTCCAAATAGCTAGTGCAGAGACGCCGACATTCGCATCAGGTGCCAGGTCGCTAACCGTCTGAGACTGAAGAGGAAATCGCTCCGCGCGGTGTACCTTTTGAAGGCGTCAATGCACTAGGTGGCGTCCGGCCAAGCACGCCATCCACGAGAGTTTGGCCGTGGGTGTCGTGTCGGTCACATGTGACGACAACCAGTACGGCCAGGTTGGGTACAAATCGTACTTGACACGCTGGGTACGCTAAGTACCTTGTGTCCATCGCCTCTCCCCGAAGCGATGGAGACCCGCAGTGCTCACCCGCCCCCAACCCGACCTGATCGCGATCCACGGCCGCGCCCTCACGAGCCGCGAGCGCGTCGCCCCCTGCCACCTCGACGAGCCGGCCTACCTGCGCACGCTGCGGGAGCGCCTGACCGAGTGGCCTGAGGACGACGAGCCGGCCAACGACCCGCTGCCCGTGGCGCGGGAGCGGGACTGGCTCCGGATGGCGCTCCTGGTGCTCGCCATCGCGATGCTGATCCTGTTCGTGGCGGCGAGCGGCCTGCGGGCCGGCCGGATCGATGGGGGCGTGCTGTGACGCGCGAACCCGCCCGCACCTACCTGGTGCACTTCCGCGACAACACCGGTCTCGGCTGGATCGAGGAGACGCTCGTCGACAACGGGCTCACCGCGGCCGCAGCCTTCCTCTCCGACGAGCGCTCCTACGCCGTGCTCGAGGAGGTCTACGAGATCGACCTCGCCGACCCGCTTGCGCCAGTCGCCCGCAATATGACGGCGCCCGTGCTCGGCCGGGTGGTCGATATGATCGATCAGGACGACGAGCGCAACGAGCTGCCGGCCGGGCTGCAGGAGGCGGCGCGGCGGCACGGAGTGAAGGCCTGCGCCGAGAATGCGCCGCGGGACTGCGGTGGCCTCGATTTCCTGGCCGAGGGTCGGGATGCGTACCACCTGCAGGTGCGGGGTGCGCTATGAGCCGCACCGCCTCCCAGGCCACCACCGCGGCCGTCCTCTACATGCTCGGCGCACCAGCGCCGTTCCGGCCGCTCTCAGAGAGCAGCCGGTGCATCGCGGTCGCCGGCGGGCGTCCTCGTATTCAAGTCCTCTGGGGTGGCCCGGGTCATGAAGTGGACGACGTCGCTCTCGCGCGGGTGATCAGCCGGATCCTCAACGAGGCCGCGGGCGAGAGCATGACCGCGCTCGAATACGAGGAGGCCGTGCGGGCCGAGACCGCGCATTTCCTGCGCCGCGTGGGCGCCCGGGCGGCGGAGTGAGCGCGATGGCAATCCCGGTCGATGTGGCCCTGGTGCGGGGCGATGTGATCCTGGTGCGGGCAGTCGTCGGGTACGGCCATCCGGCGGGTAGCCGAGACCCGATTCTCGCGAGGGTCGAGGGCGGCCACGCCGACGTCATCGTCGATCGATCGGCCGCCGATCTCGCCGAGACGAAGCTCGCGATCGGCGACGAGGTGGCCGTCCCGGACTTCATCCACGACCGGCGCGGGATCGTCCGCGCGATCGACGGCGACGAGGTCTGGGTGCGCTGGACCGACAACGGCGGCGCCACGGCGAGTCTGGTCGAGAGCCGGCGGATGCTCGAGCGCACTCGCACCCGGGAGCAGGTCGAGGCCGATGAGCCGCGTCCGGTCGAAGCGGCGCCGGGCTCGCAGGCGGCGGAGTGAACGGCGATGCTCCTCCCCGACAGCGCCGCCGCGCCGGCCCCGACCGCCGTCTCCTTCGAGGACGGGATCTACTTCGGCCTCGACGAGGCCCACTATCACGCGGACCCGGCCCTCGGCTCCTCCGACCTGAAGCGCCTCGCCGCCGAGCCCGCGGACTACTGGTTCGGCTCGGTGCTCAACCCGAACCGGCCCGCCGACGAGCCAACCCCGTCGCAGATCATCGGCCGCGCGGTGCACAAGCTGGTGCTGGAGGGGCAGCAGTCCTTCGCCGCCCGCTTCGTGCGCCGACCCGACGATCTCGCCCGCCTCGACGCCAAGGCTCGCGCGAAGCTCGCGCCGAACGGTGAAGACGTGCTGCCTGGCGAGGACTTCGACCGGGTGCAGCAGGCCGCAGGCGCGGTGCTGGCAAACCCGCACCTCGCCGCCTCCTTCACGGGCGGCGCATCCGAGGTGTCCGTGTTCTGGACCGACGCCGTGGACGGCGAGCAGGTGCGCCGAAAGGCGCGGTTCGACTACCTCAAGCCCCGTGCGGTGGTCGATCTCAAGAGCACCCGCCCGAGCCGCCCGACGTCGTTCCAGGCGAACTGCCTGCGCGCCATGGCCGAGTATGGCTACCCGGTCCAGGCCGCGGCCTACCTGCAGGCCCGCGCGCAACTGGCGGGCCTCGTCGCCGAGGGACGCGTGCACGGCGACCGTGACCCGGCCTGGCTCGCCCGGGTCGTGGCCGCGACGAGCTACGCCTTCGTCTTCGTCTTCTGGTCGACGGGTGACGCCCCGCTGACCTGGGGCGTCACGCTCTCGCCGGGCAACGAGGTGGTCGCGGTCGCCGAGAAGACGATCGATGCCGCCCTGTGGGCCTTCGTCCAGGCCCGCCGCACGCACGGACTCGACGCGCCGTGGATCGACCACGCGCCGCTCGCCGAGATCGACCTCTCCGACATGCCGGGCTGGTGGGCCCGCTGAACCCCGACAGGAGGACTCCATGGCTGCATCCACGGCTGTCGCTGAGCGACCGCACAACGCCAACCCGCTCGTCGTGGTGCGCGAGCAGATCCAGAGCCGGGAGGCCGAGTTCGCCGCGGCCCTGCCGGCACACATCCCGGTCGAGCGCTTCAAGCGCGTGCTTCTCACTGCTGTCCAGAACAACCCGGACCTCCTGAAGCTGGAGCGGCGGTCGTTCTTCAACGCCGCGATGCGAGCAGCGCAGGATGGTCTGCTGCCGGACGGGCGCGAGGGTGCGATCGTCGAGTTCAGCGGCCGTGCGCAGTGGATGCCGATGATCGCCGGCATCCGTAAGAAGGTCCGCAACTCGGGCGAGATCGCGACCTGGGAAGCGAACGTCGTCTTCGAGAACGACCACTTCGAGTATCAGCTCGGCGATGAACCGAAGATCGTCCACGTGCCGGTGCTGGTGAACCGCGGCAAGCCGGTCGCCGCCTACTCCATCGCGGTATTGAAGAGCGGCGAGCGCTCCCGCGAGGTGATGACCGTTGAGGAAATCGAGAAGGTCCGGAAGGTCAGCCGCGCGAAGAGCGGCGGGCCGTGGTCGCAGTGGTGGGAGGAGATGGCACGCAAGACAGTGGCGCGCCGGCACAGCAAGGTCCTGCCGCTGTCGTCGGACCTCGACGACCTGATGCGGCGCGACGACGAGCTCTACGATTTCAACCGGCGGCGCGAGCAGCAAGATGGTCAGGTGACCGGGATCTTCCAGCCGGTCGCCAACCCGCTCGCCGACACGATCGAACACCAGCCTGGCGAGTCCGGCGAGACGGTCGCCGCCGATCTCGAGGAGGAGGCGCAGGGCACCGACGAGGACGAGGCCGGGGATAAGCCGGGCGCTGCGCAGCCCGATCCCGCCGACGACTTCCCGGGCAACGACGCGATCGCCGCAGGCCGCCGGTCGGCGAGGCGGGAGGGCTGAGCGATGCACTCCAACATCCCTCTCCGCTCGCTCGGCGAGCGCATCAGCCACCGCCGTCGCCGCATCGGCGTCACTCAGGCCGAGCTCGCCGCCGCCGTCTGCCTCGGCCCCAAGGCGATCTCTGCTATCGAGCGCGGCGGCCGCGCGCCTGGCCCCCCTGCTCCCGCGCCTCGCCGAAGCGCTCGGGCTTCACCCGCGGGACCTGACCGCCGCCGACGCCGTGATCGCGCCGGCCGGCGAGGAGCACGATCTCCTCATCGCCTACCGCGCGCTGCCGGACGAGGGCCGGGCCTACGTCCGTGGCCTCGTGGTCGAAGCTGCCGCCGGGAGGATCGCCCGATGATCCGGCTCACCGACGCGCTCGCGGATTTCGACCTCGGCGCTCTCGGGCGCGACCTGCAGACGGCCTCGCTCCACCAAGACCGCTGCCGGCGCCACGCCGAGCGGATCGCGATCCCGGCGGACTGCCCGGAGACCCGGCGAGCTGCGGCGAACATCGACGTCACCGTTGCGGCTTTGAGCTCGGCGGAGCGGCTCGTCGCACTGCTCGGACGGTTCCTGGCGGATGAAGGGTCGGGCCGACCGCAAGCGGTGAAGGCGGCCCGGGCGACGCCACTCGCCATGCGCCGGCCCGGCTCGGTGCTGGGGCCGATGGTCGTTATGCAGAGCGCGGAGGGGCGGTGATGGTCGGGACCATCCTCGTCGCCGTGATCGGCTACGGTCTTGCCGCAGTCTGCCTGTGCCTGGGCGCGTCCTTTTTCCTGGAGGCCACGAAGGACACAAGACCGCGCGGCGAGCGGATCGGCGCGCTCGTTTGCACCTTCCCCGCGCTGGTCGCGGCGCTCGTCTTCGCGGGCATCACCCGGTGGCTGCTCGGGGGTGCGCTGTGAGCGCCGCCAGCATCTACCACGACCGCACCGGCGAGGACCCCGCGCAGGGCAGCGCCATCCAGGTCAGCACATACGGCGGCGAGGTTACCCTCGAACTCGGCGTGATGCGCAACTTCGGGTCGATGTCGGCCGACGCCTGGGCGGCGCTCAGCCCCGCCGAGGCGCGCGAGCTGGCGGACAACCTGCGGCGGGCGGCGAGTTGGGCCGAGGCGTGCGCGCCTTCGGAGGACTCGGTATGAGCCTCCGCGTCACCGTCCCGTTCGACCCATACCTGATCGGCAACGGCCGCTGGTGCTCCTGCTGCTTCCCAGGCGGGCCCCCGGTCGTCTTCATCCGCCGCCGCTCGCGCCGCGGCTGCAACGAGTGCGCGGGCCAGGGCCGCATCGTCCTCACCGCCGAAGAGATCGTTGCACGCACCATCGCTGAGGCGCGGGCTCACCGAGAGAGGGCACCACGATGAGCGAAGAGACCCTGTTGTCGGCCGCTCGCCGCGCCGTCCGCTTCTTCAACATCGACGAGTCGAAGGGCGGCCTGATGACCGTCGAGACCGTTGCCGCGATGCAGACCCCTGCACAACCAGGTGCCGCTGGAGACCGCTCGGCTGAAGGCGGCGGAGGGCGACTGGGCGAACGATGTGCCCGCGCCGGACCCAGCTTCTGCGCCGCAGCCTGGGCCGATCGCGGTCCCGTCGGCGGGGGCGGTGGCGCTCGTCGACGCGGAGGGCGGGCGGTAATGACCGCGCCTTCACTCCAGCCAATCGGCTATAACCCCCGTCTCGGCAGCGATCTGATGGCGCTGCGTCGGCGTGAGCTGCCGGCGCCCGCGCTCGATGTCGCTGAGGTGGCCCTGCGAGATTCCGAGCGCCTCGGCCAGCTGGGCCTGGGTGCAGCCGTGGTGCTTGCGCGCGGCCGTGACCGGCGAGCCGTGCTCCGCGATCAGGGCGACGAACCAGTGCTCGACCGAGGCCTTCTCGTCCGCTCGGGCGTCGAGCAAGCGAGCGGCTGCGCGATCCTCGGCGGCCTCGTCGCCCAGGCGCGCGAGCAGCGCGTCGTAGTCGCGGCGCGGGAGGATCACGAGCTCCTCGCCGCCGGGCGTGGTGATGATCTGCACGGTCATGGGGTTGTCCTCTCAGTCGTAGATATCACGGCGGTGGCCGATGGCGCGGACCTCTATCTGTGCGTCCGTCTCGACGAACACTACCCGGTAGTCACCAACCCGCAGTCGCGCGCCCGGGCGCCCGGTGAGGGCGCGGACGTCGCCGGCCCCCGTTGCCGCGTAGCGCGCGAGCTTCTCCACGATCGCGAGGCGCGCCGGCTTGGGGAGCCGGGACAGTTCGCGGGTCGCGGAGAGGGTATAGGCGATCGGCTTCATTGCGATAATATCGCAGAGTGCTGCGATATTTGCAAGTGCGGATGCGATATTTTGCGATCGGCGGTTGGCCTGAGCCTCGAAGCGCTCGACGCGGGGAGCGCCGCCTGATGCCTTGGCCCTTCTCGTGGGACCCGCCTCCCATCCTGACCCGCACCGGCCAGTGCCTCGTGCCGAGCGACCTGTCCTGGCGGCGGGCCGATCAGGTCGTGGCTCTCGGCCTCGGCACCCTCGACCCCCATCACCAGCGCTGGCTCGGGCTGCTGACGCTCACCGAGGCTGGGCGGGCAGCAGTCGGGAGGGCGACATGACGCGCTCCCTCGTGATCGACAGTCTTGCAAGCGGTAATCTATATCTAATGAAACGCATGGCCACCAATTACGTAAATCTCGAAGGCTTTTATTATCAGTTCGGCGACCATTTGCGCTATTTGGTCATCCACGTCGATGTACCCGTCCGTGAAATCGATTTCGAATCCGAAAAATTCTGCATCGTAAGAATTCGGAGCGACCCTAACTGCAGTAATCCACTCTCCTCCGGGAATTGCTCGCGCTTCCTCGAATATGAATTCTTCAAATTGCGCTCGCGATATCGACAAGCGCTGCACCGTAAACTCTCCAAGGCATGGCCCAGCGCACGCTCGGGCTGTCGATTCGTGATATACATCCCCGACAATGTCTGCAAGATGACAGGCATCCGCTTAATGAACCGAGCCTGCCTCGACCTCATAAGTGGTCAAGATCATTTCTACCAGGCGCAGAATTGCTCTGACCGCATCCGCTGCGTCTTCTTCCCTGTCTCTCTGAACGTCAATGAGAACGCCGGAAAAGCTGGCTCCCTGGTTCGCCGTTGTGAGGTTGATGGACGTTACGTATTGGCCGCCGGGAATCGTTCTGGCCACGCTGAGGATCTGTTCCTCGGCTTGGCTGAGCGCCATGGGGGTCCGGTGCATGCGATTCGCCTTTTGCTCGGGCAAAATTCTACCCCGGAGGCGCGGTCATGACTTCCGCCCGTCTAACCGCCCAGGCCGCGGGCACTCCCGCCTTCCCCCGTCTCGACGGCGTCGATATCTGGACCGGCCTCACCCGCGAGGAGCAGGACGAGATCGGCGCCATCGCCGTCGAGCTCGTCGTGTCGTGGCGGCTACAGCGCCGGGTCTACGAGGACCAGTTAGGCGACATTCTCGCCCGGGCCGCCGAGGCCGCCGACCAGCTGCTGACGCGCGAGCTCGACCTCGCGGTCGGTGACGTGCTGCCGGACGGCGCGCTCGAAGCCGAGGACGGCGTGACGGCCCGCATCCCCTCGCTCCTGGGCGACGTGTCCCGGGATTGCGGCTGCACCGAGGAGGACGCCTGCCCGGGCGGATGCGGCTGGGCGGGCCCCGATCAGTGCTCGACGTGCGCGGCCGAGAATGCGCCGGCAGCCCATAGCTCGGAGCCCGACAATGCAGGCTGACCTGCACGCCAAGGACCTCTTCGGCGTTCGCTTCACCGACACCATCGCGCGCTCCGCCACGCTCTCGCGCTGCGGCGCCTACCGCTTCACGCTCACCCGCACCTGGGCCGAGGGCGCGTACGTCTGCTTCGTAGGGCTGAACCCCTCGACGGCGGACCACCGCGTCGACGATCCGGCCGTGCGGCGGTGGATCCACTTCGCCCGCGCCTGGGGCTACGGCGGGTTCACGGCTGTCAATCTCTACCCCTTCCGATCACCCTCGCCGGCCGAGTGCCGGGCGTGGTCGCGGTGGCAGGAGAACGGCCCGGACTGGTACGCCCGGGACGTCATCCAGGAGAACCTCAGCACCATCGTGCGCGAGGCCAAGGCCGCGGCGCGCGTCGTGGCGTGCTGGGGTGCCGGCACGTGGGACCCGATGTGGACCGACCACGTCGTCGAGGAGATCACGACGGGCGAGGCGCCCTGGCCGGACCTGCACTGCTTCGGGACCACGGCCGACGGCAGCCCAATCCACCCGATGGCCCGCGGGCGCTGCCGCGTGCCGGACGGGGCGGCGCTGGCGCTGTGGTGGAAGGGGGAGGTGTAGCGGTGTCTCAGCACGTAACCGCGGCGCGTCTCGTCGAAGAGTTCGGGTTCACCGAGCGGCACTGGATTCGAATGGCGGCGGCCGGCCGCGTGCCTGGCGCTCGACAGCCCTTCGGACCTCGCTCAAGCTGGGTGTTCGATTTGCGCGCCGTGCGTCAGTGGTGGGAAACGAGCCGGAGGACGGTGCTCGAATGGCCGACATCTACCTCCGTGGGCAAACGTGGTGGGGCCGAGTCCAGAAGGACGGCAAGGACCTCCGCGCGTCCCTCGGAACACGATCTGAAGGCGTTGCTCGGCAGCGTCTTGCAATCTGGCTCGGCGAACTCGAAGCCCAAGCGTGGGGCGCCAAGCCGCGGCTGACTCTCAACACCGTGATGGCGGAGTTCATCCGCGAGCACGGCCCGACGCTGCGCCCATCCACGCTCCGCCGCTACGGCGTGTCCATCGCTTGGCTCGACGAGCACTTCCGCGGCAAGCTCCTCCTCGAGATCAAGCCGGCCGACCTGCGCGCCTTCGAGACCGCGCGCCGGACGGCGGGCGCCTCCGCGCCGACGGTTCGGCGCGATCTCGCCTGCCTCTCGACCATCTTCGCGTTCGCGATCGAGAAGGAGTACGCTGACCTCAACCCGGTCACGCCCTTCATCAGGCAGCGGGCGCGCCGCGGTCTGCGCGAGAGCCCGCCTCGCACCCGCTACTTGTCCCGGGCCGAGGAGGCGCGCCTGCTCGACGGCGCCCTGCCCTACGTGCGCGACGCCATCCTGTTCGCGATCTACACGGGCCTGCGCATGGAGGAGCAATTCTCCCTCACTTGGGCGCAGGTCGACCTCGCCCGTAAGCACCTCACCATCTCGGCCGAGGCGGCGAAAGGGAAGCGCGAGCGGACCGTGATCATGCTGGCCCCGGCTGTCGGAGTGCTCGAGCGGATGCCGCGGCACCTGACCAGCCCCTACGTCTTCCACCATGGCGCGGCCACCACGACGCGGGGCGCGACGCGGCGAGCCGCCCTCCCCCGCCCGGACCGGAACGACGGCGAGCGGTTTAACAATCTCGACCGCGGGCTGCGCAACGCGGCCGCACGGGCGAAGGTGCAGGACCTCCGCTGGCACGACCTGCGGCGCACCCACGGGTGCCGGCTCCTGCAGGAGGAGCGCTGGTCGATGGAGATGGTCCGCGACCAGCTCGGCCACCGAAGCGTCGTGCAGACGGAGAAGGCCTACGCGTTTCTCGAGGTGGAAGCCCGGCGCGCAGCGGCGCACGGGGCTGGCGCGGCGCCTATGGTCGATCTCGACCCGGTCACCGGAAAGCCCCTCGTCGCACAAAAGCCGGCACAGGGGCGGCGGTTTGATCTGGAAAAACAAGCGAAATCAAAGCGCTAGAACATCAGTATTGCGTGTTTTGGTACCGCCATTCCCAGGTTCGAATCCTGGCGCCCCAGCCAATTTTTCCTTTGTTTTCCGGGCCTCGTGAACGCGGACAAGACGGAACAAAGGGTGTGATCGGACCCACAGAAGCCGGCACAACCTCCGCGCACCGGCTCATGCCCTTGCGGGTGCGTTCGCCAGAGCCGTATCCCGGAGCATGAGCCCCGCTGATCCATTGGGAGGTCGGACCTGCAGCAGGCTCCGCATGCCCCTCGACGAACCCGCGCAGTGCACTTCAGCCTCCAACCCGGTCACGAGGCGTGCCTTCACCACGATCCGTACCCCGCCCGCCGAGCCGGACGAGGGCGGCCCGCGGCCGCTGCCGCGAGTTCGCGCAGCGGTTCGGCTGGCCTGATCGCGTCGGGCGCGACGATGAGCGCAATCGCCGCTTTGGCAAATCATGAGTTTGCGAGGGCCGTGCTCGCCGAGCACGGCCCTTGCTGCGCCATGGCGCCGAGCTCACTGCGCCGCTTCGCGCGCGAAGAGAGGTTTGAACTAGGCAACCAATCAGATCGCAGGGGCGTTAAGATCCGACGATCGGAACCTCAATCTCTCTATTAATGAACAATATGTTACCGAAGCCCCAATACCCATTTTCCATGTTCACCGCGGCAAGCCGAAATCCTCGATGCACGAGATATTCAACTATATGGTGGAATTGATCTTGCCCCTCGTATTGATTGACGACCGTCGCTTCAGTGATGATATACTTCACATCCCAAAGTTTGCTTCCCAGTGAACGGAGCACAGACACCTCTACTCCCTGGACGTCCATGCAGAGCAGGTCGATGCTCTGAATCATGTGCTCGCGGCAGAGATCATCCAGGCGCACGGCTGGAACCTTGATCTCCGTCTGGACGTAGGTCTCACCATAGCGACCGGATGATTTCAAAAGGCTCGACGCGCCGATGTTGTGAGTCTCGGTGCCGTCCGGCTGATGACTCGAGACAACAGGATAGAATGATAAAGTTCCCGGAACATCGCTGGCGGCAGCTTCGATCAGCTTCACATTACCGCGGCCCGAAATCGTGGCACGACAAATTTCCAGGGCGTCAGGATTTGGTTCGACTATGAAGATTTTTTCCGCATTGTAAAAGTCAGCAACCGCTACCGCGTCCTTTGCATCGCGCGAGCCGACCTCAAATATAGTTTTGATCAGATTTCTGTCAATAAAGCGAGGAAACGGATCATGAAGATAGCTGCTCATATAACAAACCTCCCCAGGCATAGGCGACATGATTTAACAATGCGCGCGAATGCACAGTCCTGCTTTGGCACATCAATCACACGTCAGTAAGATCGCTGTGCGATTCGGCTTATATCGTAAACGGAGGTTTCGGGCCACGTCTTAGAGATCTCGCGCGGCGGGGCAGGCCCAGGCAGCACCTCGTCGAGGCGGCGGTTGGGACGCCGCCCGGCGACGCGGGCGAGCACGGCAGCGCGGCAAGCGTGCGGCGCGCCCACACACGGCCAGGGTCGAGCGGTCGAGGGCCACGCCCCGACGCGCGAGGAGGGACGGCACCGCGGCGGTGACCGCCGACAGGAAGGCCATCGGGGCCGTGGGCCCGCGCCACCGCCGCGGGGCGCTCCGGGGCGAGCCGCGCCTTCCAGCGCCGGCCGAGCACCTGCGGGGCGTCGGACCGCGACGGCGCGCCACGGCCGAGACCACCTTCCCCGGCGCGAGGGCCTCCCGGATGATCACCGCCTTGAACCCGCCGGCCCCGCTGATCACCCCCGACCGGCGCGCGCCCCCCTGCTCGCAGCCAGGGACGTGCCGATCCCAGCGACCAAACCACCGGCGTCCGCATCTCGCCTCAGCGCGCCTCGCGACGGGCGGGCTCGGATCAACGCTGACGACGGAGATGGTCCGCGCCCAGATCGGCCACAGCAGCGTCGTGCAGACCAAGGGGGCCTGCGCGCTCCGCGAGGCGCAAGGCCGGCGCGGCGCCGACGGTCCAACTCGACCCGGTCACAGGCAAGCCGCTCGTTGCACAGAGCCGGGACAGGGGCAGCGGCTTGATCCGGGAAACCGGGCGAAATCAGAGCGCCGGACCATCAGTGTGGCGTGCTTCGGCGCCGGCAGTCCTAGAATCGAATGCGGGCGCCCCAGCCAGCCTCCCTCCCTCTTCCGGATGGCCCGCCGGCGTGGCGCCGGTCGATCGAGTTTTGCACCGGGTTCCACGCTGCGGACCCGTGCAACCAGCACCGCGCCACTCATCCTTTGCAAGTCATCAGTGCTTGTTATCGACAATCTCGTAAACATTATAGAACACAACAATAATGTTCCTTATCCACTCGATTATCACTTCTGAATTACTAGGTTCTGGTTCGCTCATCGTCACGATCACGTTTGGAACATCGCTGCCATCCTCAGCGGGCAAGATCTGTACGTCGACAACTTTGTCCCCATTATGAATTTTCTTTACACGGGCAAGCACCATACCTTCAATGTCTCTCAGCGATTTGATGCCCGCATTCATAATGTAAACCGTGACTCCTAAACTTGAGATCATGAAGGACCCGGCGCCGACCAGCGGACCACGGACGCGTCTTGCCGTGGGCGTCGCCCTTGAATACAGTCAAGCCGACTTGCGCCCCGGATAAACTGTCAGACGTCAAGTTTCGGGCAGAATCGCAATTCGCTGAACGCGGGCGCGCCCTCCCGCCGCCGCGGCCATCAGGTCGCGGCCCTCCGACCCGGCACCCTTCGCGCCGAGCACCAGCGCCGGCCCGGGCGGCGGAGCCTTCGCGAGGCCGGGCGGATCGCGCGCGAAGTGACTCACGACTCGCCGATCCGCGGGCGTCAGCTTCACGGATGGCCGGGCCGCCCCGTCTTGCCCGCCTACTTAATTCAGCTTCTCGTCGATCACATCATAAAACCTGTACAGACACCGGATGCACTCTGTCGCAGTCATTCCGATCTCCTCAAGATTTTCTGATGATCCGTCTGGAATGACGAGAGCAAAATGCGAAGGAGAATTGCTTCCTCTTTTCACCCCTATTTCGACGGCCTGCACCACGGTCGAGGCATGCTTGCCCCTGACGTATCTCAAAACAATCTTCTCGAGTGTGTCGCGGGTGATCTGCGGGCGACGCATTGCACGTGCTCGTATCTATGCCGAGCGTCGTTCGTACACGACCGCAATTTACAAGCCAGAATACAAGAAGCTTACAAATTGCTCATGTGCCGCAAGAGTGATGTAAGGATACTCAGCTGCATTCATGCACGACGTCGGAACGTGCATCGTCCGGGGCAGCGCGGCCGGTCACGGGAGGGGCTGCGCTGACGGTTGGACGAGGGCCGCGACGCGCCGGCGTCGTCGGAACCACCCGCGCCCCGGCATCGCCTCGAACGGATCCGTCTCCTCGGCCGCGACCGGCGCGGGGCAGGAGACCGCGACCGCCTCGCCGCGCGCGCCGCGCATGCACCCCATGTTGCGTGCGGCCGAGGTCGCACCCATCGTTGCGTCCCGCGTTCTGGCTGTGGCCGCCCGCGCGGGTGGGGCGCGTCAGCTACGGGGTGGAGGACCATGGAGCGACCGGCCGTCGAGCAGTTCCTTCGCGAGGCCGAAGCGGCGCGTGACCGCCTCCTCAACCATCGCCGCCAGCTCTGCCGGGCGCTGGTGCGCGCCGGCTACCGCGATCTGCCCCTCGGCCGCTTGGCGCTCGTGCAGCGCGATTTGGAATTCATCGAGGCGGTCATCGCCGACGAGCGCCGCCGCCTCGGCGAGGATGGGCGCGCCGGCCCGGGCCGGTGGTGAGGCGGCGCGACGCCGCCGCGCCGGAGCCGGCCCGAAGCCGGCCCTCGTGCCTTCCCGATTGCATGGGCGCGTTCGGGCCGGCGGGACGGGCGCGCCTCCCGGCGTGCTCGGGCCGTCGCTCGGTCGGCGCGAGCCCTGCGAGGACGGTAGGATGCCGGACCACCAGCAGATGATGGGGCGCCAGCGCGTTCTGGCCGTTTTCGGCGAGTTCGCCCCGAGGTCTGAGGATCTCGACCAAGTGCTCACCGAGGCCTGCCGGCTCGTCCGGGACGCGCTCGAATCCGACTTCGCCAAGCTCCTGGAAATTCGGCGGGAGGAGCGGCCCACGATGCCGGGCCGCCACCCGATGCCGGCCCTGAGCAGCGCGGGCCGGGTGCGCATCCCGCTGGAGGGGCGGTTGTCGGAAGCCTACTCGATCGCGGCGGGCGAGCCGGTCATCACGCCGTATCTCGGCCTGGAGGAGCGCTACGACGTCCCCGATTGCATGACGTCGCACGGCATCAGGGCCCTGGTGAACGTGCCGATCCGCCTGCCCGGCGGCGAAGCCTACGGCCTGTTGCAGGTGGACGCGCGGGCGCCGCGGGAATTCGGCCCGGAGGACACCGCGTTCCTGCGCAGCTACGCCACCATCCTCGGGCCGGTGATCGACCGCCTGCGCAGGCTGCACCGGTTCCACGCCAGCGAGGAGCGCTTCCGCCTCACCGTCGAGTCGACCCGCGACTGCGCCATCTTCACGACCGATCCGGGCGACCGCATCACCGCGTGGTACCCCGGCGCCGAGGCGGTGTTCGGCTGAACCGCCGAGGAGGTGCTGGGCCGGCCCGCCGGCCTCCTGTCCGTATACGGGGCGCTGTCGCGGCCGGAGGGGCGGCTCGAAGCGCGCTGGCGGGTGATCGCGGCGCCCGGCGGCCAGCGCCTGCCGCGGGTCGCGTGGCAGGAAAGCGGCGTGCCGGTCCCCTCGCCGGGGGAGGGAGAGCCGCCGCGCAAGGGCTCGGCCGGGAGCTGATCGGGCGCGCCCTCCCCTGCCAGCTCAAGGCGGAGGTCGCCTATGCCCTTGCCCCCGACGGCGTCTCCGGCACGATCACCCTCCCGATCGCGGCCTGGGGATCGCCGGGCGACCGCGTCGCGGCATCGGCCGCGCCAGGCGGGGAGACGTCATCCCGTGCATCGCCGAAATCCAACCTCCCGCGCACGCCCCCGCAGGAAACAATCCAGCGACTCTGGCGGTTGGTGTGCACAGCAATCACGAACAGCGCAGTGGAGTACCGCTCGTGTCGGATGTCGAGATGCGTTCGAATTTGACGTTCAAGGGCCGCGGCAGCGCCTCCCTGGTCGGGGACAGGATTGTCCTGCACGTGTGTCCGCTGTGCTCGCAGCGGAACATCGCGGCCGTGGCCCCGCAGGGCCGGTGCGCCTGGTGCGACTACGTCCCCGATCCGCGCGACATCGAACTGACGGAGAGCGAGATCGCCTGAGGGGTGCGCGGCGCCCGCGCAGGCGGACGGGGCGCCGCGTCTCCTCGAAGCCGGCCCCGTCCCACGGCCGTTGCGGGACGACACCCTGAGTGAGCATCCAGGAAGGGGCGCGCTGCGGAGCCCCTGCGGGGAGGCGGCGCATGGCAGACCCCGACATCCGCGATTTCCCGATCGGAGGCGGAGCGCGGGCGGGCGCGGATCTGCGAGGTCGACCGGGCCATGGGCTTGTCGCGCATTTTCGCGAGCGGCCTGCGCAACCCCGCCGGCCTCGATTTCGAGCCGCGAACCGGGGCACTCCGGGCCATCGTCGACGAGCGGGACGAGATCGGGCCGAACCTCGACCCGGACTATCGCACCTCGGCGCGCGAGAGCGCCCTCCACGGCTGGCCCGACTGCGATGACGGCCAGCACGTCGGCCCGTGCCGCGAGCCGCAGCGGCCCGACCTCGTCGCGACCGCGGTCGAGCCGGACGACGCGCTGAGTTCGCACCTCGCCCCGCTCGGGCTCGCCGTCTCGCGCTCGGAGGCCCTCCCGCCGGAATGCCGGGGCGGCGCCTTCGTGGGCGAGCACGGCAGCTGGGACCGGCGCGACCTCGGCGGCGACAAGCTCGTGCCCGTGCCCTTCGCGCATCGGCGGCCGAGGGCGGCGGCGCGGGACGGCCCGTGGGCGTCGCCGTCGCCCCGCGCGGCGCACGCCTCGTCGCGCACGACGTCGGCGACGCCGCGTGGCGCGTGACGCCGAGCCCGGCCGACCATGAGCCGGCCCTCCGGCGCGGGGGCGCCCGGTTCGCGCCGGCTCACACGGGATCCGGTTGATCACAGCGGATCACGAGCCCGCGCGGCGCTTGAGCCCAATCCGCCGTCCCGAAGGAATCAAGCGGATGTGCCATCAGAAGGCGATCTGCAGGCGCACCTGCCCGATCTCGGCCTCGGCCGGGCGGCCGGTCGCGGCCGGATCGGCCCAGGCGTGGACGTAGTTCGCCATCACGCGCAGGAAGGGCTCGGGATACCAGTTGACTCCGACCGTCACGTCCCGCTGGCGGCCTCCGCGGATGTCGCGGTCGGTGAGGTCGACCGCCGCGACGCGCACCGCCAGTTCGACGACGCCCGGGCCGCCCCGCGACACGCGCTGGCCGCCCTCCGGCGCGACGCGCTTGAACAGGCCGATCTCGGTCGCCGTGTCGGCCTCCACGACGTAGCGCGGCGCCTTCCCGTTCACGACCCAGGCGGCGTAGACGTAGCCGCCCCGGAAGGCGACGTCGCGCCCGGCCGTCCGCTCGACGCGCGTGGCGATGACCTCGGCCTGCACCCGCAGCGGGCCCTGCGCCCAGGCCGCTTCGAGGCCGAGCCGCCCGACCGCCCGCGCCTGCGCGATCACGTCCGTGTCGACGAGGCTCTCGCGGAACAGGACGCTCTCGGGCGTGGTGCCGAAGGACAGGGCCGGCCCGCCCCGGTCCAGGCCGCGGTAGCTGCCGGCGATCCCGAGATGCAGGACGCGATCCTGTGCCAGGATCGGCGCCGCGGTCGCCCGCAGCGTGCCGGCGACTCCGCCGCGCCCGACATCCGCGTTGACGTTGCCGCCGTACACGCCCGCGGCGAGCGTCCAGTTCCGGCCATGCGTGCCGAGCGCCAGGCCCGTGTCCCGCCCGGGCGCGAACGTGTCGGCGAGCGAGCGCTCCATGAAGGTCGTGTCGTTGTTCGAGATCAGCTGCTCGAGGCTGAACGGCTCCTTGAAGTTGCCGACCGTCAGCGTCCACGAGGGCATGCCCGCGGCGACGGGCGCGCCCTTGTAGCTGAGCAGCAGGTTGTTGATCGGCGTCGCGGCGCTGGCCGGATCGTATTGCAGGTTGAGGATCAGGTTTCGGCCGAAGGTGAGCTTCGGCTCGATCCAGAGGCGGCGGAGATCGGCCGCGACCGGGAATTCGTTGGTCAGGGCCCGGCTGCCGCCCGCGCCGAAATCGGCGTGCAGCCGCCCGCCGAGTTCGAACCGGACCGCGTCGTCGGGGCCGCGGACGGTCAGGCCCGTCTCGTCGAGCGTCGCCCGCGGCGCGCGCTCCTGCGCCAGCGCCGGCGCGCAGGCGAGGAGGATGATCGCGCCCCAGGCGCCTTCGCGCCCCCTGCCTGCCCGCCGCGCCATGAACCGCCCCCCGCCGGCATCCTTCCGGGCCGCTGCCCCTCCGCAGCCTGCCTCCCGTCCGCGCGCCGCGGATTCACCTGGGTGAGGGCAGCCGTGATTTGCGCGCACCCTTGCAGGAATGCAGCACCGCGGTCCGGGCGGGGCGTCCCGGGCCGCGCGCCCACTCATCACCCAAGGAAATCCGGCGTGCGGGGACCCGGCCCCAGGGATGTCCGCGTCGGATCTGCCCCCGTGCGGCCGCGCACTGGCCATTCGCCCCGGCGCGATCGATGATCAGGCTCGGTTCGGACCCTGCATGGGCCGGGAGAGACAGATGCGGATACCTGCGACGGTCGCGCTCGCGGCGGGCGCCGCCCTGATTGTGCTGCCCCTCGTCTTGGGCTCGTGGTACACGATCGACCAGACGGAGCGCGGCGTCGTGCTCCGCAACGGCGCCATCCACGCCGTGGCGCAGCCGGGGCTCGGTTTCAAGCTCCCCTTCGTCGACAGCGTCGCCAGGATCCCGGTGCGCAACCAGCTGCTTCGCTGGGAGAGGCTGGAGGGCTACAGCCACGACCAGCAGACCGCCCATTACATGATCTCCGTGAACTACCAGTTCGAGTCCGGGCGCGTGGCGGAGGTCTACGCCGATTACGGCGGGGCGGACGCGGCCGTGGCGCGGCTGCTGACCCCGCTCGTGCTCAAGCAGTCGAAGGTGGTGATCGGCCGCTTCACCGCGCAATCCGTGATCCAGGACCGCGCCCGGCTCAACGCCGAGATCACCGACGCGATCCAGAAGGCGGTGAGCGGGCCGATCACGGTCACGGGCGTCAACGTCGAGGACATCAAGTTCTCGCCGGCCTACGAGAAATCGATCGAGGACCGGATGCTGGCCGAGGTCGAGGTGCTGCGCCTTCGCCAGAACGCGGAGCGCGAGAAGGTGCAGGCCCAGATCACCGTGACCAAGGCCACCGCCGACGCCGACGCGGTCCGCGCGCAGGCCCAGGCCCAGGCCGAGGCGATCCGGATCAAGGGGATGGCGGAGGCCGAGGCGATCCGCGCCCGCGGCGACGCCCTGCGCGACAATCCGAGCCTCGTCACCCTCGTCCAGGCCGAGCGCTGGGACGGCAGGCTGCCGAGCACCATGGTGCCGGGCGGGACGCTGCCGATGCTCGCGCTGAGCGGGAATGCCAAGTAGCAGAGGAGCAGTGGAGCAGGGCCGCGCGCGCAGCCGAGCCGGCCGGCGCGGCCGCGGAAGGGTGGTCGCGTCAGGGCCGCACAGCCGTTGATCGCGGTCCTCCTCGGAGGCGCCGCCTCACTTCCCGCACGCGCGACGGAGCGCCGGGATCCTTCGCCGCCAGTCCGGCGGCACCGCGGCGCGCCGCGGTCCGGCCGCCGACCCGGTCCAGCTCCGAGCGGCCGGCGATCGCCCGGCCGGCGCGCGATCGGCGCCGGGCCGCGCGATCCCCGGATTGACAAATCGCGTCCGTCGCCGCAATGTCCGTCTGGTATACAGTCGACCTGATACAAAAAGCAGGCCGGCGCGAGACCCTTCCGGCGCTTCGGCGCCCGGGGGGAGGCGCCGAGAACCCGCAGCGCCGGAGGAACGCCGATGTCAGACGCCCATTCACCGCCTCCCGCGTGAGCTGCCGCGGCCCGCGCCCGTGAGGGCCGGCCCGCCTCCGCCTTCCGGCCGCCGCGCCGCCCGCCCTGGGCGCCGTCGAGATCGGCCGCACGCGGCGCGCCCGCGCCCCAGACCGGCGCCCCGCGCCCAGACCCTACGCCGCCGGGACCGACCGCGCCCGGCCTGCCCAACCCAACAAGCACCAGGGGACCCCCGATGGAAACGACCGTCAAGACGCAGGCCGAGCCGGCTCCCGACACCCTGCCGACCTCGTACGGGGCCGCCGCGCCCGCCGCGTCGGTGCAGAGCGAGCCGGAGCTGACGGACGGCTTCCACCTCGTCATCGACGCGCTCAAGCTCAACGGCATCGACACGATCTACGGCGTGCCGGGCATTCCGATCACCGATCTCGGCCGCCTCGCCCAGGCCGCCGGCATGCGGGTGATCTCCTTCCGGCACGAGCAGAATGCCGGCAACGCGGCCGCGATCGCGGGCTTCCTCACCAAGAAGCCGGGCATCTGCCTGACGGTCTCGGCGCCGGGCTTCCTCAACGGGCTCACCGCGCTCGCCAACGCCACCACCAACTGCTTTCCGATGATCCTGATCAGCGGCTCCTCGGAGCGCGAGATCGTCGACCTGCAGCAGGGCGACTACGAGGAGATGGACCAGCTCGCCATCGCCAAGCCCCTGTGCAAGGCCGCCTTCCGGGTGCTGCACGCGGCCGATATCGGCATCGGCGTGGCGCGCGCGATCCGCGCGGCGGTGTCGGGCCGGCCGGGCGGCGTCTATCTCGACCTCCCCGCCAAGCTGTTCTCGCAGGTCATGGACGCCGAGGCCGGCGCCAAGTCCCTGGTCGAGGTGATCGACCCGGCCCCGGCGCAGATCCCGGCCCCGGCCGCGGTCGCCCGCGCGCTCGACCTGCTGCGCAATGCCAAGCGCCCCCTGATCATCCTCGGCAAGGGCGCCGCCTACGCGCAGGCCGACGAGGCGGTCCGCGCCCTCGTCGAGACGAGCGGCATCCCTTACGTGCCGATGAGCATGGCCAAGGGCCTCCTGCCCGACACGCACCCGCAATCGGCCGGCGCCGCCCGCTCGCTGGTGCTCAAGGACGCCGACGTGGTGCTGCTGCTCGGCGCGCGCCTCAACTGGCTCCTGTCGCACGGCAAGGGCAAGACCTGGGGCGAGCCCGGCTCCAAGAAGTTCATCCAGGTCGACATCGAGCCGCGCGAGATGGACTCGAACGTCGAGATCGCCGCCCCGCTCGTCGGCGATATCGGTTCCTGCGTCGAGGCCCTGCTCGCCGGCATGCAGGCCGACTGGCCGGCCCCGCCGGCCGACTGGACGGCCACCATCGCCAAGAAGAAGGAGGAGAACGCCTCCAAGATGGCGGCGAAGCTCGCCAAGTCCGCCTCGTCGACGGCCGCCTCGCCGATGGACTTCCACGGGGCGCTCGGGGCGCTGCGCGACATCATCCGCGAGCGGCCGGACGCGATCCTGGTCAACGAGGGCGCCAACACCCTCGACCTCGCCCGCTCGGTCATCGACATGTACCAGCCGCGCAAGCGCCTGGACGTCGGCACCTGGGGCGTGATGGGCATCGGCATGGGCTTCGCCATCGCGGCGGCGATCGAGACCGGCAAGCCGGTCCTCGCCGTCGAGGGCGACAGCGCCTTCGGCTTCTCGGGCATGGAGATCGAGACGATCTGCCGGTACAACCTGCCGGTCTGCGTCGTGATCTTCAACAACAACGGCATCTACCGGGGCACCGACACCGACCCGACCGGCCGCGATCCCGGCACGACGGTCTTCGTCAAGGATTCCCGCTACGACCGGATGATGGAGGCGTTCGGCGGCGTCGGCGTCCACGCCACCACCCCCGAGGAACTCAGCCGCGCCGTGAACGAGGCGATGGATTCGGGCCGCCCGACCCTGATCAACGCGGTGATCGACCCGCGCGCCGGCACCGAGAGCGGCAATATCGGCAGCCTCAACCCGCAGAGCTCGGTCCGCAAGAAGAAGTGAGGCCTCCGCGGCCTCGCCCCGCGGCGGGCGCCTCGGCGGAACCGCGCGCGGCCAATCCGCCGAGGCCTTCGCTGCCGCATCATGGCCGCCGCCGAACCGGCGGCCACCTCGGCGCATGATGCTCAGCCCGCCACCCGCCCCGCCGGCGCGTCCCGCCGGCGGGTTTTTCGCGTGATGCTGCGAGAGGGTCCCGTGATCGATCCCGAACTTGCCGGCTGCCTGTCCTTCGCCCATCGCCTGCCGACCCGGCCTCCCCTGCCGCCCGGCCGCCACGCGATCGGCCTCTTTCCCGAGCGCGACGCGCTGCTGGTGGTGCCGCCGGCGGTCGCCCCGCGCCGGCCGACGCCCCTCGTCGTGCTGTTCCACGGCGGCGGCGGCAGCGCGCAGAAGATCCTGCCGATGCTGGAGGCGCACGCCGAGGCGCGCGGCTTCCTGCTGCTCCTGCCGCAATCGCTCTTCCCGACCTGGGACATCGTGATCGCGGGCAACGGGCCGGACCGGGAGCGGCTCGACGCGGCGCTCGCCGCGGTGGCGGACCGCTTCCTCCTCGATCCGGACCACCTCGCCTTCGCGGGGCATTCGGACGGGGGCAGCTACGCGCTCTCCCTCGGGCTGACCAACGGTCACGTGGTGAGCCACGTCATCGTGTCCTCGGCGGGCTTCCTGTCGGTGCAGGTCCAGCAGGGCGCCCCGAAGATCTTCCTCTCGCACGGCACGCGGGACGAGCAGATCCCGATCGACCGCAGCGCCCGCGCCCATGCGGCGCTGCTCCGGCGCGCCGGCTACGACCTGACCTACGTCGAGCACGAGGGCCCGCACGCGTGGCAGCCGGCGCTCGCCGCGCAGGCCGTCGACTTCTTCCTCGCGGGCCGGGCCGACCGGGTGCCGGCGGGCGAGGACGACGCGGTCGCGGCGGGATGAGACCGGGCGGGCCGGTCCGCCGCAGGGGGCCCGGGCCCTGGTCGCGACGGCCTGGTCGGGTCCCGGATGCTCCCGCGCGTCCGCGTCCCGCGGGAGAAGGGCGGTCCGATCCCCTGGTCATCCCGGCGCAGCCCCGTAAGGTCGGGCGGGGGGCGGCCCCGCCCCGGCCGACACGGAGGACGCGATGGAGATCACACGCAGCGGCGCCCGGCCATCCGAGCAGGGCTCGCCGGACTACTTCACCGGAGCCGTCCGCATCGACCCGCTGCTCAGCCCGCCCGCGCCGGCGCGGGTCGCGGGCGCGCTCGTGACCTTCGAGCCGGGCGCGCGCACCGCGTGGCACACCCACCCGCTCGGACAGACGCTGATCGTCACGGCCGGGCTCGGCTGGGCGCAGCGCGAGGGCGGTCCCGTCGAGGAGATCCGGCCGGGCGACGTCGTCTGGTTCGCTCCCGGCGAGAAGCACTGGCACGGCGCCACCGCCCGGACCGGGATGAGCCACATCGCCATCCAGGAGAGGCAGGACGGGAAGGCCGTGGCGTGGCTCGACCCGGTCACCGACGCGCAGTACCGGGCCTGAACCCGCTCAGGCGGCGCCGGCGAGCGCGCCCTCGCCGCGCGGGGTCAGCACCGGGCCGCCCGCCCGGGCCCCGTTCGCCACCAGCAGCGCGTTGACCACGTCGCCCTGCGAGACGAGCCCGATCAGCCGGTCGTCCGGCCCCACCACCGGCAGGTGGACGAGCCCCGCCTGCGACATCCACAGGGCCGCGTCGGCGAGCGGCGTCTCGGGGCGCACGGGGATCACGGGCGTCGTCATCACGTCGGCGACGCAGTGGTGCGGGGCGCGGCCGCGCGCGAGCGTCAGGCGCAGGCGGCGCGGCAGGTCGAGGCGCGGCCCGTTCCGGTTCCAGGCCGCCTTGTCGATGAGGTCGTGGTGGGTGAGGAGGCCGACCACCCGCGCCCCCTCGTCCGTCACGGCGAGCGCCCGGATGCGGCGGCGCCGGAACAGGGCCAGGGCCTCGTCCAGGGAGGCGTCGGGCGCGATCCCGACCACCGCGCGCGAGAGCACCGAGGCGCAGGTCGCCGAACCGAGCGCCCGCCGCGAGGCCCGCAGCAGCGCGTGGTGCAGGATGGCGTCGAGGTCGGCCCGGCCGATATCGACGAACTCGCCGAAATCCTCGAGTGCCGCGTCGAGGTCGGCGCCCGTGAAGCCCAGGCTGGTGAAGGGGGCCGGCATCGCGCCGCGGCCGGCGGGCGAGGCCTGTGGCGCCCGGTGCGGGTAGCTGCGCCCAGTGAAATTGTTGAACAGGATCGCCGTGGTGAGCAGGATCAGCGAGTTCAGCCCGACCGGCCAGAGCACGAAGCCGTAGCCGAGTTCGTGGATCGCCGGGCCGCCGAGCACGGCCGTCAGCGCCACCGCGCCGCTCGGCGGGTGGACGCAGCGCAGGGCCGTCATCACGGCGATCGCGACGCTCACCGCCACCGCCGCCGCCACGAAGGGGTCGGCGATCTGCGTGGCGGCCGTCACGCCGATCAGCGCCGCGACCGTGTTGCCGCCGAGGATCGACCAGGGCTGGGCGAGCGGGCTCGCCGGCACGGCGAAGAGGAGGACCGCCGAGGCGCCCATCGGGGCGATCAGGACGGGCAGCGAGGCGTGGTCGCCGAGCGCCGCGCGGCTCATCAGGCCGGTCGCCAGGATCCCGGCCAGCGCCCCGATCGCCGCGCGCAGGCGCTCGTCCAGGCTGACGGGAGTGAGATCGGGCAGGAAACGCCTCAGGCGGCGGAGCATCGGCTGCGGGTTCCTCGCGGTGCGGGCCGCGCGGGCCCCGGCGTCAGGATCGGCGCCCGGTCCCGCCGGGCGCGCATCACCGTCCGGCGGGAGCCGGACGCGAGACGACGGACGGCGCGCCCCGTGAGGGACGCGCCGCCATCGTCGCCGCGGGACCTGTTAGACCGCGCGCTCCTGGTGGAGCATCTCGATCTGCTGCTCGGTGTAGCCGAGGTCGCGCAGCACCTCGTCGGTGTGCTCGCCGAGGAGCGGCGACGCCTTGACCTCGACCTTCAGGTCCGAGAACTTGATCGGGCTGCCGACGGTCAGGTACTTGCCGAGCTGCGGGTGCTGCACCTCGACGATCGAGCCGCTCGCCCGCAACGACTTGTCCGCGGCGATCTCCTTCATGGACAGCACCGGCGCGCAGGGGATGTCGAACTTGCGCAGGATGTCCACGGCCTCGTACTTGGTCTTGTCGGCCAGCCAGCTCTCGATGAAGGCGAAGATCTCGAAGATCTTGTCCTGGCGGGCGCGGGCGGTGTTGTAGGCCGGATCCTCGATCCACTCCTCCTTGCCGAGGGCGCGGCAGATCGGCGCCCAGGCGTGGCCCTGGATCGTGAAGTAGATGTAGGCGTTGGGATCGGTCTCCCAGCCCTTGCACTTCAGCACCCAGCCGGGCTGGCCGCCGCCGCCCGCGTTGCCGCCGCGCGGCACCGCGTCGCTGAACTCGCCGTGCGGGTATTGCGGGTACTCTTCCAGGTAGCCGAGCGCGTCGAGGCGCTGCTGGTCGCGCAGCTTGACGCGGCAGAGGTTGAGCACCGCGTCCTGCATCGACACGGCCACCTTCTGGCCCTTGCCGGTCTTGTTGCGGGCGTGCAGCGCCGTGAGGATGCCGATCGCGAGGTGCATGCCGGTGTTCGAATCACCGAGCGCCGCGCCGCTCACGGTCGGGGGGCCGTCCCAGAAGCCGGTCGTCGAGGCCGCGCCGCCCGCGCACTGCGCCACGTTCTCGTAGACCTTCAGGTCCTCGTAGTGGTGGCCCTCGCTGAAGCCCTTCACCGAGGCGACGATCATGCCCGGGTTGAGCTCGTTGATCCGGGCCCAGGAGAAGCCCATGCGGTCGAGGGCGCCGGGGCCGAAATTCTCGACGAGGACGTCGGATTCCTTGATCAGCTTCTCCAGGACTTCCTTGCCCTGCGGGGTTTTGGTGTCGAGGGTGAGCGAGCGCTTGTTGGAGTTCAGCATCGTGAAGTAGAGCGCGTCCGCATCCTCGACGTGCCGCAGCTGGGTGCGGGTGACGTCGCCTGCGCCGGGCCGCTCCACCTTGATCACGTCCGCGCCGAACCAGGCGAGGAGCTGGGTGCAGGCCGGCCCGGCCTGGACGTGCGTGAAGTCGATGATCTTGATGCCTTCGAGGGGCTTGCTCATGAGGACATTCCTCCGTTTGCAGATCGGCGGCTCATCCCGCCTTGTGACAATCACACGGCCGCTTCGGCCCGTGTCGCTGAGCAGGGTTCGGACGAGAGCCTCGCGGCCGCCCGGCGAAACCTGCGATAACTTGGGATTTGTCTTGAGAAGCGGGCGGACCAGGGCCGCCCTCTTCGACGAGACCGGTCAGCCGACCGCTTCGAGGTCGCTGATGCGCTGGCGCAGCGCCTTCTCCTCGGCCCAGCGGCTGGTCTCGTCCCGGATCGACGCCACGATGCCGGTCACGACGCCCTCCGGGCCGTGCAGCAGCCCGACCGTGAAGGCGATCGACAGCGAGCGCCCGTCCTTGTGCAAGGCGGGCACCCGCAGGAGCGTGGTGCCGTACTTGGTCACGCCCGTCGCCATGGTCTTGGCGTAGCCGTCCCAGTGACGCCGACGGTGGCGCTCCGGCGTGATCAGGTCGAGGGTCTCCCCGAGCGCCTCCCGCTTGGTGAAGCCGAAGATGCGCTCGGCGGCCGCGTTCCAGGCCGTGATCCGTCCCTCCGCGTCGGAGACCACGATGGCGTCGCCCACCGCCTCCACGACTTGCTCGTAATCGCACTCAGCCACTATCATCCGCGTTCATCCCGCGTTGATTTCCACTCGATCGTCCCGCTCATCCGCCCGGTCACGCGTCGCGCCGGGCCGCAGGTCTTCGGCGAGGTGAGCCTTCAGGCAACATTGGCGTGCGGATTACCGTCATTCTCTGCGGTCCTCCCGGTTTCGTCTCGCCAGAAAGCGGGCCTCTTCGTGGAGGTCGCCAGCGAGTATTTTGTCTTGTTGTGTTGGCATGTGGTATGCCAGGATCCAGGCGATGTCAAGCGGCGGATCCGCGGGCATCGGGCCGGCGGGGGCTCCGTCGGCGCGGGGGGCGGAGGGAACGGATCGGGGCGGCCGTCGGAAGCGGCCCCGCCGGGCCCGCCGGGCAGGGAGACGCACAGGTGCGCGAGATGGTGAGGTCGCAGGAATTCACGGTGACGCCGATCGTCGCTTCGGCGAATCTGCGCACGCTCGTCTACGAGGCGCTGAAGGCGGCGATCGCCGAGATGGACATCTACGGGAGTCCGGAGGAGATCCGCCTCGACGAGCGCCGGCTGGCGCGGGACCTCGGGGTGAGCCGCACCCCGGTGCGGGAGGCCTTCACGGTGCTGGAGCAGGAGGGCTTCGTGCGCTCGGAGGCGCGCCGCGGGGTCTTCGTGGTCCGCAAGACGCGCCGGCAGATCATCGACATGATTCACGCCTGGGCGGCGCTGGAGGGCATGGCGGCCCGGCTGGCCTGCCAGCGCGCCACGGATGCGGAGCTGGCCGGGCTGGAGACGCTCTTCGCCGACTTCCTCGAACGCCCGCCCGCCGACAGCCTCGACGCCTATTCGGACGCGAACCTGCGCTTCCACCAAGCGGTGATCGCGCTCGGCCAGTGCAAGATCGTGGAGGCGATGTCGGGCACCCTGATGATCCACGTGCGCGGCATCCGCCGGGTGGCGATCCGGGCCGAGGGCCGGGCCGACCGCTCGAATGCCGAGCACCGCGCGATCCTGCGCGCCCTGCGCGGGCGCGACGGCGACGGGGCCGAGGCGCTGGTGCGGGCGCACGGGCTCGGGCTCGCGGCGCATGTCGAGCGCTTCGGCGACGCGCTCGGCTGAGCCGGGCCCCCTGCCGCACCGCGCCGCAGGGCGCCCGCGCCGGGGCGGGGTGCCAACCATTCGCCGGGAGCGGCATTGTCCCCGCAGAGCCCGTCTCGGCGCCCGCTGGGCGCGGACGGCCCGGCAGGAAGGCCAGAGCCCCGCGATGACGCCCCTCCCCTTCGACAACAGCTACGCCCGCTTCCCCGCGCGGTTCTTCGCCCGCACCGACCCGACGCCGGTCCCGGCGCCGCGGCTGATCCGGCTGAACCGGGCGCTCGCGGAGGCGCTGAGCCTCGACCCGGACTGGCTCGCGAGCCCCGACGGGGTGGCGATGCTGTCCGGCAACCGCATGCCGGCCGGGGCGGAGCCGATCGCCACCGCCTATGCGGGCCACCAGTTCGGCCACCTCGTGCCCCAGCTCGGCGACGGGCGGGCGATCCTGCTCGGCGAGGTCGTCGACCGGACCGGGATCCGGCGCGACATCCAGCTCAAGGGCGCGGGCCCGACTCCCTTCTCGCGCAGCGGCGACGGGCGGGCCGCGCTGGGGCCGGTCCTGCGCGAATACGTGGTCAGCGAGGCGATGGCGGCGCTCGGCATCCCGACCACCCGGGCGCTCGCCGCGGTGGCGACCGGGGACCGGGTGATCCGCGAGCGGGTGCTGCCGGGCGCCATCCTCACCCGCGTCGCCTCGAGCCACATCCGGGTCGGCACCTTCCAGTTCTTCGCGATCCGCCGCGACACCGAGGGCGTGCGGGCGCTGGCCGACCACGTCATCGCCCGGCACTACCCGGACCTCGCCGGGGAGGCGAATCCCTACCCGGCCCTGCTGTCGGCGGTGATCGCCCGCCAGGCGGCGCTGGTGGCGCAGTGGCTCTGCGTCGGCTTCATCCACGGGGTGATGAACACCGACAACATGTCGGTGGCGGGCGAGACCATCGATTACGGCCCCTGCGCCTTCCTGGACGCCTACGACCCGCGGACCAAGTTCAGCGCCATCGACGAGCACGGCCGCTACGCCTACGGGAACCAGCCGATGATCGCGCAGTGGAACCTCGCGCGCCTCGCCGAATCGCTGCTCGCGCTGTTCGGCGAGGACACCGAGGCGGCGATCCGGGACGCGCAGGACCGGCTCGCTTCCTTCCCGGCCCTGTTCGAGAGCGCCTATCACGGGGGCCTCGGGCGCAAGCTCGGCCTCCTGGAGGAGCGGGAGGAGGATGTGGGCCTCGCCAGCGACCTCCTGACCGCGATGGCCGAGAACGCGGCGGATTTCACCCTGACCTTCCGGCATCTCGGGGCCGCGGCCGCCGACCCGGCGGCGGAGCGCGCCGTGCGCGACCTGTTCGTCGACCCGACCGCCTTCGACGCCTGGGCCCCGCGCTGGCGGGCGCGCCTCGCGGCGGAGCCGATGCCGGGCCCCGAGCGGCGGGCGGCGATGGACCGGGTCAACCCGCGCTTCATCCCGCGCAACCACCAGGTCGAGGCGGTGATCGAGGCGGCGATCGAGCGGGACGATGTCGCCCCGTTCGGCGAGTTGGTGGAGGTGCTGAGCCAGCCCTACGCCGAGCAGCCGGAGCGCGCCCGCTACGCCGAGCCGCCGCGGGAGCACGAGCGGGTGCTCAGGACCTTCTGCGGCACCTGATCCGGGATCCGGTTGATCCGAGCGGATCCCGCGCCCGCGCGGCGCGTGAGCCAAGCCCCAATCCGCTCTCCCGAAGGGATCGAGCGGATGTGGGATGCGAGAGCGCCCATCGTTCGCCGTCCGGCACGACCCACGCGCCGATCGGCGAGGACGGGGGGACGAGGCCGCGCACCCGTCCGGCCTGGATCCGCCGCCGACGAACGGCCCGCGGGGCCGGACGGTGAGGGCATCCAGCCGCGGTGGGGGAGGTGTCTCGGACCATCCGGTCAGCACGATTCTCAACGCCGCCGCCGCCGACTTCGCCGACCGGATTGCCGGGAACCGCCTCGCCAGCCGGACGGGTCATGGTCGGCCAGGAGGGGGGCGCGGAGCCCGCAGGCGGGCGGAGTCACCGCGGCGAAGGGTCCCCCGCGCCCCCGGCCTTCGGGCCCGAGCCCAGTTTCCGCTTCTGCTCCTCGGCCAGGGCCTTGTAGTCGTAGGTCGGGTAGAACTCGGTCCGGTAGGGACCCCAGGCGGTGTTCTCCAGCGCGACGTTGACGTCCCGCAGCTTCGCGGGCGGCACCCGCAGCGTCACCACCTGGCCGATGCCCATCACCACGTACCAGGACACGACCTCGGTGCCGGCCGGCGGGAACTGGTCGTAGTAGCCGTTCTTCTGCAGCTGCGCGTTGATCTCGTGAAGGTTCTTCGACTGGTCGTGCTTGAGGAACACGGTGAGCAGCACCGCGTCGTTGCCCGCCGCGGGCGCCGTCTGGGCCGCGGCGGGACCGAGGCCGCAGGCGACCAGACCGGCCGCCAGGACCGCACGTGTGAGACCGTTCATATCATCCTCGCGGACACGCGACCCGCCCCTAATTGCGGGCGGAACGGCGCGCGGCAAGGGGCCTCGGCGCATCCGGGCCGGCGTCAGCGCGTCTCCCGCAGGCGATCGAGGAGGGCGGCGTCGGCGTAGCCGTCCGGCACCAGCCCGGCGGCCGCCTGGAAGGCGCGGATCGCGGCCCGGGTCTTGGGGCCGATCCGCCCGTCGACGCCGCCCGCCGGGTGCCCCCGCGCCTCCAGCCGAACCTGCAGGTCGCGGCGCTCGTCGCGGCTGAGCGGCCGGTCCCCGCGCGGCCACGCGCCGACGAGGGGCCCCTCCCCGCGCAGCCGGTCGGAGAGGTGCGAGACGGCGAGCGCGTAGGCGAAGGAGGCGTTGTAGCGCGTGATCGCGCGGAAGCCCGGCAGGAGCAGGAAGGCCGGGCCGCGCGCGCCGGCCGGCAGGACGAGCCGCGCCGGGACGCCGGTGGCCGCGAAGGGCTGCCCGTCCGCCCGGCGCAGGCCGAGCCGCTCCCAGGATTCGAGCGGGCGCTCGGTGGTCTCGTCCGCGAGCGCGTAGGCGAAGCCCGGCGGCAGCGCGACCTCGTAGCCCCAGGGCGCGCCGGCCGGCCAGCCCTCCGCGCTCAGGTAGTGCGCCGTCGCCGCGAGCGCGTCGGCGGGCGAGTGCCAGATGTCGCGCCGGCCGTCGCCGTCGAAATCCACCGCGTAGCGGAGATAGGTGGTCGGCATGAACTGCGTGTGGCCCATCGCGCCGGCCCAGGACCCGGTCAGGTCCGCGACCGGCGCGTCGCCCTGCGCGGCGATCCGCAGGGCGGCGGCGAGCTCGTCGCGCCAGGAGGCGGCGCGGGCCGGGTCCGCGCAGGCCAGGGTCGCCAGGGAGCGCAGCACGGGCCGCACCTTGCCGGGCTTGTCGAGCACGGCGCCGTAGCCGGATTCGATGCCCCAGATCGCGAGCAGCACGAAGCGGTCGACGCCGTAGCGCGCCTCGATGCGGGCCAGGACCGGCTCCCACGCGGCCAGCTTGGCGCGGCCATCGGCGACGGTCTCGTCCTTCACCGCCGCGTCGAGGTAGTCCCAGAGCGGCTTCTCGAACTCGGATTGGTGGCCGGCCGCGGCCAGCACCTCGGGATCGGGCGCGAGGTCCCCGAGGAGGGCGGACACGGTCGCCTCGGGCACGCCGCGGCCGGTCGCCTCGGCGGCGAGGTCCGTCAGGCAGCGCGCGAAGCCCGGCACGGCCTCGCCGGCGGGGGGCGGCGCGTCCTGGGCGAGGACCCGATGCGGCGCCGCGAGGGCGACCAGGAGGGCCCGGAGAAGGATTTGAGCCGGCCTCGCGCGCCGGCGGGAGAGGGGGAGCGGGGGCATGCCGTCACCACGCCGCGCGGCCGCCCGTCCGTCAAGCGCGGTCCCGCCGGGCGGAAAGGACCTCAGCGCGAGGGTCCGGACGCCCCGTCCGCCTCCGGCGCCCGTCCCTCCCCCTCCGCCAGCCGCGCCACCAGGAGCGCCTGGGTGCGCGCCACGTGCCGCGCCATCAGGAGGCGGGCGGCCTCGGCGTCGCGCGCGCGCAGGGCCGCCAGGATGGCGCGGTGCTCGGCGAGCGACTCGTCGAGCCGCCCGCCCGTGTCGAGGGCGAGGTTGCGCGCGCGCTCCAGCCGCACGAAGGCCCGCTCATGCGCCTCCGCCACGGCCGGACTGCGCGCGGCGGCCACGATCAGGCGGTGCGCCTGGCGGTTGAGGCGCACGTAGGCGTCGCGGTCCTCGCGCAGGGCCTCCATCGCCTCCTGCAGGCGCGCGAGGCGGGCGAGGTCGCCCTCGCTCATCCGCTCCGCGGCGAGGCCCGCGCCGTAGCTCTCGAGCGCCGCCTCCAGCTCGAACAGGGGCACCAGCCCGGCCGGGTCGAGGCGCGACACCAGGGCGGCCCGGTTCCGGCGCAGCGTCACCAGCCCCTCGCCCGCGAGCAGCTTCAGCGCCTCCCGGATCGGCGTGCGCGAGATGCCGAGGCGCCGCGCCAGATCGGGCTCGTTCAGCGCCTCGCCCGGCCGCAGGCGGTTGAGCAGGATCAGGCGGCGGAGCTCCGCCGCCGCGTGCTCGGTGAGTGAGGGGGCGGGGCGCGCGGGCGCGCTCCCGCGGGTCATGCCAGCCGCTTCGACAGGCCCGTCAGCCGCTCCATCACGGCGATGCCCGCCATGGTGGCGACGATCAGCACGCCGGAGAGCGCCGCGATGGTGACGTCGAGGCGCCCCTCCAGGTCCTGCCACATCCGGATCGGCAGCATGTCGGTCGCCGCGTCGCGCAGGAACAGGGAGACCGGGATGTTGTCGAACGAGGCCATGAAGGCGAGGAAGCCGCCCGACAGGACCCCCGGCCGGATCAGCGGCAGGGTGATGCGGCGCAGCGTGTAGAGCCGCGAGGCGCCGAGGCTCGCCGAGCCCTCGAGCAGCACCGGCTGGAGCTGGGTCAGCGCCGCGACGGTGTTGCGCACCACGTAGGGCACGCAGACCACCGTGTGGCCGATCACCAGCGTCGTCACGGAGACCGGCCAGCCGAGGAGCGAGAAGAACATCAGGCTGGAGAGCCCGAAGGCCAGGGCCGGCAGGACGAGGGGCGAGAGGAACAGGCTGTCGAGGAGCCGCGCCGCGAGGCGCGGCGAGCGCGCCACGGCGAGCGAGGCCATGACCCCGAGCCCCACCGAGAGCAGGGTCGCGGCCGCCGCGACGGTGAGGCTGTTGCGCAGGGCGAAGTGCAGCTGCCACGCCTCGGCGAGTTCCCCGTACCAGCGCAGGGAATAGCCCGGCGGCGGGAAGCGCAGCGACAGGCCGTCCGTGAAGGACACGACCAGCACGATCACGGTCGGGGCCAGGAGCAGGATCAGCGCCGCGCCCGCGAGGAGCGCGACCACGATCTCGAAGCTGAGCCGGTCGAGGGCGCCGGGCGGGCGGGACATCGGGCGGGACATCGGGCGGCCTCAGGTCTGGGCGTAGCCGCGCGCGAGGCGGCCGAGCGCGTTGAAGGCGACGATGACCGCCAGCACGGCGACGAGGAAGATCACCGACATCGCCGCCGCGAAGGGCCAGTTCTGCAGGGCGATCGCCTGCTGGTAGATGTAGCCGGGCATGAACAGCATCTGCCCGCCCCCGATCAGCGACTGGGTGATGAAGCCCGAGATCGCCGCCGCGAAGGTGAGGACCGAGCCGGCGATCAGCCCCGGCAGGGAGAGGGGCAGCGTCACCCGCCGGAAGGTGCGCCAGCGCCCGGCCCCGAGCGCCTCGGAGGCGTCCCACAGGCTCGGATCGATGCGGGCCAGCGCCGTCATCAGCGGCAGCACCATCAGGGGCATCTGCACCTGCGCGAGGGCCGCCACCAGCCCGCCCTCCGCGTAGAGGAGCCGCAGGGGCGGGCCGCTCACCCCGAGGGAGGCGAGCGCGCCGTTGACCACGCCCTGGCGGCCCAGGATGACGATCCACGCGAAGGTGCGGATCACCACGCTGGTGAGGAGGGGCGTGAGCACCGCCAGGATGACGAGGCCGCGCACCCGCCCCCCGGCCCGGGTCGCCACCAGGGCGAGCGGGTAGCCGAGGATCAGGCAGACGAGCGTCACCTTGAGCCCGAGCCAGAGCGTCGCGCCGAGCACGCCGAGGCTGAAAGGATCGCCGAGGAACGCCGCGTACTGCGCGAGGCCCAGGGTTCCGTCCGGCCCCTTGAGCGAGAGGCCGAGCAGCGCCGCGAGCGGCGCCGCGAAGAAGGCCGCGAAGAACAGGGCGAGCGGGCTCGCCAGCCGCAGGTCGTAGACCGTGACGTCGGGGAGGCGCCGCCTCATGGCCGCCGCCTCTAGAGCTTGATCTCGCGGTTGAACCGCTCCATCCAGGCCGCCCGCTGCGCGTTGATGGCCTTCCAGTCCTGGAACACGAATTTCCTGCGCAGGTCGTCGGTGTCCCGGGCGAGCACCTGGGCGATCTCGCCGCTCATCGTCACCTTGGCGTTGGTCGGCACGATCAGGTAGGGGGCCTGCATCAGCCGGGTCTGGACCGGCTCGGAGATCGCCGCCTCGATCAGCTTGAAGGCGAGGTCGCGGTTGGGCGAGTTCCTGACGATCTGGATCGCGGTCTTGAAGGCGATCGCCCCCTCCTTGGGCGCCACGAACTCGACCGGAACGCCCTTGGCCTTGAGGATCTGGATGGCGTTGAAGTTGCCGGGCGAAATGTCGACTTGGCCCTGCTGGAACAGGGTGGCGAGCGCCCCCGGATTGGCCGCCACCGCCGAGAGGTTGGGCTTGAGCGCCTCCATGGCCTTGAAGGCCGGATCGATGTTCGCCTCGGAGCCGCCGTGCATCTTGGCGATCTCGACCATGAAGCCGGTGCCGAGCGTCGAGTTCATGTTGGTGATGCCGACCCGGCCCTTGTATTCGGGCCGCCACAGATCGGCCCAGGAGGTGGGCTTCGTCCTCACCGTGTCGGGATTGTAGGTCAGACCGACGACCTGGAAGAAGGCCGCCGGGCCGGTCGCCTCCTGCGCGTCCGGGATGAGGTCCTTGAAGGAGGCGCTGCGCTCGACCGGGTAGGGCTCGACGAGGTCCTGCGCCTGGGCGGTGAGCGCCGGGCCCGGATCGTGCAGCATCACGTCGATCGGCGGGTTCGCGCGGGCGGCCGAGACCTTGGCGATCTGGTCGACGGACAGCATCGGGTCGAGGACGATCGGGGCGTTGCCGGTCTCCTTGCGGAAGGCGGGGACCAGCACGGCCTTGTGCGCCTCCTCCCAGCTCCCCGTGAAGGTGGCGAAGACGAGGGGCCTCGCCTGCGCGAGGGAGAGGCCGGGGAAGAGCTCCATCGCGCCGAGCGAGAGGGCGGTGGTGAGGAGGCGGCGGCGGTCGAGGATCATCGGAGCGTCCTGGGCGAGGATCAGGCGGCGGGGAAGGCGGAGGCGAGGCCGGGCGCGACGGCGACCCGCACGGCGGTGCCGGGCGGGCGCGCGGCCGCGCCGCCGAGGCGCGGCTCGGCGACCTTGAGGGCGCCGCCCGCTCCCACCCGCACCTCGTGGATCACCGTGGGGCCGAGCGGCAGCGCCATCTCGACCACGCCCGCGATGCCCTCCTCGCCGTCGGTGAGGCGCAGGTGCTCGGGCCGCAGGCAGGCGACGACGCGCGCGCCCGGCGCGAGCGCCCGGCCCGGGCGCCGCACCACGATCTCGCCGCCCGCATCGAGGGCGACGCGGGCGCCCGCGCCCTCCTGGCCGACGACGCGTCCCGGCATCGTGTTGGCCGAGCCCACGAAGGTGTTGACGAACAGGCTCTCGGGCGCGTCGTAGATCGTGGTCGGGGCCGCGAACTGCTCCAGCCGCCCCTGCGACAGCACCGCCACCCGGTCGGAGAGGGACAGCGCCTCCTCCTGGTCGTGGGTGACCAGGATCGTGGTGACGCCCGCCACCCGCTGCAGCCGCTTGACCTCGATCTGCATGTCAAGGCGGAGATTCTTGTCGAGGGCCGCGAAGGGCTCGTCGAGGAGGAGCACGGCGGGCCGGATCGCCAGGGCGCGGGCGAGCGCCACGCGCTGCTGCTGCCCGCCGGAGAGCTGGCGCGGGTAGCGCTCCGCCATGGCGCCGAGCTGCACGAGGCCGAGGAGGCGCTCGGCCTCCGCCTCCTGCTCGGCCCTCGGCGCCCCGCGCGCGGCGAGGCCGTAGGCGACGTTCTCGGCGACGCTCAGATGCGGGAAGAGCGCGTAGTTCTGGAACACGATGCCGACCGCCCGCCGGCTCGGCGGCAGGTCGTCCATGACCGCGTCGCCGACGATCACCCGCCCCTCGGTCTGGCGCAGGAAGCCCGCGACGATCCGCAGGAGCGTGGTCTTCCCGCAGCCGGAAGGGCCGAGCAGCGAGACGAGTTCCCCGCCCTTGATGTCGAGCGTCACGTTCCCGACCGCCACCGCCTCCCCGTAGCGGTGGGTGATCCCGTCGAGCACGACGGACCGGCCCGTCCCGGCCCGCATCGTCGCTTCCGTCACCGGCCTTCACCCCGCGGCATCGAACTTGCCCGCCGGTCTTCGCAAATCGTATGCCGGTTCGAGGAAAATCCATGCCATGCCGTGAGTTGAGCCGCCTCCCCGGGGAGACCGGCAGCCGCAGGAGCCCGCCATGACCGCCCTTTGGGCACTGAGCGCGACCGAGATGGCAGAGTGCTTCGCCGATGGGCGGGCGAGTCCGGTCGCGGTGCTCGAATCCTGCCTCGCGCGGCTCCATGCCTGCGAGCCGGCGCTGAACGCGGTCACGCGGCTCGCTCCGGGCGCCCGGGAGGAGGCCGAGGCGAGCGCGGCGCGCTGGCGGGCGGGGCGCCCGCTGTCGCGGCTCGACGGCGTGCCGATGACGGTGAAGGAGTTCCTCGTCACCGCCGGCCTGCCCGCGAGCTTCGCGGAGCCGCGGGACGGGCCCGAGCCGCCCGCGGCCCGGGACGAGCTGCCGGTGGCGCGGATGCGCGCGGCGGGCCTGGTGACGCTCGCCAAGACCAACATGCCGGAATTCGCCGTGCAGGGTTACACGGCCAACGCCCGGTTCGGCACCACCGGCAACCCTTGGGCTCCCGCGCTCACGCCCGGCGGCTCGACGGGCGGCGGGGCGGCGGCGACGGCCGCCGGCTACGCCCCGATCGCGCTCGGCACGGACGGGGGCGGGTCGCTGCGCCGCCCGGCCGCCCATACGGGCCTCGTCGGGCTCAAGACCTCGCTCGGCCTCGTGCCGCGCCGCGGCGGCCTGCCCTCGCCGCTGCTCGACTTCGAGGTGGCGGGCGCCCTCACCCGCACGGTGGCGGACAGCCGGGCGGTGCTGGCGCTGATGGCCGGGCCGGACCCGCGGGTGCTGTGGTCCCGCTTCCCGACGCCGCCCGCCGCCCCGCCGCGGCCGCTGCGGGCGCTCTACGTCGAGCGCCTCGGCGACGCGCCCCTCGATCCGGCGATCGCCGCCTCGTGCCGGGAGGCCCTGGACGACCTCGCGTCCTGCGGGGCGACGGTGACGGAGGGCCGGTTCCCACTCGACGTGGCGGCGCTCAACGACCTCTGGCCGGAGATCGGGCGGATCGGCCTCGCGCGGCTCTTCGCGGAGGATCCCGCCCTCGGGCGGCGGGCGAGCGAGCCCTACCGCGCCATGGCCGAGGAGGGCGCCCGCGCCCCGGCGACCCGCCTCGCCCGGATCCTCGACCGCGTCGCCTCCCTGCGCGACGCGGCGAGCGCGCTCTTCGCGGAGATCGATCTCCTGGTCACGCCGGCCATCGCGGCCCTGTCCTGGCCGGCCGCGGAGGTGTGTCCGGCGCGGATCGACGGCCGGCCGGTCGGGCCGCGGGGTCACGCGATCTATACGGGCTGGGTCAACGCCGCGGCGCTGCCCGCGATCAGCCTGCCGGTCGCTCCGTCCCCGGACGGGCTGCCGATCGGCCTGCAGCTCGTGGCCGGGTACGGGGCGGACGGGCTGCTGCTCGACGTGGCGGAGGCGATGGAGCGGCGGCGCCCCTGGGCGCATCGCCGGCCGGAGGTCGGGGGGAGGATCGGATGAGGGCGGGCGGGATCTCGGTCCACGCGGTGGACGTGGCGACGGGGCGGCCGGCGGCGGGGCTGCGGGTGACCGTCGAGGCGCTCGACCCGGCCGGGCGGCGGCTGGTGGCGGAGGGCCGGATCGGCCCGGACGGCCACCTGCCCCACCCGATCTCCGGCGGGGCGGGCGTGACGGCGGGGATCTACGAGGTCACCTTCGACGTCGGCGACTATCTCGCCCCGGAGGGGGGCGGGCGCTTCCTCGACCGGGTGCCGTTCCGCTTCACGATCGAGGACGTGGCCGCGCACGTCCACCTGCCCCTCAAGTTCACGCGCTTCGGCTACGCCCTGTTCCGCGGCGCGTGACCGGGGCGCCGGGGCGCGGAGGGGGATGGACGGGTCCCGCCACGCGCTCCCTGCCGAGCCGGCATCCGGGATGTCCGCTCCCTCTCCCGGTTCTCCTTCCGCCGACGCTGCGCTCGGCCGGGCAAGGCGGGAAGCCGGGATCCGCTTGATCGCAGCGGATCCCGGATCACGCGCCTGAGCGCGCCGCCTGAGCGAAGCCGACATCCGTATGGCCGAAATTGGAGATGACGAAGCCATCAACCGGATGTCGGATGGATCGGCGCGCTGACGTTCGCCCCCTCCGAGGCGGACAGCATCCCGCCGTTCGTGGCCAACAGCCCGGTGATGTCGGCCTTCTGCGCGCATCCGGATGAGGACAAGGCGCCCCTCACCCACGAGGGTGAGCGGAAGCCGGCGGAGCACGCGTGGCAGGAGCGGAACCGCACCTACGCTCGGGCTCGCGGCCTTCGGGGTGCGTGCTGGATCGGGATCCGGAAGCGGGGCGGTCGCTCGGACGGAGGCGAGCGTAGCGCTCCCGAGTTCGATCCCGGGTGCTGCTCTGCCCGACACGGGTCGGCGAACCGCAAGGAGGCGGCCGAATCTTTTCCTAAGGGAATGATCCGGGAGACCTGAGCCGCCACGCTCCTTGCAGCGGCGCTGTTCGATCGCATCTAAAGTATCGGACCGCGCGTAGCACTCACTGTGCCGACAATGTGGGTGTCGGCCTGGCGTAGCCTTCGGCAAAGTTCTCGATTTATGTTCTGCAGCACCATCGCGTATGCATAGATGTCTTTTTTATAAAAGTTATACAGGTTTCGAGCTGTGAGCTCGTATGCCACGACCGGTTGTTTTGCAATGAGAGTTGCCGATCTATTCTGTATTTCAATGACGGTCATCTCTCCAAAAAAATCACCTGGGCCGAGATGACATATATCAACGACACATCCCGATCCTCCGATCTTAGTCACCATAATCTCCCCAGAATGAACAATATACATCGAGTGTCCAGGCTCTCCCTCTACTATGATCGTGGCGCCTGCCTCAAAGTGTCGTTCAACCAACATCGAGATCAAGAGATCGAGACTCGTGTCCGAGAGGCCGCCGAAGAAGGGCGTGTCGACCAGGAATGCTTTCAGCTCGGGAGAATTGACAGCCATCAGCCTATTCCACTCCCGCTTCCGGAGCTCGACCACATCCCATATTGTGGATCCTTTGTATGCCGGCAGCTCGCTTTGCGCATCTGGCCAGGGTGCAATCCGGGCGCCGAGTGGTCCAGACGGTGTCTGGCAAACCGCCGGATGACCCACTGGGTGAGATTTGACGTCCCCCCATCGCTTTGGTCCGGCGTGAGTGCGAGTTTTCCGGTTTTGTGAGCCCCTGACGGGAGGAGCGGAACCGTGAAGACGGGCCGGTTCACCGCGGAGCAGATCCCCTCTGCGCTGAAGCAGGCCGAGACCGGGACGCCGGTCGCGGAGGTCCTGCGCCGGATCGGCATCTCCGAGCAGACGTTCTAACGCTGGAAGAAGCTCTACGGCGGACTGGGCACGGGCGAGTTGCGACGGCTGAAGCCGCCGGAGGAGGAGAAGCGGAAGCTCAAGCAGCGCGTGGCTGATCTGAGCCTCGACAAGCCCATCCTGCAGGACGTGCTCGCAAAGCAGCGACCTCGTGAACCAGGTGCGAGAGGCGCACGGGCTGAGCGAGCGGCGCGGCTGCGGCGCGCTCGGCGTCGGCCGGTCGAGCATGCGCTATCGCCCGACCAGGCCCGATCCGGCACCGCTGCGGAGGCTCATCCATGATCCGGCCAAGAGCCGGGTGCGCTCCGGCTATTTCCGGATCTGCATCCTGCGGCGCCGGGAAGGCCGGAGGGCGAACCACAAGAGGGTCTAACCGGCTCTGGTGCCTGAATGCGAACCGGTTCTCGTCCTTGGCCGATGCCAGGGCCAAGATCGAGGCGCGGCGGCGGCCCGGGAGGCTGCCGAATGGAACCCGGAGGCTCACCTTCCGGCCGGACCAGGATCCGGGGACCGTCATGTCATGGCCGGCTCTTGTCGACGACTGGAGCGCGGATGGAGAGTGACAATGGCCGAGACTGATGTCGATTCGCGCCGCGCGGTTGAAACCCGGATTCCCACCTGTGTGCCGGCGTGGAGATCGACCCGTGTGAGGGCCATGCCTGCGGATCACATCGCCGGCCTCACCGTCTCGCAAATCTGACCGCTTCTTCGACACGGGGCCGGGACCCGGCAGATGGGGCGGACCGATCAGCGACCGAGTGGACCGCACCCGCGAGGGGCGTGCGCGCTGCCTGCCGCCGACGGCCGTGCGTGACGAGGCGATTGTGATCGATCCGGTGCGGCGCGGCCGGTGCGGAGAGCCGCGGCTGAACCTCGCTGCGGGCTGCCGCGTCGCTGAGGTGGAGGTAATTCGGGTTGAACAGGCTTGCGGCCTGCAGGGCGGCGATGTCGGGGATCCGCACGGTTCGACCGAGCATCTCCACGAGCCCTTGATCGCGCAGTTGCGCGAGCTTGCGGTTTATGTGGACGTGCGACAGGCCCAGGGCATTGGCCATGTCGAATTGAGTGAGCAGCAGAACGAAGCTGTTGTCCTCGGTGAGCCCGGCCCGGCGCAGCCGCAGGAACAGCTCGCACAGCAGATGGCCGACCCGCTCCGTGCCGACGCGCTGACCAACATTCAGCAGCCACTCGCGCTGGATCGAGGCCGCGATGAAGCTCTCCCACAGCAGGGCCTGCCGGACCGCCGGGTGCTGCTCGCACACGGTCGCCAGCGCCCTGAGCGGGATGTCCGCACAGGTGAGCGGCGTCAGGGCGGCGATGGAGCAGTCCATCGCGTATCCCTCCGGGGCGAGCGCCTCCGTCAGGTCGCCCGGCAACAGGATCCCCGCGATCTGTCGCCGGCCATCCTCCAGTTGCTTGTAGCGGTAAGCCCATCCCGAGATGATCAGGCTGACATGGCCGAGATGGTCGCCCTCCTCAACGAGATCATCGCGGGCGGCGACGTACCGCCACTTGCGCACGAGGTGATGAAAGGCCTCGCGGTCCGCGCCGCCGAGATTCGTGAGCCGGCTGATTTTCGCGGCTGCGCGGCCCTGAATTGCTGCACCGCCGATCGCTGTCCCAAGCATGTGATCGTCCCCTGAGGCTTGCTTGTACCGTTCATTCCGGTCGAACATCTGAGTAATCAGGCTGGACTCGTTTGCGCGGCCGTGCATGCACATTGGCGCCATGCTTCAATCGTATCGATCGCGTTCGTGCTCAACTGATCAGCTACACGCCGGATCAGCGAGGGCGCACGGGTGGCCCCGCGAGTCGGAGCGATGCTGCAGTGAGTGGCCGCTGCGCTCCGTCGAACGTTGCGCCCCGACCCCGACCGGGCGGCGAAGTCGCCCCCGCTTCAGGAGCCGACAGGCCGGCCGCGCTGCCGCACGCCGCCAGAGTCCGGCTCGCCACGCGAGAGTGCTCCGGACATCGTGCCTGCGCCGAGGCCAAGTTCTATTTCACCCTATATCCCGCTGCTTCGGCGCCCTGTCAGCCGATCTGGATCATTAATACGGGACAGAGCGACCGCCGGCGGTGATATTTCTCACTTCAGAGTGAAGATGCGGTCCCACCTTTGCAGTAGGAGCGTCTTCGGTCGCGCTTGACTTTGGCTTGGCAGGAAGGGGACGACCTGCTGAATGCGTCAGGTATCGGCGGCGCGACCGTTGCTCGCACTGCATCGGCTTCGTAGACCGACCGTGCGTCGATGCCGCCGGGTGATCGAGGCCGACAGGGCGGAGTCAGGTGAGACGTCGCATCCCCCCGGAAGGCGAGGAACCCGCGGGTCAACGCCCCCGGTCACACGGACGGCCCAGGCGAGGAAGCGCAGTGGAGACGCGATGGGCCGGTCACGGCCGCCCGCTGGCCTGACCCAAGCGGGAGGGGCCGCCGGGCGGACACGAAGCGATGCGGCTCCTGTCTTTCAGGCCGACGCATCGGCGGCCCGATCCAGGGCGGCCGTCATGCCGTTGGCACGGGACAGGGCAGCATGGGACAGGGCAGAAAGTCCATCGGTCATCGTGTTCGTTTGCGGCCCCTGCCGACCCTTCATCGTCCGAAGCGCCGAACCAAGACACGCGCCGACCGCACCGGAAGCACCTGCTCCCGCCGCCGGCACGGTGCGACGCCACGCTACAAGTCAATCGGCCCATTGAACTCGGAATCCTTACGATGCACCGCCGTCCGTGGATGGCCGCCCGAAACCGCTCGGGTGGCGCATAATTTTTAGCAGACGCTTGCGGCCTCGAAATCTATCGCTTGTCAGCTAGGAGCGCTTGCGCCGCGTCGTTTCGGATCGGATCGCGGAGTGCGGGCAAGCGCGGCGGAGGTGAAGCCATGGATGGTAGGGATCTTAGCCATATTCCAGGCAATAATTCAACTAATAATCCGCACATATCGGTCGTAATTTCCGTGAAGAACCGCTTCTTTCTGCTGAAGGACTGCCTGGAAGCTTTGCTCAGGCAGACGATTGGCGTCGAGAGCTTCGAAGTCATTGTCGTCGACAACGTGTCTCAGGACGATATCGCCGGTCTTTGCACGGCGATGCGGGCCCAGGGTCTGCAGCTCCGCTACCTGCGCATGCAGCACGACAAGGGACCGGCCCCGGCGCGCAACCGAGGCGTGCTTGAGGCGCGGGCCCCGCTGATCGCCTTCACGGACAGCGATTGCCGGCCCCATCCCGAATGGCTCGCCCTTGGCATCGCCGCCCTGGCCGACCCGGCGGTCGCGTTCTCGACGGGCCCGGTCCTGCCCAAGCCGGAGCAAACGGCATCGCTCTGCTCCAAACTCACGTTCGTCACGGCGCAGGAGCACCCGACCTTTCCGACCGCCAACATGGTCGTGCGGAAAAGCGTGTTCGACGCGTTCGGCGGCTTCGACGAAACCCTCTCGTTCCGTGACCCGCTCAACCGGGCGACGGAATGTGCCGATACCGATCTCGCCTGGCGCATCATCGAGGCCGGCTACACCCGCCGCTTCGAGCCGCGCGCCGTCATCTGGCACGAGATCGAACAGCAATCGCTTCTCCAATGGATTCTCGAGCCGACACGATTGTTTCTGGTTCCTGCCCTAGTCAAGCGGCATCCGGAACTCAGGAGACGTCTCCTCGTCGCGCGCCTGTTCTTCTATCCTCCGATATGGCTGCTTTACCTCGCGGTATGCGTGGCGGCGTTCGCCGTCATCTGGCAGCCGCTGCTGCTGCTCGTGCTGCCGCCGGCACTGCTCGCGCGGGGCATCCATCGCACCGGCTCCGTGGACCCGCGGCAGCTCGCAGCCCACGCCGGGCGTGTGATTGCTCACCTGCCGCGGATGGTCGTCATGATAACATCCCTGCTTTATGGAAGCATTCGCTACCGCGCACTCGTTCTATGAACCCGCGCGTTGCTCCATAATGACACCTTGAAGCTTTTCATCTCTGACGATGCATTTGCTCGATACGGAAGTCGCCACGGCAAATTACATCGTTTTTCAAGATCAGTCTCGACAATTCTGAATGCAAGATAGTTTCTCGCCGGAGCCACACGGTCGTGGTCGCTCGCGGCGAAGCGGTTGGAGGCAACAGTGCGGATCGCAGTGACTCACCCGACGGCATGGCCGGAGGTTCGCCGAGGATCGGAGCGGATGCTCCATGATCTGTCGCAGCGCTTGGCGGCCCGCGGCCACGACGTCACCGTCCTGACCAGTTCTCCCGCGTCCGAAACGCGGATCGAAGCCGATGGCCCGGTCCGGCGCGTCCTGCTTCGCCGCAGAACCGGGCCGGCCGCGCTGACGGGCCGCTGGTTCAACAGCCAGCATCTGTTCGGCTGGGACTTGGCCAGGTGGCTCCGTGCGGAGCCGTTCGACGCCGTGCACTGCTTGAACTACCACGATGCGGTCGGCGCTCTGATCGCGCGCCGGGCGGGTGCACGGTTCCGCCTCGTCTTTCAGTGTACGGGCATTCCGGTGCGGCGCTACTTCCGGCGCATTCCCGCCGACGGCCTGATGTTCCGCATGGTGCTGCGGCAGGCGGATGCCGTGGCGGTCCTGTCCCGCTTCGCTCAGGACGCGCTCGCGCGGGATTACGGGGTCGCCGGGACGTTGCTTGCGTCCCCCACCGAGACCGCTCCCTTCGAGGCGCTGCCGGACGACGCTCCGCGCGAACCCTACATCCTGTTCAGCGGGGATGCCGACGAGCCGCGCAAAGGCGCACTCCTCCTCGCCCAGGCGTTCCCGGCCGTGGCCGAGCGGCTGCCGGCTCTCCGGCTCGTCTACACGGGACGATCGAGCCCGGCCACCCGCGCGGCTTTGTCCGCTGCCGTTCCGGGCAACCTCCGCGATCGAGTCGAATTTCTCGGTCTCGGCCGCGTCGAGGACCTGCCGCACCTCTACGCACGCGCGACGGTCTGCGTGAACCCGGCCGTCTGGGAGGCGCTGGGCAATGTCCTGATCGAAGCCCTGGCGGCCGGAACCCCGGTGGTCGGCGCGCGGCACGCCGGCATCCCGGACATCGTCGCGGACGAGACGGTGGGGGCTCTGTTCGATCCGGGCTCGACGCGGCTGGCCGCCACGAACGCGGCCGGACTGAGCGAGGCCATCCTGAGGGCTGCGGCCCTGGCCGCGCGGCCCGAGACCCGCGCGCGGTGCCGCGCGCGGGCGCAGGCCTTCTCCTGGAACGCCCTGATCCCCCGCTACGAGGGCCTGCTCGGCGGCGACGCCCCGCCGCGCGAGATCGGCCCTCCCCTGCCCGCCGCCATCCCGTTGCGATGAACCGCCCGTCTCCCGGCGCCGCGTCGCTCGCGCGATGCGCTCCTGTTGCCGAACCTGTCCGAGCATGAGGTGCCCGTGTGATGACCGCTTCCCTCTCGATGTCGCGTCGCGCGAGCGACGTGCCCCTCTCGCTGCCGAACCTGTCGGAGCTCGAGATCGCCTACGCGGCCGAGGCGCTGGCGAGCGGGGATATCGGGCCCGCCGGCCCCTTCCGCGACCGCTTCGAGGCCATCTGGGCCGCCCGGAACGGCACCGCTCATGCGATCACGGTCTCGTCCGGAACGGCGGCGCTGCACGTGGCGCTGGTGGCGCTCGGGATCGCGCCCGGCGATGAAGTGATCGTGCCGGCGACGACCTACGTGGCGAGCGCGAATGCCGTGCTGCACGCCGGCGCCCGGCCCGTTCTCGTCGACGTGGACCCCGAGACCTTCTGCATCGACCCGGCCGCCGCGGCCGCCGCGGTCACGGCGCGCACCCGGGCCATCATGCCGGTCCATCTGTTCGGCCATCCCTGCCCGATGGACGCCCTGGAGGAGATCGCGGGGGCGCGGGACATCGCCCTGGTGGCTGACGGGGCGCACGCTCCGCTCGCCGGATATCGCGGAAACCCGGTCGCCGCGGCCGCGACGGTCACCACGCACTCCTTCTTCCAGAACAAGATCTTCAGCTGCGGCGAGGGAGGAGCGCTGCTCACGAACGATGCCGACCTCATCGTGCGTGCGACGCAAGTGCGAGCCCACGGGCTCGATCTCGGTGGCCGAGCGATCTATCACCGGCTCGGCTACAATTACCGGTTGACCAATCTCGCCTGCGCGATCCTGTGCGCGCAGGAGGAGCGGGCGGACGCGATCCTTGCGCGTCACGCCGAGCTGAATCGACTGTATCGCCAGCTCCTCGCCGATCATCCGTCCATCGCCTTGCAGGCCATCCGCGATTGGGCAGAGCCGGTCCAGTGGTTCTTTCCCCTCGTCCTTCGCAACCCTGCGCCGGCCCTCGATCGGGTGATCGCCCGTCTGGGCGAGCGCGGCATCGGCGCGCGCCCGTTCTTTCCCTCGCTCGATAGCATCCCGCATCTCTCGGCATTTCATGCCGAGCGCCCGCACCCGCTCACGACCGCGCGCCGTCTCGCCGACCGAGGGCTGCTGCTGCCATTGCGCGCCACCATGAGCGACCGCGACGTGGAGCGTGTCGTGGAGGAGCTGGCGGTCGCGCTGCGCTGACCGCGCACCGGACGGCGCCGGATGAGCGCATCGCCGCCGGGACGGGCCGGTCCCGGACGGGCTCCATGGGCGTCGGGTCCGCTCGCCTTCCGGCCGTAGCCGCCGCGGCCCTCGGGCCGTGATGCTGCGCCCCCGTGCCGGATCGCGCTCCACTCCGGCGGGCACCGCTCCCGCGCACGATCCCCATCATCCGCCATCCGGTTGATGGCTTCGCCCTCTCCCATTTCGGCCATGCGGATGTCGGCGTCGCTCAGGCGCCGCGCTCAGGCGCCGCGCGGGCGCGTGATCCGGGATCCGCTGCGATCAAGCGCATCCCGGATCAGTCGCGCCCCTGCGGGGCATCGCCGGGCACCGCTCCTCGGCACCGCCCGCGCGCGCCGCCGCGTCCAGGCCAGGTCGCGAGCCGCGAAAGGCGGATCGGCGGGCCCCCAGGAACAGCCCTCGCGGTTGAACAGCCCTCGCGGCTGCCGTGCCCCCAGGGGCCGCGAAGCGGCGTCGATGAGGGCAGACGCGCCCCAGAGTGCCGTCGCGCCCGAGACGATCATCCCCGCCGCCATCGCTCCACCGCATGCAATCAGTCGCATCTTTCTTGTGCGTCGGCGCACAAGGCGCTGCACACCTGCGGTCGCGCCGGATCATCGATCCATCGCAGACCGGCACGTCCGCGCGGCAGCATTCGACGAATGCTGCAAAAAATTTTGCCGCCGGCCGCCCCGCCGCGATGTCTACTGCAATCACAAATCTTCGCCCGGGCCGAGACGGCCGGGCCCGGAGGAATTCTTCAGCTCACGCCAAGATCAGGGGGAGTCGATGACGAGCCTCATCATGAGCTCGCACCCGCGCGAGGCGCTGGCCGAGCCGGAGGATGGCAACGCGTACCTGGATGCGCCCGCCAGGGGAGAGCGGCAGGCGGCGGATGCGGCAGCCATCGTGGATGCGCTGGCCAAGCGCACGGTCGACGTGATCGGAAGTGCCTGCATTCTGCTCCTGCTGGCACCTCTGCTGGTCGTTGTCGCGATCGCCATCAAGGTGAGCAGTCCCGGGCCGGTCCTGTTTCGTCAGGCGCGGTACGGGCAGGGCGGCCGGATCTTCTCGATCTGCAAGTTCCGGACGATGGTCGGGCCCTCGCCGAAGTGCATCGCGATCGGCGACCCTGACGACCATGAAGCGCGCCTGACCCCGCTGGGCCGGATCCTGCGCCGCTACTGCATCGACGAGCTTCCGCAGCTCCTCAACGTCCTGGCCGGCGACATGTCTCTGGTCGGTCCGCGCGCCCATCCGGTCGGCCTGCACGTTCTCCAGGTTCCCTACGAGGACGTGGTGCCGAACTATCACCACCGTCACAGCGTCAGGCCCGGCATGACCGGATTGGCGCAAGTGATGGGTTTCCACGGCATCGTCGACTCGGTCGAGCATGCCCAGGCGCGCCAAGCCTACGATGTTCTCTACATCCAGCGCCGGAATACTGACCTGGATGTCGCACTCATAGCATTCACCGGCTGGCGGTTCCTGCTGCGCGGTGGGCGCGGAGCCAGCCGCTTCCCCATCCAGAGATTCCTCCCGACGCAGCTTGGCAGCGCGACTCCGCCCTTCGCCTCCGAGCCTGCATCGGCCGCCCCGGCGCCTTGCGCCGACGGCCTGAGCACTTTCGCGGCGTCCTGACCCCCGCATCACGCGATCAGGATCCAGCATCACCGGCGTGGAGCCGCCAACGGCTACCAGCAACGCGCAAAGGAGAGAGCGCACATGAAAGTCTTGATACTGGCCGGTGGGCGCGGCACGCGCGCCTACCCCTACACCGACTACCTGCCGAAACCGATGATGCCGGTCGGTGGCAAGCCCATCATCGTCCGGGTCATGCAGATCTTCGCGAACCAGGGGGTGACGGATTTCGTTCTGTCGCTCGGATATCGCAAGGAAGTCATTCTCGACTACTTTGCCGGGCGGTCCCTCGGCTGGAACGTCGAACTGGTGGACACCGGCGACGAGGCCGACACCGGCGATCGTGTCCGCCTCTGCCAGGACAGGCTGGGCGACGAGTTCTTCGTCACCTACTCGGACGGGCTCTGCGACGTCGATCTCGACAGCCTGCGCGCCTTTCACCGCAGCCACGACGGTCTCGCCACGATCACCAACGTCCCGCTTCGTTCCCAGTACGGAACGATCGAGTCCGATCGCGAGGGACGCGTCCGCGCCTTCCGTGAGAAGCCGATCCTGCGTGATCACCGCATCAATGCCGGCTACTGCATCATGAGGAAGGCCGTGTTCGATCATTGGCACGGCAGCAGCCTCGAACGCGAAGTCTTTCCCTCCCTGCTACGGAGTCGAAAGCTGTTCTCGTTCGACCATGACGGCTTCTTCAAGTCGATGGACACGTTCAAGGATCAGCAGGAACTCGAGGCAATGTTTGAGAGCCGCGAGTTCGATTGGATCGAGTCGCGCCCGTCGGTGGTTCGGGCCCGTGAGCTGGAGGTTGTTCGATGAGCAAGATGTCTTTCTGGTCCGGCAAGCGCGTCCTCGTCACCGGTTCGGCCGGGTTCCTCGGCTCGTGGACGGTGCGGACCTTGCGCGAGAGCGGCGCATTGGTGGTCGGCTACGTGCGCGACCTCAATGCCTACGGAAATTCGCTGGCGGATGACTTGGCCAAGCCGACCATCGTCGTGCACGGCCGGCTGGAGGATCGGGAGACCCTGCGGCGTGCCGTGAACGAGCACGAGGTGGACACGGTGATCCACCTCGCCGCTCAGCCGATCGTCGGCACGGCCCTGCGCGATCCGGTGGGCACCTTCGAGGCCAACATTCGGGGTACCTGGAACCTGCTCGACGCCTGCCGGCTGTACGGGAAGGTCGAACGCATCCTCGTCGCGTCCAGTGACAAGAGCTACGGCAGTTCCGACGTCCTTCCCTATACGGAAGACATGCCGCTTGTCGGGCGCGCACCCTACGACGTCTCCAAGAGCTGCACCGACCTCCTGGCGCGCAGCTACTTCGAGACCTACGGCCTGCCGATCTGCATCACGCGGGCCGGCAACTTCTTCGGCGGAGGCGACCTCAACTTCAACCGGCTGGTGCCCGGGACGATCCGCTGGGCGCTGCGGGGCGAGCGCCCCGTGCTGCGCTCGGACGGCACGATGATCCGCGACTACATCTACGTCCGGGACGTCGTGGCCGGATACCTCGCCATCGGCGAGGCCATGCACGAGCCGGGCGTGGCCGGCGAGGCCTTCAACCTGTCGAACGAGACGCCCCTCAGCACGATGGCCTTCACCCACGAGATCCTCCGCGCCTGCCGGCGCCCGGATCTCGAACCGCTGGTCCTGGGCGAGGCCCGGTCGGAGATCGACGCCCAGCACCTCAGCGCCGCGAAGGTCCGGCGGATCGTCGGCTGGTCGCCGCGGTGGAGCATGGCGGACGCCCTGGCGGAAACCGTCGCCTGGTACCGGAACTACATGGGCCGGATCGGTGAGATCGAACGGGAAGCCCCTCCGCACGATGGCCTTCGCCAACGCGATCCTCAGCGCCTGCCGGCGCCCGGATCTCGCACCGCTGGTCCTGGGCGAGGCCCGGTCGGAGATCGACGCCCGGCACCTCAGCGCCGCGAAAGTCCGGCGGACCGTCGGCTGGTCGCCGCGGTGGAGCACGGCGGACGCCCTGGCGGAAACCGTCGCCTAGCCCCGGAACTCCATCGGCCGGATCGGTGAGATCGGATGACCAAGCTCCCATCGGAAACCGGTCTGGCGCCTGCCAGGCCGCACACGGCCTCGGGGGGGAGCGTCCGCGACACGGGCGCGACCCTCCTCTTCGTGGTGTTCAAGTGGCTGCCGCAGATGGCCGCGGTCGTCGGGATCGGGATCCTGTGCGGAGTGGGCTACCTGAGCCTGGTGCGCGGGAACATGTTCCAGGCCAACGCGAAGCTCTACGTTCGCGTCGGCGTCGATCAGACGCCCTCGCCGCTGCTCGGCTCGGACCGCAACGTCACGTTCCTGGCGCAAACCCGCGGTGCCGTGCAGTCGGAGATGGATCTCATGCGCAACGAGGTGCTGGTCTCGCGTCTGATCGCGGACCTGAACCTCGGCGCGCCGGAGGTGCGTCCGGAGCCGACGGGCCTCTACGGTCGCCTGAAGCGCTTCGGCTCCGACCTTTACCAGGGTATGCGCGACGGGGCCGATGCCGTCCTGATCATGGCTGGCCTGAAGACGCCGCTGTCGCGCTCGGCCGCGGTCAGCCAGGTCTTCGCCCAGTCGCTGATCCTCGACAATGCGCCGGGCTCCGACGTCATCTCGGTCAGCCTGCGCTGGCCCGGCGAGGCGCAGGCGGTGCAGCTCCTCGACCGTTTCCTGCAGATCTACACGAACTTTCGCTCGGCGGTGTTCGAGGGAGGCGGCGAGATCGACTTCCTCAGCACCAAGCGCGACGCCGCCAAGGCGGCCGTCGAGGCGGTCGAGGCGGAGATGGCGGTGTTCGAGCGCGAGCACGACACCCGCAATGCGGCGAGCCGGCTGCCCCTTCTGGAGGCCGACCTCGTGGAGGCGCAGCGCGCGCTCGAACGCCAGTCCCTCGAACTGGACTTCGCGCGTCGGCGCTTCGAACGGCTCAGCCGCGTCCTGGTCCGGACGGCCAGCCAGCGCGAGCCGGTGGGCCTCGGAACCTTTCCGCCGAACTCGCCGGCCCTCAGCATGGCGCCCTCGATGGTGGCGCTGCTCGGCGAGCGCGAGCGTCTCCTCGTCAACAACTCGGCCAACGCGCCCGAGGTGAGAGAAGTCGAGGCCAAGCTCGGCGCGCTGACGGTCGTGCTGCTCCGCCAGCTCGAGGCCGAGGTTCAGGATCTCGTCCACGTCGAGGCGGCGGCGCGAGAGCGCGTGGAGAAGGTCTCGACGGCGTTGCGCGAGTTCCAGGATGCGGCGACCGGCTGGAAGTCGCTGGAGCGGCGGCGCGAACTCGCTGAGGCGCGCTACCGCGATGCCGAGAAGCGTCTCGCGGAGGCGCGCGACATCGCCGCTCTCAGGAACGCGCGGCTCTCCAACGTGGTCGTCGTGCAGCCCGCCGCCGCCGAGGGCACGCCCATCGGGCTTCGCAAGCTCTCGATGCTCGGCATCATCACGCTGTGCTCGGGCGTGCTCGCCTGCGGCTGGGCGCTCGTGCGCGAAGTCTTCGACGGACGCCTCTACCGGGGCGAGGAGGCTGCCGCCGCGCTCGGCCTGCCGCTGGTCGGCGAGGTGCCGGCGCGGGAGCGCCCGCTGCAGGTCTGGTCGCCGAGCGATCCCGACTCGGCGGCGCGGGTCGCCCTCGACCGACTCGTCGTCACGGTCAGCGAGCGCCTGCGCGGCGCGCGGCCCACCATCCTGGCGATCGCCGCCGCCGAGGCGGATGAGGGTGCTTCCACCGTCGCCCTCGCGCTCGCTCACGGCATGGCCCGGCGCGGCCGCGTGCCGGTGCGCCTCATCTCGGGCTCGACGAGCCAGGACCTGCTGCACCACGCCCGGGACCTGCGCGTTCGCATGGACCCGTTGCCGTCCTCGCCGGATCTGCCGACCGGCCTGGCCCTGACCGCCGTCGGCGACCGCTTGGTCGTGGCAACCTGGGACGACGCGGAGGCCGCCGCGGCGTTCCTGCGCGACGGCTTCGCGAGCTGCCCAGGCCTGCAAGGGGATGCCAGCCTCGTCATCCTCGACCTGCCGCCGCTGTCCGGCGATGCGGAGGCACCCCTCTGCGCGAGCCGGGCGGATGCGACGCTCCTCGTCGTGCGCGCCGGCCGGCACGGCGCCCAGCGGCACATCGCGGCACTCGAGGCCTTGAGGTGGCTCGGCACGGAGCCGATCGGCATCGTCCTCAACGGCGTGCGCCGCTTCGTTCCCGCTCGCCTGGAGCGAGTCTGATGAGGGCGCTCGGGCTGCCATCGGCCGGAGCCGGGGCGCGCCGCGATCGCGCGGCGTCCCTGCGGCGGCTCGCGAACAGCGTGGCGGGAAGCGGCGTCCTGCTGTTCGGCCTCAAGATCGCCGGCTGCGCGCTCGGCTTGGCGATGCACTTGGCCTTCGCGCGCCTGCTCGGCGCCGCGGCCTACGGCACCTTCGCGACGGCGTTCAACGCCGCCGCCCTGGTCGCCCTGTTCGCCGCCGGCGGCCTGCCGCTCACGGCCTCGCGCTTCCTGCCCGTGTACCTGAGCAATGGCGCGCGTGCGGAGGCCCGGGCCTACCTCGACACCGTCGCCGCGGCGACGGTCGGAGGAGGCTTGCTCGGCAGCGGCATTCTCGCCGCCGCCGCCGCGATGCTGGGCGCGGACGACCCCGGCTTGGCCTGCGCGCTCGCGGCCGCGAGTCCGCTCGTCCTGCTGCTCGCGACCGCGCAGACCGCGACAGCGCTGCTGCAGGCCCTGCATCGTCCCTTCGCGGCCGAAGCGGCCTTCCTCCTGGTGCGCCCGATCGCGGCCACCGGCATGGGCGCGGTGCTCGCGCTGCCGGCATTCGGCCTGCTCGACGCGGTCACGGCCCTGATCGCGGTCAGCCTCGCGAGCCTCGCGGCACTCCTTGCGACCGCGGATGCCCTGCGCCGCGCGATCGCCCGCCATGCGCTCACGGCCCGGGGTCGGCCCAGCCTCGGCGTCTGGGTCCGGCCGGGACTGCTGCTGCTGTTCCTCGTCGGCGGGGCCGCCCTGGCCGAGCGGCTCGACGTCATGGTGGTCTCGGCCTTCGCCGATCCGGAAGCGGCCGGCATCTACAGCGTCGCAGCCCGCTTCGCCGCCCTCATCTCGCTCGGGACCGCCGCCGCGACCGTGCGCGCGCTGCCCATGCTCGCCGAGCAGCTGGGGCGGGGCGATCGGGACGCCGCCGCCCGGACGCTGGCCCAGGCCAGCCGCGCCGCTCTCGCCCTCGCGGCCGCGGCCGGCCTCGGGCTCGCCATCGCCGCCGGCCCGCTTCTCGGGCTGTTCGGGGCGGGGTTCCGCTCCGGCACGACGGCCCTGTGCCTGCTGGCAGCCGCCCACATGGCCCTTGCGGCGGGCGGCGCGGCCTCCACGGCGTTGATCGCCTCGGGCAACGAACGCCGCATCGCGACCGTCACGGGGCTCGGCATCCTCGCCAACGTGACGGCCAACCTGCTGCTCGTGCCGCGGTTCGGGATGACGGGCGCGGCCGCCGCGACCCTGGCGACGATGGCCCTCACGGCATTCGGCCTCACCCTGACGGCCCGGCGGGTGCTCGGCCTCGCCGTCTTCGCCGGCCGGGATCTGCGCGCGGAGGATCAAGCATGAGGCACGTCCGAATCCTCGCGGCCGGCGGCGCCCTGTGCGCCGCGCTGCTCGGCCTCTTCCTGGTCACGGCGCAGCCGGCGCTGGGCCTGCGGCTCGCCAATGCGGATTTCGAACAGGAGGGATCGCCGCCCCCCGGCTGGAGCCAGGACGGCCAGACCGCCGACAAGGGCGAGGTCCGTCAGGTCACGGTCGCGGGTGGGCAGGGCCGCACCCTCGCCCTGTCGCCGAACCGCCGCAATCGCGGCGGCGACAAGCCGCTCGGCCTCGGCCAAGTCATCGAGGCGGCGGATCTCAGCGGCCGGCCGCTCACGCTGCGGGCCCGCCTCGGAGCGGAGGGCGGCGCGGCCGCGGTCGTCGGCGTCGCGTTCCTCGACGGGAGCGGTGCCGACGTCGGAGCGCGCCTCGTCCTGCGCGCCGCCGCCGCGCCGCCCCTGAGCGTGCAATCCATCCGCTCCGACGAGGCCGTCCCGGCAGCGGCCCGGCAGGCGATCGTGTTCCTCGTCGCCGAGGGCCAGGCCGGGACCGCCTATTTCGACGATATCGAGCTCGTGTCGGAGGTGACGCCGGCGGTCGCGCCGGCCCGGGGCCGCCCCGTCGCGGCCCGCGTCTCCCTCGTCCCGGGCGAGGATCTCGGTCCCGTGCGCCGGCATCTGTTCGGCGCCAATGTCGAGTGGATCCGCAACGCGCAGGGGCTGTGGAACCCCGCGACCCGCTCGCTCGACGCGGATATGCTGGCGCTCGCCAAGGCCGCGGGCGTGAGCGTCCTGCGCTTTCCGGGAGGGGGCTGGTCGGACAGCTATGACTGGCGCAACGGCGTCGGTCCCCAGGCGAGCCGGCCGCGCTCCCAGCATGCCCCGGGCGAGCCGGAGGAATCGCCCAACGTCATCGGCACGGACGAGATCATCGAGGCCGCGCGACGGATCGATGCGGACCTGCTGATCACCTTGAACCTCGGCAGCGGCACGCCCGCGCTCGCGGCCGAGTGGGCGCGCTACGTCCGCGCGCGCATCGGCCCTGATGCCCGACCGCGCGTCACCTGGGAGCTCGGCAACGAGCTCTACATGGAGCAGGACATCTCCCGAGGGCAAACCGACCCGCAGACCTATGTGCAGCGCGCCCGCGCGACCATCGCGGCCGTGCGGGCGGTGGATCCCGCGGCGCGCTTCTACGCCATCGGCCTGGAGAATTTCGGGCGCTACCGCTTCAACGCCCATCGGGGCTGGAACGACACGGTGCTGACCGCGCTCGCCGCGGAGATCGATGGGCTGGCGATCCATAACGGCTACGCGCCCCTGCTGCCGGGTCCGGAGGGCGGCAGCGCCGCATCGGTCTACCGGGCCATGCTGGCAGCGCCGGCCAACATGGCGGCGAACCTCGTCACGACGATGCGGCAGCTGCACTCCGTGCAGGCCGGGCGCCGGCTCACGCTGGCCGTCACCGAGTGGGGACCGCTCTTCGCCGTCGATCCGGCCAACCGGTATTTCGACCACGTGAAGACCCTGGGGTCCGGCCTGTACGTGGCGCGGGTCCTCAACGTCCTGCTGCGGACGCCCGGCGTCGCGGAAGCCGAGTTCTTCAAGCTCAGTGACCTGCTGAATGCGGGCTGGATCGGCCGCAAGGTCGGCGGCGGCTACGCGGCGACGCCCGCCCTCGAGGTGCTGCGCCTCTACGCTTCGAACCTGTCGGGCCGCCTGATCGGCACCCGCGTGGACGGCCCGACATTCTCCGGCGGCCCGATCGGCTTCATCGACAGGGTCGACGCTGCCTCCACGGTCGAGGCCGTGGCCTCGCTCACCGAGTCGGGCGAACTCGCCATCCTGCTCTCGAACGCGAGCCTCGAGGCGCCCGCGGAGATCGAGCTCGACCTCGACCGGTCGCGCGCAGGATCGATGGAGATCCTGAGCGGGCCCGCCCCCGACGCAACCCGCGGCACCGGCATGATTTCGGTTCCAGGCCTGTCCTTCGCGCAGACCGCCGATTTCGGCGCCCCGCGCCCGCACGGCCGGGACGAGATCACGCTCGCGACCCGGCCCGTCGCGCCGGGCGCGCGCCTCCGCCTCGTCCTGCCGCCCGTATCGGTCGCGGCGCTTCGCTTGGGGGCGGCCCGATGAGCTTGCGTCTCTCGCCGATCGAGGCCGAAGGCGGCCGCCTGGCGCCGCTCCTGGCGGTCGGGCTGCTCGGGATCGCGAGCGTGCCGCTCGCCGGCTCCCTCGAGACCGTGAGCCCGCGTCTCCTGCTCGTCGGGGTCGCCGGCCTCGCCGCGCTCGCCGCGGTGGTGCTTGCCGGGCTGTTGAGGCCGGTGCTGCTCGCCCTCTTCGTCGTGGCCCTGACCTACAATCGCCAATACTATGACTTCGACTGGCTGCACGGAGACCTCGGCGGCCGTGGCCTGTACTGGTGCCCGGCGGACGTCTGCCTGGTGGGGCTGTTGCTGCTGTGGCCAATAGAGCGGGCGCTGCGCCTGCCGGCGCCACCGCGCCCGACCCGGGGAGGCCCGGTGCTGTGGCTGCTGCCGCTCATCGCGGTGGGGCTGCTCTCGGCGGCCTCCAGCACGGAGCCGCTCGGCAGCACCGTCGAGATCGTCCGCTACCTCAAGCTCGCCCTGCTCCTGCTCTACCTGCAGTACAATCTCGACGCGCGCGGCCTCACGATCATCGTCGCGGCCCTCGCGGCGGTCATTCTCCTGCAAACGCCGATCTCGGTCCTCCAGGCGGCCTTCGCCTCCGGCCAGAACGGCCTCTCGCAGATCTTCCAGTCCAGCGAGCCGGCCGAACTCGCCCGCCGTGCGGCCGGCACCCTCGGGCATCCGAACTACCTCGCCCCCTACCTGCTCCTGATCACGCCGCCCTTCATCGCCGTCGCGCTCGGCTTGCACGGCTCCTGGATCGGCCGGGCGGCCGCACTGGTGGCGCTGTCCGGCACTCTCACGATCTGTCTGACCCAGTCGCGCGGTCCGATCGCTCTCCTGCTCGTCACGACCCTCGTTCTGATCGCCCTGATGACGGCGCGCCGCGCGCTCCGAGCCCTGCGGGCGGTCGGCCTGATCGTGGCGGGTGCGGTGCTCCTCGTCGCCGTGGTGGCCCCGCTCGCCCCTGCGATCGAGAAGCGGCTCTCGGGCGATTTCGGGGCCTCGGTGGATTTCCGGGCTGCGTACAACGATGCCGCAACGCGCATGTGGGAGTCCAGCCCCATACTCGGCGTCGGACCGAACAATTTCGGCCTGGAGATCCGGCATTATTCCCCGGATCTCTACGTGCTCATGGCCCTCGACGCGCTCTCGAGCAACGAATCCCGCAACAAGGTCCATCTCCGCAGCACCGCGCCCGTCCATAATGTCTACCTGCTCGTGCTGTCCGAGCTTGGACTTCTCGGCCTGATCGGCTTCGTGCTGTTCCTGCTGCGCGGTCTCGTGCTGGCTTGGCGGGCCTCGGCGGCCTCGTCCCAGGTGACGGGTCTGTTCGCGCTTGGATTGTTCTGCGGTATCATCGCCGAGTACGTGCAGCAGCTGATCGATTACTCGCTGCTCTGGGATCCCTTGCTGTTCACCATCACCCTGCTGATGGGTGTCATGCACGCGATCGTCGCCACTCAGGAGGCTCACCCGTGACGGCATCGGATGTCACCGTCGTCGTTCCGACCTTCAATCGCGGCCGGGATCTCCCCGCAACGCTCGCGGCCCTGGCGGCACAGACGCGGCGGCCGCGCGCCGTGGTGGTCGTCGACAATAGTTCCACGGACGACACCCGCGCGGTGGTCGGCGGATGGGGTCCGGCCCTCGCAGCCGTGGGCATCGCCTTGCACTACCGCTGCAAGGCCCCCGAGGGTCCGGCCGCGGCGCGCAACCTGGGCTGGCGCGAGGCGGACACCGCCGCGGTCGCGTTCGTGGACAGCGACGTGTCGCTCGACCCGGGCTGGCTCGCAGCCTGCGGCGCGGCCCTGGACGCCGATCAGGACATCGGGGCCGTGGGAGGGAAGGTCGTCTACGCGCACAGGCCGGACCTGCTGAACGGGTATGGCGGCGCCCTCGGGCCGCTCGGTCTCGCGTGGGATGCGCTCGAAGGGGAGCCCGCGACCGCGGCGACGCGCGCCCGCGACGTGCTGTGGACGAACTGCTCGGCGCTGCTCGTCCGGCGCAAGGCCCTCGCGGAGATCGACGGGTTCGACGAGGCCTTCTTCTACGGCTACGAGGATTCCGATCTCGGCTGGCGGCTCACGCTCGGCGGGTGGCGCGTCCGCGTCGTGCCCGAGGCCGTCGTCCACCACCGGGTTGGCAGCGCCATCGGGCGCGCGGCCGAGACCATCGTGTTTCACGCCGCCAAGAACCGGCTTCGGTCCGTTCTGGTGAACTGGGGTGCGGCCCGCCTGCTGCGCCATGGTCCTCCGGCCTTGGCCTACAGCCTCGCGGACGCCGTCCTGCGCGCGCCCCGCGGGCCCAAGCTGCGGGCGCTGCTCTGGACGTTGCGCCATCTCCCCGACACCCTCGCGCGGCGCCGGATGGTTCAGGCGAGCCGCCGTGTCGACGACCGCGGGATCCGCGCCCTGATGGACCGTCGCGCGTTTCCGAAGCGCCGCCTGGGAGGGCTGCGCCGCCGGGCAGCCGACGTCGCAGCGCCGCCGATCCTCGGCGCGGACGACCGCGTCTGATCCGGGATCCGCCTGATCGAAGCGGATCCCGGATCCCAAGCCCGCGCGGCGCCTGAGCGACGCCGACATCCGCATGGCCGAAATGGGAGAGGGCGAGGCCGTCAACCGGATGTCGCATGATGGGAACCCCCGTGAGGCAGGCGTCCAGGAACCGCCACCGGACGGACCGGCCGTCTTCGCTTCCGGCATCCGGCCGAACCTGTTCCTCTCGTGTTCGGCAGGGCCCCGCCGACGATGGCCGGGAGCCGGTGCGCCCCATCATCGGCGGCCGACATCGCGCGGGCAGTCGGCGCGTGACGTCCGCCCACGAACGGCCCCGGAATGGGAGCGCGGCATCCTGATCGGGCCGCCCGGCCAGCCCGTCGAGCCTCCCGCATTTCGTTCGCGCCTCGCCGCCATCTGCAGTGCGGATGATCCTTTTTAGTACGGCTGCTCCGAAAGCCGATGATATTGTCGTCAATGTCATCGATCCCGAGGCACAAGCCGTTTTCGCTGCGCGAATACGCTGTGTGTCACCATCGTTTCGCGCGAACATGCGGTGCTGTTCGGATGAATTTCGCTGAATTCCCGTTTGTCAGTGTGGTCGTCCCGACGCGCAGGCGCCGCGAGATGGTCGTGCGTCTGATCGGATCCCTGCTTCGCCAGGATTACCCGGCCGACCGGTACGAGATCATCGTCGTTCACAATTTCACCGATGACGGCACCGAGGAGGCGATCCGCGCCCTCGTCGAGCAGGGCGGCCTGCCGGTCCTGAGCTACCACCGCAAGGCCTTCTCGTCGCCCACGCCATCGCGCCAGTTCGGGGCCGAGATCGGGCGGGGCTCGATCATCGCCTTCATCGACGACGATTGCGAGGCGACGCGCGGCTGGATCCGGGCCGGCGTCGCCGCCATGACGACCGGGACGGGTCTCGTCCAGGGACGCACGCTGCCTCGGCCGGATCAACCGCGGCACTTCTTCGAGAAGACCGTGACGGTGACGGCGCCGACGCCGTACTTCGAAACCTGCAACATCTTCTACCGTCGCGAAGCCTTCTTCGGGGTCGGTGGATTTTCGACGGAATTCCTCGACCGCTTCTGGGGCGAGGACACGGATCTCGGCTGGAAGGTCGTGCAGTCCGGCTGGGCGCGCGCCTTCGCGTCCGACGCGCTCGTGCACCACGAGGTCTTCCGCCAGACGCTGCTGGCGTGGCACCGGGAGGCACTGAACCTTCGGGTCTGGCCCCTCCTGGTGCGGCTCCGGCCGGCGATCCGGCAGGACCTCTATTGCGGCTACTTCGTCAGCCGCCAGTCAGCCGCCTTCGCACTGGCCGTCGGCGCCGCCGCCGGGGCCGCGCTGCTGCATCCGGTGCTGCTGCTGGCCGCCCTGCCCTATCCCTGGATCCGGACGCTGGAGAGCGGACGGTACCGGAATCCGCTCGCGATCGCCGCGCGGATCGTGGTCGGGCTGCCCCGGGCGGCCCTGATCTTCGGCGCCCTCGCGTACGGCTCGATCCGTCACCGTTGCCTGGTGCTGTGAGACGATGCGCGTCCTGCTCGCCCATGAACGCTATCTGCCCGATTCCGGCGGCGGCGGTGAGGTTCTGGCCCACCGGCGCGCCCTTCATCTGCGCGCGCGCGGCATCGAGGTCCAGGTGATCTGCGCGGGCGATCCGGCGCTGGGCGACCACGAGGGCGTGCCGACGCGGCGCCTGCCGCTGTGCCGCCGGGCCCTGCCCTTCGGGCTTCCGGCCTTCATCGAGGCCGCGCGCTCGGCCGACCTCGTGCACGCCTTCACCTACCACGCGATGCTGCCGGCCTTCGTGGCGGCGCGGCTGACCGGCCGTCCTCTCGTCTGCGAGTACATGGCGTTGTTCGGCCGCGCATGGTCGGTCATGCGCTCCGAGCCGGTCGCGCTGGGCTATCGTGCGGTCGAGCGCCTGCTCGTGGCACTCCCGGCGCAGGGCCGCATCTTCCTCAGCGAGGACTCCCTCGCCCTCGCGCGGGGGAAGCCGGGCGACCGCGTCGTGCTGGCCCCGCCCGGTGTCGATCCAGCCTTCTTCGAGGAGGCATCGCCCGAACCGAAAGGGGATTTCGTGCTGTTCGCCGGCAAGTTCGAGGCCCGCAAGGGGGTCGCCGAACTGCTCGCGGTCGCCCGGGCCTGCCCGCATATCCGCTTCGTTGCCGTCGGCTGGGGCGGGGACATCGCGGCGCTGCGGGCGGCGGCACCGGAGAACCTCACCGTGCACGAGAGCCGCGGTGACCGCTACCGGCACCTGCTCCGTCAAGCGCGGATCTTCTTCTTTCCCTCGCACGCCGAGACCTTCGGGATCGTCGTCGCCGAAGCGATGGCCAGCGGCTGCGCCGTCATCGGGACCACCGGACAGGGCGCGGAAGGCGTCCGGGTCGAGGCGGGGGACGCGGCCGGCATGGTCGCGGCCGTGCAGCGTCTCTGGGACGACCGCGACCTCTGCCTCGCCCTCGGCGCCCGCAACCGCGAGCGTGCCCGCGCCTACGACTGGGAGCGCAGCGGCGACGTGGTCCTCGGCCTGTACCGAACACTTCTCGCCCACAGGCTGCCCTACCCGGAGGCACCGCGATGAGAGTTGCTGTCTATTATCCCTGGGTCTACCTGCGCAGCGGGATCGAGCGGGCGCTGATCGAGATCAAGCGGCGAAGCCGCCATGAGATCCGCATCTACACCAACCACTTCGATCCACGCGGAACCTTCCCGGAACTCGACGGGATGGGCGTCACGGAACTGTCCCGGGTCTCGGTCGAGCGGACCTACTCGGCGGTCACCGCGGCCGCGCTGTCGATCGTCCGGACCCGCCTCGATCCGGCGGAGCACGATGCGGTTCTCGTCTGCTGCGATGGTCTCGGCCCGCTCCTGACCTTCGCGAACCGCCGCAAGCCCGTGGTCAACCTGTGCTTCACGCCGCTGCGGGCGACCTACGATGAGGTCTATCGCGATCGCCTGCTGGCGCGCGGCGGTCCGGCCCGCCCCGTGAAGCGGGCGGCCGAGACGGTGTTCCGCCTCGTCGATCGCATGGCGTGGCGCAACTTCGACGAGGTCATCTGCATCGCCGACACCGTCCGGCGGCGCGTCGCGGACAATCGTCTCTTTCCGGAATCCAAGATCCACCTCGCCTATCCGGGCGTCGAGCCGAGGCTCGCGGTGCCCGAAGGCGCCTCCGAGCCGATGTTCCTGCTCCCCGGCCGCATCATGTGGACGAAGAACATCGAGCTCGCCATCGACGGATTCCGCCAGTTCCTGAGCGACGCACCGCCCGCGCTGCAGCGATTCCGCCTGCACATTGCCGGCATGGTCGACGCCAAGAGCCGTCCGTACTTCGCACAGCTGCAGGAACTGGCCGGCGGCGACGAGCGGATCGTGTTCGAGACGGTGGTGTCGGACGAGCGCATGCGCGCCCTCTACACGCAGGCCTGGGCGGTCCTCGCCCCGGCCTTCAACGAGGATTTCGGACTGACGCCGGTCGAGGCGATGGCCCATGGGCGGCCCGTGCTCGCCTGCAACCGGGGCGGCCTGCGCGAGACCGTGCTGGACGGCGTCACAGGTCTGCTGGTGGAACCCGAGCCCGCCGCCTTCGCGGCCGGCCTGCGCCGCATCGCGCAGGACGCGGATCTGGCCCGGCAGTTGGGCGCGCAAGGGCCCGCACGCGCGGCCGCTTTCACGTGGCCGCGCTTCGTCCAAACGATCGATGCCGTCCTCGACGGCGCACAACGGAGGTCGGTATGAAGCGTCTTCTCGCAGGTCTCGCACTCGCCGCTGTCCTGAGCCTGCCCGCCAGCGCGGATTCGTTCCGGCTCGGGCCGGAGGACCGGGTCGACGTGCGCGTGTTCGGCCGGCCGGACATGTCCCTGGCGCTCAAGGTGGATGGCGACGGAAACCTGCGCCTTCCCCTCGTCGGCAGCGTCGGCGCGTCCGGCCAGACGATCGACGAAGTGGAGGCCCGCCTCATCGCGGCCTGCCGCGAGCGGGCCGGCATCCTTGAGCCGCGCGTCACCGTGACGGTCCTGGAGACGGCTCCGATCTTCGTCGGCGGCGCTGTCCAGAACCCGGGCCGCTACGCCTGGGCGACCGACTTGACGGCGGCGAAGGCCTACGTGCTCGCCGGCGGCGCCCCACGCCTGCTCGAGAATGGCGGCCCGCTCCTGGTCTTCGAGGCCTACCGGGCGGTCGAGCAGGAGGAGCAGACGCAGAGCCGCTTGGCCGCGGCGATCCTCCGGCGGGCCAGGCTCAGCGCCGAAGCCGCGTCCGCACCGAGCTTCGACGTGCCGGAAGGCTGGGCCGAAGGCCTGAAGCCGGCCCAGGCCGAGGTGCTTCTCACGCGCGAGATGCACCTGTTCGCCAAGCGCCGCGAGGCGATGACCGGCGAGATCAAGAACCTCAAGCGGCAGTCCCAGATCCTGGTCGAGCAGGAGGCCGCGCTCAAGGCGAGCCTCGCCAAGAAGGGCCTGCAGCTCACCATGCTGCAGCAGGAGCTGGCGGCCATCGGCGGGGATTCCGAGACCGCCCGCTTGGTGCCGGTCACGCGGCTGCTCGCGCTCAAGCGCTCGATCATCGACATCGAGAACGATCAGCGGGAGATCGAGCGCCGGATCTCGGAAACGAAGCTCCAGGGTGCGATCGCCGAGCAGACCTCGGCGAACCTTGAGAATTCCCGCACCATCGAGGCCTCCGGGCAGCTCGCCGAGGTCGAGCGTGAGCTGGTCAGCCTGCGCGAAAGCCTGCTCCCGATCCGCCGCCGCGCCGAGGTGGGACGCACGGCTGTCAGCGCCTCGGAAGCGCGCGGCGGGCGGGCGCGCGTCCCGGTCTTCACGATCCGCCGCGAGACGGGCGGCACGGTGCAGGTCCTGCAGGCGGACGCGGATACGCGACTGATGCCGCGCGATCTCGTGCAGATCGCGGCCGAGCCGGTGCCGAGCGCGGATGCCGAGCGGGTTGCCGAGACGCGGGCCGGAAACGCCCAGGCCGCGCCTCCCCGCGCGCCCGCCGCGCCGGCGCCCAAATCCCCGTCGCCCGCGGGCGTCGGCGCGCCCATCAAGGGCGACATCGCGGCGGCCCTCCGCCCGGCAGGCTCGCGATAAGGCCGATGCGGCGAGCCGGCGGGCGGGTCTCCGAGCGGACACGCGCCCGCCGGACCCGCACCGGCCCGCCGGGCCCCGATCGGGGACGGTGCCGCCCGCCGGACCGGTCGCGTCGTGCTCAGGCCGAGCCGGCACACCCGCTCGCTGCTGGATCCAGCCTGCGACGGCCCGGTCGGGGTTCGGAGCGCCCGTCGCGCGGGCGCGGCGCCTCGCCGGCAGAAGCCCGGCGGGCCTTGCCGGAGCGACGGAGCATCCGCCGGACGATCCGATCGCCGGCTCGGGGCGGTCCCGGCGCGGCCTGCGCATCTGGCCCGGATTCCCTTCGCCGGCCGATCGGACGGCGTGCGGCTGCATGAACCACCGGCTCGGCAGATCACCCCTGCAACTCGCCTGACATGCTGCGCTCCGTCGAAGCAGATGGCGGCCGCCCTCGGCCGCCTTTTTCGCCGTATACTGGATTGTCCGCCGTCGGCGATTGCTTGAAGCGGCTTGAAAACCGAGATTATCGCATCACGAATACAAAAAATTTGGCGGCGACGAGTTCGTTCGCCGGTCATGGTGGCGTCTACACGGCAGGTGGCCGAGATGCCATTCGGCCCGAAGCAAGCAGACGAAACCGTGCCGGCACTTCCGGTGCGTGACACGCGGCAGGGTCGCGGCCCCGCGACGGCAGGGCCGGGAAGCGCCCTGCCGGGTACGGGCCCGATCGTCGGCGCGAGGCGTGTCGAGTCCGGACGAGCGACGGCGGGCAGCCCACGGGCCACGCCGCGGTGCGACGCCGGATCCCCGTACGGGTGATCCCGTGGCGCGACCGCGCTTCATGGGGGTGAGATCGCCGCTGACTCGCAGGGATCGGCAGCGTCATCGATCAAGGTCATGCCAGTCGATGGCGGCCTGGATCGTCCTGAAACCGGATCTGCAGGATCCTGAGATGAACGGGAAATCGAGACCATGACATCGCATCGACGCATCAAGAGCATCCTGGTGACCGGAGGCGCCGGCTTTCTCGGCTCTCATCTCTGTGAAAGTCTGATCGAGCAAGGCCACGAGGTCCTCTGCGTCGATAACTTCTTCACGGGAGCCCGTCAGAACGTCGAGCACCTCTTGAAGAATCCCAGGTTCGAGCTGCTGCGCCACGACATCACATCCCCACTCTATGTGGAAGTGGACGAGATCTACAATCTCGCATGTCCGGCATCCCCGGTGCACTACCAGTTCGATCCCGTCCAGACCACCAAGACGAGCGTCCTTGGAACGATCAATGTCCTGGGGCTCGCCAAGCGCGTGAAGGCGAAGGTGCTGCAGGCATCAACGTCCGAGGTCTACGGCGATCCCGAGATGCACCCGCAAGCCGAGCACTACTGGGGCCGGGTCAATCCCATCGGCCCTCGTTCCTGCTACGACGAGGGCAAGCGCTGCGCCGAGACGCTGTTCTTCGACTATCATCGTCAGCACGGGCTGCCGATCAAGGTCGCTCGCATCTTCAACACCTACGGCCCGCGCATGCATCCGGACGACGGCCGTGTCGTCTCCAACTTCGTCGTCCAGGCACTCAGCAACAAGGACATCACTTTGTATGGTGATGGCCGCCAAACCCGATCCTTCTGCTACGTTGACGACCTCGTTCAAGGCCTGATCGCGTTGATGGAGACGGACTCCACGGTGACAGGGCCGATCAATCTCGGCAACCCTGGTGAGTTTACGGTCCGGGATCTTGCCGAACTGGTTGTCGAACTGACAGGATCGCGCTCCGAGATCGTCCGCAGGCCGCTTCCGCAGGACGACCCGCGCCAGCGCAAACCGGACATCGATCGCGCCAAGAAGGTCCTCGGCTGGCAACCAACGATCGATCTCCGCGAAGGCCTCATCCGCACCATCGAGTATTTTCGCAAGCAGCTCGATGCATGATCGAATTTGTTAAGCTAAATCATCACATCAAACATGTTGTCGGACGGATAATTAAGCGATGAAATCGGCTCTCATCACTGGAATTACCGGACAGGACGGTGCCTATCTGGCTCAGTTTTTGCTGAGCAAGGGTTACACCGTCTATGGCGTGACCAGACGTTCGAGCGCGCAGGATCGATGCTCTCAGCGTCTCGCATGGCTCGGCATCGCCGATCGCGTTCACTGCATCGACGGCGACATCTCCGACCTGTCGAGCCTGATCCGCGTCGTGCGCAGCGTCCAGCCCACCGAGATCTACAATCTCGCAGCGCAGTCCTTCGTCAACACCTCGTGGATGCAACCTGTGCTCACCGGTATGATCACCGGTCTCGGCTGCGCGAACGTTCTCGAAGCGGTGCGACTCGCCGCACCCGATGCGCGCTTCTATCAGGCATCGTCATCGGAAATGTTCGGTCGCATCCAGCAGCCGGTGCAGTGCGAGACGACCCCGTTCTACCCCCGCTCGCCGTACGGGGCTGCCAAGCTCTACGCGCACTGGATGACCATCAACTACCGTGAGAGCTTCGGTCTGCATGCCTCGACCGGCATCCTATTCAATCACGAGAGCCCGTTGCGGGGGATCGAATTCGTCACGCGCAAGGTCAGCGACGGCGTGGCACGAATCAAGCTCGGAATGGCGCGTGACCTGAGGCTGGGCAACATCGACGCCAGACGCGACTGGGGTCACGCCCGGGACTACGTCCGAGCGATGTGGCTGATGCTGCAGCAGGACGCGCCGGATGATTACGTCGTGGCGACGGGACGCTCGGTGACGGTCCGGGAGATGTGCGAGATCGCTTTCGACCACGTGGGTCTGTCGTTGAGCGACCATCTGGTGATCGATCCCGATCTCTTCCGGCCCGCCGAGGTCGATGTCCTGATCGGCGATGCCGCGAAGGCGCGACGGGTGCTGGGCTGGGAACCGACGGTGAGCTTGGAGGAGATGGTGCGCGAGATGGTCGATGCCGATCTTCACCGGCACTCTCGCGACGGGAGCCGGCCCCGGCCCGCGCGCAGACCGGTGACGCGAGATCCGCGCGCCTCGCTGTCGCTGCGCAAGGGTCCCACGGGTTCACGGGCGCGTCGACCGCACATTGCCACCACCAGTTGTATGCCGAACGACTGATGCGACTGCGTCACGAGTTTGGGCCGTATGGTCGCGCTTCGATCTCGTGCAGGAGCGAGATATGGATCCCCTGAACACTGTCCTGGCTGGCCAGCCGCGCTTCGGCGCCTACGTCGGCACCCTCTCGGACGTCCTTGGCCATGCGGACCGGATCGCGCCGCTCAAGGCCTACTGCACCGGTCTCCTCCTGCCGGGCACGCGCAAGAGCATCGCGCCGATGGCGGCCCAGATCGCCCCCGCCCGCGTTCAGGCCACCCATCAGGTGCTGCACCACTTCGTGGCTAATGGTGAGTGGTCCGACGCCGCGTTGCTGGCTCGGGTCCGCGCCGTGGTTCTGCCCGTCATCGAGAGCCGGGGCCCGATCCAGGCCTGGATCGTCGAGGATACCGGCTTTCCCAGGAAGGGCCGGCACTCGGTCGGCGTGGGCCGGCAATCCTGCGGCCAGGTCGGCAAACAGGATGACTGCCAAGTTGCCGTGACGCTCTCGCTGGCCAACGGCCAGGCCAGCCTGCCGATCGCCTACCGCCTCTACCTGCCGGAAGCGTGGGCTCACGATGCGCAGCGGCGCATGAAGGCCGGCGTGCCTCAGGAGATCGGCTTCCAGACCAAGCCGGAGATCGCCCTGGATCAGATCCGGGCCGCACGGGCCGAGCGTGTGCCGCCCGGTCTCGTCCTGGCCGACGCCGGATACGGGAGCGATGCGGCGTTCCGCACGGCCCTGACGGCGTTGGGATTGCGCTACAGCCTCGGCATTGCCGCTTCGACCGGCCTGTGGCCGCCCGGAACGGCGCCCTTGCCGCCCGAGCCCTGGAGCGGGCGTGGTCGGCCGCCGACCCGGATGCGGCGCAGCCCCGATCACGAGCCGCTCTCGGCCGAGACGCTGGCACGCGCGCTGCCGGACGCGGCCTGGCAGGAGGTCAGGTGGCGTGCGGGCACGAACGGACTCTCGGCGTCGCGCTTCGCGGCGGTGCGGGTGCGCCCGGCGCATCGCGACGAGCAGCGACGCGGGCCTGGTCCCGAGGAGTGGGTCCTGATCGAGTGGCCGGACGGCGAGGATGCACCGACGCAGTACTGGATCTCGACCCTGCCGGCCGAGACGTCCCTGGCCGAGCTCGTCAGCCGGACGAAGCTGCGCTGGCGCATCGAGCGGGACTACACGGAACTGAAGCAGGAGATCGGGCTCGGTCACTACGAGGGGCGGGGCTGGCGCGGCTTTCATCACCATGCCAGCTTGTGCATTGCCGCGTACGGGTTCCTGGTCTGCGAACGGGGCCGGTTCTCCCCCGCGGGACCCGAGCTCGCCAGGCTCCACACGCCCGACCGACCCGCAGGTGACAGATCCCGCGGCACCCCCGACCCGGCCCGCGCGTCGTGGGCCTGATTCCGTCGCGAGCCGACGCCGGAGACTGGCGCATGCGCCGGTGCAATCGCGTCAGCGATGTCCCTGCTGCCACCGCGGATGCATGATCCGGGATCCGCTTGATCGCAGCGGATCCCGGATCCCAAGCCTGCGCGGCGCCTGAGCGAAGCCCAAAACCGCCATCCCGAAGGGATCAAGCGGATTTGGTATGACACGGTCGGACGAGCTGTCCTCGTCTTGATGATCCTGCGCGAGGCTGTCTCGGCCTCGTGCGCCTGCGAGTGCTTCAGCGGCAGGCCGGACGGCTGCCACGATGCCGCCGTAGCCCGTGCACCGGATCGTGATAAGCTCATACACTGCGTACAGATGCTGGCGGGCGTGACGGTCTCTGGCCACGAGCGAAGGTCCGAAAGTGGAGGATCGTGTTGAAAAACTCAGAGGCGACGCCTGACGCCTCGCCCTATGCCTCGCTGCGCGGAAGAAGTTCCTCTTTCCGACTCCCCATACGCCGACTTGCATCGGGTTGCGCGCGTCCGCGCGGAAGGCTCTTCTCCGCGCGGCCTGGTGTGGAGCACCGCATCGGCCGCTTCCCGAGTTTTTCAACACGATCGGCGCATCTCGAACCTTCCGAGAAGCCGCTTCGAAGCCTTCCCTTCTCCGAGTCCTCGGCTCACGGCCCACGCCGGGGCTGCACTCGCCAGTCAGCAATATAGCGATCTTCACGGCAACGACTTGACTGCGCCGTGGCAGCAGGCGATGCCCCGTGCGGTGAGATTTCGCCCGCGTTTACAGGTGTCTAGCCAACGTGCGTGTGTTGCGTTCGTCGGCGTCTGTGTACTAGATAGCGGACGAAACGATCGGGGCGCCCGCATGCGCGATGCCCGCAAGATGGGACAATCTCTGCCACTCATTGCCCATCTGGCAGAGGAACTGGCCTTCGCGCTGGCAGGCGAACTCGTCGCCGAAAACTACAAGCGGCCGAGCACAGCCCTCAGGCGGTTGGCGGACGCCAAGGCTCTCCTGGATCACTACGGCTACCCGGCTGGGCCGATGCTCGCCGAAACGGTCGAGATCGCCATCACGCAAGGCAGCGTGCTCCCTCACGGGCCGGAAGCCCGCGTCACGAAAACCACATCGGGCGTGTCGCCGTACAACTTCGAAGAGAGGTTCAAAACGCAGGTTTGGACATCCGAGGTATGTGTGCTTTATGTCAGCCGTAGATTGGCCACCGACACAGACATTCATGACATTGTCGAGAAATCTTTGAGTCGAAATCCGAATGTTGGGATCACCGGTGCACTTGTTTCTTCAAAATCTCATTTTGCGCAGTATTTGGAAGGTCATCCCTCGGCAGTAAGACAGCTAATGGACAACATCGAGCACGATAGTCGGCACGCAGACGTGACCACTTTTCTGGTCGCGAGCTTGCCGAAGCGCCGGTTCGGCAGTTGGTCACTGGCCTACTCGGGCGCCTCAAAGTACGTAGACCAGCACATGAAGTCATTGATCGAGGCAGCATCGCCTGCCACAGAGGAACAGCAGATAATGTTATTATTGGCATTGATGGAGAAGTCCATCAAATAATACGATTTTGATACACTCATATACTCGAACCAATGCCCAGAATGCTCCTAACTTTTCGCCGCTTCAGCGAGAAATCCGTGAGGCGGCGCTCACGCAGGTCGGCAGCGAAGCGGAATGAGCATGACTGAACCAGCTTTCGTCAGGTCTGAGAAGACGCCGTTCTGGTCGGCGCTGTTCACGGATCGGCGGATCGCGCCGGCACTCGGGCTCGGCTTCACTTCCGGCATTCCGTTCCTGCTCGTCTACGCCACGCAATCGGCATGGCTGTCCGACATCGGCATCTCACTCGCGACAATCGGCCTCCTGAGCGAGCTGACCCTCGCCTACAAGTTCAAGTTCGTGTGGGCCCCGTTCCTGGACCGCTACGACCCGCCCCTGCTCGGGCGCGTGCTCGGCCGCCGGCGCGGCTGGATCGTCGTCGCCCAAGCGGGCGTGATGGCGATGCTGACCGGCATCGCGTTCGGCGACCCGGCGAACTGGCTCGGCTGGACGATCGCGCTGTCCCTGGCCCTGGGCTTCGCCGGCGCAACGCTCGACCTCGTCATCGACGGCTGGCGCATCACCAGCGTGCGGCCGCCCGAGAAGCAGGCCGTGCTGTCGTCCTGGACGGAGATCGGCTGGCGGGTCGGCAACCTCGCGGCTGGCGCAGGCGCGCTGCTTCTGGCCGACAGGATCGGCTGGCGCGGCGCCTATCTCAGCATGGGCGCGCTGATGCTCGCTGGAATGCTCGCCGCCGTGCTGGCACCCGAGCCGCCGTCGGACCAGCTCCCCCATCAAGCCCGAGCCGGCTTCGTCGACACGGTCTGGGCTCCCATCCGAGAACTCCTGACGCGGCTCGGCCCGATGGCGCCAGCAATCCTGCTGCTCGTCGCGGGTTTCCGTATGCCGGGCTACGTCGCGAGTGCGATGGCAGTCCCGCTGTTCAAGCACCAGGGCTTCTCCAACACCGACATCGCCACGGTCACCAAGCTCTTCGGCTTCTGGATCGGGCTGGGCGGCACGTTTCTGGCTGGCGCTCTCGTCCCGCGGATCGGCATGCTGCCGAGCCTGCTGATCGGCACCGTGGCGGGCTCGGCCTCTCACTTGAGCCTCGCCTACCTCGCCGCCCACGGAGGCGACGGCGGGACGGCCTTCTGGACTTTCGCGACCACCGTCAGCATCGATGGGTTCGCGTATGCGTTCGCCTCAGTCGTGCTCATCACCTACATGTCAACGCTTGCTTCCGAGGAGCATGCGGCGAGCCAATTCGGGCTTCTGACGTCCCTGTGTGCATTCCCGGGCAGCGTGCTGGCGGGATTTTCGGGTTTCGTCGTCGAGTGGACGGGCTTTCCCTGGTTCTTCGTCTGGACGTCCCTGATCGGCCTGCCGGTGGCACTGCTCGCGTTCTACGTCTGGGCCAAGGCCGGCATCTCCGACGAGGCCCCACCCCAGCCCAGGGCAGCGTCGTAAGCGGAGTCTTGGGATTGGAATTGCCCCGTTTCGTGGCTCTTGCTCACTGTGATATTGGTGGCGAATTCGGCGCGGCTCCTGCGATGAGAGGACGATCCGCGCGGCGCGTTGAGCGACGATGTGGCCCCACGCCAATCAGGAGGGGGGCATGTCGCTCGACGTGAGACGGACGTATGTCGTGCCTGATCAGACGGCGCAGGTGGCGCGGGCGATCTTTCCGAGCGGCAATCCGGTCATGCGCCTCTCCGACGACCTGCATCGCGTCATGGAGGATCACGACTTCGCCGACCTGTTCTCGGCGCGGGGACGACCCGCAGAGGCGCCGGTCCGGCTCGCCCTCGCGACCCTGCTGCAGTTCATGGAAGGGCTGACCGATCGGCAAGCCGCCGACGCAGTCCGCACGTGGATCGACTGGCGACTGTATCGCGGGTCAAGCCTTGGGAGGCGATACGACGGTTTGACCTCTTAGAAACAGGATGGCTGGCCCCGCCCGAGAGGCGTTCCAGCGTCGGGTTGTTCACCGTCGTGTGCGCGTCAAGGCTGGCGCTCCGCGCCATCGCGCGTTGCGCGACAAGGCCTTGACCCGCCCCCGCCGGCGAACGGTCATGAGGCGGAGGGTCGATGCGAGGCATCGACCCTCCGATCAAGCCAGCGATCACGCCAGCGCATGCTGGTGTTGCCCCGTTGTCGCCAGGGGAGCCGTCCCGGACGTCGCCTGACAAGTCACCAGGTCGCTCTGGTCGAAAGTTTTGTTGGCGCGGAGGAGAGCATTCGCCAGGGTCACGACGCGTCGCCCTGTGGCCACGATGGCGAGCTTGGCCGGTTTGCCGGCGTCTCTCATGGCGCGATAGGGTTTTCGGAAAGCGGGACAGGCGCGTGCGGCGACCATGCCGGCCATGTAGAAGGCAGTCCGCAGGCACGGCCGGCCGCCAGCGATGGCATGGCGGCCGGGATGGGCCCCGCTCTGGCTGGGATGAGGAGCCATGCCAGCCAGGCTCGCGGCGGCCTTGCGGTCGAGCCGTCCAAGCTCGGGCATATCGGTGATCAGCACGCCGGCGATGCGCCGGCCGATCCCCGGGATCGAGGTGAGGATGATGCGCTTACGGGCCAAGGCCGGGTCGGCAGCGATGCGCCGGTCGAGCTCGGCTTCAACCTCGGCACAAGTCCGCGTCAGGGCCTCGAGGACGGCCCGGTGGCTGTCGACGATCATCGGATCGAGGGCCTGGGCCAGCCGGGTCTTCTCCATGGCGATCAGCTCGGTGAGCTGGCGCCGGCGCGTCGACAGAGCCTTGAGGGTCACCTGGTCGGCCGTGGGAACCGGGCGCAGAGACTCGCTCATGCGATGAGCAAAGCGGGCGATCAGCGCCGCGTCCAGCCGGTCGGTCTTGGCGATCAGCCCCTCGGCAGTGCGGAAGGCCTTGACCCGTCGCGGATCAATCAGCGCCACCGTGAAGCCGGCGGCAACGAGGGCATGCACGAGAGGCTGAGCGTAAGGACCGATCGCCTCCAGGGCGACGCGAATGACGCCTCGTTGCCGCAAGGCCGCGATCAGGCGCTTGATGCCGGCCGGATTGTTGTCGCAGCGCATCGGCTTGCCGGCAGGATGGAAGCCGAGATCGAGGAAGTGCTTGCCGGCATCGATGCCGGCCACCAGTCCGGGACTGAGCATGGGCGGATCCTGTCCTGTACGCGGGCGTCCGCGCGAGCGGAGCCCCAGCGACTGTTCGGAGGAACGCGACAGGGCATCCGGGATCGTGCCAATCGGCGATCGCGGCACAGGCGTTGCTGAGCTACGCCTGCGTCGGACCGGAAATACCTCAGATCGCCGGACGCCCAAGCCGCACTGAAGCACGGCTCGTCGTCAGGTACAGGAAGTACCTGCTGTGCCTGGAATTGGCTGACGCTGGTTTCGCCCACATCGACTTGAGCGAGTTCCGCACGCGCCTTCTCGCGCATGGGGCGGAAAGTCGGCTCTTCGACGCGACGCTCGCACTGGCACGAGGGCGCGGGCTCCTGAAAGGCGGTGGACGTCAGCGCAGCGACTCCACGCACGTCCTTGGAGCGATGCGGACCCTCAGCCGGCTCGAAGTTGTCGGGGAAACACTGCGCCACGCGCTGAACGAACTGGCGACGATCGCGCCCGACTGGCTCCGCACGTGCACGACCCCGACCTGGGTCGAACGCGACGGGCTCCGAGCGAGCGAGTTCCGGCTTCCCAAGAGCCAGGCAGGACGGCAGGCGTGGGCGGTGCAGACTGGGATCGATGGGTTCGCCTTGCTGGCTCTCGCCCCACCCGTCCTGCGTGACGTCGCGGCCCTTGAGACCCTGCGACGGGTCTGGGTGCAGAACTTCCTCCGCGAGGACGGGCCGGAGGGCACCCGTGTCGCATGGCGGACGAACCATCAGCTGCCACCATCGGGTCGATACATCGGCTCGCCGTATGACGGCGAGGCGCGCTCCGCGAGCAAGGGCACGACGGTGTGGAGCGGCTATAAAGTGCATCTGACCGAGACGTGCGACGATGACGCGCCGAACCTGATCACCCACGTCGAGACGACGACCGCCGCGGTCTCGGACGAGGCGACGACCTCGACCATCCACGCGACGCTTGCTGCACGGGATCTGCTGCCCAAGATCCACATCGCCGACACCGGCTTCGTGAACGCGGCGCTGTTCGTTGACGCCCAGGCGCGCCACGGGATCGATCTGGTCGGCCCGACGCGGGGTGACCGGCAGTGGCAGGCCCAGGCCGGTGACGGGTTCGCCGCACGGGACTTCGCCATTGACTTCGCTCGGCGGCGGGCGACGTGTCCGGGCGGGAAGGAAAGCCAGAGCTGGACGCCCACGCTCGTCCACGGCACGACACCGGTGATCAAGATCAAGTTCGCGGTCCGCGATTGCCGGGACTGCTCGCTGCGGCCGGACTGCACACGCTCGCGCTCGTCCCGCCGGGCGATCACGATCCGCCCTGAAGCCCAACACGAGGCGTTGCGGGTCAGGCGGGAGCGGGAGAAGACCGCCGACTTCGCAGCCGAGTACGCCCGACGAGCCGGCGTCGAGGGCACGATTGCACAAGGCGTGCGGTCATCTCGGCTGCGGCGAACGCCCGACTTCGGACACGCAAAGACGCACCTGGTTCATCTGATGACGGCAGCGGCGATGAACTTGGTGCGACTACTGCGATGGCTCGCGGACGAACCGAAGGCTCGAACACCAAACTCATCCTTTGCATAGCTGCACTCGCCTGCAGCCTGACTGTGCCGAGCCGAATTCACCACCAATATCAAAGTGCGGAAGAACCACCAACTCGAGGGAGGATAACTCTCGTGGCCCTCCGGGCAGCGCACGCGCTGACGCTCCCACTCGACCGCGAAGTCCGTGACGTCGAACTCGACGCGGTTGAGGTCGCGCACCGCCGCGAGCACGTGGGTGCTGTCGGTGCGTTGGCGCCCGCGCCTTGAGCACGCCCTGGTCGTGCGCGGCCTCGAGGATGCGGACCAGCAGCCGTCCAGCGGCCTCGTGCTCCAGCAGCCGGCCGCGGAACTCGCACAGGACGCTGGGATCGAAGCCGGGATCGGCGAGGTCGAGGGCCAGCAGGTATTTCCAGTCAATCCGGGCTCGGACCGCCTCAGCGGCCTGGCGGTCGCTCAGGCCTTCGCGGAACTGCAGGAGGGTGACGAGGGCCAGGCGCCAGGGTGCGTACGCGGGCTGGCCGCGGCTGGGAAAGAGGTCAGCGAACGCAGCATCGGCGAAGATGGTGCCCAGGCGGGTGCGTAGGAGCAGGTCGGGGTTGTTGCCGCGTCGGAACGCGGTCTGGGCGACGCGAGCTGTGTCCTCAGGGACAGGCGGGAGCGGGGGCTGTGGCCGGAGCGACATGAGCGACCTCCGAGCGGGGCCGCCAGCCTACACCCACCACGACGCCCTCCGGAATTCGCCAACAGTATCCGGTCGTTTCTCAGACATTACGGTCACGAGAGTTCAGATCGGACCACTTAGCGAAGCAGCATTGTGCCGCCGAGCCGGACATATGGCCAGTTGAATGGCGAGGAACAGCGTCAGAAGGCAGCTATCTTCGCTCGACTCTACGCGCACCGCGCCGGGATCAAAGCCACCTTCTCGCTAGTCGCGCGCAGCTTCGACCTGCGTCGGGCACACTACGTCGGCTTGGCAAAGGTTCGGCTGCAGCACATGCGACGGCGGCCACACTTGACTTGGCCCGTATCGTCCGCTGAGTCGTTGGCGAGCCGATCGCTACCACGCGTCAGAGCGACTTCGGCCGCCTGCTAAGTCCTAAGGCTGTTGCCTGAGTTCGCCGGTGATAACAAACTCGCCAACGAACCACTTCAAGGTGGGCGAACCATAGCGCCTCGGTCATCGCGGTTGGTAGCAAAATCCGTGCAGACTGTCGCGTGCTTCTCCGCACCGCGCCGTCGGTCGGGCCAAGGCAAAATACCTTTACGAAGGCTGTAATTAGCATAGGAGGGGACAATGGGTTCGCCTCAAATCTCCATCGAGTTAAATACCTGCGGTATGGACGAAATTCTGGACCTTGAACTTGAATTTGTTTCCGGCGGAGACTTAGGGCCCGGCCCCCAATATAGTGGATTTCCGGATTTTAACGCTATAGCAAGGAAAGCTGCATTTATTTTGCAGTTAAGAACTCAGGTCCGGAGCAATGAATACGCAGTTGCTGAACACCGTATTCGGTTGCCGTAGTTGGCTCCAATAGCCTCATACACCGAGCACCAATAAGATAATACCACATAGGGTGGATTCAAGTGGTCGTCGCAACGGCTTGGCGGAGGGCGGTTGTGATGGCAGGTCGGCGGCGTTCGGATCGGGCACTTCGCGAGAAGCTGCGGTCACCGGGTCGTCCCGGGGTCGGTCTGCGCGAGACGCGGCGGGGGTTCTGGGCGTTCCTCGCGCAGGGTCTCTCCAGCGAGGTCGCAGCGATGAAGCTCGGGATCTCGCCACCGGTCGGCTCGCGGTGGTTCCGGACAGCAGGCGGAATGGCACCTTCCCACCTGTCACCATCATCCAAGTCGCCTTCTGCGCGCTACCTGTCGTTGGCTGAGCGGGAGGAGATCGCGATCCTACAAGCGCAAGGTCACGGGGTCCGGGACGTCGCTCGGCGTCTGGGACGGGCGGCGTCGACCATCTCGCGGGAATTGCGCCGCAATGCGGCGACCCGCAGTGGCGGCCTGGACTATCGCGCCACGACCGCGCAGTGGCACGCTGAACGCGCGGCACGCCGGCCCAAGCCAGCAAAACTGGCGGGGAACGCAGCGCTGCGGACGTACGTGCAGGAGCGGCTCGCCGGAACTGTCGCGACACCGGGCGGGAGCGCTCTGCCTGGCCCTAGCGTTGCCTGGAAGGGACGGCGGCACGGGCGACGCCAGAGCCGGCGATGGGGTCGATCCTGGAGTCCGCAGCAGATCGCCGAGCGCCTACGGCTCGACTTTCCGGGCGATACGACGATGCGCATCAGTCACGAGGCGATCTATCAGGCGCTCTACATCCAGGGCCGGGGCGCGCTGAAGCGTGAGCTGACCGCGTGTCTTCGCACAGGACGGGCTTTGCGTGTGCCGCGGGCCCGCAGCCTGGGCCGAGGCAGGTCGTTCGTCACCCCCGAGGTGCTCATCAGCGAGCGTCCGCCCGAGGTGGAGGACCGCGCGGTGCCGGGGCACTGGGAAGGAGATCTGATCCTGGGTCTGAAGAGTTCGGCGATCGGGACCCTGGTCGAGCGCACGACGCGCTTTACGATGCTGCTGCATCTTCCGCCGATGGACGGCCATGGGGTGACACCGCGTGCGAAGAACGGCCCGGCGCTGGCGGGGCACGGGGCCCAGGCGGTGCGCGAGGCGATCGCCGGCACGATCGCGCGCTTGCCCGAGCAGCTGCGGCGCTCGTTGACCTGGGACCAGGGTACCGAGATGGCCGAGCACGCGCGCTTGCGGATCGACGCGGGTCTGCAGGTCTACTTCTGCGATCCACGCTCACCCTGGCAGCGGGGGACGAACGAGAATACGAACGGGTTACTGCGACAGTACTTCCCGAAAGGAACGGATCTGAGCGCCCACAGCGCGAACGATCTTGCTGCTGTGGCCGCAGCCCTCAACAGCAGACCGCGCAAGACGCTGAACTGGAAGACGCCGGCAGAGGCGCTCGACGCTGTGCTGGCTGCCGTGCAAGATGGTGTTGCGACGACCGCTTGAACCCAAGTAGAATGCCATCGGAGCGCGGTCAGCTTGGGAGGTTGATATGTCTTCTTCTAAGATTCCTTCAGTTCAGGACGGCAGCACGCCGATCGAGAAGCGCGCCCCTGAGCTGTCTGGTGGGATCTTGGAAGCCGAGCTTGACGCCGTAGTTGGAGGATTTTCCCTCGGAAACGGCCTTCATGGAATAGATACTCCACCGTATATGAAAATATTTAAAGAACTAACATCTTCTCAGGGATCTCAGTCCTCGCCCAGCGGTGGGGGCAAAGGAATCTGGAAGGACTAGTATTATAGAACCGGTTTTCAACTCAGGGATTTCTGAGAACGACCAGATTGCTATAGTCTATGACATGCACGGACGGCCGGCACCGCCCGTGTATCGAGAAGTACAATCCAACTGGAACCGTATTACTCCTCGTCGTCGCTGGGGCCCCGGGTGGGCATCCAGGGGCACAGACCGCGCCTGACTCCATAGGGGCCAGAGTAGTCGAGGTCGCCGGCCCAAGGATGGATGCGGATCGTCCACGGATCGACATCATCAGCTCCGATGGCGGAGTAGGTTCTTCGGGCCAGGATGGACCACCGGGGCGGTAGCGGTCTGGATGCCGTGACAATATGGGTTCTTCGGACCAGAGCGGCCTGCCGATGCGGCGCCGGTCTGGACACCACAATGGGATGGCTTCGTCGGGGCAAGATCGCCTGCCTGTACAGCTTCGGTCTGGAGACACGTTCCGCCTGACGCGAGCGGAGGACGGGCGACGATGGACGCTGCGCGACCACCCGCGAACGCCGTTGGAAGGTGGTGATGGCACGGCTGCGGGCGGGCGGACGCTTCGCCTGCCGCTGGACCGCCTCCGATGCCGGTGCTTTCGGTCGCTCGACTTCCGGTTGGGCAGGAGCGTTCGTCTCGGACGGGGCTGCGGTGCGGGTCGGCGGATCGGTCCAGGAGGTCTGCGCGGCCAAGCCGGGTACGCCGGAGAGCAGGAGCGCCACCGTGAGGGCAATGCGGCATTTCACCATGAGCACGCCCCTTCCATCACGAGAATGACCGGGACTCGACGGCATGATAACTGACGGCCGGTTGGCTGTCAGGCGGTTCGATGACCGCCCTTGTTCCTGCCGCCCAGTGGTGCGGCCCCATTAGGCAGGGTCAGGAGACTTCAGCTTCGATCCCGAGCCATTCCTTGATCTTGCCAATCATGGTCCGATCTGGCGTTGCCGGTTCAGGAATGCATTTGGCCTGATCCAGCCTTTCGCTCACCTCGTCCCCGCTCAGAAGGGTGGCCTGACGGCCAATGGCCAGGGCCCCTTCGAGCGCCATCATCCCATTCTCGAAGTTCAGCGGCCTCCCGGATGTGCGCGCGTTGATGTAATTCTGGCGCAGGCGTTCCACCTCGGGCGCGTCCGCGCAGGCCAGCCGGGTGACGAACGGCAGCAACCGTTGGCGTTGCACGTCGTCGGCTTCGTCATTGAGCAGCATCGCGAGGCGGCAGATGGGTCGTGAAAAACAGCGCGGCATGACTTCTACCCGCCACACCGGCTGATACGGAAACCCGGCCGCAACGATGGCGGCTTCGTTGATGCAGGTGCCGCCGTCCGGTCCTGGGAACTGGTGGGATCCGGCCTTGAGCGTCCAATTCAGGATGTAACCGAACTGCGTCACGGCTGCCTCCATGCCGCCCCCTAGGGGGTCTCGGGCGCCGCCGCGCGCCGTCAATGCGGATCGATCAGCTCGGAGCCTGCTGGCCTGCTTCTACGGTCGGTGGCCACCGGCTACTGAGGAGTGTGGCAGCCCTGACGGATAAGCTGATTGCTCGCCCCCGGGGAACCGCCAAGGTTTCGGCTCGTTGAAAGGGCGTATCGCGTCTTACGGAGCATAGTATATCGCAGCTTGATGAGCGAGTGGCGGGCAACGTATTGCCGCTGCCGTCGATCGGCAGAGCCCTCGTCGGTTTTGTAACATCCACAACAGGCCTGATATTCACGATGCTTATGCTCAGCGGCATTGCCTGACTTAATAGCAAAATTAACTTTCATGAATTTTTTTATTCGACTTCTGCCAGCAACCAGGCATTTGCCGTCTGAGACTGAACTAGCGTACCAGCGCATAGTGGCTATGATCTAGCTGGAAGAAAGAGGACGATTTTCGCCATATCTACGCCGTCGAACCCTTTCGCGGCAGCCGAGGGCTACAATCTCTGCGATATCGCTCGACGCTTAAATGTTACACGTCACACCGTTGGGCGCCGGGCAGTGAGTACGGCGACACCGCGGGCGGCTCGGCTAGAAGCTCTCAGAGCGCTCGCTGTCGAGGAAGTCACAGCAGCACTTCATCAACCATCCTGCGGCAGGCTGTGAACAGCCGAGCTGTCCCAGCCAGCGCGGCGAAGGCGATGGCCCGACGCTCCTCGCAAGAGGCCTAGGCCGTCGCTTCTCTCGATTTCCGAGACCGTCCACCCGCGTTGTGCACCAGGGTGGGCGAGGACAGCGACCGGTGGCCGTTCCGAGACACACGGGCTGGTCGCTGTATCGGTGGCCGGGTTGATCCTGACCTGTCGGCCCGGCCACCGCATCACCGATATGCGAGCGGCGTCATCGTGACGGGAGGGCTGGGAGCCGCCGGGCGTACGGGTTTGAATTCCTGACAGGCAATCCTTACAGCTTTAAGTTGCTGAAAAACCGTCGCTTTTCGAACATCGGGTCGATGTGTTGATGCTTCGATGTTTGAGTTTGCGGCCTGTCTCATACCACTGCGCGTTTGCGTTGACGCGTTCTCCTCAACAGCATCTCCGCGCAGCATGGTTCATATCATCGGATCAGATCAAAGGCGCGCCGGTATGATAGCGCGCTGACAGTTCGGAGAGAGGCTGGTCCGCCTCGTCTGAAACACGCCTTCATCTCGGGAACATCCGGCTGGATGCCCGCGCGCGGAGTTCGTCAGCCCTGTCTGTGATCCAGCCCACAGGCCGATCGCGCAGGGACAGTTACGATCGACAGCACTGCCGACTGGCCCATGTTCGGAGAATCGATCGTGACAGCCTGTTCAATTTTGAAAACCGGCACGTCCCGCCGCCCGCTTCGCCACGCCGTGGTCATGGGCGGCAGCTTCGCGGGCCTGCTGGCCGCGCGCGTCCTCTCGGACCATGTCGAGCGTGTCACGATCCTCGAACGGGATGAACTGGTCCGCGGCCCCGAGCCGCACAAGAGCGTGCCGCAAGGCCATCATCTGAACGCCCTCCTGGTGCGCGGTCAGTTGATTGCGGAGGCCCTGCTGCCGGGCCTGACCGACGAGCTCGTGGCCGCAGGCTCCGTTCTGGTCAATGGCGGGCGCGAATTTGCCTGGTACCACCTGGGCGGCTGGCGCGTCCGGTACGACAGCGACCTCTTCTTTCTGTCGTTGAGCCGACCGCTGCTCGAGAGCAGGATCGCGGAGCGGGTTCGCGCCTTGCCGAATGTGACGGTTCTCGACGGGGTCCGGACAATAGGCCTGCGTAGCGATGGCAGCAGGATCACGGGCGTCCGTCTTGCCAGAGCGGGCGGTCAGCACCAAACCGACGAGATCGAGGCGGATCTCGTCGTCGATGCGACGGGTCGGGGCAGTTCGACGCCGCAGTGGCTGACGGAGCTGGGCTTTTCGGGGCCGGAGACCGAGCTCTTCGGCGCCCGCGTCACCTATTCGACCTGCACGTTTCGCCGCTCGGACGAGCGATTGGACTGGCGCGCCTTGATGGTGAGCGACAAGACCGCCCGGCGCGGCGGCAGCCTGGTCCCCATCGAGGGCGGCCGGTGGCTGGTGACGCTGCCCAGCTTCTTCGACGAACCATCGCCGCAGGACCATGACGCATTCCTGGCGTTCGCGCGCTCGTTGGCGGTGCCCGATCTCTACGACGTGATCCGCACGTGCGAGCCCATGTCGGAGATCAAGCGCTACCGCTTCGTCGGCAGCCTGCGGCGGCGGTACGAGCGGCTCGAGCGGTTCCCCGAGGGGCTGATCGTCATCGGAGATGCCGTGTGCAGCTTCAACCCGGTCTACGCTCAGGGCATGACGGTCAGCGCGATCGAGGCGGAGGCTCTCAACCGCACGCTGGCCTGCGTCGCGCGCGACGGCGGGATCGGTCCGGATTTCGCCCGGCGTTGGTTCCAGACCATTAAGCCAGCGGTCGACGTCGCCTGGAACGGCATATCGCTGGAGGATCTCCGCTTTCCCGAATTGGCGGCGCAGCGGCCGTTCCGTATGCGTCCAGTGCAATGGTACATGGAGCGCGTCCATCGGGCGACGCACCGAAGCCCCGCCGTGACCGATCAATTCTATCGGGTCCTGAACTTCCTCGATCCGCCGTCCAGGCTCTTCCGCCCGAGCGTGATCACCGAGATTCTGTTCGGGGGCCGGGGCGACCCGCCGCCGAAGGCGCTACCGCGTGGTGCGCCGCTGGGCGAAGTGACGTAGACCGGAACAGCTGAGCGGGGAAATCGGGGCGTGACGAGGTGGAGGGCCCCTGCTCACGGCACCGCTGTGCCGGGATGAGGGCGCTGGTTTTCATCCTCAGGAGCCGTCCACCCCATCACGCCCCGGCTCTTCTCGTCCTATACAGGGCCTTATGCGAACCACGCCGCTCATGAGCGGCAGGTCCAGACCTGGTTCCATACGCCCGCCTTACGCGAATGGCCGAGAGTCGGATTGTCCGCAGAAGTATGCCCATACGGATACATGACAGGCTCGTGAGCTTCTCAAGCTTCCGCCCGGTGCTCGTCCCGAGCGGCCTGCCAGACCTCACGCACGGCATCCGCGTTCATAGCCGCCATGCCGATGCCGACCAGCAGGTCGGGCCACGCCGAGCGCCAGACAAGAACTTGTCCCAGGCGGTGCAGACCGTCGCCAGGCTTGGCACCAGCAGGATCAGCCCCAGCGCCATGCCGACCCGGGCGCGGCTGCGCACGCTCCAGCCGAGCGCGACCAGGATCAGCAGGTTGACCGAGGCGTCCTCCAGGAAGTCGACACTGTCGGCGAACAGCGACACCGAGGCGATCGCCAGTGCAACGGCAAACTCGATCCCGAAGTACACCAAGTTGAGCACCGCCACGAGCGTCACCGCCCGCAGCAGCCCGTCCGGGATCACCGACCCGCTGTAACGTCGGCCCTTGCTCCCGTGGTCATATGGGATTGCCCCGGATCGGTGGACACCGAGAGCGCTTTCGCGTGAGGTGTGTTTGCCATGCCGAGACCCCGTCCCCCGTACCCGGCGGAGTTCCGCCGCGAGATGGTCGAGTTGGTCCGCGCCGGGCGCGATCCGACCGACCTCGCCCGTGAGTTCGAGCCGTCGGCCCAGGCCATCCGCACCTGGGTGGCCGAGGCCGACCAGCAGGAGGGACGCCGAGAGGCGAAGCCTGCTGCTACTGAGGCCGCGCTGTCGGCGAACGAGCGCGAGGAGCTGCTTCGGCTGCGGCGCGAGAACCGTCAGTTGAAGCTGGAGCGCGACATCCTCTCTCGCGCGACAGCCTGGTTTGCGCGCGAGACCGGAGGTCTGCCGTTTGGATCTTCCGGTTCATGAGCGAGAACCAGGCGCACTTCCCGATTGCCGTCATGGCGCGCGTGCTGGGCGTCTCGAAGGCCGGGGACTACGCCTGGGTCGGCCGACCCCTCTCGGCGCGGGCTCAGGCGGACGAGGTGCTGCTCCGGCGCATCCGCACGATCCACCTGGGCTCGCGTCAGACCTACGGCTCGCCGCGGGTCCAGGCGGAGTTGCGTGACCAGGGCGAGGCTCACAGCCGCAAGCGGATTGCGCGGCTGATGCGCGAGGCGGGTCTCGTCGGGGCGTGCCATCGCCGCGGCGGACCCATGACGACGCGGCGCGATCAGGAGGCCAGACCAGCTCCGGACCTGGTCGACCGCAGCTGTGCGGCCGATGAACCCAACCGGCTCTGGGTCGCGGACATCACCTCCATCCCGACGAGTGCAGGGGTCCGCTCCCTGGCCATCGTGCTCGACGCGTTCAGCCGCCGGATCGTCGGCTGGTCAATGGCTGATCATCTGCGAACTGAACTGGTACTCGGCGCACTCGAGATGGCCGTTGGCCAGAGAAAGCCGCGAGACGTGATCCACCACTCGGATCAGGGCTCGCACCTTGGGTTCAAGCGGTCGTCGCAACACCATCTTGCACGGCAGCCAGCACAGCGTCGAGCGCCTCTGCCGGCGTCTTCCAGTTCAGCGTCTTGCGCGGTCTGCTGTTGAGGGCTGCGGCCACAGCAGCAAGATCGTTCGCGCTGTGGGCGCTCAGATCCGTTCCTTTCGGGAAGTACTGTCGCAGTAACCCGTTCGTATTCTCGTTCGTCCCCCGCTGCCAGGGTGAGCGTGGATCGCAGAAGTAGACCTGCAGACCCGCGTCGATCCGCAAGCGCGCGTGCTCGGCCATCTCGGTACCCTGGTCCCAGGTCAACGAGCGCCGCAGCTGCTCGGGCAAGCGCGCGATCGTGCCGGCGATCGCCTCGCGCACCGCCTGGGCCCCGTGCCCCGCCAGCGCCGGGCCGTTCTTCGCACGCGGTGTCACCCCATGGCCGTCCATCGGCGGAAGATGCAGCAGCATCGTAAAGCGCGTCGTGCGCTCGACCAGGGTCCCGATCGCCGAACTCTTCAGACCCAGGATCAGATCTCCTTCCCAGTGCCCCGGCACCGCGCGGTCCTCCACCTCGGGCGGACGCTCGCTGATGAGCACCTCGGGGGTGACGAACGACCTGCCTCGGCCCAGGCTGCGGGCCCGCGGCACACGCAAAGCCCGTCCTGTGCGAAGACACGCGGTCAGCTCACGCTTCAGCGCGCCCCGGCCCTGGATGTAGAGCGCCTGATAGATCGCCTCGTGACTGATGCGCATCGTCGTATCGCCCGGAAAGTCGAGCCGTAGGCGCTCGGCGATCTGCTGCGGACTCCAGGATCGACCCCATCGCCGGCTCTGGCGTCGCCCGTGCCGCCGTCCCTTCCAGGCAACGCTAGGGCCAGGCAGAGCGCTCCCGCCCGGTGTCGCGACAGTTCCGGCGAGCCGCTCCTGCACGTACGTCCGCAGCGCTGCGTTCCCCGCCAGTTTTGCTGGCTTGGGCCGGCGTGCCGCGCGTTCAGCGTGCCACTGCGCGGTCGTGGCGCGATAGTCCAGGCCGCCACTGCGGGTCGCCGCATTGCGGCGCAATTCCCGCGAGATGGTCGACGCCGCCCGTCCCAGACGCCGAGCGACGTCCCGGACCCCGTGACCTTGCGCTTGTAGGATCGCGATCTCCTCCCGCTCAGCCAACGACAGGTAGCGCGCAGAAGGCGACTTGGATGATGGTGACAGGTGGGAAGGTGCCATTCCGCCTGCTGTCCGGAACCACCGCGAGCCGACCGGTGGCGAGATCCCGAGCTTCATCGCTGCGACCTCGCTGGAGAGACCCTGCGCGAGGAACGCCCAGAACCCCCGCCGCGTCTCGCGCAGACCGACCCCGGGACGACCCGGTGACCGCAGCTTCTCGCGAAGTGCCCGATCCGAACGCCGCCGACCTGCCATCACAACCGCCCTCCGCCAAGCCGTTGCGACGACCACTTGAATCCACCCACTAGACTTCGCTGGCCTTTGGCAGCCGCTGCCGCGAGGCAGGGGTGCGGCCCTCGATGGGCTCGGTCGGTGATGCTTACGACAATCTATGGACGCCTCCCGCGGCAAGGTATTCCTCAGCGACGACCACGACCTTGGGTGCGTGAATCTATCCGGCCTGTCGGTGGAGCGATCACGCCCCTGGCCTCGATGGGGTCCGCTTCTTCCGTCCTCATAACGCTAGCGGCCTCGAAGGCCGTGTCGTAGGTCAGGATCGGAAGCGGCGGCCCACGCCGTGTCGCCATCGTCGGTCACCTCGCACGCATCGCCGCTCGCGCGACGATCTCGGTCGCCCGCGTCAGGCGCGGGCGTAATCCTCCTCGCGCCTCAGCATCGCCCAGGCTATCCGCGCGGTCTTGTTGGCCATCGCCACGATCCCCTTGTTGAACCCGCGCCGGTCGATCACCGCCTGGAACCAGCGTGAGCGCGGATCGGTCTTCGTGGCCAGGCGCAAGGCGACCGCGCGGGCGCCGTGCACGAGTTGGCGCCGCAGATAGTGGTTGGCCCGGCGTCCGACGCCCCCGAGGTGCGGCTTGCCGCCGGTGGAGTACTGTCGCGGCACCAAGCCGATCCAGGCCGCGAGTTCGCGCCCTGAGCGGAACTGGCGGGCATCGCCGACGCTGGCCTTGAGGGCGGTGGCGACGACCGGGCCCACGCCAGGCAACGTCATCAGGCGGCGGCAGACGACGTCTTCGCGGCAGATCGCCCGAAGTTGATCGTCGAGCCGCTCAAGCCGCGTCTCCAGGGTCTCCAACTCGTCGAGCAGGGCCGCGAAGGTGGCTCGCGCCATCGGCGACAGTCCCGCCTCGGAAAGTTCCGCCCGCACACGCGCTGGAAAGCGGGCCGCACCCTTCGGGTAGATGAGGCCGTACTCAGCCAGGAGCCCACGGGTATGATTGATCAGGTTCGTGCGTTGCGAGACCAGCCGATCGCGGACGCGATGAAGCGACTGCAGGTCTTGCTGCTCGGTCGACTTCACAGGCACAAACCGCATCGTGGGACGTGAGGCGGCGTCGAAGATCGCCTCGGCGTCGACGGCATCGTTCTTCGAGCCGCGCACGAACGGCTTGACGAAGCGCGGGTTGATCAGCCGAACCTCATGCCCGGCCGCGAGGAAAGCTCGCGCCCAATGATGGGCCGTGGCGCAAGCCTCCATGGCGATCACCTTCGGGGCGAGGCTGGCCACCAGCGCCGGAAGTTTGGTGCGCCCGACGCGCCGGGAGATCACCTGACCATCGGCATCGACGCCGTGAACGTGAAACGACTGCTTGGCCAGATCGATCGCGAGCATCTGCATGGCTCTTCTCCCTCTCGGTCTCGCCCAACCTGGGCGCGGAGCGGGAGGCGTCCATCCCATAACGCCATGGCCGAGAGCTTCTTCTCAACCCTGGAATGCGAGCTCCTCGCCCGCCGGCGCTTCCACTCCCGGCCAGAGGCTCGCATGGCCCTCTTCAGCGACCTCGAAGGCTTCTAAAACCCGGTGCGGCGACACTCCGCCCTGGGCTACCGATCACCCCTCACCTACGAGAAGGAGCACCGCCCAAAACCCGCACATGAGACCCCGGTCAGCCAAGCCCCATAACCGTCCACAGAGACGGGGCAATCCCAATCCCCACACGCCGATGCTGAGGCTGGCCCCGGCGTGCTTACGCACCACCTACGCGTCAATCTCCGTGCCGGCCAGGAAGGTCAGCAGGATTGCGCCGAAGCCGGCCAGGAAGTTGACCCAGTCGGTGAGGTGCAGGCCGATGGTGTTGCCGGCCACGGCCCCTACCATCATCTTGACCAGGGCCACCGAGATCGTCACGCGCAGCGCAATGATCGCGGCGAGTAGCGCGAGCCCCAGCCACACCGCGGGCTCCAGCCAGACATCCGCCATCACACGCCTCCTCCGGCCTTCGGCCGGTGCTCAAGCGGATGCGCGACGGCATGAAAAAACCCGCCGACGGCGGGTCTGCGGGCGCACCCCCACCGCATGTCGTCACGCGGTAGGAGTCATCGGCCCGGGTGGGCGGTTATGGGGAACTCCACCCCCAGACCGCCACTCTAAAAACCGGCCCTGACAGCGTCAACTGTTCATGCAGGCGAGCAGAACCGTGCTATGATCAAGCTCATGACGTCAGCCGCGGAGGCGGCCCGATGCATACCCTCGATGTTGCGGTCCTGACCGCATTGGTCGTGCTCGGCGTAAGCTTGGCTTATGCTTGGCGTCGCGAGCGCCGGCACCGGCAGCGCAACCTGGCATCTGCCCTGGTCGGCGAGATTGTTGCCGTGCTGCGGGCGATCGAGACCCACGACGTTCTGGCTCGTCTGGAGCATGTGGCGGCCACGGTGCCCCGCGTCGCCGTGCCGACGCTGCCCCCGATCCCGGCGGCGGTCTATCAGGCCTATGCGGGCTGCCTTGATCGGCTGGAAGCCCCGCTCCCCCGCAAGATCTCCTACTTCTACACGCGGCTGCAGATGCTGCAGGGGGACTTGGCCGCCCTGAGCCTCCGCCAAGTGCAGGACTTTCCGGCCGTGTCCGGGGCCAGCTTCGCGGCCGAGCTGGCCCGGGACCTCCGTGATACCCTCGCGGTCGGCGACGAGATCCTGAAGGATCTGCGACCGCTCCTGGTACGGCGCCGGCTGCACATTCGGCTCCGCCGCACTGTCGCGTCGACCGCCAAGGTATACCGGAAACTGCCACGTGCGACCCTGCGCCATCCGTTCGCTCATCGGCCGCCCGGTGCGCCCCTGTGGCCGTGGCGGCGTGGGGCCGCCCCTGCGAGCCCGGCTCAGCCCTTGTAAGCCACCAGGATCACTTTGCGTGGACGCCGGTGGATTGACTCGGCCCGGTGATGGCCTGCCCCGCCCACCCCATCGTGGGTGGCATGCCCATCCCCTTCGCCATCCCCGAATGCCGCTTCGAGCGCGTCGTCGAACACCACCGGGACCGCCTCGTCATCCCGGTGCGCCTGAACGACGTCGATCCGCGAGCTTGGCTGGCCGACGTCTTGGCGCGGATCAACGACCACCCCTCACGTGCCCTCGCCGCACCCCTGCCCCGGGCCTGGAAAGCCCGCGGTCCCGCGATGGCCAGTTCGGCTCAGGTCGCCTGAGCGCGGGATCCAGCGATCAGGTCGCGCGCGTGAACAAGGCGTGAAACAACGCCCGGGATCGGCGAAGCCCTTCATCCGTGAGCACCACGGACTTGGCTCGTCCGACTGGGTCTGCGATCAGCCCTTTGCGGTGCAGCCGATCGAGGACCTGCCAGTCGAATCCCTTCCAGGCCCGGCGCTCATCGTGGAGCGTCAGCCACGGGAGGCCGAGCACCGCCTCGTCGATCCGCTCCTCATCGATCTGCATGAGTCCAGCTTAACACGCCGCAACCCCAACGCGCCGCGGTTCTGACCGGATGGATACTGCCTTGCCCTCAGGCTGCAAGACTAACTGGCATCGCACCCTGCCCGGCGGCTGCCGGATCGAGAGGGCGCGGAGGAGGGTGGCGAGCCGCGGATCAGCCCGCGCGCCGCAGCCGCAGCCCGGACGGAACTGGCCGCTCGCCGGCAGGTCGCCAGCACCGCACCATCCCGCCAGGATCCGACGAGATGGCCGGGCGACGTTCAGCTTCGGCGCGAGCCGTGCGCATCGGCGACGGCCCCGCCGCGGCTCACCAAACGTCTTACGACGGCGTCACGCCGCGCGGTCTAGAGCATTTTCCGACGAAGTGGATGCCGGTTCGTCGCGGACAATGCGGCAAGATCAAAGATCGAGAGCGGCACCCGATTGCAACGTGATCGGGTGCCGCTCTAGGGGCATCGCGACGCCGGATAAGAGCGCCCGGGCGTACTTCTCGACATCGTCATAAGAGCTTCGCCCGCAGATGGTCGAGCCCGTGAACTTGAGGGAGCAGCGGGATGCAATCTCGTGAAGCAGCCTTTCGGCGGGCGCTCCGGCCCGGCCGATCCAAGCGAGTTCGGGCCCCGAATCCCGCCCACCGCAAAGCAGTTCCGCGATCAGGTTGTTGAACATCCCTCGATCCGAGAGTGCGATGATGACGTCGCTTGAACGACCCGCACGCGGCAGAGCCCGCGCAAGTTCGCTGTTTTCGACCACGGTCACGCGCGCGACACTCGGCCCCGCGATCCTCTCGCCGGCTTTGTCGGTAGCCGCCAGATCACCGCGCCCGCGTATCATGGTCATGACACCCGGAAGCCAGTCGATGTCGGAATGCAGGAAGGGGAGTTGCGACACTGCGTCGTCTCCGGGATCGGAGACCACCTGCTCGCCGAGCAACCAATCCCAACGACCGTCGCGCACCGACCTCGATAGATCATTGGCCCGCAATGGCCCGAGCGCGACGACCATCTTCCCGCTGGTTTTCAGATCTGGAAGGTCGGCCTCGCCGACAATCTCGTACCAACGATTGCGCAGGCGCCCGATGATGCGTTTCAGGTTGTCATCGACGAGGAAGAAGACCCTCATCCGATCCGACAGGATGCGGGACCAGCTCACGTAGGAGGCAAGGATCGGCCAGTGCTCCTCCGCCGACAGACCCCGGACATCGAGCACCAGGAGTCCGCACGCCCTCTCGATCGACGCAATGAGCTCCGCTTCGGAGCGCTCGCGTGCGGCGACGAGATCCGCTGCGGCCGCCTCGACCGCGTCGAGGAAGCGTGACAGCGGGGGCCGGTCGAGCGCGATCCGCGACATGGCGCGCGCGAGCGTCTTGGGAGAGGAGAAGACGAAACTGTCCGGGAGACCCGTTCCGATACTCGAATGCTCCGCGGCGAGGACCGGAATGCCCGCGAGCATCGCATCCGCGACTTTCACCTTGAAACCGGTTCCATCGAATTGGGGCGCGATAATGAAATCGACGCGGCCGAGGAACTCCTCTTCGGAGGCCACCTCCCCAAGACGCTGCACGGGCAAATTGGTCTTCACATGATCCGATATCGTGCCGCCGATGATCAGATCGACCGGCGAAAAATCTTCTTCGACTTGCAGCTCCAGCTCCTGGAGCACGGCGTTCAACCCGATCACCGTGTAGACTTGGGCGCTGCTCAGCACGCCGAAGACGACCCTGTCGTCATGGATATATGACCGCCGCGTCTTTTTTGCCGCCGCTTCGGCCAGAACAATCGGTATGTTATGGACTGGAACGGTGATTTTATCGCCGAAATACGATTTTTCCTCGTCCGTGACCGTGACCACCAGATCGGCCCGGCTCCATCCGAACATCTCGTTCCGTTCATCCGTCCAGAAGAACTCCGGCGCAATCCCCGTGCGATTCGCTATCTGTTGACGCTTCGAGAATACATCCAGCGTATCGAGGATCTTGAACGAATTAAACGCTGAATAGAAAGCCTTTGTCATCCAAACATTGGTGACCACGGTGACGTCGAATGTTTTGATTTCATTCAGACGCTCTAAGAACTTTTCGAATGCAGGATCCCACCATTCGTCGAGCGAATGAAAGTTTCCGTCCTGAGGAGGGAGACCGACTTGTTTGGATGCGGGATAGATATGCACCTCACCCCAGGTGTTGACCATCTCTTGGTAGGAAATCTGATCGAAATACCAATACCAGGGGAGTTCGAAGGCATAGAGAACAAACGTGATCCGAAAGCCTGCCCGTTTGAGCAGCGATGCGATTTGGAAGACGCGCCGCCGCTGACCGGAATTCGCCGGATGCGATGCGAATGGTGTAATGAAGAGGACGGTCTGGCCGAAGCGATTGGGCGAGGTCGCCGGCACCGTCATGCATCCTCTCCCTGCTTGAAGCCGGCGCTCGCAATCATCGCCATGGCGTATATCGACTCAAGTTGAACAACGAATTCCGCCGACGTGCGGGGCAAATATGACAGGGCCTTGATATTCCGATACTGTGGCGGAGCAAGCACCATCCTGGTCTTGTAACGCTCGTAGGCCAGATCGAGGGTCATCCAGCACGAGCCGGAGACCACGTCGGAGATCGCTTGCCAGAAGACGCGGCGGCGGAAATGTTCCGGAGTCAGGCGGTCGGCGGCGATGATGTGTTCGACGCAAGCTTCCGGGCAGTAGAAGGTTCGGTGCCTTCCGACGCGGTCGAGCAGGGCGGTCTCCTCGTTGCTCAGCAGCGACGCGGTGCCACGCCGCCCGAGCGAAGGGTCGAACCTGCCATATTGCCGGAAGACGTCCTTGCGGATGGCGAGGTTCGCTCCGACCACCCACTCGTTCTCGTTCAAGAAGCGTCCCGTGTCCGACCAGTCGATGCACGACAGGTGCGACGCCAAGCGGTCATCGTACCACTCCGGCAGACGATCGGCGTTCTCGTAGAGGGGAACGACGCGGCCGCCGACGATCAATGCATCCGGATGGGCATCGAATGCATTCAGCAGTTGCGTTGTCCAGCCGGAGCAGACCAGGGCGTCGTCGTCGAGAAAGGCGATGATCTCGCCGTTCGCCTCGTCGATCGCGAGATTGCGCGCATGGGAGAGGCCGGTCTCGTCGCAGAAGGTCACGCGGCTGCCGCGGCCCTCGGGCAACGCGATGGGCCGGCGTCGCGCCAGCGGGGTGTTGTCGACGATCAGAAGCTCGGCCTGGTGCCCGTCGATGCGGTCCCGCTCCAACAGCGTCGAAACCGTCCTGTTCAACAGATCGTAGCGGTCGAAAGTGCAGATCGCAACGGTGAGGCGGGCATTGTCGGACACGGATCACCGTACCTTGAGGTTGATCGAAGCCACAGCGAAGGGAGCATCTGCCTCTTCCGTCTCGGGCACGGCCAAGGCCAGTTTCAACACACCGTCCTGCCCCGCGCCGACGATGGTCCCGCGAACGGCGCCGTCCCAGGACAGCCATGGCAGATCTTCACCATTGGCGCGGACATACAGGCCGTCGTAAGCCCGCCTGGACACGAACTTCGGGACGACGACCGTCAAGTCGTACTGGCGGTTCGGCGTGACCTGCACCGTCCATTCCAGCCGGGGCATCCCCAGGAGCCATCTCACCCAGCGACCGGACGCGTCGCGCTCCGGGAGCGAGAGATTGCCGCTCAGCGTGTTCGGCATCCTCGCATCGAAGCTCCAGTTCGCCATCAGAGAGGCGGTCGTCGCCGCATCGAACGCCGCTCTGACGGCCGCGTCGACGGCGCCCAGATTCTTCTCGAGCGCGGATTCGAGCTCTGTTTGCCGAGCTTCGACTTGACTGAGGCGTTGCATCGCCTCGTCACCGACGGTCGATTTTTGTCGGTCGGACAGTGTAGCGGGATTAGCCATGCGCGATATCTTTGGATACGACCCTGACGGACAGTATGGCGAGACCGAGATTCCGCCCGCCGGGTTCCTGACTCTCCGGCCTCGTCGCCGAGGAGATCTCCAGGATGAGCGACTGGCCGACGACCGGGGGGAGGGACGCTCTCAGGTGGAAGTAGCCTTCGGCCGCCGAACCGTCCGGCGTCGGGACATCGATGCCGTCGGCCCGCAGCCGCGCTTGGGCCGGATTGCACGCCGTGCCCATGACTTCCACGTCGATGTCGACGCCGGCGCCGCGCTCGATGCGGATTGGAAGCCGGACGCTATCCCGCGCCCCCGACCAGCGAAAGCAATCACCTGCCGGTCGGGTCCACTCACGAAAATGCAAACCGTTACTCTTGTCGAGCTGATCGCTGGCTCTAATTCTAACGTCGCGGGGAGCTTCGCTTACGATCTCGAAACTTGCGTCATTCTCGAACCGTAATTCTTGTGTTTCCTGCGCCCTCATAAATTATGCGCTCCTCAATTTAAGTGTTGCCCTGTCGATTCGATCGGATAGGAAATTTTACCCAAGGTACGGCACATTGTCAGACTTCGCAAGGCGTAGGACGTACTGACCGTCATTGGACTCGACGAGGGGTCCGCCGCACGGCGCCGGCGGCTCGCGCGAGATCCCACGCCGCTGGGCGCAGCCTCTTCCGGGCAGGCCGACGGCGTCCCCGGCCGGCTCCGGCTCACCCCCACGACGTCCCCGCCTCCCCCAGGCCGCGCGGGGCGCCCGCGGCGAGGACCGCGAGGTCGGGGAAGCCGCGCCGAGCAACCGCCGGATCTGGGTCAGCACCGCGACGCCGCGCAGGCTCGGCGGCGGGATTGGCGAGGGCCGGCCGGATCGGACGACGTGCGCGCGGATGCCGGCGTCGGCGCGGCGATCGGATTGGGACAACCAGCGGCGCCCGTCGCCCGACAGCCTCGCGTCGGCGAGCATCACCTCGAAGGTAGACCAATCCAGATCCTGCACGCGCGCAATTCTCCGGTCACTCTCGATCAGACGGATGCGGAGCCACTACGGGACAGGCGTAGCGGTATCGCGTTGGCAGGCCGGGAGCAAGGCTATCTCTCGGGCGCGCTATAGCGCGCTATAGGCTGTTATGGACCTGTGGGGGATGGAATAGCCAGATGACGGTGCATGCACGCCTCTCGCAAGCCCTACCCCTCATACGGTTTTCGGCTGATTAGTGGATTGGGATTGCGCCGGATTGGTGGACACCGAGAACGCTTTCGCGTGAGGTGTTTTTGCCATGCCGAGACCCCGTCCCCCGTACCCGGTGAAGCTCCGCCGCCAGATGGTCGAGTTGGTGCGCGCCGGGCGCGCTCCGACCGACCTCGCCCGCGAGTTCGAGCCGTCGGCCCAGGCCATCCGCAACCGGGCGGCCGAGGCCGACCGGCAGGAAGGACGTCGAGAGGCGAAGCCCCCTGCCGCTGAGGCTGCGCTGTCGGTGACGGAGCGCGAGGAGGTGCTGCGGCTGCGGCGGGAGAACCGGCAACTGAGGCTGGAGCGCGACATCCTCTCTCGCGCGACAGCCTGGTTTGCGCGCGAGACCGGGGCTCTGCCGTCGGGATCTTCCGGTTCATGAGCAAGAACCAGGCGCGCTTCCCGATCGCCGCCATGGCGCGCGTGCTGGGCGTCTCGAAGGCCGGGGACTACGCCTGGATCGGTCGTCCGCTCTATACTTCGCTGGCCTTCGGCGGCCGCTGCCGCGAGGCGGGCGTGCGGCCCTCGATGGGCTCGGTCGGAGATGCTCACGACAACGCCAAGGCCGAAAGCGTCTTCTCGAGCTTGGGATGCGAACTGCTCGCCCGCCGGCGCTTCCGCTCCCGGCCAGAGGCCCGCACGGCCCTCTTCAGCGACCTGAAGGGCTTCGCCAACCCGGTGCGGCACCACTCCGCCCTGGGCGACCGCTCACCCAGCGTCTCCGAACAGGGGCATCACCCACAGCCCGTAACCGAGACCCTGGTCCGCCAAGCCCACGAACCGTCCACAGAAACGGGGCGATCCCAAACAGCTAAGTGCGATTGCGGCACGGTCCGGAGAGTGCGAACCAGACTTTCGCGCCGTGCAGGACGGATAGGGCCGGCGGGTGCCGCGTGGCCAATTCGATCTCCTGCGGGCAAGACGGGTGCGCGGCGCGGATGCGCAGAGCCGATGTCGCATCCGTGCGCGCCGCCGGTCAGGGAGAGCGCGCATTGCTGTCGATCCGGCAATCCGCCGCATTCCCGACGAGGCAATCAGAGCGGCGCGCGGCCGGGACGTCGCAACGCATGCCGCACGCCCCCTCGCGAAGAGCGGAAGCTCGGGTCGTCCCGGCGCCCGGATTACACGATCTCGGCGCGCTGGCACGCCTGCGGCGCTAGGCCGGAATACGCTTCAACACTTCGTCGAGCGTTTCCCAACCGAGAAGCTTGTCCCGATAGCGCGCGTTCCACAGCGACCGATCGTACCCGGAGCCACCATTCTGCTTGACCAAGCCGTCCAGGTAATCCTGAAACAGAGCGATCTGCTTGCGCTGGAGGTCGATCGTCCGGTTGCGGATCTCTTGCGCCGGCGGCGCCCGCCCGATGATCTCTCTCACCCCCCTCGCAACGTCGGCCGGCGTCGGATCCACGATCTCGACGAAGCTGTTGTCGAAGAAGAAATCGCGCCCGCCCTTGGACGGCGTCGAGACGACCGGCAGGCCGGTGAGCAGATACTCGACGCTGGCATGCATGCCGCCCTCCTCGGCGGAGAGGCAGAGTCCCACATGCGCCCGATTCATGATGGTGACGACTTCCGGCGCCGAGAGATTCCCGTGCGGCGGGCTCGTCAGCTCTTCATTCATGAAGCGAGCGCCCGGAATCTGCTGCTTCAGCTCCGAGTAGTACGCACGCGTTTCTTCTCCGAACGAGTGATACACGAGGCCTACGGAGTCGAGGTCGGCGCAGAGAGCATGTCTCTTGAACGGGTGAAGCTGTGCCGTATAGACTGCCTGTAGATCTTTCGGGATGCCATCGATCGGTTTATAAACATTCGGATCGATGAAAGAGTTCTGCTGTCCAAAATAAGCCCGCACGCCCCGGCGCGCAAGATTTTCGACTTCAGCTTGTGTATTGCAAAAAACGATATATTCGTGATTTGGATAATCGGCCTCATATTTCTTTACGAAATTCATCAAGTTGTCGGCATGATCGTTGCTCTCGGCCGACCATAAGGTCAAGATTAGAAACGTTACTTTCCGATCACGCAGAGGCTCCGCCAGGAGCGACGATCCGGAAACCGGCGCATCACCCGAGCCTCCCGTGAATATGATGAGGGGATCATCGGATAAGATTGTTGCACGAACAAATTTCAAGACGTCATCTCCCAGATGATTAATATACCAACTCGCATCATCTCTCGCGTGGCCCGCTCTCCTCAACGTATTTCGTAAGCAAATGAGCAGGTTTCAGTTTTGGCAAGAGAGCACACGCGTGTCGGCGTTATACCTCGGACCGTCATAGCAGGAGGTTCCCGACCTGTCACGGGCCCCGGTGCCGGCGGCCGAGTTGCGCGGGAGACTGGATGAGAATGGGATGCGGTGCGACGACACCTCCCGCACCGCACCGCGGGGCGCACCCTCCTGGCGACCGCCGAGACGCCGCGTCGCGCTCGCCACTGCCGCCGCGACGAGTCGGTGGTGGAGGCGCGGGCTCGTCGCCGGAGGCGACGTCGGGATCGTCTTCGGGGGTCGAACCGAGGGCGCCGCGGCTCCGGCGCCGCGCACGCCGCCCGCCCATGGCCGCACCCCGATCCGCACACGGGTCGGCGCCTCAGCCTCTCGGGTCGTGCGGCCGCCCGCGCCGCCAGCCCGTCCCGCCGGCCCGGGACCGCGCACGGCCGCGGCCTGAGCCCGCGGCGGCGCACGTCCGGGCCGCCGTGATCGCGACCAGCTTCAGGCTGGCGCGCATCGGCACCCTGATGCGCGAGGCCGGTTGAGCGACCGGACTCACGATGGAAGGGCATGCCCTTGGCCGCGCCCTTCAATCTCCGAGGATCCGAGCCCCTTCGCTGGGATCCTCTGTGGGGTGCCGGCGTTGATCGGTCGTCGATCTAGAAATCGACGAGAATTCGCGAAGCTCGGCATTTTACTTTCGCTCGGTAAAGCGGTCCAAATCAAATCCGAAGGCCGACGTATCGCGGCCGTGCTGACGATCCATTCGCAGCACTTTGAGATTCCGCTTGATTTCATGGGTCTCCGTTATATTCTGTGTCTCTATGAGAAATAAACCCCAATGGGGTGCGCACGGTACGGATGACGGCAGGCGGCGCGCCGTTCAGGAGACGATAGCGGAGCACCATGACTGAGCTCTTGCGGAGCAGAAAAGTGTTCGTGGCGAGTCTCCACCGTTGCGGAACTCAAAGTGTCCATAGGTTGCTGTGTGATCTCGGGCTGAAATCGATCCACTGGCCTAAGTTTTACGATGGCATCGATCTTGAGGAAGAGATCCGAGGCCGTGAAGCGGACAGGTGGCACGTTTCCTACAGCTTGAATAAAGTCCTGTATGAACATGATGCCGTCAGCGACGTGCCAATCTGCGGAATCTACGATGTTCTGGCGAGACGGTTTCCATCCTCGCAATTCATCGTGTTACACCGGCCGGCTGAAGACTGGATTCGGTCGGTCCGGCGGCACATCGGCAGGCGAGACTTCGATCCGTATGAGAAAGTGGTCTATACCCGCTACTTGCACGATCTCCCGCAGAAGATTTCCGACGTCAGCGACGGAAGCTTGAAAGCCGTGATGGAGCAGCATGCGGCTGAGGTGTATGACTTCTTTCGCGGGACCGGCCAGTTGCTGATGACGGATCTCGGAAGTCCATCGGTTGGGCGGGACATATGTGAGTTTCTCGGGCGAGTTCCAATTCCGTTCATGAAGGTTGACTACCAGCCAACCTGACGGCTCGGCGCAGCGAACGCGGTTCTGGATGACACGACCGGACTGGCAGTGAGGCAATCGACAGGCGCAGAGTGCGGGCGTCATCGTCGCGGGCCGCGTCCGGATGCGCGGGCTGGCGCGACATGCGGCGGGCCCGCGCCGGAGCGTCGAGGCGGGTCATCCGACATCCGACGGATTGCTTCGCCATCTCCCATTTCGGCCATGCGGAGGTCGGCTTCGCTCAAGCGCCGCGCGGGCTCGTGATCCGACGGATTGCGTCGCAATGCGGATTGGGGCTTCGCTCAGGCGCCGCGCGGGCTTGTCATCCGCTGAACGGACGTGAGCGTCCGGACAGCGGATCACTTCGCCCCGACGTCCTCACCGCCGGCATCCTCGGCCGTGACCGCCGCCCGGTGCCGGGGCCTGCACCCGAGAGCGTCGTCCGGCGTCTCGTCTCGGCAGGAGCGTCGTCGCCGGTGACCTGGGCGTGGAATTCGACGGTGCCGCCGTCAGCGCCCGGCCTCACTCGTCGGGCTCGAGCAGCAGCCTGATTCCGGTCACGCTGAACGACAGGATGCGCCGATCGTGGGAGGTCGGGTCGAGCTCGCTCGGCCGCCTCGCCTGGCTGGAGATCAGGCGCGCAACCCCGAAATGCTGCGGCGAGGGCAGGATAATCCGGACCGTGTAGGACTGCCCGTCGACCAGGCCGATCCTCTCGCCGCGGACCGGCTCCCCACCGTCGAGCGAGACGAAAACGTCGGGCGGCACCTCGCCGAGATAGGAGAACACGCTGACGAGGAACCCCGTCGCGCGCCGATCCGCGGCCGGATTGAGGATCGTGGCGGCGACCGGCATCCAGCGGAAGGAGACGCCGTCGAAGTATTCCGGCGCGTGCCAGTCGTCGCCGAAGCTCGGGTCCGTCGGCGCGAGGCGGACCATGTTCCGGGTGGAGGATACGGCCCGCCCGTCGTCGGGCCGTTGCACGGTCTCGTAGAAGGCCTTGAGGACGCGGTCGACCTCGGCCGCGGCCGCCTGATCGTCCGGGACCCCCGCCCCTCGGTCGTAGACGAGGGCCGCGAAGTACTCCGTCATCGCGTCGAGGCGCGTCTGCTGGCGCGCGACGGCCTCCTCGAGGACGCGCTGAGCGCCCGCCGCGTCGATGCGCGCCCTCATGGCGAGCTGCGCCACCTTCGCCTCCAGGCGCGTCACGGCCTCCGCCAGAGCATCCTTGTCGGCGCGTGAGAAGCCGATCTGGGCGATCGGTGCGAGGTTCGGCAGCGCGTGAACGCGAATGGTCGCGCCGGTCTCGGTGAGGTCGCCGGCCTCGAGCGCCAGCGAGAGCCGGCAGGTGCTGCCGCCCTCGTCCCGCATGCGCAGCGGCCCAACCTGGACTTGCCGGAACACGCCGTTGATCTGCCCGACCAGCACCGGGACCGCGAGCCCGTTGACCGCGTTGGTGAGCGTCCCGGTCACGATCCCGTTCTCGATCCGCAGATCGTCGCACGTCACCTCGCCGGGGCCCGCGAGCCGCACCGCCTCGGCCTCCGAGGCGAGCGCGATCGGCGCCGCCGCATCGAGGCCGTCCTCGCCGGAGAAGCGGACCTCGCACGGGAGCGGGACGAACGGGAAGCGCCGGATCGGGATCGAGACCTCGTCACCCGCGGCGCAGCGATCCAGCGGCCGGCTGCGGCCGATCTCGATGCCCTCGACGAGGGCCAGCAGAGGGCCGTGCAGGCGCGCCTCGGTTTCGGCGATCAGGACGATGTGGCCGGGCAGGACGCGCGCCCGGCCGAACGGAAAGGCCGCGGCATCCCCGGCATCGCGCCCGGCATGCGCGGGAACCGCCGGGCGGGGCTCAGGCGAGCTCTTCGTGGCGCTGGCTTCGGCGATCATGGGCGAGGTCCTCGATGGAAGCGATCAACATGTCGAACTGGGCGGCGACCGCGCCCGCATAGGCCACGGCGAGGGTCCGGCTCGCACGGGCCACCTCGTCCCGGAGTGCGGGATCCCTCGCGAGATCCTGCATGCCCTCCGCCAGCGCCTCCGCCGAGGCGAAGCGGTGGAACGGGTGGGCGGGCCGCAGCCCTTCGAACGCGGCCGTGGTGCCGATGACCGACCGGCCATGGGACAGCGCCTCGATCGTCTTGATCTTGAGCCCCGTGCCGCCGATCATCGGGTTCACGACGCAGTCCACGTGGTCGTAGAACTCGCGCGGATGCGCGACCCGACCGAGTTCGAGCGGTGCAGTCCTCAGGCGCAGCCGGCTGTCGCAGATCGTGCCGGCGATGGCCCAGTTGCGGAACGGACGGGTCGCCAGCGCCGCGTCGAGGGCCAGGGCGGAGCGCTTGTTCCAGGGGTTGCCGCTCGCGAAGTAGCCGAATGGCAGCGGGCGCTCGGTCCCCGCCTCCTCGAGCAGGAAGTCGAGAGCGAGGGGGTGCCCGACCGTGAGCACCCGGCCGGCGCAATGCTCGGCGATCAGGCCGCTCTCGGCCTCCTGGATGCCGATGACGATGTCCGCCCGCGCGAAGGCCTCGCGCTCCTGCGCCACCGAGGTGAAGAACCAGCGCGGGTCGAGGCCGGCCTCGACCATCTTGTCGCGGCGGCCCGCGAACACGTCGTGCGTGTCGAGGACCTTCACCGGGCCGTCGCAGAACTCCAGCACGCGGGACATCCAGCTGTAGTTCACCACGACCGCGTCGTAGCGGCGCTCGGCGGTGAGGCGCTCCACGGCCTCGCAGAGCGCGTCGGAGCACCAGTCGTCGATGCCCCAGTGCGTGGCGTAGGACGGACGTCCGAGCGGCCGGCTCGGAACGAAGATGAAGTCGTTCCAGGCGGCCCGCATGGCGGCCTCGCTCTCCGGCGTCAGCCCCTCCATGCCGTAATAGACGAGGTCGATGCGGCTGCCGCGCCTCATCAGCTCCCGGTTGAACGCCAGGAGCCGGAGCGAATTGCCCTGGTTCGCGGGATGGGACGCCATGGGGGAGACGACGAGGATGCGGGGGCCGGCTCCGACGGAGGTGGGGCGGCTCATCGGGCTGCGATCTCCTGCGATGCCGTCTCCGGACGGGCCGGCGTGAGGGTGATGGCGGTGACGTGCACCGTGAGCCGCCGGGGGTCTCCCGGGGCCCGCACGCCGTCCCGGCAGCCGATCGAGAGGGTCAGCGGCCCGGCCGGCCCGGCCGGCGGGACGGCGATCAGGGCCGCCCCGTCCCGACCCGACACCGCCACGACGGCCTCGACCGTGCGGCCATTGACCTGGAAGCGGAGCAGGTCGCGGCACCGCGACCCGATCCCCACATCGGCGGCCCTGAACGCGATCCCGATCGTCGTACGGGGAAAGGGCCGCCGCCCGAGCGCGAACCGCTGGATGCGGTCCGGCCCGCACCAGATCCAGGAAAAATCGCCGGCGGTCTCGACCTCGCCCGGGGTCGAGACCGCGTGATCCGGCAGGAGCAGGATGCGGTCCAGGTTCGGCAACTCGGCCGTGCCGACCGGCTCGGTCAAGGCCGCGCGCCGCCCCGGCGCGAGCAGCGCGGCGACCCCGAGGCCCTCGGCATCGGGCGGACCGAGATCGAGCGAATCGATCTCGGCCGGGGCGCGCGCGGCGACCTGCGCGATCCGGTCGGGCTCGTCCCGGACCAGGAACGATCGCGCGGCGAGGGCCGGCCCGAGGCGGGGGGGCAGCGCGTCGCAGGCGCCGACGTAGACCCATTCGTGGGGAGGCGGCCGGCGCGGTAGGCCGCCGACGAAGATCGGCTGGCGACCGCCCTGCTGGCGGAACGCGGCGTAGAACCCCAACGGACCCTCCTGCGCCAGCAAGGCCGCCGGGCCGGCCAGCACGGCATCGGGCACGAGGCCGGGCAGGACATGATCCGGATAGGTGGCGTCGACGAAGCGGGCGTCCGGATCGCGCAGCCTGATCGCCGCGACCGCCTCGGCGAGGGAGCGGAAGACGGGATCGGCCCGGTCCGCGGGCTCCGTCTCCCCGGCCTGCGCCCGCCGGACCATCGCTTCGAGGCGGGTGAGGGGCTCGGTCCGGTGGACGGCCGCCCGGTCTCCCGGGGAGGCCGGGCGCGGAGCGCGCCCCTCGTGCATCCCGAAGTGCAGGTAGTGGACCAGCGGGTGCTCACCGGCATTCCGCACGTCCGGATTCTGCTCCAGGTACCAGAGCGTGCTGAAGTCGGGGCTCGGATCCCGGCCGTCCTCGACGCCGTGCCTCAGGTAGTGCACGAGGGGGTGGAACCGGTAGTCGCGGACGTCCGGATAGCGCTCCAGGTACCACCTTGTGTCGAAGACCGGGTTGGGCCGCCGGTCGGTCGCGAGCCCGTCCCGGAGATAGGAGAGGATCGGCAAGGTCCCGTCCGCCACCGCCTCCGGGTAGGCCGTCGCGTACCAGACGGGATCGAACAGCGGGTTGGGCCAGTGACCTTCCGCGGCCCCGGAGGCGAGGTAGTGCGAGACGAGGCCGCGGCGGGCAGCCGGGTAGCGCTTCCGGTACCATGCGGCGTCGAACAGGCCCGACTCAATCAGGCTCCGGGCGTCCGCCGACCGAAAGGCTCGAACGACCGACAGGATGCTGCGAAGGGAAGCCACGTCAGCCTCGATGCGGGTGGGACCGGGATGCGCGTCGATCAGGCCGTCGCCGGGGGGCGCGGGACGGCTTGGGTGCGCGAGACGGCTTGGGTGCGCGACACGGCTTGGCGGGAGACGTGAAGCCGGAGTTGATAGGACGCCTCGTCGGCCGGGCCGTCCGCCGAGACCGGCACGACCCGCACGTGCCGCGCCTCGGCGCCTCCCGGCAGAACGGATGCCAGGATCGCGCGCGCGTCGACGAGGGCCTGGATCGGGCCGATCTCGACGCTCATGCCCGCCGGGTGGGCGGCGAGCTGCGCCTCGAGGCGCGCGCGCGCCGAGGCGGGATCGGGCGGCAGGCGGAGCGTGGGCAGCGCCGCCCCGGCGGGGGCCGCTGCCGTCACCGGGAACGCGTCGAGCCTGTCGAGGACGCCTCGGAGCCGTTCGCCGTAGCGGCTCATCGACAGCTCCGTCGCGGCGTAGCGCGCGGCCCGTGCGCCGAAGGCGTCGCGGAGGGCGGGAGCGGCCGCGAGCGCGTCCAGTGCCGCCGCGATCGCCCGCGGCGCATCGACCGTCGGGATCCTGATCGCGACATCGTCCGGGATCTCCCGGAACGCGGCCGTATCGGAGACGAGGCAGCAGGTGCCGTTCCCGAACGCCCGCGCCAGCGATCCCGAACTCTCGCCCTCCGATGGAAAGCGCAGGTTCACCAGAACGTCGGCGGCAGCGACGGCGGTGTCGAGGTCGCTCTCGGACAGGTAGCCCGTGACCCGCGAGACCGCCTTGACCGCCGGGTGGAGGTCCAGCAGCTCCGCGAGGGGCACCTCCTCCTCCCGCAACTCGCCGGCCTGGATCCAGACCACCGGCTGCCGGATGGTTTGCAAGGCTTGGTCAAGGCCCTCGATCAGCCACTCGTAGCGCTTGCGTCGATGGACGAAGCCCGCCGTGATCACCACGAAGGCGTCCGCGGCGACGTTCATGGCCGCGCGCGCCGCCGCCCGCGCGAGCGTCACGGGCGGGTACGCGAAGTGCGGGATGACCACGACCTTGTCGGCGACGTCCCCGTGCTGCTTGCGGATCAGCTGGCGGGCGTAGTCGGAATGCACCACGACGGCGCGGGACGCCCTCACAACATCCGCCAGGGCGTCGAACAGGACGTGATCGGCCCGGGTCGGCCCACGACCATCGACGCGCGCCGCGCGAACCAGCTCCGCGGCGCGCGGATTCGATGCGGCCATCAGATCGTAGAGATCCTGAGTCGAGGTTCCTGCCGTCTGATACAGATAAAGAAGGCGCGGATCATGCAATACGACCACACCAGGATGGCGCAGCGCAGCACGTAACACGAAGACGTGTCCGGGATTGTTGCCGATCTGGTACACATTCTTGGCGCCGGGCCGGAGATACTGGAACGCGCAAGCCTCATCGGCCAGCGTCACGCCCGGCGGGACCTCGGAAAATAGTGAGTCGCTGAACGCCGTCACGTCGTAGTGGGACGAAAGCTCCGCCAAGACACGCGTCGCGTAATCGGCAATGCCGTTCCGTGAAGGGGGAAGCGGACTGAAAAAGAATAGCTCCTCCAGAGCCTTACGATCAGGCCCGACGCGGTAAGGATCCATTGATGAAATTTCCACAGGATTCCGGCATGCCCTTAATGCCCCACCTGCCGGGATGCAAGTTCCCGGATCGCGATCGGACCGCCGCGCCGGACGCGGTGGACCGGGCGGGCGCCGAGCCGCGGCGGCGCGAGGCGGACGCGCGGGCGGCATCGCGCCGCGGGTCGGACCCGCCGGCAGTGCGGGCCGTTCCACCGCGTCCGGAGAGATGCCGCCGGTCCGGCCCCGGCAGGTCGCGGTTTGCCGCCGCGCCCCGCGGCGACCGCGCGAGCATCCGGGCATGCTTCCGAAAGCTCACGAATTTGCTAATGCCGTGTCGGCTCCGGCCGAGTCGGATCCCGGCAGCCCGTGGGATTGCCGGGAATCGGCGCCGTTCATGAAGCGGGCGCCCTACACGTATCGCGAGCATCGATCACAATGCGGAAATCCAAGAATATTCTCAGAAATATTGCTAAATTAACCAACCATCTCGCCAGGAAAGAGCGTCGCTCCGAAGCCTCGACCGCGAGCGATTACGAGACCATTGCATCCTGCCCGGGAATGTTCGACGTCGATTGGTATCGCAGAACCTATCCGGACGTGAGCGCCTCGGGTGCCGATCCGATCCGGCACTACGTGGATCACGGCTCCCGGGAAGGGCGCATGCCCAACCCGCTGTTCAGGCCGCACTGGTACCTCGATTCCTACCCGCACGTGCGTACCGCGGATGTCAACCCGCTCGTCCACTACATCCGACACGGGGTCGAGCACGGTCTGAAGCCGCATCCGCTCTTCGATACCGCTTGGTACGACGCGTCCTACCCCGATGCCGCCGCGGCCGGCCTCCATCCGCTCGCCCATTTTCTCACCCGCAACGAGGATAGCCGTTACAATCCGAACCCTCTATTCGACCTTGCATCTTACATCGATAGCCATTCGCTCCCGCTGGATTCGAACATCGCTGCGTTGGAGCACTATATGGGCACGGATGAGAACCTCTCCGGCCGAACGGCAAGGCCGGGACCTGCGTCGACCCGGGCCGGGAACGGCCCGAAGCTGCTGGTGATCGACGGCGTATACCCCAGGCCCAATCGGGATTCCGGTTCACTGGACGCATTCAATTTCCTTCGTATTTTCTTGAACATGGGATTTCGCATCACGTTCATTGCCTCCGCCGAATTCCAAGACGACAATTGCTATCGGCGCCAGATAGAGAACATCGGCGTCTACGGCGTCGACTACTACAAGTATAAATCGGTCGAAGATTTTCTGGCTAGATGCGGCAAGAATTTTGACGTGTTCTTCCTATCGAGAGTTCATTGCGGCGGCAATTATTATAAGTTTGCGAGGAAATCGTCTCAAAGCGCGAAGATCATCTTCAATACCGTAGATCTGCACCACGTGCGCGAGCAGCGCGAGGCGCTGCTGAACGATGACCGGGTGTCGCTCAACCGCAGCCAGTGGACGCGGGAGCGGGAATACTATCTGAGCCGGATGTGCGACGCCACCATCGTGGTGTCCTCCCTGGAGGCGAGGCTCCTGCGCGAGAACGTTCCGGGGGCCAACGTTCACGTCGTTCCGCTCCTGCGCGACCTCGCGGAGCCCCGGGCGGGTTTCGACGCCCGCGACGGGGTCGGCTTCATCGGCGGGTTCGGCCACACGCCGAACGTGGACGCGCTCCTGTTTCTCCTCGACGAGATCTGGCCGCTGGTGAGCGGGCGCGACGAGGCCATCAAGCTCTACGTCCTGGGATCGGATCTGCCGCCGCGCTTCAGGCTGCGGCGCGACAGGAACGTCGTGTATGTCGGGTACGTCGAGGACATCGGCGAGCGACTGGAGGGACTTCGGGTGATGGTGGCCCCCCTGCGCTACGGAGCCGGGGCCAAGGGCAAGATCGTGTCCAGCCTGATCCACGGGGTGCCGACCGTGGCGACCTCGGTCGCCGCCGAGGGCATGGACCTGGTCGCGGGGAGGGACGTCATGGTCTCGGACAGCCCCGAGGAATTCGCCGAGGCGGTCTGCCGCTTGCACCGGGACCGCGGCCTGTGGGAGCACATCTCCGCCTCGGGCTACCGTCGCGCGGCCGAGGTTCACGACGTGAGCCGCGGAGCGGAGATCATGGGGAGGATCCTCGGCAGCGCGGGCGTGGCCTTGAGAGCGCAGCCGTGACGGGCGGGCGTGGTCCGCACGGCCCGGCCACGGCCGGGCCGGCGGGCGGTCGCGGCGACGGGGCGGCGAGCTGTGTCGGCCGCTCCCGACCGGCCGGGATGTCCGCCGATGGCGCGACCGCGGCCGGACCGGTCCTCGCGGGGCAGGGATGCGCCGCCCCCTCCCCGGAAGCGCCGCGATCCGAGGCACGTCTCGTCCCCGTCAGCGCCGGCACGGTTCGGCACCCAGTCCTGCCCGCCCACGGGGCTCGGGCGCAGAGAGACCGCCGATGATATTCTTCACAGTATGTTCAGCCAATTTCATGGGATACGCGCTCACGCTGCGCGAGACGATCCTGGCGCACGAGAAAGATGCGACCTTCTACCTCCTGCTTTGTGACCGCGAGGACTCCGTCGATGCCGGCATGTATGACTTCGAAATTATATACATCGACCAACTTGGTGTGCCGAATTTGGAGAATATGAAACAAAATTACAACATTACGGAGCTCAATACTTCTCTAAAACCTTTCATGTTCCTCTATTTATTTGACAGGCATCCCGGCAGTCGCGTCGTCTATCTCGACCCCGACATCATGGTGCTCTCTCCCTTGGACGAGTTGCGATCATGCCTCGACGAGGGCGCCGCCTGTGTTCTGACGCCGCACATCACGGAACCGGCCGAGTTCGCCGATATGAATGACGGCATGTTCCTGCTGTACGGGATCTACAATCTCGGATTCTGCTGTTTTGCCGATACCCCGCAGGTTCGACGCGTCGTCTCCTGGTGGTCGCGCCGCCTCGAATCGGATTGCAGCATCGACCTGCCGCGCGGCCGCTTCGTGGACCAGAAGTGGGCAGACCTTCTTCCCGCGATGATCGACAACACCTTCATCCTTCGCCATGTCGGGTACAATGTTGCCTACTGGAACTTGAGCCAGAGAAGATTATCGAGGACGGACGGAACTTGGAGCGTCAATGGCTTCCCACTTCGCTTTTTTCACTTCAGCGGGAATATCATTGAAGATGAAGCTGTATTCTCTCGACACAGTCATGAATTCAACATTCACTCTTTCGGAGTGATCGGAGAACTACTGACTCAATATCGCTCTCTCATTTACAAGAATGGGCATCGATACTACTCCTCCCTGCAATACGGGTTCAACTGGTCAGGCGCTTCCGGTCGCAACGAGCACACGCTGCTGGAGATTTTCGAGAATCGCCCGAAGCACGCGGCTTCCCCTCATCTTCACCTCACCCCGCGGGGCGACCGGCCGAACCTGCCCGATGCCGTCAGGACCGTCAGGGCGTCGGCGGAGGCGCGGCTCGCGGAAGCCGCGCGGGCGGCGGCGCTGACCGGTCACTGCATACGCTGTGGCGGCCGGACGGACTTCGTGCTCGAGCAGGAAGCGGTCGCGGGCTCGCCCGGGACGAGGACGAGGGTGGTCTGCACGGGCTGTGAGCTCGACGCGGCGAGACGAGTCGGCATTCACGTCGGAAGACAACTTCTGCGCAGCGACGGCGCGGAGATCACGTACCCGTCCGGAACCGGTGACGCGGTCGTGGCGACGATGCGCGCGACGGAACCGGGTTGCGGACTCGGCGGTGCCGCATCGCTCTGCGTCGTGAGCGTGCCGCGCGACGCGCCCTCGGCCGTGGACGTGACCGCGCTGTGCGCGCAGTACGATCGCGTGGTCGCCGTCCATACCGACGAGAGCTTCGAGAGCGCCGCGCGCAGTCGCGGAGCTCAGGTCAGCGTCCGTGACGCGTGGTCCGAGACGTGTCTCTACGTGTTCGAACCGACATCGGTGGCGATCCTGGAGCGATCGGAGGCCGATCCGCGACCGCCCGCGGCGGGCGAGAGCGCGGCGTGACGCGCCCGCGGAGGTCCTGGGCGAGGTGACGGACGGCACCGGCTCACGGGGGCGGCCGAGGGCGAAGCGCGCCCCTCGACACCGCTCGCCACGCGGGTGGCGACACTCGCGCCTCCCTCCTCGCGGCCGTCAGAGCCTGCCGCCGCCGGCACGGGCGGCGGCCGTGACGGTCTCGGGAGCTCCGTCCGGATCCGACAAGCCAAGCTCGCGCGATCGCCTCTCGGTATAGAGATCGCGCCCCTCAGTCGTATAGCAGCCGAATATGCCGGGTTCGATCGAATTCAGATTGGCAATCTGAAGGGATGATCCCATGATCTGGCGAGAGACATACAGCGCATTTTGGTCCACAAACCAGATGTTCGTATCACGCAGCGATGCGAACGCCAAGGCCACGTAGCTATTGACGTAGGACAGGAACTTCAAGGATGATGGCGTATTCGAGAAGAATGCGATGGTGGCTGGATTGCTGAACCAAGGCAGTACACGTCCCTCGAACATCAATCCGACATCCGAGCCTCGCAGTTTCGAAATGAAATCTGCGACAGGAGATTCGAAAGATATATCGACATCCGTCACGAGCAGATTCACACTGAGCTTTTGGATGAGCTCGAAAGCGACTTCGAATCTCCGCGTCGCGTAGATCGCTTTCAAATTCTTGTCTGACTTATCTATGTTTTCGCGAGAAAAACTTATTTCGACGTCACGATAGCGAGTGCGCAAGTGGCCGATCAGCGCCTCCGTGCTGTCCAGCGGATTCATGATGTGAAAATGCAGATGCGATCCAGGCGCAACAATGTTGAGTGAGCCCACGTACAGATTGGACAGTTTGGAAAAGTAGGTTCCATCACAGGCGGCGAGGATCGCGCGGCCGGATCCGACCCGCGCTTGCGCCGCGCGAAAGTCCGAGACGGCCCCCGACGAGAGGCGAGGCGAGCGCTCGCGGCGCGAGAGCGTCACGGCCTCGGGCAGCAGAAGCGAATTCAGGCCGAGAAGATCACCGAGTTCCCGCGGGGGTAAGGGCTGGGCTTCGACGATCTTGCGCAGCCCGTCGTCCGTTCGCCCTTCCAGCAGATCCTGCGCGCCGGCGTACACTTTGGGCCATCGCGCGTCCGGCAGGAAAGGCGACGCGGCATCCGAAATGGCGCGCAGCCCCGACTTGTTTTCCGAGCATATTTTAGCGTTGCAATAATATTCACCGCAGATATCAATCATATTGACGTTCTGCTGGGTGAGAAACAAGTGGAAAGCTCTTGAGAAATGGTGGACGGCCGTGTCCCAGTCCTCCCTTCGAAAAGCCGATATCCCGGCTTGGTAGATACCGAACGGCCAAGTCAGGTTACTCAATGCCAACTCTTCTGCGGTGGTCAGCTCGAAGGAGGTCGACCGATCTGGCGCGAGATGGTCGCCCATCGGCCCCGCCACGTCGATGGCGCGCTGGAGATCGCCCATGCGGATGCAGGCGCGCGCCAGGCCGAGGCGAACGTGAGAACTCCCCGGGTCGAGCTTGAAAGCGCGTTCGTGCGCGATCAGCGCAAAATCCGGAAGATCGAGGCGCCAGAACGCGGTTCCCAGCGCCGTGAGCACGAGGGGTTCAGCGATGCCATTCTTGATCGCCCGCATTCCGAGATCGCAGACACCGCGAAAATCGCCGTCGTAGATCCCTGCCAACGAGCCCCAGTAATATGCTCCCGGCAAACCCGGAGAGGTTTCCGCGATGCGGTTCGAGGCCGACAGGGCGTCCTTGTATCTCCCCTCCTGGAAGGCCGTGGCGGCCTCGGCGACCTGCCATCCTGACCGCCCCTCCGCCAGGCCGAATGCCCAAAAGTGCACCAGCGGATTGATGTTCGCGGCAGCGACATCCGGGTTGGCCTGCAAATATCCGCTCACGCTGAAGTGGCGGGACGGATCCCGGCCCTCCTTCCATCCGTGATTGAGAAAATGATCCAGCAAATCAACGCCGGACGCAGCCACATCAGGATTCTTGAGCCTGTAATATGTCTGATCGAACCCGCCAATCGAGGCAATGACACCAGATCTAGTCTTCTTTTTGCGTCTCCACAGCATTTTCTGCTACCTTCCAGCACAGCCTTGCATCATGACTCCACAACGTGGATGTCTGCCGGTCGCAGGACCACGGCGAACTCGAAATACGCATTACGGCAGCTCGATCGCGCTTCTTGATCACGCAGGAGCTGATTCAATCACCTAGGACAGTCCCGCGATCGGACATCAAGCTTGCTTATTTTCACTAGCCGAATGCACTTCTGTAACGAATCTCCGCGACATTTCGGTCGGCATTCGCATCGGCGCGATCAGCTCCGTGCGCCGGATCCCGGCTGAGCCAAGTTGCGGGAGGCATCACCGGTGCCCCAACCTGATCGGTGCCGAGATCGTGCATCGACGGGTCGGTCACATTGGCCAAAACGCTCCTTCATGTTCGCGCAGGACCGAGCGAACTCGTCACAGCCGGTCGCGCTGCGCCTCACCCGCCTGGGCCGACCCTCTCGGATCCGGGGAGCCCTTGGCGCGGACGGTCCTCCGTGGGCGCCACCTCGATACGGCGCTGCAAGTATCATCCTGACGCCCGCGTGACCACAGGGCAACGGGCCGGCATCGGGCAGCGGCATCAGGACCGTCCCTGCTTGGCCCGCGCCAGCGGGCGCGAGGGTGGCGCATCCGACCCCGAAGCGGCAGGTCTCGACGGCCGGCGCTGGACAATCGACCGGCGGTTCGCGGCCTTCTGGACCGCTCCCGATCGCGGGAGCACGTCGCCGCCGAAGCCGATCCCCGCCCGGAGCCGCGCCGGCGCGACCCGGCTCCGCTCCCGCGCGGCAGCCTCACGAATGGTATCGAGCGACCCCACGAGAGGGGACCGACCGGATGCCGCCCGGAGGTGGGGGAACCCCCAGGGCCCACCAGCCACCGCCCTCGACGCCGCACAGGCACTCCGCAGGACGCCTTGCGGACCTCACCTAGGCTAAGTCCAAAGCGACATGATGTCGGCAGGCGAGCCGGCGAAAGCTCGAATAAATCGATGCGCGACAGTGATTTAAGATGAACTGGCGGAGAGAGAGTCCGCCATACTATGGTTCATGGACGTCCAGCATCGTTCACGAGATCCTGCAGAATCAGTGGTTTATCTCCCAACCAGTCTTCCGACGTCCGCCCATGTTCGCTACAATCCGTGTCACGCGTTGGGGTGAATGTTGGGGTGAGTTGGGGTGGCCCGTCCAGTGAAAAGGCTGAGCGCCCGCTCAGTCGCAACCATCACTAAGCCCGGCCGCCACGCAGACGGTGACGGCCTCTATCTCGTCGTCGATCCCAGCGGCGCCAAGCGCTGGCTGTTCCTGTTTCGCTGGCATGGCAAGCTGAAGGAGATGGGCCTGGGTGGCCTCTCGACCGTATCTCTCGCCGAGGCGCGTGAAGCTGCATCTGAGGCGCGCCGGCTCGTCAAGTCAGGACGTAACCCGATAGAGCAGCGGCGGGCTGCCAAATCGGACGAGGCGGCGCTGGTCACATTCGGTGCCTTCGCCGACAAAGTCGTCACCGACCTGGCGCCCGGCTTCCGGAACGACAAGCACAAGGCTCAGTGGGCCATGACGCTCACCACCTACGCGGCGCCGTTGCGCCCCATGCCGGTCGAGGCGATTGGCACGGAGGATGTGCTCAGGGTGCTCGAGCCGATCTGGCAGACGAAGAGCGAGACCGCCTCGCGACTGCGGGGACGCATCGAGCGCGTTCTGGACGCCGCCAAGGCAAAGGGCCTGCGCACGGGCGAGAACCCAGCGCGCTGGCGCGGCCACCTCGACAAACTGCTCCCCGCTCGCCGCAAGCTCACGCGCGGGCACCACGCGGCCATGCCGTTCGAGGACGTGCCGGCGTTCCTCGCGGCCCTGCGAGAGCGCGAGGCTGCCGCAGCACTCGCCCTTGAGTTCTGCATCCTGAACGCGTCGCGGTCAGGAGAGGTGCTGGGGTCCTGCTGGGGCGAGATCGATCGCAAAGCGAAGGTCTGGATCGTTCCGGCAGAGCGGATGAAGGCAGGTCGGGAGCACCGGGTTCCCCTCACCTCCCGCGCGCTGGAGATCCTGGACCACGTGGAGGCGGTCCGGGCCGGTGACCTCGTCTTCCCCGGCCAGAAGCGGAACCGTCCTCTCTCGGTGATGGCGATGGAGATGCTGCTGCGGCGAATGCAGGTGCCGTACACCGTCCATGGCTTCCGCTCTTCGTTCCGGGACTGGGCGGGTGAGCGCACGTCGTACCCGCGCGAGATCGCCGAAACCGCGCTGGCGCATGTGGTTGGGGATGCGACGGAGAGGGCCTACAGGCGTGGCGATGCGCTGGAGAAGCGAAGGAAACTGATGGAGGAATGGGCCGCCTATTGCGCCAAAGGGGAGTGACATGGGGCACGGAGGTAGAAGGGAGGGTGCGGGACGCCCTCAGGTTCTAAGTGAGGAAGAAGTTGATATAATTGGTACAAAATATGGACTAATATTGTATAAGATACAAATGCGCAACGGTGTTCGCTTTAACCGGCAAACCGAAAAAATCTTGGAAGAAATCCATGAATTGCAAACACATATGTGGTCAGTTAGCTTGCAAGAGAGGCAAAAACGATTTCAAGGAAGACGGGGACGCATCCCGATAGGAGATGGAAATCATTCAATAGATGACATCAGTGGTGATATTCAAGATAAAATCGATAGTAAATTTAATGGAAGTCGCATTGTATCGGGCAGAATAGTTCGACCTTACCGATTTCGCAAGCGTCTTATCAAATGCATGTCTCAATATTATTCTCGACATTTTGGAAAGAACGTAACGCCGCGCATGGTTGAGACGTGTATTGAGAAAGTGAGACCCCTGCTTAAGCGCCTCAAGAGCGACGTTGGCGATGGCGAACTTGAATTCTGAGTAAATCTTCCTGAGCGGCAGAGGCGGTTCGTTACCGTGCTCCTGAACGCCGGATTGCCCGGCCACGTTCAGGAGCACTCACATGTCCGAGAAGCGCGCGCACACCATCGCGGAGGTCGTCCAGATCTCCGGGGCCGGCCGCACCACCATCTACGCCGAGATCGCTGCCCAGCGCCTCAAGGCCAAGAAGCTCGGTCGGCGCACCTTGATCATGTCGGATGATCTGGAGGCTTGGCTCTCCAACCTCCCGGATCTAAAATCACGCGCCGCGTGATCGACCATGTCCCAGAATGTCAAAACCCCCGCCGCGGGAACGGCGAGGGCTCTGGGAAATGTCTGCTTCGCTGCTGACGGCCTAGAGATACTACTGAACCCCATTGAGCACCAGACCCGCCAACTCATGCGGCGTTTCGGGTTCAGCCTCGCGCGCGCCCGTGCTGAGGCCGAACTTCACTACTCTTCCAGCGAGCGCCGGACATGACGGCGTTCGTCCTCCTCCGCCAGTCGCGGCGCCAGCTCGTCCGGGCCGCGGCGGGCGCCGATCTCGTCGCCGAGGTTTGGCGCTCCTCCGACGAGCACTCCTGCCACGAGCACCGCATCTGCCTCGCGAACGCAGCAAAGGTGGGTCTCGTGATGCTCATCGATGGAGCGCCAGACGCCCTGCAAGTGCGTCGCTACTACGCCCTAACCCGGCAGATCACGCCCGGAGCGCCTCTCCGGACATCCTGGCTCGGCCCGGACGCCGATGAGCGCGGCTTACCTCAAGCTTCTTGCCGGGACGTCTTGAAAACACGGGCCGAACCGCAAGCGCAGAGCGCGCAGATCCAGGTCGAGCTGCGCGAGATCGTGGGGGCGGTCAATGACTGAGAGCACCCACACGGCTGCTGCTTTGCCGCCGGCGCTCGTGCCCCTCGTAGCCGATCGACGCTGGCTGGTATGGAAGTGGGAGCCGAACAAGAAGGGCAAGTCGACGAAGGTCCCATACCGCGCCGACGCTCCGAACGTGAAAGGGTCCAGCACGGACCGACGCACCTGGAGCGACTACGCCACGGCTGTCCGGGCAGTTGAGGCCGGACGCGCGGACGGGATCGGCTACGCTTTACACGGGGGCGAGGTCGCTGCCTTCGACCTCGACAACTGCCGGGATCGAGAGACCCACGAGATCGCCCCGTGGGCGCTCAAGCTTCTGGAACGCGCTCAGAGCTACGCCGAGGTCACGCCCAGCGGCGAGGGCATCCGCATCATCGGGCGGGCGATCGGCGACGAGGTGCACCGGCGCCAGCGCGTGCCGATGACCACCGACGGCGCGGTCGAGACGTTTCGGCGCGCCGGGCGGTTCATCACCGTCACTGGGGACGTCCTGCTGGACGCGCCCGAGGCGCTGGCGCAGCTCGACGAAGTGATCGACGAGACGGTTGCTGCACTCGATGAGGCGAAGCGGGCGGAGAAGGTGGCCGAGCGGGGGGCCTGCCGCGAAGCGGAGCAGGAGGTGACGCGTCAGAGCAAGGGTGAGCGAACCGCGGACGGAGCGGGATCGCAGATTTACGGCGGGTACGACAGCCTGCCCCGCGAGCTGTACAAGCTAATCCGGTTCGGACCCGGAGCTGGCTCAGACCGCAGCGCCGCGTTCCACCATGCGGTATGCTGGCTGAAGGACTACGGTTGGAGCGTAGACAAGATCGAAGCTCTGATGGCAGCCCACCCTCGCGGCGTGGCAGAGAAGTACGAGGGGCGGCTGCGCGCCGAGATTGAGCGATCATGGGACAAGGGCGACGCACCGCGCCAGACCGGCCGGGAGCAGCGACAGGAGCGCCGCCAGGAGAAGCGGGAGGAGCCCACAGCCATCCCGCTGCACTGGCACCGCGAAGCCCAGTCGGAAGCCGAGCGCACGTGGCTCGTGCGCGACCTCCTCTCGACCGAGGGCAAGGGCCTGCTCTCCGGTCAGTGGGGCTCGGCAAAGACCTTCATCGCCTTGGACCTGTCCGGCTGCATAATGACCGGCGAGCCATTCGCGGGCCGGCGGGTGCTGCGCCGCGGAGGTGTGCTGTTCATCGCCCCGGAAGGCGCCTTTGAGATCCCGATCCGTCTCAAGGGCCTCGTAGCCGGCAAGCTAGCCGGCACGGTGCTGGCGCAGAAGGTGACCGGCATGCCGACCGTCAACCCCAACGATCTGCCGTTCGCTTGGATTGAGGAGTGCCCGCGCTTGGTCGACCGCGACGCCACCGACCAGCTGACGCTCACGGCCGGTGTTGCGGCGGCGGAGTTGCGAGAGCGCTACGACCTGCCCCTGGCCCTCATCATCGTCGATACGGTGGCGGCCGGCGCCGGATTCGATGATGAGAACAGCGCGGCCGAGACGCAGAAGGTGATGAACGCATTGGGGCGGCTGAGTCAGCACACTGGGGCTTTCGTGCTGGGAGTGGATCACTTCGGCAAGGTGGCCGAGACTGGCACGCGGGGCTCCAGCGCCAAGGAGGCGGCGGCCGATACCGTCCTGGCGGCACTGGCGAGCCGCGACGAGGCCGGCAACGTGAGCAACCTGCGGCTGGCAGTGCGCAAGGTGCGCGGTGCGCCTACAGGGATGGAAACACCTTACACGCTGGAGGTCGTGGAGGTGGGCGAGGATGAATGGGGAGAGCCTATCACCACCTGCGTGGTGAACTGGCAGACGAACCGGGTCAGCGAAGCCGCCGTGATCGGCGGTAGGGAGCGGTGGCCTACTTCGCTCAGGGTTTTCCGCCAGGCAATGAACACCGCCCTGGACGAGCACGGGATACGGGCTTGGCCCTACGGTGGCAGCGGCCCTGAACATCGTGCCGTGCCACTACAGAAGGTCAGGGGTGCCTTCTACGCGATTTACCCCGCGGACGCTGATGACGAGGTGAAACGCCGTGAAGCCAAGCGCAAGGCATTCAAGCGCGCCCTGGACGACAGCACGAAGCGCGAACTAATCGGCTCCATTGAGCTGAAGGGTGTCGATCACCTCTGGCTGAAGCCAGACCCCCACAACAGGGACACCCACACCGGACGGACGGGACACTCCTAGTGTCCCTGTCCCGTCCGTCCCGCTGTGGGCGCCGGACAACCGGGACAAATGTCCCGAATGTCCCGGTTGTCCGGCGGCCCCGCAGCGCGGCGGTCAAAGGCGTTCATCCTCGAGATCACCCACTGAGTCCCCACGTCGCAAACGTCGAGCGTGCGATGCGGGCCTACGCGTTCCTCAGCCGTTCCGTCCGGATAGCCAAGCCTCAGTAGCTCGGATAGTCGCTGCAAGGTCCCTCCCCGCCTGAGCGATGGCGCGCCGGAGCGCGACGGCTTCCGCCGCTCGCCGCCCATGCCGCCAGTTGCCCCGCCGTGCCCTGGCGAGCCCTTCCGGAGTCTTCGGCCCCGTGCTGGCGCCCCCATGCATCCGGCACCTCCCGTTCGCCATCGCGGGCCCGAGGCAGGACCCACCATCCCGCCGCTTGGCCCCGCATCGCGGAGCCGCGTTCGCTCCTACCAGAGCGGCGCGCCAGTCGGGCGTATAGGGTCCGTCGGCTGATTTCATCCCTGCCCCCTACCCTTCACGTGTGCAGATCCCCCGGGTGCGACGGTTCCCGTCACCACCGCCTGCGCGCCCTTGTTGATGTGATTGTGCTGCACAACGACAACTTGCCGACCGCCCGACCGCATCCGCTGAAGCGTGGCCATACCTGCCTGGAACGAGCCCGTGAGCCGCGTGAACGCGCCCGCCATCCTGGCGGCCTCAATGCCCGCAGCCTGCTGGGCGGCACCCCGCGTTTGATCCGCCACGTCCAGGTGCTGGCGCATCAGGGCGGCAGCCTTCATGGCGGCGACATGGGCCGTGGCGAGCTGATGGGCGAGCATGCGCTCCAGGGCGTCGGCGGCCTGGATGCTGTCGGCGGTGTCGAGAGCCATTTCGAGCGATCCGGCCTGCTGGGCGAGGTCAAGGCGATCGCGGCTGGCGTCGGCGCTGACGGCTGTGGGATCCGCGAGCGTGTCGAGGATGGCCGGGAAGGTTTTGCCGGTGAAGTCGTCGCCCGGCAGCAACTCGCCCCCGGCCGCGCGGGGCGTGTCGGGCGGGAGTGGCGTCCGAGCCTCTGCCTCGTACCGGTCTGTGAGGGGGCACGGCGCGCCCTTGTTCTCAGCCCGGACTCGGGCGGCGCCGAGGAGGAGGTTCCCAGTCTTCGATCTGCGTCGCATGGCTCCCTCGTTGCAGGTATCAAGGATAACCGTTTTCGCAGGGTTCGGTCCTCCCTCAAGCAGCATGAAGCGCAATCTGCTGTGGACCTCTCCGCTCTGGGCCGCCGGCGAGTAAGTAGGGTGAGCCGAGATCGCCCCTGAAAGTCTTGAGCTAAAGCGCCTTGTCGTCGCGACTGAGGCGGGCATCCCTCAGCTCGAGGAGCGAATAGAGCGGATGAAGTAGCGCCGAGCCCCGTTGCTGGCGGACTCGGATGGTCCCTTCGGTTGCCGCGCTCGCGCCGGTCGCGAGCTGAAGCAGATGGTCGAGCGTGCTACCACCGCGGAGGCTGTTTAGCCCTTCGCCGCCCTTACCTTATGAGGAGAGCCGGCTCGCTGGATCGGCATCCACCCGGACCATTTTCAGCGGTCGAAGGGATGCGTAGGACGGGCATAGATCCGGCAATCTGGAAAGCATGATATCCGCATCGTCGGCTCATTCGATTACCTCGTCGGCACGGGCGAGTAGCGCAGGCGGCAGGGTAATTTTCATCGCCTCCGCAGTTTGCATGTTGATCGTCAGGCGGAAAACGTCCGGCTGTTCAACGGGAAGATCGCTTGTCTTGGTGCCCTTGAGGATGCGATCCACTAATGTTGCGGTATGTCGAAATATTCCTGGAATATCTGGAGAGTAAGACATTAGGCCACCGCTCTTCACCATGAGTGGAATGAAGAGCATTGTGGGCAAGCGACGGCTGAGAGTGGCCGCATTCACTTTCGCCCGCTCGTTCATGATCATGGGGTCGTTATTAATCACGAGGCCGTCCGCGTGCGCTGCGTCGATCTGCTCGAACGCTCCGTCGATGTCATCACGGGAACGCACTTCGACCGGAACGACCTCCAGTCTGAGCCGAATGGCAGCGGCCCGCGAGTCCTCCAGGAAGCGGCGCGCCAATCCGGCATCGGTCGGGTTCAGCAGCAGGGCGACGCGTCTCACGTTCGGGACGGCTTCCTTGAGGATCGAGAGCCGCTTGGCGGTGAGGTCGGTGGCCACGTTGGACAGGCCCGTCACGTTGCCGCCGGGCCTAGCAAGACTCTCGACCAAGCCGGAACCGACGGGATCAGGCACGACAACGAACACGATCGGGATGGTGCTGGTCGCCCTCTTGGCTGCCTCAGCGGCTGGCCGGGTCACGGCGACCAGCACGTCGGGCTTCAGGGCGATCAGCTCGTTCGCCAACGCCACGAAGCGATCGTACTGCTCGTTTGCATAGCGGTGTTCGAAAAGCACGTCTCGACCAGGCTCATATCCGAGGTCTGTGAACCCTTTCAGGAACGGGACTTGGAACGGCGCCTCCTCTTGCGCGTCCCGGGCGTGCCACAGCACCCCGATGCGGGCAGCTCCTGTCGGCCTCGCGTGAACTAAGCAGGTCGAGGACAGGAACCCAGCCGCCGCGCCCGCCAGCAACTCCCGTCGTCTCATCGAGGGTCTCCGTCCCAACATGCATCGCCCAGACCAGCGGCCGAGGCATGCATCGTGCTCACAAGTACGTGGCTTGAGGCAGGGAGCAAGGTCACAATGCGCGAGCAGAACCAGCTGCTCTCGCGGAGTGCAGGCGCTAACGAACTCGAAGCCCTTGCGCGGCTACAGCATCGCCTCGAAGCCCTGGATTGTGCGCCGGCCGTGTTGCGAGGCGTCAGCCTACGGAAAGCCCGCCCCCGAGTGGCCCTCGAAGGCATTTACTCGCCGGATGTATCCGACCACGGTTCGTGGATCGCGGTGCCCCAACCGATCCATGATCCGGGCCATGTTGGCGCCGCGCTCCGCGGCCGTGGTGATGTAGCCAGCCCGCAGGCTGTGGCCCCCGAACGACGAGGCGTCACGGCACCGCGTCCGCGAAGCCCAACAGGGCGGCTCAGGCAGCCCGTAGCGCCTGTTCTGCCGCTCGCCCGCAAAAACCCCGTCCACACCGCCGCGCCCGTCCACGGCCCTCCAGATCGGCCGCACCGTTGTCGCCCCTCGATCCGGCTCTGGAGCCTCTTCAAGCTGCCGGGACGACGCCCGGCGGCACCGCCAGCGGCTTCTCTGGCGCCGTCGCGCCCTGTACCGGCCGTGGACGCGGCTCTCGAGCACCTTCGGCAGCGCGTGGAGCGGGACGCGTAACCGCAGGCAGCGGGAGATCAACCAAGACCACGCGACCGCTCAGCGGGTCGAGGATGCGGATCTGCGCCATGCACGCCCCTAGGGAGGAACAACCAGGGTGTGCCGATCCAGGTAGGAACCCGTAAACGGCCCGACGTGCGTCACGACACACGCGAAGTCCCCGCAGCAGAGGCATCGCCAGCCGACAGCACCTTGACCTGGATCAGGGCGTCTCCGGGCGGGCAATGCGAGCGTGCGTGAATGCGCGAGCCGGCGTCAGGGACCAGCAAGCTGAGCCATGACGGACACCGCCCAGCTGCTGACTGATTGCGGCATCGCCGCCGCCGCTCCCCGGCTCAGGCTCTTCGCCACAAGCGCCTACTACGCCTTCGTCCTCGAGCCATTCGGCCGCTCCAGCCACGTCATCGCGCTCAGCCGCGATCTCCTGCTGGTCCCAACACACGTCATGCTCTGTGGGCCCAAGGCCGACGAAGAAAGCCCACCGCGGCAGGACCGGGTGGGCTGAAGTACGACTTTGGAGAAGTGCACAGCAGACCACGATGGCCCCGGCAACGAAACTATAATCATGCTGCGCTGTGCGGGTGAACGAGGCTAAGAGAAGCCCGCCACGGCAAGGGGAATACCGGGCGGGCCAAGGCGGGTCTCGAAGATCGTCTTATGAGGAGCGGTCAGAGTAGGCCCACCGATCGGTGGTCAGAATAGCACTTAGGGCCCAATCTAAGCTGTGCCGCCGCATCAGCTTGGCAAGGCCACAAGAAAAGCCCGCCACGGCAGGACCGGGCGGGCTGAAAGGCTGTGTAGAGTAGAACCCCGCTAGAGAAGCATGCTAGCGGCCAAGCTGGCAAGGCGCTGCTCAGTCGCCCCCTACACAATCCTCATCACGTCGCCGTCTGCACGTTTCGCAGGCTGAACGCCGTGGCGTCGGCGAAGCCGGCCGTTCGCATAAGCCGCAGTATGGGGCGAGAACGTCTGCTACGGCGGAAAGGCGCCGGGTGGCCCATTCACTCCGCCCGACGGCTCACCCTCCGCGCCTTCCTAGCCCGACGTCTGCGCTGACGAACACGAGCACCGTCTGGACGGTCCGCGCAACATAGCGGTTCAACCTGCTGGTGCTTCTTCCGCCATGCGCTTGGCGTCGTGCCGGTCCAGCGCCGGAAGGCGTGCGTGAACGCGGCCGGCTCAGAAAACTCCAGCGCGGCCGAGATTTCCGCCAAGCTCATGTCAGTGTTAACCAACAACTGCTTCGCAACATTAAACCGCGCTTCGTTGATAACTTCCTTGAAAGTTGCACCCTCGGACTTCAGCCGGCGGCTTAGTGTGCGCCGACTAAACCCAATCACCTCTGCGACTTCTATCCCACTGATTGGCATTTCAGTCACAAAGGCGCGCAAACGTTGAGTGAACGTGTCTGTCATCTCTGGAGCGGGTACGATATTATTGGAACTCATAGCTAAGCAGGTCTAACAGACTTGTGAGTATGAAAACAATACTGTCCACGGCGTGATCGCGCAACCTGCGGCCGGATCAACGAACCCTGTCAGGCCGGCATCTCGCGCGCGGGGCGGCGCGGGGCGCGTAAGCCGGTTTATGGAACTCGAAACAGGCCCGCCGGACAGTCCCTGGAAGCATTCCCGCGGGCCGCGTGGCTGGTCCTAGTCGAGGGGCAGTCTTTCGGCCTCCGGCGGGGCCTTGCGGGCCGCTGCCTCGACTGTGTAAGTCTTCGGCCGTCCGCTCCAGGCCCGCACGCCCGGAGCAGGGCAGCGGGCCGGGTTTGATGGCCCCCCTGACGGCCCGGCCCGCACAAAGGAACGCCGGCTCGGGAGGGTGCGCCCGGCCGGCGTCAGAGTGGAGATCCGTGATGACGGCTCATCGCGCGGCGGCTCCGGGCGGTTCCGTCGGCCCGGAAGGGCGCCTCAGGCCCCGCGCTTGACCACCTTGAACCGCTCCCGGCACTCGAGGCCGTTGAGATCCTCGCAGCACGCCCGGGCCTGGATCTCGACGACGAACGACGCCGCCAGGGCCCAGTCGTCGTCGCGGTCGCGCACGTCGAAGATCTGGCCCGCCTCCCGGAGGAGCGCCTCCAGCGCGTCCCGGATGTCAAAGTCGTCGGCCATGCGCTGCCCCTCTGTCGTGAGCGGCATAGCCGTGGAGTGTGACGCCTTCCACAAGGAAGCCCGCCGCAGCGGGGGCGCTGGGCGGGCTAGTACGGGTTCCGCATGAAGTTGCTATCCCACCACGCCTGCCGGCACTGCGCGCTAACTTAAGCTAGCGGATCGCCTCCTGCGCGTTCCTCATGCTCATGTCGTGCACACGGGAGAGTGCTGAGGCGCGAGGTTCACGACGACGTGCGAGCAAGCCGGCGGCCGGCTGGCGTTGAAGAACCAATCGCCCGTGTCGGTCGGCTCGATGATGAGCGTCTCGGACACGCGGTCGAAGTTGCCATCCCTGCCTGCTCTGCCTGCCAGTGCTGGATACGGTTGCCGGCCCCCCGTAAGATAGGCGAGCTGGCCGGCACCGAAGTGCTCCGCCGGCACGGGATCATGATCGGTCCAGTTTATGGCTCCAGCTTATCGGTCATTTCGGCGCTACGTATCGTCGGTATCTTGCTTGCCGCCGTCGATGACCGAAAAACTCATACGATGGTGTAGCGAGTACGTGTATCTGATCGCTTGCAGAAAAGATGCGTGTCCAAGATCGACATTTGCAATGAATCCATCGAGGATCGAAACTGTTTCTTCCTCGTTGGTAAGCCCGCTGCGCTCCAATACACGCAAAATGTGCCGGAGCATCAGGGCTGTTCCTGTTTGAATCGCGTCGACGGAAACCGGTTCTTGATCGGCCATTGACGCATTCTCCCTCATGTCCTCAGCCGCGGCAGCGGCGGGCATTGTCCACCTTGCTGGGAATAGTTCGGTCGAGGCCAGCGGCATACGCCTGGAACCCAGCTCTCCCACCGCTACTCACCATTTCGTGGATCTCAGTGTTGCCCTTGGCGCCGGTCACGTCGATGTTGATCGCTACGCAGTTCGGCGCGGTCGACTGGTTCGAGTTGGCGCCAGCCTGCGTCGTGACGGGGATCCACTTGCCGTTCGGGAGCGGCACGTAGGCTTCTGGCTTGCGATCCTCGCCGACTCGCTCCGGCCCGGCTGTACGCCTACATCCCCGCCATGCCCGACACACCCACCATCGGCGAGCTGCTCGAGCTCAACGCCGTCACCGACAAGCAGATCAACGCCGCCGTGCGGGAGTACCTGGATGATCCCACGCCCGGCATGCGCCTGATCGCGAAGGGCGTGGCGATCGACGTCGCCGCGGCCGTGGCGAACCACGAGATCGCCCGGGACGTGCTGGACGATCCCGCCCTCGGTGATCGCGCGCGCCGCATCGTGGTCAGGACGGCAATCCTGCAGGCGCGGCCGGCCTGAGACGACGAAGCCCGCCCGGTGGGCCGCCGGGCGAGCTGGTACGGTAGGCAGACGGAGGTGTTTGCCATGCGGCCAGGACTGGCCGCGGCGGTAACATAGATCCCACGGACCTTGCCTCAGGCTTCCCGCTTCATCACCTTGAAGCGCTCGCGGCCCTCCAGGCCGTTCAGGTCCTCGCAGCAGGCGGGGCGTGCTGCTCCACCATGAAGCTCGCCTCCAGGCGCCACTCGTCGTCGCGGTCGCGCACGTCCCAGATGCTGCCGGCCTCGCGGAGGAGCGCCTCCAGCGCGTCCCGAACGTCGAGGTCGTCGGCCATGCGCTGCCTCCCCGCCGTGAGCGGTTTAGCCATAGAGCGTGACGCCTTGCAGAAGGAAGCCCGCCACGGCAGGGCCGGGCGGGCTGAAAGGCTGTGTAGAGTAGAACCCCGCCAGAGAAGCATGCCCAGCTGCCGATCCGCAACTTGGCAGTTCGCACTACCCACGCCCCGCGCCGAAGAAAGAGCCCGCCACGGCGAGGGGGAATACCGGGCGGGCAGAGGTGCGTTTGCATCGGTGAGGCCCCTCCACCCCACCACACTTGCCGGCCCGGCACATTCACCTGGGCTACTCTATCGCCATCTACACGTTCCGCAGGTTGAGCGCCGTCGCGTCGTGACGTGCAGACCCCGTCGGGGTCCCGACCAAGCACGACGTGGCGTTCAGGGCATCGTCCGAGGTAACGAAGCAGCTGAACTCTGGACCCGTCGTTGGTCCCGACCTGAGATTGAATCGAGTAGCGCGCCGACTATGACGTCCCGAAACAGCCCCGGCCTCGAAGCGCGCACCAGCATCTTGTCGGCAGCGGCGATGTTCGCCTCCGCCTTCAACCTGAGAGCCGTCGCGGTCTCCTGAAGGGCTATAGCTTCCTCAAGCTGCTTGTTGGCCCTGCGGAGAAGCCAATTGGCCTGCAGCTTACGAACGACACGCATCGCTGAATTCCCAAGTGGATTTTGCGCCTCCACAAGGAGTAGGGCAGCCAGCTTCGGCCGTGAGGTGTGCTCACACACGACAGGTCCCACATGCGAAGGCAGCTCCCGCGGATCGCGGACGGCGTGCCGAAGGTTGTGCTCGCCTGCGTGGGGTGGGCTGTGCGGCTGGCTCTAATCGAGGATGAGTTGATTGGTCGCTGCTGCGGCTTGCGCGAACTGGCCTTGAATCATTTATCGGAACTTGCGCCGAGGTACGCCCTCGGCAGCATGTCGTTGCCCTAGCTTCAGGTATCCGTGGTCCTTATGAAGAGTGATATCTGTACCATCAGCGACCTATACGAATTCAAGCGCGTCACCGACGAGCAGCTCGACGCGGCCGTGACGAACTTCCTGAACGATCCAAAGCCCGGCGCTCGCCCGCTCGCGGAGGGCATCGCGATCGACGTTTGCGCGGTCATAGCGGCCAACCCGCACGCTCGCGAGGTCTTAGCCGCGAGGGCCTCGTCCGAGGCCGAGATGCGGATGGCCGTTAGGACGGCGATCATGCTCGCTCGGCCCGCGCGGTACACGGACGCGATTGCTGCGCAGGAGGTAGGGACCACGTCCCCAGCCGCGGCACGCCGCAAGCTCCGTTTCGACCGGCAAGGAAGACCGAAAGATCCCGCCACGGACGATCACTGAATGCCGGGCGCCGGACTACCGCTTGCCCGCAGCTCACCGCCGTACGACACCCAGGTCCGGCTGCCCCGCTTCACCCGCTCAGCCCGCCATGGGACCTCGCGGGCATGGCGGCTTGCGCGGACCGGCCCAAGGCAAGGGTGAGTGGAGGCCGTGCCTTCCCCGGTCCGACTGGACCAACGAGAGTATCACGACGGCGCAGGGCAGCGTTGAAGTACATCTTGGCCGCCGCTTGTCGCGCTGTGCTGGGGCGCCGGCCGCGCGAGGCGCGAGCATCGCCGCCGGCTCTCGGATCAGCCTCCGAGCAAGGCGCGGGTGCGGCCCAGTGGAAATGGCCGGGCGCCCGCTGCCTACCCTGGGCTGGCTCCGGTCCGAGGGCGACCGCACGGCCTTTGCCCACTACAACGCGACTAGCTGCGGCCACGAGGCGACCATCAGCACTGATCGCTTCCCCGCCGACCCTGCCGTTCCCCAATATCACCCTGCGGCTCCGGTGCTCGGCCTGCGGGTCGAAGCAGATCGGCGTCATGCGCTTCGTCCTTTGTGGAAGGGGTCGCCCCGGGCCGCTGCTGTTTCGCCACAGCGCGATCCCCGGGGCCTTATCCGCGCAGAGTGCCTGGTTCAGCGCGGATCTCTTTGTTCATGCGGCCCTCGGATCGCAGCGCTAGCCACCTCGACGGCAACGCGCAGGCCGTGCTCGCCGTCAGCGTAGCGGCCGAGCGGGCGGATGTCGTTCGCAATCCGCGCTCGTTGCACCGGGCGACGAACTCATCGGGCTCAACGAGAATGGGGACCACGACGACGCCGCTGCGTGTCACCTGGCCCTCCACCTGTTCCGCCGAGATGCGCCAAACTTCGTAGCTGGTGGGTAGCCGGTCAGCGTCCTGCATCATCTCCCGCAGGCGGACGTAATCCTCGGGCCGGTAGCCATGCCGACGCGACCTGGACCTCTCACAGAAACCCCGCCCCCGAGTGGCCCTTGAAGGCGTTTGCCCGCCGAATGTAGCCCACCACCGTCCGCGGGTCCCGATGGCCGCTTTGATCCATGATCCGGGCCATGTCCGCCCCGCGCTCCGCGGCCGTGGTGATGTAGCCCGCCCTCTTTCCTGGTCTTGTCCGAGCAGACCGAGATCTGAGATGGGCGCCGCGGTCGCAACCGCCGCGGCGCCTCCGAAGCGTGGCGCTACATGGCTCTGAATGACCGAGCCTGTGTGAAAACGCGCAAGCGGTAGAAGGATTTTCCCTCAGACGCTCTGGGCGGTGCCGGGATAGGCATCCTGTCTGCCTCAGAAGCGGCATTCGGGGGCCTGGAGTGCCTGTCACATAGAAAATTGTTCTATGATTTCGGCAAGCCCCCGCGTTTTCACACACCCTCGACCCGAAGCGCCCCTTCGCGGCGCGCGTCGGCAAGGTCCGGTAGCGAAGGTGTTCGGGGCGTTTGATTTCCTGACACACATCTCCCGCATCTCGCCTTCGGCTTGGACGGCCGGACACAGGCATACCTGCGGGCCGGCGATCCGAACGGACACGTCATTCAGGTGCCATCGCCCGTGCGGACCCGGGCGAGAACGCGGAGATGGCGGTGGCCGGACTGATTTGAGGGCCCATCGACGAACGATCTCGTGGGCGACGGGAGATGGGGTGCGCGGCCAGGAGGCCTTCCACGTTGCGACTACGACGGGTGAAGCGCAGATACATGCAGACGGCGCGCTGTGTAATCTCGGACGGGAACCGATTTTCGGCTTGGACGGCGATGCAGTCTCACCGGCTACGGCGCTCGGTCAGCCGCAGTAAGGTGGGCTACTCGGCAAGGTGACACGCCTCTCAATCTGCCTCACCGGTGCGGATGGTGGACATCTCCCTGCTCAACAAGGCGCACCCAAGCCGGCCAAAATGATGATTCAATGAGAAAATCTTCGAATTTTATGCTCCGACGCGCCGATCGATTGGCTTGCGCGTGCAGCAGCAAGCTTGACTATTGATGTCATGTTGACGCAGTCTCGGAAGAAGGTATGCTGCAGCAGCTTGGCGCAACTGCGCGCGCCGGCATGGAACGCGTAGGATCCTCACTCCATCAATGGAGAGTGCCGTGCCGCGTTTGTCCAAGGACAAGATTCTGAACGACGTTGTACCGGCGGCGGGTGTCGTCGGATTGACATTGTCGATGGCAAGCGGGGCGTCCGCTGCCGTCAGCACTCCTGCGGCGGATGCCGCAGCACAGGACGGCGCGCCCCGGCCCGACATCGCGCTCGGTCTCCACGAGGAAGAAGTCAGCGATGTGAGCCTCGCGACGTTCTTCGTCTTCGACGACGAGATGGCCAATCCGACGCAAGGCCTGGTCCAGCAGGCGTACGTCGTGTGGAGGGGCTGCCGCGGCTGCCGGGTGTGGAGGGGCTGCAGAGGATGCCGGTGCGGCTGCAGAGGATGCCGGTGCGGCTGCGGAGGGTGCGGCGGCTGCCGGTGCTGACGCCATGCCGCAGTCGCACGGCCCGCAGATCTCCTGCGTTCGCGCTTCGGCGATGGATGGTCGAGGTGCCCTGCCCGCGTCCCTAGCCGGGAAACGCCGGGCATGTGGCACCTCCTCGTCAATGGTGTGGGCGGCTCGACCGCTGGCGAGACGAGTGATGGTCCGGTCATCGCGGGTGTTCGCCGTGCCCGGTGGGTGAACGCGATTGCCCTTTAGTCCTGAAGCGAGAGCCGGAAGGCTCGGCCTGCGCATGCAAAGGATGACGCCGATGTCGTGGCAGGCGGTCTTGGAATGACAGCTGATCGCGGAGGTGCTGCGATTCGGCGCGACGGTCGGGAGATTCCGCGGTTCGCACCGAATTTTTCCGTCTACGTGCTGCCGCCCAACGTCGTCTGCCTCTATTCGGAACACCGCAAGTTCTTCCTCGAAGGCGACCTCTATGCCGCGCTCGCGCCGCAACTGGCTGCCGGGAGGACTCTCAAGGCGATCTTCGACGCGCTGACGCTCGACTTCCCGGCTCAGGCGATCACCGAAGCCCTCAGGCGGCTGGTCGAGCGACGCTTCGTCCTGCTCGACCGCGTCGCGGCCGACGACGCGGCAGCCGCCTTCTGGGCGAGTCTCGGCCTGCCGCCCGGCGCAGCGGAGTGGAACCTCCGGAACTGCAGGGTGCGGATCCGCGCGCTCGACGTATCGGGCGCCGACGACCTCGCGGCGGCGCTGACCGGTCTCGGCGTGCGCGTGGTCAAGCGCACCGCCGACCTAACGGTCGTGCTGGTGAACGATTACCTCGATGCGCGCCTCGCGGAGACGAACCGGCGGCACCTGTCCGACGAGACGCCCTGGCTGATCGTCCAGCCCTCCGGGATCTTCCCGCTAGTGGGGCCTCTGCTCGCTCCGGGAAAAGGCGCCTGCTGGACCTGCCTCGCCGACCGCATGCGGTGGAACCGCGAGGTGAAGGCGTTTCTGGAACGGCAGCGGGCCGACCCGGTGGCGCTGTCGCCCCTGGTCCGCAACCCGGTCGGGCAGAGCGCGACGCCGTTCGCAGCCATCGAGATCGCGAAGGCGATCGCCACCGACTTTCGCACGGACCTGCGCGATCACGTGATCAGCTTCGACCTGACGGGGGCGACGATCGCGCGGCACTTCGTGGCGGCGCGTCCGCAATGCCCTGCATGCGGCCATCCGGAGCAGCGCGACCCGAACCGTCCGGCGAACCCGCTCGAACTCAAGGCCGGCGGCAAGCTCGTGCTGACGAGCGGGGGATACCGAGCGCTGTCGCCCGAGGCCACGCTCGCGCGCTACCGCAAGCACGTGAGCCCGCTCACGGGGGTCGTCTCGCGGCTGGAGCCGATGGAAGCCGACCTGTCCCTGAACACCAGCTACGTCGCGCGCCACAACTTCTCGCCGCGCCCCGAAACGGTCCCTGCGCTCAAGGCCGGGTTGGGCAGCGACAGCTACGGCAAGGGAAGCACGAGCGAGCAGGCGCAGGCCAGCGCCCTCATGGAGGCGATCGAGCGGTATTCCGGGATCTTCCAAGGCGACGAGATCAGGGTGGTCCGGCGTTTCGACGAGTTCGGGGCCGGCGAGGCGATCGCTCCGAACGACGTCATGCTCTTCAGCGACGCGCAGTACCGTCAGGGCCTCACGGGCGCGCACGATCACGAATCCTTCATACCGGCTCCCTTCGACCCCTCCGCCGCGATCGCGTGGTCGCCGGTCTGGTCGCTGCGGGACGCAGCGTTCAAGTACCTGCCCACGAGCTTCCTGTACTATTTCTGCAGGGGATCGGGCCACGCCGAGACCAGTGCGGATTCGAACGGCTGCGCGGCCGGGAACACGATCGAGGAGGCCATCGTGCAGGGCTTCCTCGAACTCGTCGAGCGGGATGCGTACGCGATCTGGTGGTACAATCGGCTGCAAAGACCGCCCCTGGACCTGGATGCACTCGATGACTCCTACATTCGCGACCTGCGCGCCCAATTGACGGAGGCCGGACGCCGATTGTGGGTGCTCGACATCACCAACGATCTCGGCATCCCCAGCTTCGTGGCGATCTCGCACTGGACGGAGAACGGTGAGGAGTGCGTCGAGTTCGGCTCGGGCTCCCATTTCGACACGCGGATCGCTGCGCTACGCGCCATCACCGAACTCAATCAGTTCTTCTCGATCGGGCTCATGGCGCGCCGGCACAGCGTGGATCCGGGTGACGACAGCGCCCATCGGTGGCGCCTCGACAACAATCCGTACTTCGTGCCCGACGGTCAGCCGAGGCTCCCACCGGATTTCCGCTCCGGTTTCGCGCGCCTCGATCGCCGGGACCAAGTCCTCGCCTGCGTGGACCTGATGGCGTCCCGCGGACTCGAATTCCTCGTCCTCGACCAGACGCGGCCGGATATCGGCGTGCCGGTTGTCAAGGTGATCGTTCCCGGGATGCGGCACTTCTACCCGCGTTTCGGACCCGGCCGGCTCTACGACGTTCCGCTCGCCCTCGGCTGGCTCGACCGGAGCGTCCCCGAGCGCGACCTCAATCCGCTGTTCCCGCCGACCTGAGAGGGTTGCCGCCATGCAAGCCTCCCGGAATGCGGGCACGCAGGATGCGTCGCCGGCAACGCTGTCGGTTCGTCTTCGCCGCCACATCGCGCTCGATGCCGGCGCGGGCGGCGAGATCCTGGTCCGCGTCGAGCATCAGGAGATCAGTCTCGGCCGCTTCGACGAGTGTGTGGTGGAGCGGATGCGCGCGCTATCGGCAGGGCTGCCGGTCGGCGCGCTGGTCGCGAGCCCGGACCGCGTCGACCGCGACGTGCTGCGGCTCGTCCAGCGCCTCGCCCGGAGCGGCCTCGTCGAGTACAGCCTTGCCGGCGCGGATCACCGCGGTGAGGTCGTGATCGAGCCGCAGGTTCCGGATTACTGGCCGCGGCTGCCGGACCTGACCGACGGCGACAGCGTGGTCCTCTCGCGGTTTGCCTACCTGCGGCGGCGCGCGAGCGACATGGTGTTGGAATCGCCCCGCTCCGCGGCCCTGTTCCGCATCGGCGATCCCGCCGTCGCCGCGCTGCTCGCCGGCCTCTCCGAGCCGCAGCCCGTCGCGCGGCTCCGCCGCCAGGACGGCCTGCCAGGCGCCGAGCTGCTGGCCTTGCTGCTCGACAGCCAGATCCTCCTTCGGATCGAGGCCGATGGCGATGCCGGCCTGCGCGCGACGGAGGGCGACGAGCACCTCGTGCTCTGGGACTTCCACGATCTGCTCTTCCACGCCCGCAGTACGGAGGGCCGACACGCCAATCCCCTGGGTGGGCGCTACCCCTATGTCGGCCTGTTTAACCCTTTGCCGGCCGTCCGCCCCCGCTGGCCCGGCCGAGCCATCGACCTGCGCAAGGATTCCGACGTTCCCGGCACGACCGTGCGGCCGGTCTCGGCCCTGCTACGCAAGCGCCGTTCGACCCGCAGCTATGACGACCAAGCCCCGCTCACGCGCGCCGAGCTGGCGCAGCTCCTCGACAGCGTGGCGCGGGTCCAGGCGACCTGGCGCAGCCCGCTCGATGCCAAGCATGACGGCCCGATATTGTCCTACACGACGAGACCCTATCCTTCGGCGGGAGCGAGCTACGAACTCGAACTCTACCTTGCGATCCGCCACTGCGACGGGCTCGCGCCCGGCTACTACCATTACGATGCAGGCCGGCACGCCCTCACGCTCCTCCCCGTGCGCCCGCAGGACCTCAATGCGTTGCTCACGGCCGGCGCCTACGCGATGGGCGAGCCCTGCCTGCCACAGGTGCTGATCACGATCGCGGCGCGCTTCGGCCGGGTATCGTGGAAGTACAGCGCCGTGGCCTATGAGCTGATCCTGAAGAACGTCGGAGTCCTCACCCAGACACTGTACCTCGTGGCCACGGAGATGGGGCTCGGCGGCTGCGCGATCGGCACGGCCGACATCGAGCTGTTCGCGAGGATGACGGGCTTGCCGCACCACGTCGAAGGCGCCGTCGGCCAGTTCGCCCTGGGGCGCGGGCTCGAACAGGAGGCAGACGGCCCGGCATAGTCCACGGACGCGCCGCTCACGGTCCGCTCCTCCGTGCGTCACGCGGGGCCAGGGCCGCGATCGCGCGCGCGGCCCGCGCAGCCGGCGCGCCGCGCTCGTGGGGGCAAGACGCCCCCCTGGGCGCCTCGCCGGGCGCTGGCGAGCCGGACGGCCTGGAGAGTCCGGCGCGTCGCCGGGTGGGCTCAAGAGGTCACGCTCGCCGGCCCCGCGGGCGGTCCGGCGGCTCATCAAGCGTCCCGGGAGCGTCTCCGGGAACTGATCCGACGCGCGTGATTGAGACCTTGCCGCCGGTCGGGCGCCTCTCCCAATCGCTCCTCCACGTCGCCGTGACGGTCCGGGCATATCCTCGCCCCATCAGTGCGAACAGGGCGCCCTGCGGGTCCATGGCGTGCAGGATCCAGGTGTCTCCGGGGCCTTCCACCGGCCCGTTGAGGATCCGGCCGCCTCCCGCCGCGACCCGAGCGGCCGCTGCGGCGATGTCGGGAACGACAACGTAGTGCAGCCAGAACGGAGCCGGCACGAACTCGGGCTTGGTGAGGACGCCGCCGATCGGCTGCCGGTCCATCGCAAACACGCTGTACTCGCCCGCCGATTCGGCCGCCTCGTCCTTCGCATCATCCCAGCCGAAGAGTTCGCGGTAGAAGTCCAGCGCGCCCCGTCTCTCGGCGGCGAGGAGTTCGGACCAGCCGACATGGCCCGGACGGCTGGCTGGATCGACCACGTCCGGGCGGGGCATCAGCCATTTGAAGAGTCCGAGCCGCGCCGCCTGCGGATCGCTCACGACGGAGAAGCGACTCACACCCGGGATCTCCGCCGGTGGGATGTGCAACGTGCCGCCGAGACGCACGGCACGATCGGTTGCGGCATCGATGTCGCCGGCGCCCACATAGCCGATCCAACTCGGCTGCACCCCCGCCCGCCGCGCCGCACCGGACAGCCCCATGATCCCGCAGACCGAAGTCCCGCCGACCGTCAGGAGCGTGTAGGGCGCGCCCGGCACGGAGGCGTCTCTCATGCCCCAGCCCACGACGTCGGCGTAGAAGGCCCGCGCCGCCACCATGTCGGAGGTCATCAACTCGAACCAGACGAACCGGCCTTGGGACGGAGTCATGGGCCTTTCGCCGAGGTGGGCCACACCCATCGCGGAGCATCGCCGCCAAGGGCCGCCCGCATCATCGCATGGACCGGACGATCGACCTATCGCGGTCCTCCGAAATCCGTTTCGGCAAGACCATCCGGCAAGGCTCGAGCCGATCGCAGCGCTCCACTCGGGGCGGCGGTTGGCCCCCGAGTGTGGGCCGACGCCGAGGCGCACGCGATCCGTGCCGTTCGGGTCGTCACCTTCGGGTCGAAAAGGCGAGCGCCAGCCGCATCCGGCCAACGGGTCAGAACATCCATCGGAATGCGCGGCGGACGCGTGCGCGCTCCAGCCGTCCGCCGCGGAGGTGGCTCCGGAAGAGCCTGCGCAGCGAGTCCGTGGCGAGGTCGTACTCCGCCCCGCATTGTTCGGCGCGCGCCTGCGGCAGGGCACCGCCCGCGACGAGGTAGCCGAAGGCGCGGCGGTCCGCCCCGTAGGCGAGGCAGAGGAGGTTGTAGAGGCGCTGCAAGGCGAGGCTGTGATCGTCGGCGAGCACGGCCTCCTCCGCCTCTTCCTCGACCGCGTGGCTGCGGTACAGGTGTGCGATGCCGTCGATGATGGGCCGAGCCTGCGCGGGCGGCAGTTCGAGCAGGACGTGAGCCGCGAACTGGTCGGCGGCATCCTCCTCCCTGCCGAGCACCGGTACGTCGAGGAGATCGAACAGGGCGTGCCCGGCCTCGTGCAGGAACACCTGCGCCAGGGGACCGAAGACCGCGTCGCGGCGCCCGATCCCAGCTGTGGACGCTTGTTTGGGCGCCCGGTCCTGCACGTACCGGACGTACTCGTAGCAGAGGGTGACGGTCCGGTTCTCGGGCGCGTACCACGCGTTGGCCTCACCGTTGCACGCCGCGAACCGCAGGGTGAGCGAACGCGGCAGGCGCACCCCGCCGACGATCTCCCGAAGGCCTTCGAGCACGCGGCGTCCCTTGAGGTCCCGGTAGATCGCGAGCGCCTCCGCGCTCTTGGGACGGTCGTAGACGATGCGGACCTGATCATGCCGCGACGGGTTCGCCCGACCCGGCTCGTCGCCGAGGAGGAGCGCCAAGCCCGTAGCGAGCCCGAGGACGTGCCGCATCCTGCCGCCTCCCGAGGTCGCGCGTAGGGGCGCACTGACGCGCACAATCCGGCGCGTCTCGGAACGGGCGGCGATCGTCCCGCCCGCCGAGCCGACATGATGACGGCAGCCGGAACGGGCCAGGGCCGACAGGCTCCGGTGGAAAGCAGCCCGACCCCGACTCGTGATGAGGGCGCCGCCCGCGCGGTGGCCGTTCGGGCCTCCCGCCGTGCCGCGCGGGCCGGCCTGCGCCCCAACCGACGTCAACCGTGGAGCCGATGGGCCCGCGCCCGTGAGGATGAGCGCGCCCGCGGCCAGTGCTTGATCAAACGGGACCTGGACCGGCCGGCGCTGCGAGCGACCGGCCGCGACGACAATGCGCCTCCCCTCGTGCGAGCGTGCAACGCATTGGGGTAATAGTTGGGGCAAGCGCAACAAGCGCCCCTAAAAAACACGTTTCTTCAAGGGCTTACGCTCAAGGCTTGGCGGAGAGAGAGGGATTCGAACCCTCGATACGGTTGCCCGTATACACGCGTTCCAGGCGTGCGCCTTCAACCACTCGGCCACCTCTCCGACCCGGGCCGCCGCGGCGCGGGGCCGTGGTGGCGGGACGCCGTCCTCTAGCGGGGTGCGGGCCTCCGCGCAAGCGGGCGCACCCCGCGAACCCCTGCCCGGGCCGCGCAGGCTGTGGCCGCGCGGCCACGGCCCGGCGCCGGCCGCACCGGCCGCGGACCCGCCCGGGCTGGACATCCACGCCTGGCCGGCCAACCTTAGGGGTGTCGCCCCACCGCGTCGGGGCGGCGCGGCCGGGCGCTGCGGCGCCGGCCCGGGGCGGCCTGCAACCGGGGCGTGCCGTCCCTCGTTTCGATCATCGGTCGGCGCATCAGGCGGTGGACCGGCGGTCGGCGCAGATCAACACGCCCTCCGCATGGATCGCCCACCGGGCGTACCGGCCGGATGGGCCGAGCGCGGAGGATGGTGACCGTGGGGACCGAGAACGAGACCGTGCCGGGCGAGCGGCCCGTCGTGCTGGTGGTGGAGGATGAGGCACTCACCATCATGGACCTGAGCGACGTCCTGGAGGCGGCGGGCTTCGAGGCCCTCCAATCGGCCTCGGCGGAGCGGGCGCTCTCCCTGCTCGAGAGCCGTCCCGACATCGTCGCCCTCATCACGGACGTGGAATTGTCGGGCAAGACCGACGGATTCGACCTCGCCCGCACGGCCTCCCAGCTGCGCCCCGGCCTGCCGACCGTGATCGTGTCGGGCCGCGCCAAGCCCGATCCGGACCGGATGCCCGAGGACGCGCAGTTCGTCGCCCGGCCCTGCCGCGGCGACGATATCCTGGAGGTGCTCAGGACCGTGATGGCCCCCCGCTGAGGCCGGCGGCCGCCGCTTCGTCGAGCCAGAGTTCCACCGGCGCGCCCGCCGCGCCGAGATCGAGCACGATCTGGCGCAGGCGGCGGGGCGGGCCGTCGGGCCAGAGGGGCAGATCGAGGGTCCCGCCCACGGCCCGCACGCTCGCGGTGATCGTCCGATCGCGGAGCCGGATCGTCACCGGGGTCGGGCCGCACCGGTCCTGCATGCGCTGCTCCCCGCCTTCGGCTCCCTTGCTCAACGCGCGGACCCGCGGGCCGTCCCGGGCGTCCTCCCGCCAAGGTTATCCGTTCCTCACCGCGTTTCCGGAGGGCCGCGGAGTCCGTCCTTCCGCGACAGGACCGCGCGCGCGAGACGCCGCGGCCCCAGGACCGTTCGCGAGCAGGAACTGCGGGGTTCGCCCCTCGCGGCAGCCGCCGCGGGCGGTCGCGCACGACACCCACCAGGGGACACGATCGGGCCAGGCAAACCCGCAGCCCTCGGCACGGCCCGGCGGGGTGCCGCCGCGGAGGCTACAGCATCCCGAGCGCCTTGAGGTCGCGAAGCCGCGCCGCGCCCTGCCGTCCCTCGGGGCGCAGGGGCGTCAGGCGGCGCTCCAGGCCGTCCAGCGCGCGGATCTGCAGGCGCATGGCGTGGCGCAGGGCCTCGATGCGGGCATGCAGCGCGCGCGCATCCGCCAGCGGATCGTAGGAGGAAGGCGGGGGCGAAGCGTCGTGCGGCATGGCCGCATAGGGCGGGCGCCATGGTTAAGCGCCGGTAAAGGTGGGCCGCCCCGTGGCCGGGCCCCCCGGGAAAGCGGGCCGCGTGGCGGGGCCGCCACGTGCGGGCGCGCGGGGGCGCTCCTATCTCTCGCCGAGAAGGATCCCGCTCGCATGCCCTCCTGCGCCCTCCCCCCGCCTCCCCGCCCGGCGCGGCCGCGCCGCGCGGCCGGCGCGCTGCTGCTCGCGGGCGCCGCCTGCCTCCTCGCGGCCGCGGCGGCGGCGCTGCTGCCGCGGGCCGGGGCGGCCTGGCAGCTGCGCGAGGCGGCCGACGACCCGGGGGCGCTCGCGGCCCTGCGGCTGCGCGAGGCCGCGACGCCGGAGCGCCTCGGCCGGGAGATCGATGCCGCCCTGGCGGCGGGCGATCCGGACCTCGCCCGCAGCCTCGTCGCGGTGGCGGAGCACGAGGGCGCGGCGGTGGCGCCGGCGCGCCGGGCGGCGGTGGCGGCCCTGGAGGAAAGCGCGGCGGCGCGGGCCGTCGCGGAGGCGGCGCGCGGCTTCGCCACCGGCCAGGGCGAGGGCGTGCCGGGCCTCGCCGGGGCGCTCGCGGGCGACCTCGTCGGTTACGGCGACCTGCGCGACCTCTGGAGCGAGGGCGGCAAGTTCCTGCGCCGGGAAGCCTACGACCCGATGCTGCTCGGCCTCTCGGCGGTCGGCCTCACCCTCACGGGCGCCACCGTCGCCTCGTTCGGGCTCGCCGCCGGGGCGGGCGTGCCGGCCCATGCGGGCACCACCACCCTCAAGCTCGCGACCCGGACCGGGCGCCTGTCGAAGCCGCTGCAGGGAATCCTCGCCCGCGCCACCGAGGGCTTGGTCGATGCGGGCGCGCTCCGGGGCAGTTTCGCGGCCCTCGCGCGCCTCGATCTCGCGGGCGCCCGGGCGACGCTCGGCGGGGCCCTGCGCCCCGCCGCCCTGCGCCGCCTGCGCGGGCTCGGCGAGGAGGCGGCGGCCCTGCAGCGGCGGGTCGGTACCCGCGGCATCCTGCAGGCCCTCTCCCTCGCCGAGAGCGCGGACGACCTGCGCCGGGCGGGCCGGCTCTCGGAACGGCTCGGCACCCGCGCCCGCGGGGCCCTCGCCCTCCTCGGCCGCGGCGCCCTGGTGCTCGGCGCGGCGGCGCTCACGCTGCTCCAGGCCCTCTGGCTCGCCGCCGCGTGGTTCCTCGCCGCGGCCCTGTTCTGCCGAAGGCTCGGCACCGTGATCGGCCGCCTCCTCTTCCGGCGCCCCTCAGCCCGGCGCCGCCCGGAAGGCCCCGGCGATCAGCCTGAGGGCGCCCGCGGCGCGCGCGCCCTGGTCGCGCGCGTGCAGCATCACCTCCGAGGGCGGCAGCGGCGGCAGCCCGACCTCGGCCCCGACCTCGGGCGCGCCTGAGGGCGCCACGGGCCGGGCGAGGGCCGCGTCCCCGAGCCCCGCCGTCACCGCCGCCCCGACTGCCGACGCGCTCACCGCGGAGGCCTGGGACGCCCGCAGCCGACACCCTTCGCCGACACCCTTCGCCGACACCCTCGCCCCGCGCGGGATCGCCCGCAGCGATCCCTCTCACGATCCTGGTCCCGCAGAATTGCCGCCGCCGCACCGCTGGCCGCCCCGGCTCAGCGGCGGGGCGCGACGGGGTGCCCCGCGAGCGGCCGCGCATCCCCGCCGTCCGGGCTGCGCGTGCCGGACGTGCCGGCGTTGCCGGCCGGATCGTCGGGATTCGCGGCGGTGACTTCCCGCGCGCCCGCCTCGGCGGGCCCGTCGTCCCCCGGCGCGGAGCGCGTGCCGCGACCGTGACGGAGCGAGTTCAGCACCAGGTTCGCGCGCCTGAGGATCGCGTAGGATTGCGCCAGCACCTGGCGCGACCGCGCGATGCTCGCTTCCGTTTGCCGGACGAGTCTGGAGGCGTCCGCGCGTGGCGTCCGCATGGTGGGCTCCTGCCTGACGTAAGCGGGAGCACACAGGGTCTCTCAGCCGTCGGCGCCTACGGAGTCGGAACTGCCAACGATGGCGCAGTCTACGCCCCCGCCCTCGGCCACGCCTAGCGACGCGGCGGCCTCAACCCGGGACTCGGTTCGCGGGGCGATCGGCGCACCGGGCGCCCGGGAGGATCGTTCGACGGGGGGAGTGCGGGGTCGTCCGGCAAGGCCGCCCGCGCCGCGGGCCGAGCAGCTTTCGCGGCGCAGGCCGCCGGGACCCGGCCGACCGCCCACGAAGAAGGCCCGGCCGGGGCATCCCCCGGCCGGGCCGTCAGCCAAGCTGCACGTCATACCAACGGCTCAGGATGCTGACGCATCGAGCCGTTGATCCATCTCGAATTTTCGATTTCAAGCCAAGGGCTTGGCGAAAATTCGAGCGCAGCACCACCGGTCATTGGAAATGCCCGGTGGTATCACCCGTCATCCGCTCGGTCGCGCCGCGCGGTGGTCCGGCGTCCCGACCGAGCGTCCGGACGCCGGATCGCGTCAGCGCCGGTCGGTCTCGACCGGGCGGCGGACCGGGGGGAGCTCGTCCTCGATCGCGGCGTGGCGCTCGCGCGTGGTGCCCGCGAGGGTGTCGCGCTCGACCGCCGCGTCCATGGCCTGACCGGCCGGGGTCGGGCCGGCCCCGTACGGCACGCCGCTCGTCGGGAGCGGGGCGCCGGTGCCGAGGCCGGTCGTGGTCGAGCCCGCGGCCCCGATCGCCGTGCTGCCGACCTCGCCGCCCGCCACCGTGGCGGGGTTGCTGTAGGAGCCGGTGGCGTCGTGGCGGCCGGTCCAGCCCTCGCTGCGCCAGCCCTGCATGCGCTGGTCCATGTCGACGGAGCCGTGCTCCTTGAGCAGGCTCGTCACCCGGTCGGCGGTGGCGTCGTCCGCCCGCACCGTCACCAGGGTGCCGCCCCGGCGCACGCCCTCCGCGTAGGCGTGGGCCTCGTCCTCGCTCAGGCCGGCCCCGGTGAGCGAGCCGAGGAGGCCGCCCGCCGCCGCGCCGACGCCGGCGCCGGTCAGGGTCGCGACCAGCCAGCCCGCCGCGACGACCGGGCCCACGCCCGGAATGGCGAGGAGGCCGAGGCCGGCGAGGAGCCCGGCGCCGCCGCCGAGCACCGTGCCGACGCTCGCGCCCGCCCCCGCCCCGTCCGAGGTCTTGTGGGCGGTGTCGTGCGCGGTCGCGTGGCCGGAATAGCGGTCGCCCTCGTTGTTGGCGACGATGCTGACGTCGGAATGCGGCACGCCGGCCGCCTCCACCTTCCGCACGGCGGCGGCGGCGTCATCGTAGGAATCGAACAGGGCCGAGATTGTGCGGGTCGCCATCGGGCGCTCCTTCGTGAGAGGAATCCTGTGCGTCGCGGGCAGCGGTCACGGGTTGGCGGCGACGTTGCCCTTGAAGTCGAGCCCGACCTGGACGGACTTGCCGGACTGCATCGCGTGGCCGCGCCAGATGCCCTGGTCGTCCTTCTTCAGGTCCTTGATCTCGGTGAAGCCGGACTTCTCGAGGCGGCTGCGGGCCTGGCCCTCGGTGAAGCTGTTGGCACCGGGCTCGAGCTTGGCGTTGGTGAGCGTGCCGGTGGTGCCGGGATTGCCCTTGTCGACCGTGTCGGTGTTCGGCCGGGTGACGGCCTCCTGGCCCTGCGACTGCGTGCTGGGCTTGGCATCCCGCGCCGGCTCGCCGGTCACGGTCGTCTGGGCCTGCGCGATCCCGGCCCCGAGCAGGCTCAGGGTCGCGACGGTGATCAGGGTGGTGCGCATGATCTCCTCGACGTGTCGGTTTGGGTTACCGTCTCAATCGTTATGCCGCCACTTGGTTCCGCAAAATCGCCGAGGTGGCGCAGGGCCACCACGTCGTTCTTCCCGGATTGATCGAACTTGACCGTCACGGTTCCGGTCCTGTGCTTGTTTTTTGCTGCGGCACAGCGGGGCATGTCACTTGCCTTGCTGCACTGCCGCGAAGAGCAGCCGGCCAACAACCGGTGATGAGAGCGACGGCGCTGCGCCGCGGGAACGGCCGGGCCGGGCGGGTGTCTTAACGGATCCTTCACCATGCACCCGGCAGATCTTGCCGGGTGAGGGCGGGGCGGAATCCGGGATGAGCGACGCGAAGGCGACGGGGCTCGATGCGCTGCGCGCCTTCGCGCTGCCGACGCGCGCGGACCTCGTCGGCCTGACGCGGCGCAGCGACCTCGTCCTCGCCATCGCGGTGATGGGCATCCTGGTGGTGCTGATCTTCCCGCTGCCGGCGCTGCTGCTCGACCTGCTCCTCGCCGTGTCGATCATCCTGTCCGTGCTGATCCTGATGACCGGGCTCTTCATCGAGAACCCGCTGGAATTCACGGTCTTCCCGACCGTCCTGCTGATCGCCACGATGCTGCGGCTGGCGCTCAACCTCGCCTCGACCCGGCTCATCCTCGGCCACGGGCACGAGGGCACGGCGGCGGCGGGCCAGGTGATCGAGGCCTTCGGGCACTTCGTGATGGGGGGCAACTTCCTGATCGGGATCATCGTCTTCGCGATCCTGATCATCGTGAACTTCGTGGTGATCACGAAGGGCTCGGGCCGCATCGCCGAGGTGGCGGCGCGCTTCAGCCTCGACGCCATGCCGGGCAAGCAGATGGCGATCGACGCCGACCTCTCGGCCGGGCTCATCGACGAGAAGACGGCGCGCGCCCGGCGGCAGGCGCTGGAGGAGGAGAGCGCCTTCTTCGGCGCCATGGACGGCGCCTCGAAATTCGTGCGCGGGGACGCGGTCGCGGCCCTGCTCATCACCTTCATCAACGTGGTGGGCGGCATCATCATCGGGACGATGCAGCAGGGGATGGGCTTCGGCGCCGCGGCGCAATCCTACACGCTGCTGACGGTCGGGGACGGGCTGGTCAGTCAGGTGCCGGCCCTGATCGTCTCGACGGCGGCGGGCCTGCTGGTCTCGAAGGCGGGCGTGCGGGGCGCCGCGGACCGGGCGCTCGGGCGCCAGATCGCCAATTACCCCAAGGCGCTCGGGATGTCGGCGGCGGTGATGCTGCTGATCGCCCTCCTGCCCGGCATCCCGATGCTGCCCTTCCTCTTCCTCGCGGGCGGGGCCGCCTACCTCGCGCGCCGGATCGCGCGGATGCCCAAGCCGGTCGACCCGGAGGCGCCGGCGGCGGGCGGCGCGCCCGGCGCCGGCGCGGCGCAGCCCAAGGAGGAGACGGTCGCGGACCTGCTCCGCCTCGACGACCTGAAGCTCGAGATGGGCTACGCGCTCCTCGCCCTGGTCAACGGCCCGGGCGGCCAGGACCGGCTCACCGAGCAGATCAAGGCCCTGCGCCGGCAGCTCGCGGCGGAGCTCGGCTTCGTGATGCCCTCCGTGCGCATCCTCGACAACGTCCAGCTCGACGCGAACACCTACATCGTCCGGGTCAAGGAGATCGAGGCGGGCACGGGCCAGGTCTTCCCGGGCCAGTTCATGGCGATGGACCCGATGGGCGGCCAGGTGCAGCTGCCCGGCCAGCACCTGCTGGAGCCGACCTTCGGGCTCCCGGCCACCTGGATCGACGCCTCGCTGCGCGACCAGGCCCAGCTGCGCGGCTACACCGTGGTGGATGCCGCCACGGTCGTCTCGACCCACCTCACCGAGGTGATCAAGGCCCACGTCTCCGAACTCCTCAACCACGTCGAGGTGCAGAAGCTGCTGCGGGAATTGCCCAAGGAGCACACCGAACTCCTCAAGGAGATCGTCCCGAGCCAGATCGCCACGACCGGCATCCAGCGGGTGCTCCAGTACCTCCTGGCCGAGCGGGTCTCGATCCGCGACCTCGGCACGATCGTGGAGGGGATCGCCGAGGTGGCGGGCCACGTGAAGAACCCGCGCGACATCGTCGAGCACGTCCGCGCCCGGCTCGGCCGGCAGATCTGCGCCCAGTACCAGGGCCCGGGCGGGGTGCTGCCGATCATCACCCTGTCGCCGGCCTGGGAGAGCGCCTTCCTCGACGCGATCGTCGGCCAGGGCGACGAGCGTCACCTCGCGATGCAGCCCTCGCGCCTGTCGGAATTCGTGACGACCGTGCGCGACCGCTTCGAGGAGGCGGCGCGGATGGGCGAGATGCCGGTGCTGGTCACCTCGGTCCAGGCCCGCCCCTTCGTGCGCTCGATCATCGAGCGCTTCCGGCGCGAGACGCCGGTGATGAGCCAGGCGGAGATCCACCCACGGGCGAGGCTCAAGACGGTGGGGTCGGTCTGATCCGGGATCCGCTTGATCGAAGCGGATCCCGGATCACAAGCCTGCGCGGCGCCTGAGCGACGCCGACATCCGCATGGCCGAAATCGGAGATGGCGAAGCCATCAACCGGATGGCGGATGAACCGGCCCGCGGGCGAACCCGGCCCGCGACCCCCGTCAGGGCCCGGCCGGGCCCGATCGCGGCCCCGGCCCGCGGTAGCGGGCGCGCGGGCGGATGAGGCCGCCCTCGGCGGATTGCTCGATGAAGTGGGCGCTCCAGCCGACGCTGCGGCCGAGCAGGAACAGGGACAGAGGCGCGTCGCCCGGCAGCCGCAACGCCTCGGCCAGGCAGGCGAGCGCGAAATCGACGTTGGGCAGGTCCCCCGTCTCGGCGAAGGCCGCCTCCTGCAGGGCGCGCGCCGTCTCGTCCGGCGCGAGCTCCGCCAGCAGCGCCCTCGCGCGCGGATCGCCGGCCGGGTAGAGCGGATGGCCGAAACCGGGGAGCGCCCGGCCGCGGGCCAGCCACGCGGCGACCGCCTCGCCGGCGCCGCAGCGGCGGGCATCCCCCATCAGGGCCGCCAGGGCCATGCCGGCCCCGCCATGGCGGGGTCCCGAGAGCGCGCAGAGACCGGCGAGCAGCCCGGCGGCGACGGAAGCGCCCGTCGAGGCCGCGACGCGCACCGCGAAGGTGGAGGCGTTGAGTTCGTGTTCGGCCAGGAGGATCAGCGCGAGCCTGATCCGCTCGCCCTCGCTCTCGCCGAGGGACCAGGCCTCGGCGAGGCGGCGGTGCACCGGCGCGTCGCCCCGCGCGGCGCCGAGGCTCGCGGCGAGATGGCCGATCGCGGTCGCGGCGTCGCCGCGCAGGCCATTCCCGCCGAGCCCGAGCGTTGCCCGGCCCGACGCCGCGAGCGCGGCCAGCGCCGCGAACGGCTCGCGCGGCCGCACCCGCGGCGCGGGGAAGCGGATCTCCCGATCGCCCTGCCAGAGGAGCGCGGCCGTGTCCTCGAGGGTGGCCGCCCGCGCCCAATCGACCGCGCCCACGCCGCGATAGAGGAGCGTGCCCTGGTGCACGGTCGAGATGCTGGTGGCCAGCGAGGGCTCGCCCCAGGCGAGGGCGCCGGCGGCGATGTCGGCGAGCTTGCGGCCCCGGATATGCCGGGCCCTCAGGGCCGCGACGTCGTCGGCCCGATAGAGGCTGCGCCGCGGATCGCCCGGATCGGGGCACATCCCGATGCGGCCGCGGCTGACATAGGCGTAGAGCGTCTGGGGCTTGATGCCGAGCGCGTGCAGCGCCGCGTCGCGGTCGATCCATTCCCGCATGTTGATCGTGTCGATCAAGATTAATCCTCCGCGGCACAGCCGAGAGGCTGGCGGCTCTCACGTCAAGGAGACTGCACCATGTCGGAGCGGATGCGCGGCGCCCCGCCCGCGGGCGATGACGGCCGGTCGGGCGAGGCGCCGATCCTCGCCCGGATCCTGCCCGCCATCGGCCTCGCCGAAAGCCGCGCGGGGCCGCTCCGCTTCGAGGGGACCGCGCTCCTGCCCTCCGCCTTCCCGGTCGCGGCCCTCGCCGCGGCCGCGATCGGGACGGCCGCGCTCGCCGTCGCCGAACTGGCCGCCACCGCCACAGCGCCCGCCATCCGCGTCTCCCGCCCGCTCTCGGCGCTCTGGTTCGCGCGATCCCTGCTGCCGATCGGCTGGACCCTGCCGCCGGCCTGGGATCCCGTCGCCGGCGATTATGCGTCGCGCGACGGCTGGATCCGGCTCCACACCAACGCGCCGCGCCACCGGGCCGCCGCGCTGTCCGTTCTGGGATGCGGTGCCGACCGACCCTCCGTCGCCGCCGCGGCGTCGCGCTGGGAGGCCGCCGCGCTCGAGGAGGCGGTGGTCGCGGCCGGCGGATGCGCGGCGGCGATGCGGTCCGCCGCCGAGTGGGCCCGCCATCCGCAGGGGTGCGCCGTCGCCGCCGAGCCGCTGGTGGCGTTCGCGCCCGCGGAGACCTCCCCCTCGGCCTGGCGGCCGAGCCCCGGCCGGCCGCTGGCCGGGCTGAGGATCCTCGACCTGACCCGCATCCTGGCCGGGCCGGTGGCGACGCGCTTCCTGGCCGGGTTCGGCGCCGATGTCCTGCGCATCGACCCGCCGGATTGGGAGGAGGACGCGGTCGCCCCGGAGGTCACCCTCGGCAAGAGCTGCGCCCGCCTGGATCTCCGGGCGCCGCGCGACCGCGAGACCTTCGAGCGCCTGCTCGCCGGGGCGGACGTCCTCGTGCACGGCTACCGGCCGGGGGCGCTGGACGCCCTCGGCTACGGGGAGGCCGCGCGCCGCTCCCTCCGGCCGGGCCTGATCGACGTCTCGCTCGACGCCTATGGCTGGTCGGGACCCTGGCGCGCCCGGCGCGGCTTCGACAGCCTCGTCCAGATGTCCTCCGGGATCGCCGAAGCGGGGATGCGCTGGCGCGGGGCCGGCGTCCCGGTGCCTCTGCCCGTCCAGGCCCTGGACCACGCCACCGGCTACCTGGCGGCGGCGGCCGTGCTCAGGGCCCTGCGCCATCGCCTGACGGACGGGCGGGGCCTCTCGGCGCGGCTCTCCCTCGCCCGGACCGCGGCGCTGCTGGCGGCGGTTCAAGGCGAGGCCGCCCCGCCCGGCTCCGAGGGCGCGACACAGACCGACGTCGCGACGGACTTCGCGGAGGCGGCCGTCGAGGCGACCGGCTGGGGGCCGGCGCGGCGCGCGAGCCCCCCGGTCTCGATCGCCGGAACGCCGGTGCGCTGGGACCGGCCGGCGAGGCCGCTGGGATCGCGGCCCGCTTCCTGGGCGGAATCACCGCCCGCCTGACGGCGCCGCGATGCGCAGGCCGCGCCGACACCCTGTCCGCCCGCCCGACCAGGCTCGCCTGACCCAGCGTGATCGACTATGTCGGTGCCATGGGACACGACCACGCGCACCACCACCACGATCACGGCCATCATCACGGCCATGGGCACGTCCACGCCCCGGCCGAGTTCGGCCGCGCCTTCGCGATCGGCGTCGCCCTCAACACCGGCTTCGTGCTGGTCGAGGCGGTGTTCGGCGTCCTGAGCGACTCCGTGGCGCTGCTGGCGGATGCGGGCCACAATCTCTCGGACGTGCTCGGCCTCCTGATCGCCTGGGCGGCGGCGGTGCTGGCGCGGCGCGCGCCCTCCGCGCGCTTCACCTACGGCCTGCGCGGCAGCTCGATCCTCGCCGCCCTGTTCAACGCCGTGTTCCTGCTGGTGGCGGTCGGGGCCATCGCCTGGGAGGCGATCCTGCGCTTCGCCGACCCGCCCCCCGTGGCCGGCGGCACCGTGATCACCGTCGCGCTGATCGGGATCGCCATCAACGGCTTCACCGCCTGGCTGTTCGCCTCCGGGCGCAAGGGCGACCTCAACATCCGCGGCGCCTACCTGCACATGGTGGCGGATGCGGCGGTCTCGGCGGGGGTCGTCCTGGCGGGGCTCGCGATCGTGCTCACCGGCTGGACCTGGATCGACCCGCTGGTGAGTCTCGTGATCGTGGCGGTGATCGTCGCGGGCACCTGGGGCCTGCTGCGCGACAGCGTGACCATGTCGCTCGCGGCGGTGCCGCCGGGCATCGACCCCGTGGCCGTGCGCCGCTGCCTCGCCGAGCGGCCCGGCGTCGCCGAGGTCCACGACCTGCACGTCTGGTCGATGAGCACCACCGAGACGGCGCTCACCGCCCACCTGGTGATGCCGGCCGGGCACCCGGGCAACCATTTCCTGGCCGAGTGCGGGCAGGTGCTGCGGGAGCGCTTCGGCATCGCGCACGCGACGCTGCAGGTGGAGATCGCGGGCGGCCCGGCCTGCGCGCTCGCCCCGGACCACGTCGTCTAAGCATCCTTCCGGCCGGGACCGGCCGGTGCCGACGTGGTCACCTTTTCGGCGGCGAACCGAAGCACCGCGTCAGCGAAACGCGATGCGACACCAAGAGACCCAAGCAGGATTGCCCCGTGCAATTCTGCTGCGCGGATCGCCCGGCGACGGGGCCGCCGGACCGTCGCAGACGATGCGGCGGGATCGAGAACCCGGAGCGGGATCCGCGGGCGAGGCGACCTGATCCCGCCCGAGGGCGCCTCAGCGCTTGCGCAGCCAGAGGCTGGTCTCGAAGGCGCCCGGCGGGAGGGGCAGGCCCGCCAGCGGGCTGCCGGCGAGCCAATCCGTGCGCGTCGCCACGTAGCGGCTGGCGAAGGCGAGGGCGAAGGCGCCGCCCTGGATCAGCGCGCCCACCACGACCTGCTCGTTGTAGCCGCGCCACGCCCATTCGGGCGGGTAGGCGTCGGGCAGGAAGACGTCGTGCAGGTGGACGAGCACGCCCGGGGCGAGGCGCGGCAGCGCGTCGAGGAGGAGCCGGTCGACGTCGCTGCCCGGCATCGCCACGTGGCTCGAATCGATGAAGAGCAGGTCCCCGGGCGCGAGCGAGGCCAGGGCCTCGCCGTCGCGCGGACCGAACAGCCGCGCCTCGTGCCGCAGGCCGGGCAGGGCCGGCAGCGGCGCGCGCGGGCGCGGGTCGATGCAGGTGAGCGCGGTCGGCATCCCGCCATCGGCCACGGCCTGCGCGAGGAAGCGGGTCGAGTGCCCGGAACCGACCTCGACGATCCGCCGCGGCCGCGCCCGCCGCACCATCGCGTAGGCGGCGGCGGCGTCGAGGCGCGGGAACCAGTCCTGGGTCAGGCGGGGCGGGCGCGGCCCGAGGAGCCCGGGGCCGCCCTCGGCGACGCGCCGCAGATCCCCGGCCCGGGCGGCGATCTCGGCGAGGTGCGCGCGGAAATCCGGCTCGGCCTCCCGGAACAGCGGCTCCAGGGCCGGGTAGCCCTCCTGCGCCGCCCTCGCCGCGGCGTGCCGGTAGGGGATGAAGTAGCCCCCGCCCGGGAGGCCGAGCAGGGCCGCCAAGCCGAGCCGCGCCCGGCGCAGCCGCGCGCGGCCCATCGCGGGTCAGCCGACCTTGCGGATCGGCGGCGAGGCCGGGAGGTCCGGCTTGAGGCCGGGACCGTCGACCGGCGCGGCCGGGGCGCCGGGGGACAGCTCGGCCTTGCCGCGGATCGCGGCGGCGAGGCGGCCGCGCTCGAACAGCAGCACCACCACGATCGCCATGGCGAAGGGCAGGAGCAGGTAGAACAGGCGGAAGATCAGCACCGCGGCGAGCACCTCGACCTTCGGCAGGTCCGGCATCGCCGTGATGAAGACGAGTTCGAACACCCCGAGCCCGCCCGGCGCGTGCGAGACCAGGGCGGCCGAGAACGAGGCCAGGAACACCGCCAGCACGACGAGGAAGCCCGGATTCCCGGCCTCCGGCAGGGCGAAGTAGATGATGCCGGCCGCGCCGATCAGCTCCAGCGGCGCCGCGATGAGCTGGCGCACCATCACGTTCGGGCGGGGGTATTCGAGCTTGAAGCTGCGGATCGTCAGCGGCTTGAGGTGCAGGATCGAGCCCACGACGTAGAGCCCGACCACGCCGAGCAGGCCGGCGCCGAGGATGCGGGCGGTGGCGGGGTTGGTCATCACCCCGGGGAGCATGCCGGTGAGGCGGGTCAGCAGGTCCGGCTGCAGGGTCAGGACGAGGCCGCCGAGCAGCATCGTGCCGAGGCCGAAGGTGAAGGAGCACAGGGCCACCAGCACCGCGACCTGCGCGGCCGTGAGCCCCTTCGACGTGTAGGCCCGGTAGCGCACGAGGGCGCCCGAGAAGACCGAGGCGCCGATATTGTGCGACAGCGCGTAGGTGGTGAAGGAGCACAGCGAGACGAAGAGCCAGGAGATGCCCTTCACGCCGAGGTGGATCAGCGCGATCCGGTCGTACCAGGCCAGGGCCATGTAGGCCATCAGCGTCGAGGCGGCGGCGAGCGCGTAGCGGTGCGGCGGGATCGCCTTGAGGCTCGCCTCGACATCGGCGATCGAGAGCCCCTTCAACTGGTGCCAGAGCAGGTAGATCGAGACCACGACGGCCGCGAGGCCGATCGCCGGCCAAATGAACTCACGAATCTTCTTCATGGCGATGTCCGTCGCACTCCCGGGTCGGGGCGCTTGATGCCCGAGCGCCGTCCTGGCCGCAAGGAGGCGCGTCGCGGCCGGGCGCCCTCCTTTCACGCGATCATGACGGTTTCGTGCCACCGCGACCCCTCACAGGCCGCGCTCGTCCGCCCAGTCGATGAGGAGGCGGGCGACGCCCTCGGCGCCGTAATCGAGCTGCAGGAAATGGGCGATGTCCGGCACGGTCCGGTGCTGCGCGCCGTGGTAGAGCGCCGTGCGCCAGGTCGTCACCGGCCAGATCATGCGGTCGCGGGCGCCGCCGACCACCAGGGCCGGCAGTCCCATCAGGGCGGCCGGGACGGTCGGGGCCGGCCAATGCGCCTCGGCCAGCGCCACCGGGCTCTCCGCCGACATCCGGGCCGCGTAGGCGCGGGCGCGCTCGAAGGAGAGGCCCTCCGAGAACAGCCAGTGGCGGGAGAGCGCCACCGCCGGCCCGCGGCCGGGCAGCAGGGCGCCCGCCAGGGCCTCGACCCAGAAGCCCGGATCCGTGAGGGCGATGCGGGCGCCCACGAGGGCGAGGCCGTCCGGCGGCAGGGGCGCGAGCAGCACGAGCCCGCGCAGGGGCACCTGCCCGATCAGGCGCTGGGCGAGCAGGGCGCCGAGGGAGTGGCCGACCAGGATCGGGGGCTCGCCGCAGCGGGCGATCGCGGCGCGCAGGTCGTACAGGTAGTCGGCGAGGGAGGCCTCCTTCAGCTGGCGGGCGCCCTGGCTGCGGCCGTGGCCGCGCAGGCTGAAGGCCAGCGCCCGCCGCCCGCGCCGGGCGAGGTGCGGCAGGAAGATCTCCTGCCAGATCCAGGCGCCCCCGAAGGCCCCGTGCACGAAAAGCAGCGGCGCGCCGCGGGGCTGGCCGAGGGGGCGCGCCTCCACCCATTCGAGGGCCGGGCCGTCCGGGCGGGCCATCATGTCGGACACGGTCGGCCCCTCCGGGCCGGCCGCGACGGGGAAGCGGTGGACCCCGGTCCCGTTGTCCTGCGTCATCGCCCCGCTCCCGCACCGCCCGCCGGCGGATCTAACGCGGCGCGCGCCCGCTGCAAACGCTGCCAGCCCGCATGAGGTGCCCTCGGCGGCTTGTGCGGGGCTTTGGGCGGGGCTTGCGGCGGCGCCTCACCCTGCGGTAGGGGGCCGGCCATGACGCCTTTGAACTGCGACGGGCTCACCCCCATCCCGGCGACGCACGTGGCGGCGGTCGTGACCTCGCTCGAGATGCGCAACCGCCCTCCCCTGCCGGACGCGCCGGAACTGCCGCTGGCGGCGCTCGGTGCGGACCTCCCCCGCTACCGCGCCCTGTTCGCGCGGATCGGCACGCCCTGGCTCTGGTTCAGCCGGCGGCGGATGGCGGACGCCGCGCTCGCCGCCATCCTGACCGACCCAGCGGTCGAGGCGCTCGCGCTCACGCGGGACGGCCACGACATCGGCCTCGTTGAACTCGACGCGCGGGTCGAGGGCGAGGTCGAGATCGCCTTCCTGGGTCTGGTTCCCGAGGCGGTGGGGCGCGGGATCGGGCGGCAGCTGATGGGAGAGGCCCTGCGCCGCGCCTGGGCGCGACCGGTCTCCCGGGTCTGGGTGCACACCTGCACCTTCGACCACCCCTCCGCGATCGGTTTCTATCAAGCGAGCGGGTTCACGCCGTTCGCCCGCGCGATCGAGGTGGTGCCGGACCCGCGCCTCTCGGGCCACCTCCCGCGCGAGGCAGCGCCGCACGTGCCGGTGCTGGCCTGATCCGACATTCGACGGATTGCGTCGCCATCTCCCATTTCGGCAATGCGGATGTCGGCGTCGCTCAAGCGCCGCGCGGGCTCGTCATACCAAATCCGCTTGATCCCTTCGGGATGGCGGATTGGGGCTTCGCTCAAGCGCCGCGCGGGCTTGGCAGACGCTGTCCGGACGTGATCGTCCGGACAGCGGATGACACGCTGATCGTCTGTCGCTGCCGGGGACGCCAGCTCCGCAGAGGCGCCGTCCGGGCAACGACCGGCACATCCCGCCCGCGGCTCAGGCCCGGGCGCGGCCGAGCCCGATCGCGTCGAGATCCGACTGCTCGCGCGCCGCGTCCGCGGCCCGCTCGGCCGAGCGCTCGCGGTCGTCGAGGATCTCGACCTTCTTCAGCTCCTCGAAGGCTTCCGCCAGGGCCGCCTTGGCCTCGGCGAGCTGCGCGTCGAGGTCGCTGGCGGAGCGCCGGATGTTGTCGCGCCGCTGAGCCGCCGCCCGCGCGTAGGTCGGGTAGGCGAAATGGGCCGGGTCGGTGATCCCGGCGCGCTGCTCCTCCTGCGCGACCTCACGGTCGAGTTCCGCCGCCATCCGGGCGAAATCGGCGATCATCGACTCGATCTGGGTGACGCGGCGGCGCTTCTCGTCCACCTGGAAGCGTCGCAACCGGATGAGCGTATCCCGCGATTTCATCGTGCTCCCACTCCACGCCGTCGGGCGGTGTCCCCACCCTCGCTCTCGCCCGAGCGCGGCGCGGCGCACGCGCCGCGAGGCCCGGGATGCGATCCCGGCTCAGGGCGTCGGCTGCGGCGGTCCGGCTCAGGGCCCGCCGACGATCGCCGCCAGGCGCTGGTATCCTTCCCCCAGGGAGGTTGCTTCTTCCTTACCCTGCCTCATAAAAGCCTCCAGGTCGGGCATCAGGCCGATCGCCTCGTCGACGTCGGGCGAGGAGCCCGGCCGGTAGGCGCCGAGGCGGATCAGTTCCTCCATGTCGGCGTAGGTGGAGAGGAGCCAGCGCGCGCGCTGCACCGTCGGCAGGAAGGCCGGGTCGCAGGCGCGCGGCATGGTGCGGGAGACCGAGCGCAGCACGTTGATCGCCGGGTAGCGCCCGCCCTCGGCGATCCGCCGCTCCATCACGATGTGGCCGTCGAGGATGCCGCGCACCGCGTCGGCGACGGGCTCGTTGTGGTCGTCGCCCTCGACCAGCACCGTGAACAGGCCGGAGATGGAGCCCGCCCCGGTGCCGGGCCCCGCCCGCTCCAGCAGGCGCGGCAGCTCGCTGAACACGGTCGGCGTGTAGCCCTTGGCGGTGGGCGGCTCGCCGGCCGCGAGGCCCACGTCCCGCTGCGCCATGGCGAAGCGGGTGACCGAGTCGATCATGCAGAGCACCTGCGCGCCCGCGTCGCGAAAAGACTCGGCGAGCGCGAGGGTGACGTAGGCGGCGTTGCGGCGCATCAGCGCCGGCTCGTCGGAGGTCGCCACCACCACCACGGAGCGGGCGAGGCCCTCGGGGCCGAGATCGTCCTGCAGGAATTCCTGCACCTCGCGGCCGCGCTCGCCGACGAGGCCGATCACCGCCACGTCGCAGGCGGCGGCCCGGGCGAGCATCGAGAGCAGCACCGACTTGCCCACGCCCGAGCCGGCGAAGATGCCCATCCGCTGGCCCACGCACATGGTCAGGAAGGTGTTGATGCAGCGCACCCCGAGGTCGAGGGGCGGCCCGACCCGGGCCCGCGCGTGGGCGGGCGGCGGGTCGGCGCGGAGCGGATAGGGGAGCGGTCCCGGCGGCAGCGGCCCGCGCCCGTCGACGGGCCGCCCGAGCGCGTCGACCACCCGCCCGAGCCAGGCCGGGGACGGCCGGATCGCCCCCGCCTCCTCGGCGCCCACCCGGGCCGGGCAGCCCCGGCGCACGCCCTGGAGCGACCCGAACGGCATCGCCAGGGCGTGGGACCCCGAGAAGCCGATGATCTCGCAGGGCACGCTGCCCTCGCCGCCGCGCCCCTCCACGGCGATGTCGAGCCGCCCACCGAGCCGCATCGCCGCGACCGGGCCGGCCACCTCCACGAGGAGCCCGCGGATCGCCACGACCCGGCCGAACACCTCCAGGGTCTCGACCCCGTCGAGCGCCGCCCGGGCCGCCGCGAGCCGCCCCGCCCCCCCGCCTTCCTGCCCCATCGCACCCTCGCCCCGTCCCCTCGCCCCGTCCCAGAAACCTTTCGACGCCCCCGGCAATTTGTGGAACAAGGGGCGACCGTGCCTCGCCGCACCCGTTCCACGCTCTGTGGATGGGCGCGGGCGCGGGGACACCATCAACCTTCCATTTACCCGTCTCCTTAACACTGCGCGGTAACGGACGAGCGGCAGCCCGAGGGCGGAAATCCGAGGGCGTGTCGCGGAAGTCACAAAAGGGATGAATGCGAATCCCTGGAGCCGGTTAGCCCGGCCCCAGGGCGGACCGACAGGGCTCGCGGGCGATGGCGGGCCGGAACGGAACGACAACGTGCAACGGATTGCCGGGCTTGGCGGATTCGAGGCGCTTGCGGGACGGAATCAGGCTTTGTTAACGCTTTGGGCATAGCGTCGCGAGTCGAATGCAGACGGGCATCCGCCACGGGCCGGTGGCGGATGGGCGGCGGGTGTTTGCCTCACCCTCATGGGCCAGGGCTTGGGGACTGAGATGCGCGTACTTCTGATCGAGGATGACAGCGCCACGGCGCAGAGCATCGAGTTGATGCTCAAGTCCGAGAACTTCAACACCTATACGACAGATCTCGGCGAGGAGGGCGTCGACCTCGGCAAGCTGTACGACTACGACATCATCCTCCTCGATCTGAACCTGCCCGACATGTCGGGCTACGAGGTGCTGCGGTCGCTGCGCGTCGCCAAGGTGAAGACGCCGATCCTGATCCTGTCGGGCATGGCCGGGATCGAGGACAAGGTGAAGGGTCTGGGCTTCGGCGCGGACGACTACCTGACGAAGCCCTTCCACAAGGACGAGCTCGTCGCGCGGATCCACGCGATCGTGCGGCGGTCGAAGGGGCACGCCCAGTCGGTGATCACCACGGGCGACCTGATCGTCAATCTCGATCAGAAGACCGTCGAGGTCTCGGGCGCCCGGGTCCACCTGACCGGCAAGGAGTACCAGATGCTGGAACTCCTCTCGCTGCGGAAGGGCACGACCCTCACCAAGGAGATGTTCCTCAACCACCTCTACGGCGGCATGGACGAGCCCGAGCTGAAGATCATCGACGTCTTCATCTGCAAGCTGCGCAAGAAGCTGGCCAATGCCAGCCAGGGCAAGAACTACATCGAGACGGTGTGGGGCCGCGGCTACGTGCTGCGCGAGCCGACCGACGACGAGGATCGAATCGCCGTCTGAGGGCCGGTCCGGCCCGCGCCGCCGCGCGGCGCGGCCGCGGCGCGGTGACGGCGCGCCGGATCAGGTCTCGGTCAGGGCGAGTCCGGCGAGATGCTCGTAGCCCGGCCGCGTGACCTTCTGCATCCAGACATCCGCGAGCGACCCGATGTCGATGGCGATGCCGCCGTGCCGGCGGATCGTGAGGGCGTAGAACTTCCCCAGCAGCCCGCCCGCCACCAGGAAGATCCGGCCGTCGAGGGGGCGCGAGAGCCGGGCGGTCACCGCCTCGAACACGTCGGGGTAATGCGCGCCCCCGGCCGCCTGCTCGCCGATCAGACGGCGCGACATCTGCTCGCCCGGGATCTTGTGGAACTCGACCGCCCCGACCCCGAAGCGGCGCCGGATCGCCTCCGGCAGGTCCGGGAAGCAGGCGATCAGCCCGACCTCCGCCTCCCCCGCGAGGAGGTCGCGGAAGAAGTCGCCCTGGCCGAGGGCCACGTGGATCGTCTGCTGGCAGAGCGGCGGCACGGGCAGGCCAGCGGCGGCGCGGGCGTCGAGCCAGCGCAGGACGTTGGTGACGCCCGGGACGCCCGACGGGGTCACGATCCGGTACTCGTGCTCGATCCAGGCCCGGTAGGGCACGCCGAGGATGTCGGCCTCGGCGGCCGCCTCGGACAGGCCCGCGGCCAGGGTCGAGAAGCCGCTCCCCGCCGCGTCGAACCGGTCGCCGAACCAGATCCGGGCGAAGGTCTCGCGGTTGGCCGCGTAGAGCGGCGCGAAGGCGGCCTCGTCGGCCGCGTCGACGCGCAGGAGGCACCCCTCGCCATCCCCGAGGCGGAGCAGCGCGAAGGGGCGCCGCGCCGCCTTGGCGGCGAGGATGCGCTCCGCCACCCCGCCGGGCTCCAGGTAGGTGAAGCGGCCCGGCAGCCCGTCGACGAGGGCGAGGGCCTGCTCCCGCGGGACCCGCCGCAGATAGGCCCCGAGCGCCCGCAGCGCGGCGCCCTCCGCGGGGGCGAGCCCGGCCTCGGCGAGGGCCGCCTGCGCCTCCCGCTCGCGTCCGGTCACGGTGAGGAGGTGGACCAGAAGGGACGCCGCCTCGCGGTTGCGCGGCAGCGCGGCGACCAGGGCGCGGGCGTGCCCAATCGCCTCCTCGAAGCGGCCCGCCACCCGCGCCTCGCGGGCCGCGTCGCAGAGCGCGAATTGCGCGTGGCGGAAGAAGCGCCCCTCCGCGCGGCCCCATTGCAGGAAATGGGCGACGAACTGCCACTCGTCGTCGAACAGCAGCGCCAGATCCTCGTTGCGCCGGTAGGCGTCGATCTCGAAATGCGGCCCGAGCGGGCCGTGCGCCCGTTCGAGCCGCGCGAGGTGGTCCGCCACGTTGCGCGGTCGCCCTTCCCCGCGCCCGCGCTCCAGGTAATGGGCGAGGAACTCCCAATCCTGCGCGAAGACCTCCGCGAGGTCGGGCTGTCGGCGGTAGAAGGCGAGGTCGAAATCGGGCTCGGGCGGGCCGTAATGCGCGGCGAGCCGGTGCAGGAAGACCTCCGCGTTGGGCGCGCGTCCCTCCCGGCGCCCGGTCACCGCGAAGTGCCGCGCCCGCTCCTCGGGCGACAGCGCCCGCGCGTCGAGGTAGCGGCGGGCGTAGAAGTCCGGATCGAAGGCCTCCTCGCCAGCACCGCGGGGGCCGAGGAGGGCGCGCGCGCGGCGCCACAGGCTCGAAGCAGGCACTGACGTCGTCTCCGCCGCGGATCCCCGGGAGCGCGTCCATGCACCGCGCGCCGCGCGCCGGCAAGCCGGCGCGTCACGTCCCGGCATTGGGGACGAAGAGCGGCTCGCCGCCGATCCGGTAGCCCGCGATCACGCCCTGCCCGGCGGGGGAGACCAGCCAGTCGATGAAGGCCTGACCCGCGCGCGCCTTCACGTGCGGGTGCTTGGCCGGATTGACCAGGATCACGCCGTACTGGTTGAACAGGCGCGGGTCGCCCTCGACCAGGACCTTGAGGTCCTGGCGGTTCTTGAAGGCGAGCCAGGTGCCGCGGTCGGCGAGCAGGTAGGCGTTGGTCGCGGCGGCGGCGTTGAGCGCCGGGCCCATGCCCTGGCCGATCTCCTTGTACCACTCGCCCCGCACCGCGCCGAGGTCGAGCCCGGCCTCCCGCCACATCCTGAGCTCCGCGGCGTGCGTGCCCGAGCGGTCCCCGCGCGAGACGAAGGGCGCCCTCGCGGCGGCGATCTTGCGGAAGGCCTGGGCGACGTCCCGCCCGGCGATCCCCGCCGGGTCGTCCCTCGGCCCGATCACCACGAAGTCGTTGTACATCACGGGGAAGCGCTCCACGCCGAAGCCGTCGCGCACGAAGGCCTCCTCGGCGGGCTGATCGTGAACGAAGACCACGTCCGCGTCGCCGCGGCGGCCGACGTCGAGGGCCTGACCGGTGCCGAGGGCGACCACCCGCACGCCGATTCCGGTCGCCTCGGTGAAGCGCGGCAGCAGGTGACCGAACAGGCCCGACTGCTCGGTCGAGGTCGTCGAGGCGACCGTGATGCTCTCCCCGGCGCGCGCCGGCGCGGCGGCGAGCCAGGCGGCGAGAGTCAGGCAGAACAGGCGGCGAAGGCGGTCCACGGCAATTCTCCGGCGAGGTAGGCCCGGGTCTCGGGCGCGCGGGGATGGGTGAGGACTTGCGAGACCGGGCCGTGCTCCGCCACCCGCCCGCCCGACAGGACCACGACGTCGCGGGCGAGCCGCGCCACCTGCCCGAGATGGTGCGAGACGAGGAGCACCTTCACGCCCTCCCGCGCCATCCCGGCGACCACCTGCTCGACCCGCTCGGCCGCGGCCGGGTCGAGGTTGGCGGTGGGCTCGTCGAGGAGCAAGAGGTCCGGCGCCACCGCCCAGGCGCGGGCCAGGGCGAGGCGCTGCTGCTCGCCCCCCGAGAGCCGCGTCGCCGGATCCCGCGCCCGGTCCGCGAGCCCGACCAGGGCGAGGGCCGCGCGGCAGCGCGCCCGCGCCTCGGCCCGGCGCCAGCCGGCCGCCGCGAGGGCGAGGCGGATGTTGTGCCCGGCGCTCGCCCGCACGAGGCCGGGCCGCTGGAACACGAAGGCGCGCCGGGCGGGTGCCCCGCCCGGCCCGATCCGCACCGCGCCGGCGCTCAGGGGCAGAAGCCCGTCGAGGAGGCGCAGCAGCACGCTCTTGCCCGCCCCGTTCGGCCCGATCAGCGCGGTGATGCCCGGCTCCTCGATGCGCAGGCTGACGCGGTCGAGGATGGTGCGCCCCCCGGCGCGGAACGACAGGCCGTCGAGGAGGATCGGCAGGGCCGGGCTCATCCGTAGGCCCGCGCCGCGTAGCCGCGCAGCAGGGCGGCGGCGGCATTGAGGGCGACCACGAGGCCGATCAGCACGAGGCCGAGGGCGAGGGCGAGGGGCAGGTCCCCCTTCTGCGTCTCGAGGGAGATCGCCGTCGTCATGGTGCGGGTCTGACCCGCGATGTTGCCGCCGACCACGAGCACGGCCCCCACCTCCGAGATGGCGCGGCCGAAGGCCGCCAGCACCACGGTGACCAGGGAGAAGCGCGCGTCGTGCACGAGCGCCGCCGCGCGCCGGAGCGGGCCGAGCCCGAGCGAGCGCAGCTGCTCGCCGAGTTGCGCCTCCGCGTCGGCGAGGATCTGGCGCGCCAGGGCGGCGACCAGCGGCGTGACCAGGACGGTCTGCGCCGCGATCATGGCGGCGGGGGTGAAGAGCAGGCCCAGCGGCCCGAGCGGCCCCGAGCGCGACAGCAGGAGGTAGAGGAGGAGTCCGATGATGACCGGCGGCAGGCCCATGAGGGCGTTGAGCAGGCTCACGAGCGCGTCCCGGCCCGGAAACCGCGCCACGGCCGCCAGGGCCCCGAGCGGGATGCCGAGCCCCGCCCCGATCAGCACCGCCGAGAGGCTCACCCGCAGGGACAGCCACGCGATCGCCACGACCTCGCGGTCGAGGCCCGCCAGCTTCGCCAGCGTCTCGCGAACGGTCTCGCCCATCGACTTCGCGCATCTCCCGGTTGCGCTGCTGATGCAATGGGCGCTGCCGGCCACACAATAGGAAAACCGTTGCATATGCGGCGGCTCCGCCGCGGCGGCCGCGCTCCACTTGTTCCCGGCCGCGGACTCGTCCCCCTGCACACCCGCCGCCCCCTCGTCTAAGAAGGGCGCGCGACGCGCAGCCGACCCCGAGGTGGATCGTCCCGACCCATGCAGCACCTGCCCCACGACGACGCGGCGGACAGCCCTCCGGCGCGCGACCCCCAGGATGAGACCGGCCTCGTCGACGCCGAGCGGCATTCGGCCGGCTTCCGGCAGGTGCGCGAGGCGCGCCGGCTCGAACTGGTGGAGGATTACGTCGAGCTGATCGCCGACCTGATCGGGGATACGGGCGAGGCCCGGCAGGTGGACATCGCGGCGCGCCTCGGCGTGGCGCAGCCGACCGTCGCCAAGATGCTCAAGCGCCTCGCCGAGGACGGGCTGGTGCAGCAGCGCCCCTACCGGGGCGTCTTCCTGACCGAGGCGGGCCGGGCGCTCGCGACGGAATCGCGCGAGCGCCACCGGGTCGTGGAGGCCTTCCTGCTGGCCCTCGGGGTGAGCCCGGACGTGGCGCGCTGCGACGCCGAGGGCATCGAGCACCATGTCAGCCGCGAGACCCTCGACGCCTTCCGGCGCTTCACGGCCGGGAGCGGCGACGCCTGAGGCCCCCGCCGCTCACTTCGGCATCAGCGCCCAGTAATCGAGGTCGAGGATGACCGCGGGGTCGTACCCGTCCCCGGCGCGGTCCGGATGGGCGCCGCAGGGCTGGTTCTTGGCCGCGACCGTGCGCAGGCGCAGGGCCCCGACGTCGCTGCGGCCCGGCAGGTCGGCGGCGGCGAGCACCTCGCTCCAGGCGTAGACGGTGTCGCCCGCGAAGAGCGGCGCCACGTGGCGGCCCGCATTGATCCCCACGATCGAGAACGCGTTGGCCAGCCCGTTGAAGCTGAGCGCCCGCGCCAGCGAGATGACGTGGCCGCCATAGATCAGCCGCCGCCCGAACCGCGTCTCCTTCACGGCGTGCGCGTCGAAATGGACCTTGGCGGTGTTCTGGTAGAGGCGGGTGGCGATCTGGTGCTCGGCCTCCTCGACGGTCATGCCGTCGACGTGGTCGATGCGCTCGCCCGGGGCGTAGTCGCCGAAGCGGTGCGGGCTGCCCGCCAGAACCGTGTCGTAGGCGGCCGGATCGAAGGGCGGCAGGGAGGCGGCCAGGTCGGCGGCCTCGACCGCCTTGGCAAGCGTCGGCACCGCCTCCTCGGCGATCGCCGCGGCGGGGTCGCGCTTGCGCACCAGCACCCAGCGGCAATAGGTCAGGACGGGCGCCCCGCCCGCGTCGTAGCCCGTCGAGCGCACGTAGACCACGCCGGTCTGGCGGTTCGAACTCTCCTTGAGGCCGATCACCTCCGAGACCGAGGACAGGGTCTCGCCCGGATAGACCGGCCGCAGGAAGCGGCCCTCCGCGTAGCCGAGATTGGCGAGCGCGTTGAGGGAGATGTCCGGGACCGTCTTGCCGAAGACGACGTGGAACACGAGCAGGTCGTCGAGGGGCGCCCGCTCGTAGCCGAAGGCCCGCGCGAAGGCGTCCGAGGATTGCACCGCGAAGCGCGGCCCGTAGAGGGCGGTGTAAAGCGCCACGTCGCCGGTGGTCACGGTGCGGGGCGTGGCGTGGCGGATGGTCTCGCCGAGGCGGAAATCCTCGAAGAACCGGCCCGGATTCGTTTTCATCGTCGTCCCTCGGAGGAGCGTGCGGAGCTCGGCGCCTTGTCGCACCGCGGCGCGGCGCGGTGCGATACGCCTTTCGTCAGGGCCCGAGCAGGGCGCCGATGCGGGCAGCCAGGGCCTGGCCGTCGCCGGCCACGCGGAAGAGCTTCACCCGCGCGGTGGCGCCCGCCGCCAGGGTGACGGCGCGGGCGGGGCAGCCGAGCGCCTCCGCGAGGACGGCGCGGATCGCCGCGTTGGCGGCCCCGTCCTCGGGGGCTGCCCGCACCCGGACCTTGAGGACCGGCAGGCCGTCCGCGCGGGTCTCGATCCCCTCGACGGCGTCGCGGCCGCCCCGCGGGGTCGCCCGCACCCGCACTTCGAGCCCGTCCGTCAGGAGGCGCCAGGGCCGGGTCATGTCAGGCCAGCGTCGCGAAGAGTTCGAACATCAGGTTGCGCAGGAAGAACAGGAGCAGGACGAGGATGATCGGCGAGATGTCGATCCCGCCGAGATTCGGCAGGATGCGCCGGATCGGCCGCAGCGCCGGATCGGTCACCCGGAACAGGAAATCCTCGATCTGGGAGACGATGGGGTTGCGGACGTTCACGACGTTGAAGGCGACGAGCCAGCTCAGGACCGCGCTCGCGATCAGGAGATAGACGTAGAGCGTGATGACGTTGTCGATGAGCCAGAGAAGCGAGCGCATGCGCGGTCCGTAGGTCCTCGTCGCCCGAGAAGGCACGGCGTGCGGTTCGGAGCGGGAAGGGAATTGACAGGGTGAAGCGGGCCGGCCTACAAGGCCCCCGCCTCGCCGGGGCTGTAGCTCAGATGGGAGAGCGCCGCAATCGCACTGCGGAGGTCAGGGGTTCGAATCCCCTCAGCTCCACCAACTTCCTTACCGAAGCGTAGGGCATTGGTGGCAAGGTCGATCAGGAGGGCGAGCCGAAATGCCGCCCGGATTGTCCTGAAGATTGTGGATGCGAAGGCCCTCCGAAGGGGGCGCCCTCCGCTGCGGCACGGACGGCCGTGATCCTGCCGTCTGCGCGCGACGGGACGGACCGCCTGCGCTTCCCGCTCCCCCTGATTGCCATCGCGCCGGCGCGAGGCCGCGGCCCGGCAGGACCGCCCCGACGCGCGGACACCGCCGGCGGTGCGGGGCGGGATCGGGGCTGCGGGGCGATGTCGTCCCGAGCCGAATGGCCTCGGACCAGTCCGCCCGTACGTCCCGTCTCCGCGTCATCGGGCTGCCGAACCGGTGACCGCATCGGCACCGGCCGGCGGAATGGAGCTTAGCGGAACAGGGTGAGCAGGGCTTGCCCTGAGGAATTCGCGATGCTGAGCGCCTGGACGGCGAGTTGCTGCTGCGTCTGCAGCGCCTTCAGCTTCGTCGATTCCTCCTCGATGTCGGCGTCGACCAGGGTGCCGATCGTGGCGGTGTTCGCCTTCATGAGCGAGTCGACGAAGCTCGTCTGGCCTTCGATCTGGTTCTTGCCCGCGCCGAGCTTGGTGCCGGCATCGGTGACCGCCGCCAGGGCCTTGTCGACGGCCGCGATAATGTCCTTGAGGTTGCTGTCGCCGGCCGTCCCGACCAGCTTCGAAATGTCGAAATTGGCGATCGAGTAGCTGCCGCCGCCGAAGGAGGCATCGTAGCTGCCGACGCTCGTGTCGATGATGCCGCGGGCCGTGGTGGTTCCCGCATCCGTGCCCTTGCCGGTGGCCGCGAGCCCCGCCGTCGTGCCGAAGCCGAAATCCTTCAGCGTGTTGCCCGCCGTGGCGGTCCCGACGGTCAGGGTGGCGGTCAGGGTCGCGCCGGTATCCGTGGTGCGGAAGACCAGCCGGCCCGAGGAATCGAGGGCGGCGGTGATCAGGCCCTTCAGCCCGCCCGTCGTGATCGCCACCGCGGAGCCGCCGGCTCCCGTCTGGGGCAACGTGCTCGCGCCGATGACGTTGTTGATGGCTCTCAGGAATTCGTCCGTCGTGACCTTCGAGCGATCGTTTGCCGCCGTTATCAGCGTCGAATTGTTCAGGACGATGTTCACCTTGCCGCCATAGGCGCCCGCGGCCGTTCCGGCCGCCCCACCCGCGGTGCCGAGCCGGTCGATCTGGAGGGTGAAGTTGACCTCGTTCGTGCCCGAGAAGTCGGCCGTCCCGTTCGTGAAGAGCGGCGTCCCGGTGAGCGACTGGCCTGCCGTGAACTGCGCCTGGGTCGCCGCCGAGGTGATGCTGGTCGCGTTGACGTCGTAGAGCTTGATCGCGTTCACGTTGACGTCGATGGTCGAGAACGAGACGGTGCCGGCGGCATTGCGCGCGAAGCCCGCCACCACGCTCTCCACCGGACGAAACCGCGCGTTCGTGGCCGAGGAATCCACCGACAGCCAGTTCACTCCGTTCGACACGGACGAGTCGGCCGTGGCCTTCATCTTGTTCTGGATGGCGGAGATCTCGGTCTGCACCTTGCTGCGATCGGTCCCGCCCTGGAGGGCGGTCTGCAGCTTGGCCCGGATGTTCTGCAGGTCCGAGATGATGCTATTGATGCCGTTATAGGCCGTCCCCACCGCGGAGGCCCCCAGGCCGAGCGAGTCCTTCACGGCGCCGAGCGAGGCGTTGTCGGAGCGCACCGCGGTCGCGATCGACCAGTAGGCGGCGTTGTCGGCCGCGGCCGAGACGCGCTGGCCCGTCGACACCCGGTTGCTCGTGGTGTCGAGGTTCGCGTTGATCAACTTCAGCGTGGTCAACGCCGTCATCGCGGCGGAGTTGGTCAGCAGGCTCGTCAAGGTTGCCCTCCTGGAGCGCCCCGCTCCGGGCCGCTCGCGCTGGCGAAGGATCGAATCGTGTCGGGTCTTCCGGGCCCTGCTGCCGGCCGCCGCCTGTGCGGCGGGAGGCGGCGGCGGCCTGCCCCGGTCGTCGCGGGACGATCTTTGTCGCACGCGGGGTTAAAATGCCGTTAAGGATAACAAGTGGTTTCGGGTCGGCTCGACCGTTCTGTGCCGTTCCCGCACCCGTTTGCATGACCGCTGCGATCCCGCGGCAAAGCGGAAATATGGTTCATATGAAATTAATGCGGGGCGATCGACCTTGAAGCGGGCAGTCGGTCCTGCTTCTCAGCAGGGTCAGTCGGGGCGGACAGCCCGACCTCATCGCTTCCGCGGCACTCTCTCGTCGATCACAAGCGCCCTGGCCGCGGCGCTCTGCCAGGATCATCCTGGGCGCGCGGCGCCTCTTCGGGGTGGCTCGGGTCGCGCAGGTCCCCGCGCCCGCCGCGCGGGAGGGGTCACGCCGCCGGATCGGACCCATACCTCGGACCGCGCCCGAACCGGATCCGGGACCGCGCCATCCCGGTGCCGGTCGGGGCGAATCGCCCGGCCTCGGCGCTGCCGCCGCTCAGCCCGTCAGCGCCCGGCTGATCACGATGCGCTGCACGTCGCTGGTGCCCTCGTAGATCTGGCAGACGCGCACGTCCCGGTAGATGCGCTCGACGGGATAATCCGCCAGGTAGCCGTAGCCGCCGTGGATCTGGATCGCGTCCGAGCACACGGCCTCGGCCATCTCGGAGGCGAAGAGCTTGGCCATCGCGGCCTCCTTCAGGCAGGGCTGCCCGGCATCGCGCAGCCGCGCGGCGTTGTGCACGAGGAGCCGCGCCGCCTCGATCCGCGTCGCCATGTCGGCGAGGCGGAAGGCCACCGCCTGGTGGGCGGTGAGCTTCTGCCCGAAGGTCTCCCGCTCGCCCGCGTAGGCGAGGGCCGCCTCGAAGGCGGCCCGGGCCATGCCGACCGCCTGGGCGGCGATGCCGATTCGCCCGCCCTCCAGGTTGGAGAGGGCGATCCGCAGCCCCTCTCCCTCCTGCCCGAGCAGCAGGTCGGGCGTCAGCTCCATGTCCTCGAACACGATCTGGGCGGTGTCCGAGGCGCGCTGCCCGAGCTTGTGCTCGATCCGGGCGACGCGGTAGCCCGGGGTGGCGGTCGGGACGATGAAGGCCGAGATGCCCCTCTTGCCGGCCTCCGGATCGGTCACCGCGAAGACGATGGCGAGGTCGGCGCTGCGCCCCGAGGTGATGAACTGCTTGGTGCCCGAGAGGACGTAGCGGTTGCCGACGCGCCGCGCCCGCGCCGTGACGGCGCCCGCGTCCGACCCGGCCCCCGGCTCGGTCAGGCAGAAGGCGCCGAGCTGCGCGCCCCGCGCCAGCGGCACCAGGAAACGCTCCTTCTGCGCCTCGGTGCCGAAGCGCAGGATCGGCACGCAGGCCACCGAATTGTGGACGCTCATGATGGTCGAGACCGCCCCGTCCCCCGCCGCGATCTCCTCGATCGCGAGCGCGTAGGAGACGTGGTCCACGGCCGAGCCCCCATAGGCCTCCGGCACCAGCATGCCCAGGAAGCCGAGTTCGCCCAGGGCCGCGACGGCCTCGCGCGGGAACCGGGAGTCCCGGTCCCACTCCGCCGCGAAGGGCCTCAGGCGCGCCTGCGCGAAGCTGCGGGCCGTGTCGCGGATGAGGATCTGGTCGTCTGACAGCATCGGCGGCCTCCCGGCGGCGAGGGCGCGAACCAATCCTTGCCCTCGCTCAGGCCCGATCCTGTAGCATGCGGGCGGGCGCCGGCCAGGAAGGCCGGCGGGCCCGGGCCGCCGAACACCCCGCTCCCCCGCCGAACCGGCCCGGCGCCGCCGGGGAGCGCCGCAGGGAGCTTTGCCGCGCCATGACCCCGCCTGCCCCGCCCGCCGCGACCGGGCCCCTCGCGGGGCTGCGCCTCGTCGAGTTCGCCGGGATCGGCCCCGGCCCCTTCGCGGCCATGCTGCTCGCCGATCTCGGCGCCGACATCCTGCGCGTCGACCGGCCCGGCGGGGCCGATCCCTATTCCCGCCACGTGCTGACCCGCTCGCGCCGCACCGTCACGGCGGACCTCAAGGCGCCGGGCGACCGCGCCCGCGTGCTCGCCTGCCTCGACGAGGCCGACGCGCTGATCGAGGGCTTTCGCCCCGGCGTGATGGAGCGGCTCGGCCTCGGGCCGGAGGTGGTCCTCGCCCGCAACCCGCGGCTCGTCTACGGGCGGATGACCGGCTGGGGCCAGGAGGGGCCGCTCGCGGCGCGCGCCGGGCACGACCTCACCTACATCGCGGTGACCGGGGCCCTCGCGGCGATCGGGCCGGAGAGCCACCCGGTGCCGCCCCTCAACCTCGTCGGCGATTTCGGCGGCGGCGCGCTCTACCTCGCGATGGGGATCCTGGCCGGGATCCTCTCGGCCCGGCGGACGGGGCACGGGCAGGTGGTGGATTGCGCCATCTGCGACGGCGCCGCCTCGCTGATGGCGATGGCGAGCGACTTCGCGGCCCAGGGCCTCGGCACGCAGGCGCGGGAAGCCAACCTGCTCGACGGCGGCACGGCCTATTACCGGACCTACGCCTGCGCGGATGGCCGCTTCGTCGCCCTCGCGGCGCTGGAGCCGCACTTCTTCGCCGAGTTCCGGCGCCGGGTCGGGCTGGAGGACGATCCCGCCTTCGACGACCGCGACGGCGCGGCCCTGCACCGGCGGCTCGAGGCCCTGTTCCTGACCCGGACCCGCGACGCGTGGTGCCGCCTGCTGGAGGACACCGATTCCTGCCTCGCCCCCGTCCTCACCCTGAGCGAGGCGCCGTCCCACCCGCACCTCGCGGCCCGCGGGACCTACCTGGAGGTCGACGGGGTGATGCAGCCGGCCCCCGCGCCGCGCTTCTCGCGCAGCCCGGCGGCGATCCGCCGGGACCTGCCCGCGACCAGCCTGGAAGCGGTGGCGGCGGCGTGGCGCGGCGCGGCACCCTGACCGGCGCCGGGGCGTCAGGCGCCCTCGTCGCCGCGGGGCTCCCCACCCAGGACCCGGGCGACGAGGGCCTCCTCCCGGGCCGGGTCGAGGGGCGGCGGCGCGGCGCCGCGCAGCAGGGCGCGGGCGGCCCGCATCTGCGCGAGGAAGCGGCGGCAGGGCGCGCAGGCGGCGAGGTGCAGCCGCACCCGCAGCCGGGTCGGCAGGTCCGCCTCACGGTCGAGCACCGCCCCGGCCCGCTCCGCCACCTCGCGGCATCGCATCATCGGCATCCCCCTGTTCCGGTCACGAGGCACTGCGCAGGGGCGCCTCGCGGGTCAGGCGCTCGAAGGTGGCGCGCACGCGCCACCGCGCCCGGTCGAGCAGCACCCGCTGGCGCGCCTCGCTGAGGCCGAGCAGGCCCTCGGTCTCCCGCGCCCCGAAGCCCTCGACGTCGCGCAGGCGCAGCACCGAGGCCTGGAGCGGCGGCAGCGCGGCGATCGCCGCCTCGACCGCGGCCCAGACCTGCCGCCCCGCCAGCGCCCGCTCCAGATCGACCTCCGACCAGTGCCAGGGCGGCTGGCGCCAGTGCCCGTCGGCCAGGAAGGCGTCGGCGTCGAACCCGTCCTCCTCCGCGTCGGCGGGCGCGAGGTCCGAGAAGGTGGCCGTGCGCCGCCGGGCCCGGGCCGCCTTGCGGGCGAGGTTCACCACGATGCCGGTGAGCCACGTGCGCAGGGCGGAGCGCTCCTCGAAGCCGTCGAGGTTGCGCATCGCGGCGATCCAGGATTCCTGCACCACTTCCTCGGCCGCCTCCGGCGGCAGCCCCGCCCCGCGCGCCACCGCGACGAGGCGGACGTGGTGGCGCCGCACCAGCAGCCGGAAGGCCGCCTCGTCCCGCGCCCGCAGGCGCGGCAGCAGCGCCTCGTCGCTCGGCTCGGTCGCGCTCGCCATCACGCCTCCTCGGACGGCGCCCGCCCCGCGGGGCCGCCCCGTCGCCCCGTCTTCGCCGGACCGGCACGCCGGTTACGGCGATCCGGCAGGCCTCACCGCGCCGGATCGCGGTCCTTCCCCAGGGGCTTCAGGAAATCCGAGACGGCGGCCAGCACCTCCGCGACGGTTTCCTGGGCGAGCCTCAGGGAATCCTGGGCGGTCCGGTAGGCCTGCTGCGCCGCGTAGAGGTCCCGGGCCTGGGCGGCCGAGGCGGCGGCCTTGTGCAGGTCGAGGGCCTTGCGGCCGTGATCGAGGCAGGCGCGCTCGAGGCGGCGCGCCAGATCGAGGGCCGGGCCGGTGGGATCCTCCATGGTCTCGCTCCGCGTCGCGGCCGGGCCCGACCGGGTCGCCGCGCCGCCGCCGGGATGATAGCCAGGGCGGGGCGGGTCGGCGAGCCGGACCCGCGGCGGGTCGGCAGCCAGGGGATCGATCGGGGCATGGACGCATATCGCTCCCTCGCGGAGGGTTTCGGGCGGATCGCGGCGCTGGAGGGCGCCGCGGGCATCCTCGACTGGGATTCCCGCACCCAGATGCCGGACGGGGCCGCGGAGGGCCGCGCCGACCAGCTCGCCGCCCTGCAGGGGCTGATCCACGACCTCCTGACCGCCCCGGCCCTCGACGAGGAGCTCGCCCGGGCCGAGGAGGAGCCCCTCGACCCCGGTGCGCGGGCCAACCTGCGCGAGATGCGCCGGGTGCGCCGGCACGCCGCGGCGGTCCCGCGCGACCTCGTGGAGGCCAATGCCCGCGCGGTGATGCGGGCCGAGATGGTGTGGCGGGAGGCGCGGGCGCGGTCGGATTTCGCCCTGCTCGCGCCCCACCTCGCCGAGGTGCTGCGGCTCCAGCGCGAAATCGGCGCGGCCAAGGGCGCGGCCCTCGGCCTCTCGCCCTACGACGCGCTCCTCGACGCCTACGACCCGGGCCTGCGGCGCGGCCTGATCGAGCCGCTCTTCGCCGAGCTGCGCGCCGTCCTGCCGGGGCTGATCGAGGCCGTCCGCGCGCGCCAGGCGGCGGCCCCGCCCGCGCTGCCGCTCCCGGGCCCCTTCCCGGTGGAGACCCAGCGGGCGGTGGGGCTCGCGCTGATGGGGGCCGCGGGCTTCGACTTCCGGCGCGGGCGCCTCGACGTCAGCCTGCACCCGTTCTGCGGCGGCGCCGCCGACGACGTGCGCATCACCACCCGCTACGACGAGCGCGACGTGATGCGGGCGCTGATGGGCGTGCTGCACGAGACCGGGCACGCGCTCTACGAACAGGGCCGACCGGCGGCGTGGCGGGGCCAGCCGGCCGGGCAGGCCCGCGGCATGAGCCTGCACGAGAGCCAGTCGCTGATCATCGAGATGCAGGCCGGCCGCTCGCCCGAATTCCTGAGCTTCCTCGCCCCCCTGCTCGGCCGGCACTTCGCCGGCGAGGGGCCCGCCTGGAGCGCCGCGAACCTGACCCGCCTCGCGACCGCGGTCTCGCCCGGCCTCATCCGGGTCGATGCCGACGAGGTCACCTATCCGGCCCATATCCTGCTGCGGACGGAGCTGGAGATCGCGATGATCGCGGGCGACCTCGCGGTCGCCGACCTGCCCGAGGCCTTCGCCGCCGGAATGCGCGACCTCCTCGGCCTCGCGGTGCCGAACGATGCCCTCGGCTGCCTGCAGGACATCCACTGGCCGGGCGGCTCCTTCGGCTATTTCCCGACCTACACGCTCGGGGCGATGATGGCCGCGCAGCTCTTCGCGGCGGCCTGCGCGGCGGAACCCGGGATCCGGCCCGGCCTCGCGCGGGGGGATTTCGCGCCCCTCGTCGGCTGGCTGCGCCGCCACGTGCACGAGCGGGCGAGCCTCCTCGACACGCAGGACCTCCTCGTGGCGGCGACCGGCCAGCCCCTCTCCAGCGCGCCGTTCCTGGGCCACCTGCGGCAGCGCTATCTCGGGGAGGCGGACGCCGGGTGAGCCGCGGGGCCGGGAGCCGCGGCGTCAGAAGCGCATCGCCACCGCGCCGATCCCGGCGAGTTCGGCCGCCACCCGCGTCCCCTGCGCGCAGAACAGCATCCCGGTGCAGGAGCCGGTGGTGACGACCTGCCCGGCGCGCAGCGGGCGCCCGCGCGCGGCGGCGTGGTCGGCGAGCCAGGCCAGCAGCCGCCAGACATCCTCCGCCGGGTTGCCGCCCCGCGTCGCGGCCACCGCCCGGCCGTCGACGCTGAGGTCCGCCGCGACGGTGCGCAGGTCGAGCGCCGCCGGATCGAGGCGGGAGGGTGGGCCGAGGATCAGCGCGCCGTGGCTCTGGAGATCGGCGAGCCGCGCGAGCGGGTCGGCCTCCCCCCAGCCGTCGAGGCGCGTCTCCACGACCTCGATCACCGGCAGGACCGCCTCCACCGCCGCCGCCAGTTCGGCCCGCGGGGCCGCGCCGTCGAGGTCGCGCCCGAGCCGCAGCCCGACCTCCGCCTCGATGCCCCGCAGGCGCCACTCCGGCCCGTCGAGCACGGCTCCGCTCCCGCGCAGGCAAGCGGCCGGGCACGGCGCGGCGTTCGGCACCGCCTCCGGATTCGCCGCGCCGACCTTCCAGCCGCCGACGGGACCGAGCCGGGCGGCGACCGCGTCCTGGACGGCGTAGGCGCCGGCCGGATCGGCCGGGGCGACCGCCCGCCAGGGAACCCGCGCGCCGCCGCGGGCCGCGAGGAGGAGATCCGCCACCGTGTCGATGCTGATCGCGGGCCGCTCCGGTCGTGCGCTGCGCGGCCTCCTCCCTGGCGCGGCGCGGGGATCGCGCGCAAGCCCCGGTTCCCCGGCGGCGGCGAGGTGGGATACTCTCCCGCGCGAGCGAGGTCCCGGGGACGCGACGGATGCGACGCTTCCTGAAATTCCTGCACACGATGGGCTCGATCGGCCTGATGGGCGCGATGGCCTGCCTCGTCGCGATGATGAGCGTCGCGCCCTCGCCGCGCTCGCTCGCCGGCTACGCGCTGATGCGCGAGGCGATGGCGGCCGTCTCGACCTGGATCTTCCTGCCCTCGCTGGCGGTGACGCTGGTCGCGGGCCTCCTCGCCATCGCGGCGCACCGGGGCTTCCACGCCGCCGGCTGGGCCTGGGCCAAGCTCGCCACCGGCATCCTGCTCTTCGAGTACGGCTTCGTCGGCGTGCAGGGGCCGATGCAGGAGGAGGCGCGGCGCAGCGCCCGCGCCCTCGCCGGCGAGATCGATCCCGCGACCCTCGCCCAGTCCCTCGGCCCGGAGCGCGGCACGCTCCTGGTGCTGCTCGCCGTCGCGACCGCCAACGTGGTGCTGGGGATCTGGCGCCCGCGCCTGATCCGGCGCCCCGCCTGAGCCGGTTCGGCGGATCACGGACCCGATCCGGGGCCGTCATCCGAGGACAGCGCGCGTCGCGGCGAAGGGATAAGCTGGACAAGAGCGGTCCGCCATGCTCGCTTGAGCGCGGGTTCGACCGAGTTCGTCTGATGGCTCATGAGCTGATCCTGGATGGCGCGCGCGTCATCGACCCCTCCGCCGGGATCGACCGGGTCACCCGCGTCGCCTTCGCGGGCGGCCGCGTGGCCGCCCTGGGCGAGGGCATCGACACGACCGGCTGCCCGGACGTCCGCGACCTGCGCGGCCTCATCGTCGTCCCGGGCCTGATCGACCTGCACACGCACGTCTACTGGGGCGGCACCTCGCTCGGCATCGACGCGGCGCAGTTCGCCCGCGACAGCGGCGTCACCACGGCGGTGGACACCGGCAGCGCCGGCCCGGGCAACTTCCTCGGCTTCCGCAAGCACGTGATCGAGCCCTCGCCGGTCCGCATCCTCGCCTACCTGCACGTGTCCTTCGCGGGCATCTTCGCCTTCTCGAAGAGTATCATGGTCGGGGAGAGCGAGGAGATCCGCCTGATGGCCCCGGCCGAGGCGGCGGCGGTCGCGGAGGCGAACCGCGACGTCGTCGTCGGCATCAAGGTCCGGGTCGGGCTGCACGCCTCCGGCCGCTCGGGCCTGCAGCCCTTCGAGGCGGCGCTCCAGGTCGCCGAGGAGGTCGGCATGCCCATGATGGTGCATATCGATCACCCGCCCCCGAGCTACGAGGAGGTGGTCGAGCGCCTGCGCCCCGGCGACGTGCTGACCCACGCCTTCCGGCCCTTCCCGAACGCGCCCCTCTCCGGCCAGGGCCGGGTGCGCGAGGCCGTGGTGGCGGCGCGCCGCCGCGGCGTGCTCTTCGACATCGGTCACGGCAAGGGCTCCTTCGCCTTCAAGACCGCCCGGGCCATGCTGGCGAACGGATTCCCGCCCGACACGATCTCGTCGGACATCCACACCCTCTGCATCGACGGCCCGGTCTTCGACCAGACCACGACCCTGTCGAAGTTCCTCTGCCTCGGCATGAGCCTGCCGGACGTGATCGCCGCCACGACCGTGAACGCCGCGACGGCCCTGCGGCGGCCCGAACTCGGCTCCCTGCGGCCGGGATCGGTCGGCGACGCCACGATCCTGCGGCTCGACGAGGGCCGCTTCGACTACGTCGACACCACGGGCGAGCACCTCGCCGGCGACCGGCGCCTGACCTCGTCGGGCGTGGTGGTCGGGGGCCGCTGGTGGCATCCCGCTTGAGCTTGGCACGCGCTCTGCTTGCCGAGGAGGCCCGAGACAGCCGGAGCGCGGCGCGAGCCGACGCCCCGAAGGGGAGGTGACCCGCATGGATCGCAGATCGCTGCTGAAGGCAATGGCCGGCGCGGGCGCGCTCGCCGCCGGACCCTCCTTCCCGGCCCCGGCCCTCGCCCAGGGCGCGGCCAAGACCCTGCGCTTCGTCCCGCAGGCGAACCTCGCCAATTTCGACCCGATCTGGGGGACCCAGTACGTGGTGCGCAACGCCGCGGCCCTGGTCTGGGACACGCTCTACGGGGTCGACGCGCAGCTGCGGCCCCAGCGCCAGATGGTCGAATCCGAGACCGTCTCGTCGGACGGGCTGACCTGGACCTTCACCCTGCGGCCGGGCTTGAAGTTCCACGACGGCGAGCCGGTGCGGGCGCGGGACGCGGTGGCGAGCCTCGTGCGCTGGTCGGCCCGCGACCCGATGGGGCTGATGATCCGGGCGATCCAGGCGGAGCTCTCGGCGGTCGACGACCGCAGCTTCCGCTGGGTGCTGACCAAGCCCTACCCGAAGATGCTCCTGGCGCTCGCCAAGAACAACGCGCCCTGCTCCTTCGTGATGCCCGAGCGCATCGCCCAGACCGACCCGTTCAAGCAGATCACCGAGTATGTCGGCTCCGGGCCGATGCGCTTCGCCCGCGACGAGTGGGTGCCGGGGGCGCGGGCGGTGTTCACGCGCTTCGCCGATTACGTCCCGCGCCAGGAGCCGGCCTCCTGGCTCGCGGGCGGCAAGCAGATCGCCTTCGACCGGGTCGAGTGGATCATCATGCCGGACCCGGCCAGCGCCTCGGCGGCCCTGCAGAACGGCGAGGTCGATTGGTGGGAGAACCCGATCGCCGACCTCGTCCCGCTGCTCAAGAAGAACCGCAACATCCAGGTCGACATCGCCGACCCGCTCGGCAACGTCGGCTCGTTCCGGATGAACACGCTGCACCCGCCCTTCAACAACCAGCTGGTGCGCCGCGCGGTCCTGATGGCGATGAACCAGGAGGACTACATGCGGGCGATCGTCGGCGACGACGACGCGCTGTGGAAGCCGCTGCCCGGCTACTTCACGCCCGGGACGCCGCTCTACAACGAGGAGGGCGGCGAGGTGGTCAAGCCCGGCGGCGACCTCGCGGCGGCCAGGAAGCTCCTGGCCGAGAGCGGCTACAAGGGCGAGCCGGTGACCTGCGTGGTGGCGCAGGACCAGCCGATCACCAAGGCGCAGGGCGACGTCACCGCCGACCTGCTCAAGAAGCTCGGCATGAACGTCGACTTCGTGGCGACCGACTGGGGCACCGTCGGCGCCCGCCGCGCCTCCAAGGCGCCGCCCAAGGACGGCGGCTGGAGCATGTTCCACACCTGGCATGCCGGGGCGGATTGCCTGAGCCCGGTCGGCTACACGGCGATCCGGGCCAACGGCGACAAGGCGTGGTTCGGCTGGCCCGACAGCCCGCCGGTGGAGGCCGCGATCACCGGCTGGTTCGAGGCGGCGACGCCGGAGGACGAGAAGGCCGCCATGCGCCGCCTCAACAAGGCCGCCCTCGACTACGTGGTCTACGTGCCGACCGGCTTCTTCCTCACCTACCAGGCGTGGCGGACATCGCTGAGCGGCGTCACCAAGGGCCCCCTGCCCTTCTTCTGGGGCGTGTCGAAATCGGCGTGAACCCGCGGAGACGCGCATGCTGGCCTATGCGGGACGGCGGGTCCTGGCGACGATCCCGGTGATGGCCGTCGTCGCCCTGTTCGTGTTCAGCCTGCTCTACATCGCGCCCGGCGACCCGGCGGCGATCATCGCCGGGGACCAGGCGACGCCCGACGACGTCGCCCGGATCCGGGCGACCCTCGGGCTCGACCGGCCCTTCCTGGTGCGCTTCGGCGAGTGGGCCTGGCAGATCCTGCAGGGGGACCTCGGCACCTCGATCTTCACCGCCCTGCCGGTGACGGCGCTGATCCGCCAGCGCATCGAGCCGACCCTGTCGCTGATGGTCGTGACGCTGGTCCTGTCGATCGCCGTCGCGGTGCCGCTCGGCGTCGCGGCGGCCTGGAAGGCCGGGAGCCTGATCGACCGGCTGGTGATGACGCTGGCGGTGTTCGGCTTCTCGGTGCCGGTCTTCGTGATCTCCTACCTGCTCGCCTACGTCTTCGCCCTCGAACTCGAATGGCTGCCGGTCCAGGGCTACACGCCGCTCTCGGCCGGGTTCTGGCCCTGGCTGCAGAACCTGATCCTGCCGGCGGTCGCCCTCGGCTCGGTCTACATCGCGCTGATCGCCCGGATCGCCCGCGCGACGATGCTCGAAGTGCTGGCGCAGGACTACATCAAGACCGCGACCGCCAAGGGCCTGGGCCGGCGCGCCATCCTGTTCGTGCACGCGCTCAAGAACGCCTCGGTGCCGATCGTCACGGTGATCGGCCTCGGCATCGCGCTCCTGATCGGCGGGGCCGTCGTCACCGAGAGCGTCTTCGTCATCCCGGGGCTCGGGCGGCTCACCGTCGACGCCATCCTGCGCCGCGACTACCCGGTGATCCAGGGCGTCGTGCTGCTGTTCAGCTTCTGCTACGTGCTGGTCAATCTCGGCATCGACCTCGTCTACGTGCTGCTCGACCCGAGGATCCGCTATTGAGCGCGACCGTCGACCCCTCCGGCCCGGTCGCGGCGGCGCCGGACCTGCCCGACCTCTTCCCGCCGGTGCGCCGCCGGGGCGGCCTCCCGGGCCTGATCCGGCGCCACCCGGCGGTGGCGGTCGGGGCGGCGATCCTGCTGCTGATGCTGGCCTGCGCGGTCCTGGCGCCGTACCTGTTCACCGTCGACCCGACCGCCCTGTCGCCGTCGCGGCGCACGCGGCTGCCCTCGGCGCAGTACTGGTTCGGCACCGACATGCTCGGTCGGGACATCTACTCGCGGGTGATCTACGGGGCCCGGGTCTCGCTCCTCGTCGGCTTCGCGGTGGCGGCGCTCGCCTCCGGGATCGGGCTCGCGATCGGCCTCGTCTCGGGCTTCCTGCGGTCGCTCGACGGAATCGTCATGCGGGTGATGGACGGGGTGATGGCGATCCCGCCGATCCTGCTCGCGGTCGCCCTGATGGCGCTCACCCGCGGCTCGGTCGGGAACGTGATCGCGGCGATCACCGTGGCGGAGATCCCGCGCGTCGCGCGCCTCGTGCGCGGGGTGGTCCTGTCCCTGCGCGAGCAGCCCTACGTGGATGCCGCGGTGGCGAGCGGCAGCACCGTGCCGGCGATCATCGGGCGCCACATCCTGCCGGGCACCCTGGCGCCGCTCACCGTGCAGGCGACCTACATCTGCGCCTCGGCGATGATCACCGAGGCGATCCTCTCCTTCATCGGCGCCGGCACCCCGCCGACCACGCCCTCCTGGGGCAACATCATGGCGGAGGGCCGCGCCCTCTGGCAGGTGAAGCCGACGATCGTGTTCTTCCCCGCCCTGTTCCTGTCGCTCACCGTGCTCGCCGTGAACCTCGTCGGCGACGGGCTGCGCGACGCCCTCGACCCGCGCATGGCCAAGCGGCTGTGACGCGCCCGCGCCGGGAGGGCGGCGCGCGGCGGCTCCCCTCCCTCCGATCCTGACCCGCCGCGGAGCCGCCATGGCCCTCCTCGAAGTCGAGAACCTCCGGACCCATTTCCGCACGCCGGACGGCATCAACCGGGCGGTGGACGGGGTGTCGTTCGAGGTCGAGACCGGCGAGACCGTGGCGATCGTCGGCGAATCCGGCTGCGGCAAGTCCGTCACCGCCAACTCGATCCTGCGCCTGATCCCCGAGCGGGTCGGGCGCTCGACCGGGGCGATCCGCTTCGAGGGCCGCGATCTCCTGGCGCTGCCGCCGCGCGCCATGCGGCAGATCCGCGGCAACGCGATCGGCATGATCTTCCAGGAGCCGATGACGAGCCTCAACCCGGTCCTCACCGTGGGCCGCCAGATCGGCGAGACCCTGCGGCTGCACCAGGGCCTCGACCGGCGCCGGGCGGAGGCGCGCGCCGTCGAGATGCTGAGCCTCGTCGGCATCCCGGAGCCGGCCCGGCGGGTGCGGGGCTACCCCCACCAGCTCTCGGGCGGCATGCGCCAGCGGGTGATGATCGCCATGGCGCTCGCCTGCAGCCCGAAGCTCCTGATCGCCGACGAGCCGACCACCGCCCTCGACGTCACCATCCAGGCCCAGATCCTCGACCTGATGCGCGACCTCAAGCGCCGGGTCGGCGCCGCCATCATCCTGATCACCCACGATCTCGGGGTGGTGGCCGAGGTCGCGAGCCGGGTGATCGTGATGTATGCGGGCCGCAAGATCGAGGAGGCGCCGGTCGAGGCCCTGTTCGCGCGGCCGCGCCACCCCTACACGAGGGGCCTGCTCGGCGCGGTGCCGCGCCTCGGCAGCTCCCTCGGCGGGAGCCAGACCCGGCTCGCCGAGATCCCCGGGCAGGTGCCGAGCCTCAAGAGCCGCATCACCGGCTGCGTCTTCGCCGGGCGCTGCCCCGCCGTGACCGACCTGTGCCGGGCGGTGGCGCCGGCGATCGCCCCCAAGGCGCCCGGCCACCTCGCCGCCTGCCACCACGCCCCCGCGGAGGCGGCCGCCGCATGAAGCCGCCGCTCCTCGCAGTCAACGACCTCACCAAGCACTTTCCCCTGCGCCGGGGCGCGGTGCGGGCGGTCGACGGCGTCAGCTTCACGCTGGAGCGCGGCGAGACCCTGTCGATCGTGGGCGAATCCGGCTGCGGAAAATCGACCGTCGGCCGCACGATCCTGCGCCTGACCGACGCCACCTCGGGCCAGGTGGTGCTCGACGGCCAGCGCATCGACGACCTCTCGGCGGGCGCGATGCGGCCGCTGCGGCGGCGCATCCAGGTGGTGTTCCAGGACCCGTTCTCCAGCCTCAATCCGCGCATGCGGGTGCGGGAGATCCTGGCCGAGCCGCTGCGCAATTTCGGCCTCGCGCGGAGCGGCCGCGACCTCGACGCCCGGATCTCCGCCCTCCTCGACCTCGTGCGCCTGCCGAAGGATGCGGGCGCGCGCTACCCGCACGAATTCTCCGGCGGCCAGCGCCAGCGCATCGGCATCGCGCGGGCGCTCGCCCCCGAGCCGGCGCTGATCGTCTGCGACGAGGCGGTCTCGGCCCTCGACGTCTCGGTCAAGGCGCAGGTGGTGAACCTGCTGCAGGACCTGCAGCGGGATCTCGGCCTCGCGCTGCTGTTCATCAGCCACGACCTCGCGATCGTCGAGCACATGACGCACCGGGTCGCGGTGATGTATCTCGGCCAGATCGTCGAGATCGCCGCGCGGGCCCGCATCTTCGCGGCTCCCAAGCACCCCTACACCGCGGCGCTGCTCTCGGCGGTGCCGGTGCCCGAGCCGGGCGCCGCCCGCGACCGCATCGTGCTGAAGGGCGACGTGCCGAGCCCGATCGACCCGCCGCCGGGCTGCCGCTTCCACACCCGCTGCCCCTTCGCGTTCGAGCGCTGCCGGCGCGAGGTGCCTCGGATGCGCCGGATCGCCCCCGACCAGGAGGCCGCCTGCCACCTCCACGACCGGCCCGCGGCGGAGAACCCGCTGGCCTGATCCGGGATCCGGTTGATCGCAGCGGATGACAAGCCCGCGCGGCGCTTGAGCGACGCCCACATCCGCCATCCCGAAGGGATCTGGCGGATCGGGGATGAGGGGGTCCGGTCGCCGTCGTCCGGGGCGAGCGGACCGGTCCCGCAGGCCGCCGAGGGCCGGCCGAGCCGTCCGCGCGACGACGTGCCGATCTCCCGCGCTACCCGCCCCGCCGCAGGTTGGTGAACAGGGGCAGCCCGGTGAGCATCCCGGTCAGCTCCGACCGGTAGGCCGTCGGCTGGACGTAGCGGCCGCAGGGAATGTAGGCGCCGACCGCGAGGGCGCGGGCCTGGATCTTCGCCGCGATCGCCTGCTGGGCGGCGAGGTCGGGCGCCGCGAACCACGCGTCGCGGAGCTCCTCCAGCGGGGCGTCGGTGAGCCAGCTCGGCACGCCGGCCCGGCCGATGCCGCGGGTCGCGAGGTGGTAGGCCGGCGAGAGGTGATCGAGCCCGCCGGAGAAGATGCCGAACAGGCTCCAGCCGCCCTGGTCCAGGGGCTTCGGGTTGAGGATGCGCTGGTTGACCGTGCCCCAATCGGTGGCGACGTAGTCGAGGGCGACGCCGAGCCGGCGGCAGACCTCCGCCATGACCTCGCAGACCGCGTTAATCCGCGGCACGTCCGTGCCGGCGAGGAGCACCACCGGCTCGCCGCGGTAGCCGGCCGCTTCCAGTTCGCGCCGGCTGCGGGCGATGTCGCGGGGACCGGTCAGGATCTCCATCCCGGCCTCGGAGGCCATCGGCCCGCCCGGCGTGAAGATGCCGGCCGGCCCGCGCAGGATCGCCGGATCGGTGCCGGCCACCGCGTCCATCATCTCGGTCTGGTCGACCGCCCCCAGGAAGGCCCGGCAGATGGCCGGGTTGTCGAAGGGCGGCTGCAGGTGGTTGAAGCGGATCTGCCCGATCAGCCCCGCCGGCTCGACCACCGCCACCGTGACGCCCCGGGCGCGCGCGAGCTGCGGCACGAGGTCGATCGCGGGCTGCTCGATCCAGTCGACCTCGCCGGCCCGCAGCGCGCTCGCCGCGGTGGCGGGATCGGGCATGGTGCGCCACTCGACCCGCTCGAAATGGGCGATCCGCGGCCCGGCCGTGAAGCTCGCCTCGCCCCCCTCCCGCGGCCGGTACTCGGCGAAGCGACGGTAGACCGCGAGCGCCCCCGGGACCCGCTCCTGCGCGACGAAGCGGTAGGGACCGCTGCCGACCATCTCCGGCACCGCGCTCGTCGCGGGCGTCGCGGCGAGGCGCTCGGGCATGATGACCGGCACGTACGAGGTCGGCTTGGCCAGCGCCTGGGGCAGCAGCGGGAAGGGCCGCCTCATGCGGAACTGCACCACGCGGTCGGAGGGTGCCGAGATCTCGTCCAGGGCCGCGAAGAGCGCACCGCCGAAGGCGTCCCGCACGGCCCAGCGCCTGAGGCTCGCCACCGCGTCGCGGGCGAGGACCGGGCTGCCGTCGTGGAAGCGCAGGCCCTCCCGCAGGGTCAGCCGCCAGAGGCGCCCGTCGGCCTCGACCTCGTGCCCCGCCACCATCTGGGGCTGAGGCCGGAACTGCGCGTCGGTCCCGTAGAGCGTGTCGAAGACCAGGAGCGCGTGCGTCCGCGTGACGTAGTTCGTGGTGATGATCGGGTCGAGCAGCGCCAGGTCGGCGTAGGGCACGAAGCGCAGCGTCGTCTCGCTCGCCGCGCGGGCGAGGGCCGGACAGGCCAGGGCGGCGCCCCCGAGTGTCAGGACTTGGCGTCGGTTCATGCGGGACCCCTCCGGTGCGCGGCGGGATTTGCAAGAGGGGGGCCAGCGATCCGCCTCCGCCCGCGCCGCGCGGCTGGTCGCGACGCGCCCGGCACCATCCTGGGACTGCGGCGGCGGCGCCGCGAGGCCGTGAGGCGGTCGGGCCGGTGACGGGCGGCCCCTCCGCCGGCGGCTGGCGTGGCCGGCGCGACGCCCGTCCGCCGTCCATCACGGCCACTAGCCATCTCGCCGCATTGGACCCGCGGCGCCGGCCTCCATATCCGGGTCATGGACGCGCACGGGCAGCATTGCTTCACGCTGGAGATCCGGCCCAGCCGCGATGCGGCGGGCCATTACACCTGGGCGATTCGCGACCACGGCAAGCTCTACCGCCGGTCGGACCGGCCGCACCGATCCGAGGCGGAGGCGCGCGAGGTCGCCGAGGCCGAACTCGCGCGCCTGATGGCGAGGCACTCGGTCGCCTGAGCGGCGGGGCGGCTGTCCCTCTCTCCCGTCCGTTCAGCGCGGAGGGACGCTCCGCGCGCCGAGAGCATCTTGCAACTGGTGGCCCCCGCCGCGGGACACGGCCGAGGGCCACCTCGCCGTCGTGGTCGCGGGCCTGCGCGGGCGCGGTCGCATGGGGATGCCCCAGCGGGCCGCCGCGCGTGAGGAGGCGCTCCGGGCCGCGTGCGCGGCGGCCGCGTCGGCTGCCGGCGAGGGAGCGGCTCTCCCCGGTCCGCCGGCCCGCTCGACGCGCGGGTCCCACCGCCCACCCGGCCCCCGCCGGTTCGGGAACGGTCCGGCCCCGGATCCCGCGGCCGGGCGCCCGGACGGAGGTGCAGGGGCAGAGGGCCGCCGGGCGAGCCCGGCCTCACTCCACCAAGCCCGAACTGTACTTGAAGCCCGCGGGCAGGACGTCCGAATAGACGTCGAAGTTGAACGTGACCGATCCGTTGTAGTTGACCCGCCCGGCGATGACGTAGCCGCTCTTGGCGACGTCGCTGACGGTGCCGGAGCCGGTCATGCTCAGTGTCGCGCTGGGCAGGTAGATCGTCCCGTCGAGCAGGATGTCGGGGCTGCCGCGCACCACGCTCGTGGTCGTCGCCGAGGCGCTGCGGGATTGGAAGATCAGCAAGCCCCGATAGGGGCCGGTGCTCGGCGCCTTCAGGTTCACCGTCCCGGAGGCCGCGAATTTCAGGGTGGAGGTCGCGTCGAGGAAGATCGTCACTCCCGATCCCGCCAGGGACGCGTTCTGCAGCAATTCGACAGTGGCGTTCTTGAAATAGTACAGGCCAGGCTGCAGGTTGAAATTGCCGTTTCCGTTCAGCGTGATCTTGCCGCAATAGGTGACGTTCGAGGGAAGCGTCATGCCGGAGCCGGTGTTGAGGCCGTTGTAGTAGCAGCCGGCGGTGGGTGGGGCGGGCTCGGGGATGTCCGCCAGGGGATCGGCGGCGGGAAGGCACCGGGTGATCGGCACGGGGCTGAAGCTCGATCCGGAATAGCCCCCGGTGATGCAGAAGCTGCGGGCCTGGGCGGTGCTGTTGTTGCCGGTGGTGGCGGCCGAGGCGGAGGTGGAATTCACCTGCACGCCGCAATTCGGCACCGAGAGGCGGCCCGTCCCCGAGACGCTGAGGGCGCCCGAGGCCGAGGGGTCGAGGACCAGGAAGCAGTAGGCCGGCGAGAACCGCACCGCCACCGCGCTGGCCGAGAGGTCGGGCGTCGCCCAGCCGAGCGCCCGCGCGAAGCCGGTGATGACCGGGTTGCCGCGCGCCTCGCTGCGGGAGGCGGTGACCTGCACGGCGTTGGCCGGCGTAGCGCCGGCCGTGAAGGTCCGCGTGGCCGAATCGTAGCTGCCGAACTGGACGTCGGCGGCCGTCGTCACCGAACCGGCGCCCGCCCCGGCATTGTCCGCCGCGATCGCGAGGGCCCGGCTCAGGGCCGTGCCCGTGTCGGGCAGGACGGCCACGGCCGCCAGGGAGGCGGCGTCGGCCGTCACCTTGAGCCGCTGCTTGACCATCTGCAGGGTGGAGAGGTCGATCGCCAGGGCGGCGACGCCGAGCCCGACCGGCGACAGCAGGCTCGCCAGCACGGTGATCTGACCGGCGCGGTCGCGGAAGAAGTGCCTCATGAGCCGGGCTCCTGCTGCATGCTGACCCGGGCGTGCAGGACGACGCTGCCATAGGCCCAGTTCAGGAGCGTGGTGGGGGTCGCCGCCGCGGCCGAGAAGGCGACGTCCGTCGTGAAGCGGTTGTTGGCCGGGTCGCCCGGCGCGGTCTGGGTGACGCTGATCGTGGTCCCGGCCGCGACCCAGGCCGGGAGCTGGCGAATCACCGCGTCCGACGCCTGGGCGGCGCTGATCCGGTTGGTGGCGAGCTGGCGCGTCACGTCGCGCGCGGCACTCTCGGCGCTGTTGAGCGTGTACACGATCAGCCCGAACTCGATCAGGCCGAAGGCGAGCACGATCAGCGCGGGCGTGAGCAGGGCGAACTCCACGGAGTTGCTCCCGTCCTGACTGCGCAAGAAATGTCTTCGAAGGAGCATGACGGGCCGGCCGCAAATTAGACCAGCTGAGGCTAGGCTTCCGGTCCTAACTTTCGATTGATACTGATCGTCCAACTCATCGCGTTCGTCACGGACAATTTTATTGCAATTTGACTGATAAAGGCTGAGTGCGACCGGCGTGGCGGCGGCGGTTCGCGCGCCGCGCGGGAGGGCGGGTCGGCGCAGGCGGGATCCATCCTCGAGCGGGACGGCGACCGGTGCCACCCGGGCCCCGCGCCAGCGCGAGGCGGGCCCCGCGCCGCCGGCGCCGGGCGGGCGCGCCATCGACGCCGGGCGCGGGCGCTCAGGCGCCCCGACGCGCCGCCCAGCCGGCCGCCGCGAGCGCCGCGCGCCCGAGCAGGACGCCGAGGATCGCCCCCGCGCTGCTGGCCGCGAAGTCAATCACCTGCGGGGTCCGGCCCGGAACCCAGATCTGCCCGACTTCGAGCAGGCCCGCGAGGCCGACCAGGCCGGCGCTCAGCGGGGCGCGGCGGATGTGCGGGTAGGCGGTAGCCAGGAGCGCCGCCGCCCCGCAATAGGCGATGACGTGCTCGATCTGGCCGAGCAGGCCGGTGCGGATCTCCCACTCGCGCGGGATCCACGAGAGCCAGACGATCAGGACGACACAGAACCAACTGGCGAGACGGAGCGCGCTGAGACAGGCGCGGAGGGTGTGCTGAGACATGGATTGCCCGTAGCAAGGCGCGTGCGAGGGCGCGAGCGCAACTCGTGGTGTGCCGCGCTCGCGCGGCCGACCCCGCCCGCCCACGCGGCGGTCAATGGCGTCGCTCATCAAACTCCGCCGCCGCCGCCGCCGGATCCGCGCGATTGCGTGAAGATGTCGACGATCTGGAAGGCCGAGATCCGGAAGGTCATGCCCGCCTGCTGCGACCCGACCGCGATCGGGTCCTTCGGCGTCAGCTCGCCCAGGCCGAAATCGGAGTAGCTTCGGCCGCCGACGGCGCGGTCGAGCACGTCGTCGGGAAGGTCGTCGGCCAGGGCCGCGATGGTGCGTCCCGGATCGGTGTCGCGGCGGGTCATGCGCGCCTCCTCGGTGATCGAGAGTCTCCCTGGCGCCCATCCGACACGGGCGCGCCGCCGGCTTCCGTGCGGTCGCGCACGGCGCGGCGGCCCCTCGGTCCGGGGGGACGCCGGCGGGATCAGGCGCGCTCCCGGCGCGGCACGATGCGGGAGAGTGCGCTCGGGATCAGCCGGCCGGCGGCCTCGGTGGGCGCGGCCGGCCGGCGGGCCAGGACGAGACGGGCGAGCAGCGCGCCGCCCACGGCCGCGCCGGCCAGCAGGTCGGGCAGGTAATGCCCGCCCGCGCTCAGCGTCGCCAGCACGACGGCCGCGTTCACCAGGATCGCCGGCTTTCCCAGGCCCGGCACCGGCGCGAGCGCCCAAGCGGTGATCAGCGCGAGGCTGACGTGGAACGACGGAAAGGTGACGAGGCCGCGCATGTCCTGCAGCGCGATCACCCGCAGGCTGCCCGCGCGCAGCTGCGCGAGGGGGTGGAGGTGCCAGAGGGCGCCCACGGTCTCGACCGAATCCGGATCCGGCGGGGCGAGGCCGTAGGCGGCGTAGGGGCCGACCGCCGGCAGCAGGGCCGAGACGGCGACCGCGCAGGCCAGCGCGGCGCAGAACAGGCGCACGAAGGCCCAGAGCCGGCCCATGCGGCGGGTCGCCGCGAGCACGATCACCACCAGGGCGATCTGCGGACCGCTCGAATGGTAGGCGAGCGCGAGGGCCCGCGCGACGGCGGGGTGGCGCTCCACCAGCGCCACGTGCGCGCGCCAGTCGAAGCCGAGCGCCGCCTCGGCCCGCATGAGCACGGGGTCGGCGAGGGGACGCCCCAGCGTGGCGGCGAGGTAGTGGAGCAGGCCGAGCGCCGCCGTGCCGGCCATCAGGCCGGCCGAGGCGAGCGCCATGCCGCGCAGGGCGGGATGCGAGGTCGCCCGGCTCCAGAACAAAGCGCCGAGGAGCAGCACCGCCACGAGGCCGGCGAGCCCCCCGAAACCCGCCGGGTCGAGGGCGATCCCGGCCGCCCACAGCCACGCCCCGTCGACTGCCAGGAGCGCGGCGATCAACGCCCACAGGAGCGGATCGGGCGCGGCGAGCGGCCGCGTGACCCACCGCAAGCCCTCGACGATCCGGGCGCCCCGCCGTGTCCGCCGTTCCTCGTGCCGGAATCGCTGCCGCGTCATGGGCCCGCTGCTCGTCCGCGCAACCTCGCGCGGGCAGTCTTACGCGCGAGGCCGCGCTTGGTTCGTGGGTGCGGGCCGGATCCCCGGCGGGCAGTGCGCGCCGCGTGCGGGCGCCCCGCTTCGCCGGATGAGGCCGCTCGGCCCGGCACGGGCGGGTGCATCGTCGGCACGCGTCCGAGACGCCGCCCCCCGCCGAGACGGGCGGCTACCGGTGCGCGCCGAGCGCCGCGAGCGCGCGCGTCAGCCGTTCGGCCTGCTGCTGCCACTGGTCGCGGGCGCGGCGGAGCTCCTCCACCATCTCGCGCAGGCCCCCGATCTCCGCCTCCGCGGCGGCGAGCCGGAGGCGCAGCGCGACCGCGTCGGCCCGCTGCGCCTCCTGGTCGAGAGGATTGTCCGGCGGCGCGGCGCGCGGGTAGACCCGCTGCAACTCGGCGGGCGCGATGCGGAATTCCCCGTCCTCGCGACGCTGCGCGGCGAGCCGGCCCGCGCTGATCGCCCGCCAGATGGCGGACCGGCTCACCCCCGCCCTCCTGGCCGCGTCCTGAAGGCTGAGCCCCGTCATGCCGCCGCTCCCCGCCGCTGCGCCCCACCACCGCCCTCGTGCGGAACGGGACCGCGTCTTGCAAGCCCGGCGGGCGCCGCATGGGCCGACCGTGAGGGCCGACCGTGACGCGTCCCTCCCCGCGCGGCGGCGCCCAGGACCGCGATCGGCGACGCCGCTCTGCCGTCGACGGCGAACGAAGCCGACGCCTCGGGACGACGATTCGACAACGGAACCGACGGTCGTTTCCCGTCACCGTCGGGATCAGCCCTGGCCGGAGATGAGGTCCTTGATGCGGCTCGCGAGCGTGTCCATGACGAACGGCTTGGTCAGGATCGCCATGCCGGCCTCCTGCAGCCCCCGGCCGATCGCCGCCGATTCCGCGTAGCCCGTGATGAACAGCACCCTGAGGTCCGGGCGGGTGACCCGGGCCGCGTCGGCGACCTGCCGGCCGTTCATGCCGCCGGGCAGCCCCACATCGGTGATCAGGAGGTCGATGCGCGCGCCGGATTGCAGCACCTTCAGGCCCGACGGCCCGTCCGCCGCCTCGATGGCGACGTAGCCGAGATCCTCCAGCACCTCGGTGACGAGCATGCGCACGCTCGGCTCGTCGTCGACGATCAGCACCGTCTCGCCCTGCCCGGCCCGGGGGGCGACGGCGAGGGCGGGCGAGGCTTCGGGCGCCTCCGCCTCGCCGCGGTGCCGCGGCAGGTAGAGGCCCATCGTCGTGCCCTGGCCGAGGGTGGAGGCGATCCGCACCTGCCCGCCGGATTGCCGGACGAAGCCGTAGATCATCGACAGGCCGAGCCCCGTGCCCTCGCCGAGGGGCTTCGTCGTGAAGAACGGGTCGAAGACCTTGGTCATCACGTCGGGCGGCATGCCGGTGCCGGTATCCGTCACGCACAGGAGCAGGTACTCGCCCGCCGGGACATCGAGCGGGCGGGCCGCCTCCTCGTCGAGCCAGGCATTGGAGGTCTCGATCGTGATGCGGCCCCCGTCCGGCATCGCGTCGCGGGCATTGATGCACAGGTTCAGCAGCGCGTTCTCGAGCTGGCTCGGATCGACCAGGATCGGCCAGAGGCCGTCCCCGGCCAGGATCTCCAGGGCGATCGCCGGGCCGATGCTGCGCCGGATCAGCTCCTCCATGCCCGCCACGAGCCGGTTCACGTCGGTGGGCTTGGGGGCGAGGGTCTGGCGCCGCGAGAAGGCGAGGAGCCGGTGAGTGAGCGCCGCGGCGCGCCTGGCGGCCCCCTGCGCCGCCTCGATGTAGCGGTCGAGCTCGCCCGTCCGGCCCTGCGCCACGCGCGTCTGCAGCAATTCGAGGGAGCCGGCGATGCCGGTGAGCAGGTTGTTGAAGTCGTGGGCGAGGCCGCCGGTGAGCTGGCCCACCGCCTCCATCTTCTGAGCCTGCCGGAGCGCCTCCTCGGTCTTGGCCAGGGCCTCGCCCTGGGCGCGCTGGACGGTGATGTCCCGGCCGACCGCGTGGATCAGCCCCTCGTCCGGCACCGCGGTCCAGGACAGCCAGCGGTAGCTGCCGTCCCGGTGCCGGTAGCGGTTGACGAAGCGCAGCGTCGTCAGCCCCTCGGAGAGCCGGCCGACCTCCTCCCGCGTCGCCTCCCTGTCCTCCGGGTGGACGAAATCCGTGAACCGGCCGCCCACGAGGTCGTCCTCGCGCCAGCCGAACAGGGTCGTCCAGGCCGGGTTCACGGCCGTGATCGTGGCGTCGAAGCGGGCCACCAGCATCACGTCGGTCGAGAGCCGCCACATGCGGTCCCGGTCGGCGGTGCGCTCGGCGACCTGCGTCTCCAGGGTCTCGTTGAGGCGGCGCAGCGCCTCCTCGGCGTCGAGGCGCCGCAGCACCGCGCCCGCCGTGCGCGCGAGCGCCTCCAGCGTCGCGACCTCGCCCTCGGGCGGCCGATGGACCTCCGGCCAGTAGGCGCCGATGGCGGCGGTCGCCTCGCCGTCCGCCAGGATCGGCACCATCACGAGACTGCGCACGAAGGTGGGCGTGTAGAGATCCTGCGGCACGCGGGAATCCGCGCGCACATCCGCCACGATCGCGGTCCGGCGGTTGAGCATGGCCCAGCCCGAGATGCAGGAGACGAGCGGGAAGCGGCGTCCCTTCCAGAGCGGCTGCACCGCGTCCTCGATGGCGTAGAAGCACTGCTCGCCCCGGCGCAGCACGACCGTGACGCCGTCCGCCCCCGACAGGCGCCGCGCCGCGGCCCCCACGATCTCCATCAGCTCGCCCAGCGTGCGCGCCGCGGGCGCGCGCTCGATCGCCTCGGCGAGGATCTCCAGCCGCGCGTTGCGCTCCTGGACCATGCGCTCGGCCCGGGCCCGCTCGACGGCGGCCCAGGTGCGCTCGGCCACCTCCCCGACCAGCGACACGTCGTCGGCCGACCAGGGCCGGGCCTCGACCGAGTGGACGAAGAGGACGGCCGAGAGGCGCCCGGCCTTGACCAGCGGCACGACGATCTGCGCCCGGACGGCGAGGCGCGCGTGGGCCGCCTCCGAGGATTGGCCGGCGGTCCGGGGATCGCTGCGCATGTCCTCGAACACGACCGTCCGGCCGGCCAGGAAATCCGCCAGGAAGGCGGAGGCGTAGCGGGTCATGTCGTGCTGGCCGGCGATGGAGGCGACGCCCTGCGCGCACCAATCCTGCGCGATGGTCAGGCGCGGGGCGCCGTCCGCGTCGCTCACCTCGCCGTAGCCGACGCGGTCCGCGCCGAGATGGAGGCCGAGGCTGCGGGTCGCGGCCTCCCGCACGGCGAGCGGGTCGGCGAGGTCGCGCAGCGCGTCGGCGAGCCCGGCCAGGAAGGCCTCGCGGCGCTCCGCCCGCACGCGCTCGCTGGTCTCGACCACGATGGCGACGACCCCGGCGGGCCGGCCGCGCTCGTCGAGGATCGGCGAGTAGTCCAGGTCCATCCAGACCTGCTCGGGCCGGCCGTAGCGGTGCAGGGTCAGTTCCTGGTTCTTGTAGGCGAGCGTGCCGCCGGAGAGCCCCACCTTCATGACGTGGTCGTTGAAATCGGCGACCTCGGGCCAGCCCTCGCGCACCTTGGAGCCGAGGAGCTGCGGGTGCCGTCCCCCGGCGAAGACCGAGTAGGCGTCGTTGTAGATCATGATGCCGTCCTCGCCCCACAGCATCACGATGGGCACGGGCGAGAGCAGCACGATCCCGACCGCGGTGCGCAGGCTCTGGGGCCAGGTTTCGAGGGGCCCGAGGGGAGTCGCCGCCCAATCGTGGGCGCGCACGAGCGCGCCGAGTTCGCTGCCACCCGGGATGAAGGGGTGGTCGGGCGGCTCGGGCGGCAGGCTGCAGGCGTTCACGCCGATACTCCTCACGGTCTCGCGAGGAGCACTGTGACACGTTCGTGGTCGCAACGCGGCAGCGTGCAACCGAGTCGCGCCCGAGCCACCGGGCCGCCCCGGTCAGGCCGGCAGCCCCCTGGCGGCGGCCGGATCCCACGAGGTCGGCCCGCAGCCCGGCGATCCGCGCCTCCTCGTCCCGCAGATTCAGCCGGCGCCGTGCGGCGCGGCCCCGGCATCATCGATTCCGGCACCATGGCGGCCCGTCGCCATCACGGGATTCTCTCCCCGGACGAGCTTCCGAGAGACAACCAGAGCCATGTCATCTTGTCCGAAAGCGCTCTCCCGCGCCCACGCGCGACGCGCCCTCACCGGCCTCCCGGGGCGCGGCGCCGCCCGCGCCCCGATCCCGACCCGGCCGCGGACCGCCTCACCGGGCGCAGGGCGCGTCCTCCTCGACGCCGATCACCGAGGCCGCGCCGTCGAGGAACATCTTAACCTTCATGCCGACGATGGCCGGGATGTCGTCGACCGGCATGCTGTAGATGAACTTGCGCACGCCGAGATAGAAGATGCCGGCATGCAGGCTCCAGATCGCCTCGATCTCGAGCGGCGTGGCCGGCTTGTCCGCGAGCGGGCGCCTGCCGAACTCCTCGCGCAACTGTCCGATGATGACCGAAAAAATCCTCTCCCGCAGCAGATCCAGATAGCGCGTGTTGAAGTCCAGGCCCTTGAGCCCGGCAAACATGAACAGGCGGATCCACTCGTAGGTGAGAATGACGCTGGCGTAATCGGTATAGAAGGCGGTCAGCCGCTCGCGCAGGGGGCGGGAGGCGTCCTGGACGGCCTCCTCCCAGGCCGGGTTCCAGCGGCGCAGGAACACCTCCTGGTACACGCGCTCGACCAGGGCGTCCTTGGTCGGGAAGTAGCGGTAGAGGAGCGGCTGCGTGATGTTCAGCCGCTTGGCGAGTTCCCGGGTCTGGCCCTCGAAGCCGAACTCGGCGAAGAACCCGACCGCCTCGCGGACGATCTCCTCCTCGCGCTGGGCCGGGCTCAGGCGCCGGCGCCCCGCCTCGCCCGCGCGGACCGGGGCGCGCTGCGCCGCGGACGGGCGTCGGGGGGCCGTCACGAATTTCGTCGTCGCATCCACGGCGGCAGGTTACCACGCGGCGTCGCGGGAAGACCACCGGGCCGGGGCGGGGCCGCGCGGGCTGCGCGGCCGAGGGGGGCTGACCGGCCGGTCACCGCCCGGCCGGGACCGCGATGGCCGCGTCGCGACCGAGCGGCAGGGGCGGGTTGGCGCTGTCGAGGAATTCCACCGTGGTGAACACGAGGTCGGTGTCGCCGATATTCTCCAGGTCGTGGACCATGAAGGCGCCCCGCGCGTAGCGATGGTGCCGCGTGTCGCCGGGGGCGTAGGACACCTCCGCGACCCGCCCGTCCCCGTAATGCGAGCGGGCGCGCCCTGCGGTGATGGCGGTCCAGAAATAATCGAGGACGTGGGTGTGGAAGCCGATCCGCTCGCCGGGCCTCAGGGTCAGGAGCCAGACGCGGACGCGGTCGGTCTCGGAGACGAGCCGGCTGCCGACCTGCCCGTTGCCGGCGCGGTCGGCGAAGTCCCGGCGCAGGGCCTCGGGCCAGTCGGCCGGCGGCGCGGGCCAGGCATGGGCGGGGGATTCGGTCATGGGTCCTCCTCGGTCAGTGGGCGGCGACCGGCCGGGGCCGGTCGAAGCCGGTCTGGGCGGTGACGTGCTGGGCGCGGTAGGCCGCGCGGACGGCGCGGGCGGCCGCGCTGCGGTCGAGGCGCGAGACCGCCACCGCGGTCACGAAGGCGAGCGGCACGGAGAAGAGCGCGGGGTTGTCGTAGGGGAACGGGGCCGCCCCGAGGCCGAGCACGGCGGTCCAGACGCCCGGGCCGAGGATCATCAGGCCGAGCGCGCACAGGAGCCCGGCGAGCGAGCCCGCGACGGCTCCCCGCGTGGTCAGCCCCGGCCAGGAGACCGAGAGCACGATCACCGGGAAATTGGCGCTCGCCGCGATGGCGAAGACGAGCCCGACCAGGAAGGCGATGTTCTGGTTCTCGAAGGCGAGGCCGAGGGCCATGGCGGCGAGGCTGATCGCCACCGCCGCGCCCTTCGAGACGCGCACCTCCTCCGCCTCGCTCGCCCGGCCGCGCCGCAGGACGCGGGCGTAGAGGTCGTGGCTCGCCGCCGAGGCCCCGGCGATCGCGAGCCCGGAGACCACCGCCAGGATGGTCGCGAAGGCGACGGCCGAGATGAAGCCGAGGAGCGGGGCGCCCCCGAGCCGGTCGGCGAGGTGAAGCGCCACCATGTTCGGGCCGCCGATCAGGCGGCCGGCCGCGTCCGTGAAGGCGGGCTCGCCGAGCACGAGGGCGATCGCCCCGAAGCCGAGCACGAAGAGCAGCGTGTAGAACACCGTGATGAAGCCGGTGGCGACCAGCACCGAGAGCCGCGCCTCGCGCGCATCCGCCACGGTGAAGAACCGCATCAGGATGTGCGGCAGGCCGGCGGTGCCGAAGATCAGCGCAAGGCCGAGCGAGAGCGCGGAGACCGGATCCCGCACGAGCCCGCCCGGCGCCATGATGGCGCGGCTCTTGGGATGCAGCGCGATGGCCCGCGCGAACAGGGCCTCCAGGCTGAAGCCGAACCGGGCGAGGATGAGCGCCGCCATCAGCGCCGTCCCGGCAAGCAGGAGCACCGCCTTGATGATCTGCACCCAGGTGGTCGCCCGCATGCCGCCGAAGGCGACGTAGAGCATCATCAGCACGCCCACCAGCGCCACCGCCGTGGCGTAGGGCAGGCCGAACAGGAGCTCGATCAGCTTGCCGGCCCCGACCATCTGGGCGATCAGGTAGAGGAGCACGATCACCAGGGTGTTGAGCCCCGCCACCAGCCGCACGGGGATCTCGGCGAGCCGGTAGGCGGCCACGTCCGCGAAGGTGTAGCGGCCGAGATTGCGCAGGGGTTCGGCGATCAGGAACAGGATCATCGGGAAGCCGACCAGGAAGCCGACCGCGTAGATCATCCCGTCGTAGCCCGAGCCGTAGACGAGCGCCGTCACTCCGAGGAACGTGGCCGCGGACGTGTAGTCGCCCGCGATGGCGAGCCCGTTCTGGACGCCGCCGAGCGAGCCGCCCGCGGCGTAGAAGTCGCTCGCCGTGCGGGTGCCGCGCCGGGCCGCCCGGATTGTGACGGCGAGGGTCACGGCCACGAAGGCGAGGAACAGGCCGATGGCGACCGGGTTCAGGGCCTGGCGGCTCGACGGGCCCGACAGCGCGTCGGCCGCCGCCGGTCCCGCCGCGAGGGCGAGCGGCACCAGGGCCGGGAGGAGGCGCGGCCTCATCGCAGGTCCTCCTGCAGGCGGCGGCTCAGGGCGTCGAGGCGGGTATTGGCGACGAGCACGTAGATCGCCGTCAGCAGGAAGCCGAGGCCGAGGAGTCCCACCCCGGCGACGATGCCCCAGCTGATCGCGGAGCCCTCGGCGACCGGCAGGCCGAGGAGGGCCGGGCGGAACGCGATGGTGAGGATGTAGGTGAAGTAGGCCCCCGCCATCGCCGCCGCGAGGCCGAGGCCGAGGCAGCCGCGCTCGAAGGCGAGCCGGCGGAAGGCCGGATGGCCCGCGATCCGCTCGATCTCCATGGTGTCGTCCCTCCTGCTGTGGTGATCGTTGCTCAGGCCGCGAGCCCGGTCGCCACGGCCGTCTCGGCCATGACGGCCTCGGGAGCACGGTGGCGCTCGGCGAGCGCCCGCTCCCGCGGCGTGAGGAGTTGCGCCTGCATGAAGGCGCCGAGTTCCCGCGCCCGCCGGACCACGGCGCGGCTGGGCGCGAGGCGCGCCCGCTCGAACTGGCCGAGGGCCGCCGCGAGGTCGTGCGGGTGGGCGTCGAGCGCCTCCGCGAGGGCGCGCGCGTCCCCGGCGGCCTTGGTCACGCCCATGCCGACATGGGGCCGCGCCACGAAGGCGGCGTCGCCCAGGATCACGGCGCGGCGCCCGAGCACCATGCGGGGCGTCTCAAGGTCCTGGATCGCCTGCAGGAAGGGCTGCGCCGTGCGCTCCACCACCTCGGCGAAGGCGGGCGCGAGGAGCCGGCGCGCGTCCCGCCGCATCGCGGCCGTGACCTCCGGACGGATCCGGTTCGGCGGGATCGAGAGCGGGTGCGTCACCCCGTCGAGGTCGGTGAGGAGCGTCCTCAGCCCGGTCTCCGGAGCGGCCGGCCGGTACCAGACGAAGTTGAAGCGGCGCCGGCCCGGCACGGTCGCGTCGCCCGCCCCGGCGACGGGGTAGCCGAGGATCTGCTCCCCGTGCGGCAGCGCGAAGCAGAAATGGTCGCAGAGCGCGGCGCGCGTCTCCCCCGACAGGTCCGCCTCCTCGACGAGTCCCCGCCAGGCGACGTAGCCGGCGTAGAGGGGCGCCGCCTCGGGCGCGAACTGCGCCCGCACCGCCGAGCCGATGCCGTCGGCCCCGATCAGGAGGTCGCCGCGCGCGGTGGAGCCGTCCGCGAAATGGGCCGTGACCGCCTCGGGGCCCTCCTCGACCCGCACGAGGCCGCGGGCCCGATGGTAGCAGCTGTCGGGCAGGGCCCGCCGGAGGAGGGTGTAGAGGTGGCCCCAGGCGGTGAGCACCTGCGGCAGGGCCCGTTCGGCGAGGATGCTTCCGTCACGGGCCAGGACCCGGCGCCCCGCCACCGCCACGCCGATCTCGGCCCGCCCCCGCTCGATGCCGGCCCGCTCGAGGGCGTCGAACAGCTCCGCGTGGGTGACGATCCCGGCGCCGCGGCCGGAGAGCTCGGCGCCGACACGCTCGTAGATCTCGGCCTGCCAGCCGACCCGGCGCAGCAGCAGGGCCGCGAACAGCCCTCCCAGGGAGCCGCCGACGATGATCGCCCGCCTGCCGGCGGACCCCGTCCGAATGGCCATGACGTTCCTCCATGGTGGGCGGGCGCCGCAATGCACCGGCCCGGGCCGCAGTCATTTATCAAGTGATAAACTGACGGCAGCGGGAGATCCTGTCAATGCTTATTTATCGATTGAACACTAACACCGGCCACCGCCCCCGCTCAGCCGCCGTCGGAGTGGTCCGGTCCGAATCATGGCTTTGGGCCGGAGGACGGGCGCGATGGGAACGAGGAAGCGCGAGCCGGAGGAGGTCGTGGCCAAGCTGCGGCAGGTCGACGTGCCGGTCTCGCGGGCGCAGAGCTGTGACGGGCGCGCGGGCCGGCTGCCTCGTTAGCGTCGCGCTACACCGCCGTCAGGGACACGACCCAGATCGCGGTCGGCCGCGAGCTCGAGTGCACGCGCATCAGAGACCGCTCCCGCCTTTCCAGCCCTGGGCGTGGAAGCGGGACTTGGCCGGCTCGACCGAAGGACGGTCCTCAGGAATGCGAGTTCCTCAGCCGCTTCGTCGAGGAGCGATGCATCGGGAAACACCATGGCTGTCCAGCCTTCTCACTGCGCGTGGGAAGCCACGACCATTCGCCCGCGGGCGCTGGTCCCATCACCGCCGGTCACCTGCCCGACTTGGAGCTCGGAGTGCTGGGCCGCCTCGATCATCCTGGCGCGGATCACCCGGTCCGTTTGCCGCGCCGCCTTTTCGACACGCGCCTGCACTGCTCCATCCGAGTAAGCGATCCGAATGCCAGGATCTGCGGCGGCGACGATCGCGGCCGCTCCGAGCGCCGCTCTTGCCGCAAAGGCGATGAGGCCGGAGTGCTTCAGGACCATCGCCGGTGCTCCCTCGGCCTGCGCGGCCGTGAGACCGAGGCGCGCGTGACCTGCTGGGGTGAGTCGACAGACGTGTGGCAGACAACCTCTCGATCTGAAAATTCCGCGACATCCCTTAGGGGTTTCTACATAGGTCCCGTGGCGCGCATCCTGCTGGATCCGTTTGCGCTGGATCAATGAGCGGCGGGTCTCAGGCCGCTCGAATAGCCGAGCCGAGGGAGCAAGGGAGGACGCCATGCTGGCACAAGATCAGCTGCGCGACGCTTACAATGTATTTCTGCGCAAGCACAAACCGGGCGTGTGCTGCGCTGTCCGTGAAGACATGCCGGTGCCGGCCTTTCTCGCGCCAGAGAACTGGTCCTACGGCTACACGGCCCGCAGCGAGGCAGACGTGCCGGTCGGCTTTCAGCCCTGGGCTGCCCGCGAGGCGGCCGACCGGTTAGGCTTCTACCTCTTCCAGGACATCTGCGCCTGACATGCGACATCGGTCATCGCTATCGTCAGGCGTCACGACATACTGCCCCCTGATCCGGGATCGGCTTGATCGAAGCGGATCCCGGATCGCGCGCCCGCGCGGCGCCTGAGCGCGGCGCCTGAGCGAAGCCGACATCCGCATGGCCGAAATCGGAGATGGCGAAGCCATCAACCGGATGGCGTATGCCGCCATGAGGAACCGGCCCCCTCGCGGAGCGAGCGGGCGAATGCCGGAAACCATGCAGCCGATCATCAATCCGGTGGGGCGGCAAGCACCAGCTCCGCGCCGTCGCGTTGCCTGCCGCAAACCCTTGCGCGGCGAGCAGGAACGCCACGCACTCCCGCATCGCCTCCGGGCCATCGACGGCGTGCACGACCGCTCTAACCGGCATCGATCAGCTCTCGTTCGGTCACGGCCGGCAGCGCCAACCGGAACGTCGCCCCGCCGGCTCTGTTGCGCTCGGCCGTGAGAGGCCCACCATGGGCCTCCGCGATGGTCCGGCAGATCGATAGCCCCACCCCCGTCTGCGCGTCTCGGCGACGCTCCCTGGGCGGATCCGCGACGTGGGGACGGCCCTGTTTCGCCCGAGAACTTGCACAGGCCCCGGACCACGAACCGGGGCAGGGCCACGACCTGTTCGGCCTCCTTGCACCGCCCGCAGCGCTTGATCACCGCCATTAATCGAAATCAATGCCAGCTCGGAGGATCCCGCGAGCATGGCGCCAGATGTACGGCAGAGGCGGCCCTCCGGATGTGCTTTTCGGCAACAGCAAGCTTTACGGCCGGTGCGGCCCTGATTTCCCTCGGTGCCGTGACATTGGCGCGGGCGCAGGCGTGGCGGCAAGTGCCGCTCGCGGCCATTCCCCTCGCCTTCGGACTCCAACAGTGGGTTGAAGGCGCCCTTTGGCTTCGGCTTGAAACTCAGACGGGTGGTTTGATCACCGCAGCCTTGACCCATGCCTTCCTGGCCTTCGCGGAGGTGATATGGCCGGTGCTCATCCCGATCAGCGCAGCTCTCGCAGAGGTAGACTTTCGCCGCCGCAGGTTCATCAGCCTCTTCATTCCGTATGGGCTGGCCGTGGCGGCCTATCTCTTGTTCGGCATGATCAGTTCACCCTACCGGGCCAACGTCCTCGGTCACAGCATTTTCTACCACAGCGACTTCAGTCGGATCGCCGGAATCGAATACATCTACTTGGCCGGGATCAGCATTCCGTTGCTCCTTTCCAGTCATCGAATGATCATTATGATGGGCCTCGGCAACGTGCTAATCCTTATTGGTTCAAAATATTTCTATCCATTAACTTATATATCAGTGTGGTGCTTCTTCGCCGCGGTTGCGAGCATTTTGATATATCAGCACTTCCGCGCCATCGCGACAGCGCGTTCGAGGAGGCCGTCGGGCTCGCAGGCCGCCACCCGGGACCGAGTGACCCATCGCTCTTGATCGGTCTCGATCCGGCCCCTTCGGGAGTGAGATGCTCGGCTCGCAGAGCATCCGATCACAGCCGTATTCCTCGCGATCGCCATCGGTTTCAGCGAATTCAAGTCGATCTTGAGGGCGACGCCGCCGTGATCATTGATGCCGTGGATCTGCATGACCTTGTTCGTCGGACCGAGGCCGGCAGTGCTCAACATGTACCATGAACGGCTCCTGAGATCCGAACGAACGATCTTACCCCGGCACTTCGGCACGTGTGGCAGGAGCCGTTCACACTATCATCCGACATCCGACGGATTGCGTCGCCATGCGGATGTGGGCTTCGCTCAGGCGCCGCGCTCAGGCGCCGCGCGGGCTTGTGATCCGGGATCCGCTTCGATCAACCAGATCCCGGATCATCCGCTGTCCGGACGTGATCGTCCGGACAGCGGATCAGGTCTTCGGCGTGGCCTTACCGGCCCGCACCGCGCGGGCCGGCCACGGCTCTAGGCTCCGGATCCGCCCTGGCTGCTCTGCGGGGAGGTGCCCTGGGCCTCGCTCATGCCCTGGCCGCCCGACCCGCCGCCCTGCGGGCCTCCGGCACTCTGGACCTGGATCCTGCGCGAGCGCTCCTGTTGCGCGGTCTTGGGCAGAGCAATCGTGAGCACGCCGTGCTCGAAGCTGGCCTTGACCTGCTCCGGATCAACAGGGAAGGGCAGCCGCAGCGAGCGCTGGAAGGTGCCGTAGGAGCGCTCGACGAAATGGAAGTTCTCCTTCTCGCCACCCTGACTCTGCTCGAACTTCTTCTCGCCCCGGATCGTCAGCACGTTGTCATCGAGGCTGACGTCGATGTCCTTGTCCGTCACGCCGGGCAGCTCGGCGGTCACCCGGATCTCCTTGTCGGTCTCCGACACGTTGATGTGGGCGGCGATGAAGCCGCCCGCGCCCGTGCCCTGACCTCCGGAGGCCGGCAGGCTGGCGCCGCGAAAGACGTCGTCGAACAGCCGGTTCATCTCGCGGTGGAGAGACAGGAAGGGGTCACCGCCCCCGATCAGGCCGCCGGAGAAGGGAGTGAGAGGATTGCGCGCCATGCTCGAAGTCCTCCAGCTGTTGAGGATGATCTCCTGCAAGCCGCGAGGCGACCGACGCTGACGCATGCTCACGGCCTGCGGGTCAGTGGCTCAACGGCTTTCGGCGAGCGAGGTTTCAGTGTCGGCGAGGGCGGAAAGGTGTCCTGCAGAGGAGGCTGGTCGTTGCGTCCCTCAAGGGTCGCCAGCAGGTCAGGGAGGGGCTGCGGCTTGCCGGTCAGGTAGCCCTGCACCTGCGCGCAGCCCTCGGCCTCCACGAAGGCGAACTGCGCGGGCGTCTCCACACCCTCGGCCGTCACGGTCATGCCGAGCCCCGTGCCCAGGCCGACGATCGCCCGCAGGATCGTCACCGTCCCCTGGTCCGGGATCGAGGCGATGAACGAGCGGTCCACCTTGAGCCGATCGAACGGGTACTGCCGCAAGTAGCTCAGGGACGAGTACCCCGTCCCGAAATCGTCCAGCGCCAGATGGGTCCCGAGCTCGCGCAGCCCGGACAGCGCGTCCCGCACCAGGCTGCTGTCGCCCATCAGCACGCTCTCGGTGATCTCGAGCTCCAGTCGGTCCGGAGAGAGCGCGGCGGCGTCGAGGGCCGCCCGCACGGTCTGCCCGAGGCTGGCGTGCCGGACCTGGACTGCGGAGATGTTGACCGCCACCCGCACGTGCTCCGGCAGGTGCCGCGCGTCCCGGGTGGCGGTCCGCAGCACCCACTCGCCGAGCGCCACGATCAGACCCGTCTCCTCCGCGAGGGGGATGAACACGCCCGGGCCGAGCTGGCCACGGGTCGGGTGGTTCCAGCGCACCAGCGCCTCGACCGCGACGATCGCCCGGGAGGCGACGTCGAGGACCGGCTGGTAGTGCAGCACGAACTCGCCGCGCCGCAGGGCGAGCTGCAGGTCGAGTTCGAGCCGGCGGCGCTCCTCGGCCGCCCTGTCCATCGCGGGCTCGAAGAACCGGAAGGTGTTCCGCCCGTCGCTCTTCGCGCGGTAGAGCGCGCGGTCGGCGTGCCGGAACAGCGTGTCGGCATCCTCCCCGTGCTCGGGGCCGATCGCGATGCCGATGCTCACGCCGACGCCGACCTGCTGCCCCTCCAGCGTGACCGGCTCGCGCACGGACGCGACCAGCCGCTCGGCGAAGTCCATGACGCTCTCCAGGCGGGGCGTGCCGCCGAGAAGGATCGCGAACTCGTCGCCGCCGAGCCGGGCGACGGTGTCCTCCGCGCGCAGCACCGACCGAAACCGCCGGGCGATCTCGCGCAGCAGGGCGTCGCCCGCGAGGTGACCGAGGCTGTCGTTCACGGCCTTGAAGGCGTCGAGGTCGAGCGCCAGCAGCACGCAGTGCCCGCCGTGGCGGCGGATCTCGGCCAGCCGCTGCTCCAGGCGCTCGCGGAAGAGCGCCCGGTTGGGCAGGTCCGTGAGGGTGTCGTGGCGGGCCATGTGGGTGACCCGCGCCTCGGCCTCCTTGCGCGCGGTGATGTCGATGTGGGTGCCCACCACCCTCCGGGCGGTGCCGTCCGGCGCCCGCGAGACGACCTTGCCGCGTTCCAGGATCCAGGCCCAGCCGCCGTCCTTGCGGCGCATGCGCTGCTCGCACTCGTAGCTCGGTGTGCGGCCCTCCAGGTGGTCGCGCACGCGCGCCAGCACCGCCTCCCTGTCGTCCGGGTGCAGCAGGCGCAGCCACGTCTCGTAGCCCGCGTCGAGCTCACCCTTCCGGTACCCGAGCATCGTCAGCCACTGGTCGGAGACCCAGGACGTGCCGGTGGTGAGGTCGCAGTCCCACAGGCCGTCGCTGCCGCTCTCCAGGGCGAGGGCGAGGCGCTCCTCGCTGACCCGCAGCGCGGCCTCGCTGGCCTGCCGCGCCTGCTCGGCCCTCTTGCGGTCCGTGACGTCGATGCTGATGCCGACCACGCGGACGGCGCGCCCATCCCCGTCCGCCATCACCCGGCCCGTGCCCATGATCCAGCGATCGGACCCGTCCGGCAGGGGAATTCGGAACTCGACTCGCAGGGTCGTGCCGGTGGCGACCGCCCGCCGGGTCTCGGCCGCCAGCACCGGCAGGTCGTCCGGGTGCATGGCGGCAGCCCACTCCGCCTGCGTGACCCGCGTCGCGCGGTCCTCGGGCAGGTTGAACAGCCGCAGCGTCTCCGGCGAGAGCAGGGCGCTGCCGTCGATCAGGCTCCAGTCGAACAGGCCAGCACCGGCCGCCTCCTGGGCGAGGCGCAGCCGGTCGGTCGTGACCCGCAGGGCCTCGCGACCAGCGACGATCTCCTCGATGTCGAGGGCGGTGCCGAGGAACTCCACCGTCTCGCCCGCGTGGCGCACCGGGATCTTGACGAGCTTGTGCCAGCGATGGACGCCGTCGTGGCGGCGCAGGCGCACCTCGATCTCGAAGGGGCAGCCCTCGGCCCGGCACCGCGCCCACTCCGCCGCGACCCGCGCGGCGTCGTCGGGGTGGCTGCGCTCCACGCGCTCCCCCCGCGCGGTGCCGATCTCGCCGTAGTAGTGCGCGAAGCGCGCGTTGCGGTAGAGCAACTCGCCATCGCTGGCGCGCATGACCCAGACCATCTGCGGCAGGCCGTCGGCGAGGGCGCGGTAGCGGGCCTCGCTGGCGGCGACCTGCTGCTCGGCGCGCTTGCGGTCGGTGATGTCGGTGTAGGTGCGGACGGCGCCGCCCCCGGGGAGGGGCACGGTGCGGATTTCCAGGATGCGGCCGTTGGGTCGCTCCCGCTCGTAGACGTGGTGGCGCGGCCTCAATCCGGTATCCGCGACCCACTGGCGGAATTCCTTCGGAGAGCGGCGGAACTCATCCCGACCGAGCTGGTACTGGCGCACCTGGTCGAAGCTGGGCTGCGCCCGCATCATCTCGGGAGGCAGATCGAGCATCTCGATGACGCGGCCGTTGCAGACGCGCACGACACCCTCGGCGTCGATCATCATGAGACCCTGATCCATGGTCTCCAGGACGGCCGGGAGGAGGGCAGCATTGCCCTGTTCCGTCCCCGTCCCATCGTCGCAGGCGTCGCGCGCCTCGTCATTCTCAAGGAGCATGGCCGCCGCCTTTTCGAATATCATCGTACTCTGTCTTGCCGTTCTGACCCTTGTCAGAGCAGGAGAACGTAAACTTTGCCTAAATCGTGACTGTCCTTCAGCTCATATTTGCCTTCTAATTCGATCTTTGGCCGCAGAAAGAGTTAGAACAATCTATCTAAGCTGGATTTCTGCGATCCCATTGAGCGCTGGAGCAACGATGGGCCGCGATGGTGGTTCTCACCGCATCCCGGAGCCGCAGCGGCGAGCCGGGTGCGTGGATCCAACGGCCCACATCCGCTGGTGCGGCCGCGTTTGCGCCAGTCTCGTCCGAATGACATAAGCCGAAATTCCTTCAGGGCTTCGGATGTGCTGTGTGTTTGCGCCCTGCATTAAATGAGAAAGCGCCCTGCCAAGAAGATATAAGTGTAGACACGGCATCTTCTCAGGCCTGCATCCGTCGCAAAGGCGGGCATTCAGGGGGAGGATCCGGTGCAGCTCGGGATCAGGGCACAGCTCCACGCCATTCCCGCCGCCGCTCTCGTCGGGATCGGCGTCGTCATCGCCCTCGCCGGGCTCGCCCTGCGCGACAGCGTCGTCGAGGCCCGGATGGCCAAGGCGCGCCAGCTGGTCGAGGCGCGCCAGCTGGTCGAGGCGCGCCAGCTGGTCGAGGCGGCCCACGGCGCCGTCGCCGGCTTCGCGGACCAGGAGAGGGCCGGCAAGATGACCCGCGAGCAGGCCCAGGCTCTCGCCGTGGCGGCCCTCAGGGCCATGCGCTGCGACGGCAAGGAGTATTTCTGGATCAAAGACATGCACCCCCGCATGATCGCGCATCCCCTCAGGCCCGACCTGGACGGAGCCGACCTCACCAAGACCCTCGACCCGACCGGCAAGGCGCTGTTCCGCGACATGGTGGACACGGTCCGCAAGGCCGGAGCAGGGTTCGTGCCGTACCTTCGGGCGAAGCCGGGCGAGCGCCGGCCGGTCGACAAGATCTCCTACGTGCAGGGCTTCGAGCCCTGGGGCTGGATCATCGGATCGGGCGTCTACGCCGACGACACGGCCGGCCAGGTGAGGGCCGCCCGGAGGGCCGCCCGGCTCAGCCTCCTCGAGCGTGTCGTTGCGGCCGCCGGCATGGTCGCCCTCCTGGCCGCGCTGATCGGTCGGGCGGTCGCCCGGCGCGTGGGGGCCCTCACGGCCGTGACGCGCGACCTGGCTGCCGGCGACCTTGCGCGAGACGTCCCCTCCGTGGCCCGGCAGGACGAGATCGGGGCGTACGAGACCGGCGTCACGCTGGACTTCTCGCGTCCTGGCAAGCCGACCGACAATGCGCTGGTCTCGTCGTTCAACGGTCGCCTGCGCGACGAGTGCCTGAAAGCGAACTGGTTCTCGTCGTTGGCCGATGCCCGGGCCAAGATCGAGGCGTGGCGACGGCAGTCCAACGAGAGCCGCCCTCACAAAGCCCTGGGGTGGCGGACGCCCCAGGAATTCGCCTCGGCGGCGGCCCGAGAGGCCGCCGAATGAGACCCGGGGGCTCACCCTTCGGCCGGACCAAGATCCGGGGGACCGTCAACGCGCAGGAGGCGTGGATCAACCTCCTGGCCGAACGCGGTACCGTTGATCGTGCGGCGCAGGCGGGCCGTGCAACTCGTCGGGGCGTCGCCAGGACAGAACGCCAGGCACGAGCCGCCATCGCGACCGCGACGGATCGTCGGCAGCCGAGGCCGGCGAGTTCGTCCGCCCACTCGCACTCTGTCAGCCCACATGCCTCGGCCGCGAGAACTTGTCTCCCTAAGAGGCTGCCTTCGAGCGTCGCGTGAAAGTCATTCTTCAGTGACGGAAGCAGAATCTTGGCGCAATGCTCGGCGGCCGATCGGCGGTTTCACTGGAACAGGTGCTCGACATTCCGTTCATACAGTTGGAGAGACCGATCGAAGAGGATCGTGATAAGCCTTGATATGACGTGCAGATGCTGGCGGGCGTGAAGACCTCTGGCCATGAGCGCTCGATCGAGATCGTGAGGCGGCTCCACGATCCGTCGGCAGAGGAGTGTATCGCGGCGTTCGAGAAAGTGTTTCCGCGGCTCACGCGGGAGCGTGCGGTGTGGGCCCACCTGTTCGCGATCGGGGCTCGCGCGCAGCACGCGCGCAGCACGGAGGAAGCCTGAGGGGCCTGAACCCCTGCTGCCGCGGGCGAAGCCGCGACAGGAGGGCGGAGAAGTGCACGACAGTCTTCGGTCGATGGCCCCCTGCGCCACGACGGCGGAGCCGCGCAGGGCGATCACCTGATGACTCCTTCAGAAGCACGAGGCCGCCACCCAACCGGGCGTACGCCCATGATCCGCGGCATCATCGGTCGTCTCGATGCGAGACGCAGCGTGGCATGACGGCTCGGCGGCAAGCACACGATCAGAAAGCGCGCGCGAGGACGCCTGACGATCGAAAGGCCACGTCGGGCCGACAGGGGCCTCCACTCACCAATGGAAATTTCGCGACAGCGGCAAAAATTAATCGTATAAGGTCCGGGTTCGCGCGTCCGGGTTCGCGCGCGAAAGCTTGGCAGTATTTACGAGATAAGGACGAATTCACGACCTGACGCAGTTCGAGTCTTCCATATGGAGGGCGAGGCGATGACGATGCTTCATGCCGAGTACTCACACCAGACATTCGTGCGTCCGCGCCTGCGCTCGATCACTCGCCAGGACCTTCTGACGGCCCTGGCAAGAGGATTTGAAGATTTCGTGGCAATGCCGACGCATGTGATCTTCCTCATCGCCATTTACCCCATAGCGGGCATCATCATCGCGGCCGTGATCTTCGAGTATGATCTCATCCCGATCCTCTTCCCGCTCGCCTCCGGTTTCGCGTTGATCGGCCCCTTCGCGGCGGTCGGGCTCTACGAGCTGAGCCGGCGGCGGGAGCAGGGCCTCGACACCGCTTGGACCCATGCCTACGAGCTCCTGACCGGCCGGAACGGCGGAGCGATCGCGGCGGTCGGGTTCCTTCTGATGTTGATTCTCATCGCTTGGCTCATCGCTGCGATGGGGCTGTATTGGGCTCTCTTCGGCCGAGCGACGCACGACTCGGTGTTCGCGTTCGCCGAGGAGGTGCTGACAACCCCGAGGGGCTGGATGCTGATCGTGTTCGGCAACCTCGTCGGCGCAGCCTTCTCGCTTGTCGCGCTCGCGGTCAGCGCGGTGTCGTTCCCGCTGATCATCGACCGAGGAGCCGATGCCGGGACGGCGATCGAGACGTCGGTGGCGCTGTTGCAGGAGAACCCGCTCGTGATGATCCTCTGGGGCCTCATCGTTGCGGGCCTGCTGGTCATCGGCATGGTGCCGCTCTTCGTCGGGCTCGCACTCGTTCTGCCGATCCTAGGGCACGCAACGTGGCACCTCTACCGGCGTGCCGTGCTTCCCTGAAGCCGTGAGTGTTCGCGCTCCGTTACGCCGAACCGGTCTCCCCGCTGGCGAGGAGCGCTCCAGGAGTCGTCGCCTCGTCACGATGGGCCGCGTGGATCCTGTCCCGGCCCTTGAGACGGATGCAGGAGCTGGCCATGCCGCTGGTTCTCGTGCTTATCGCCCTCGGCTCGGTCGCCTTCCATCTCCTCAGCCCATGGTGGTGGACGCCGATCGCATCCAACTGGGGCTACATAGACACGACGCTCATCATCACGTTCTGGATCACGGGCACCGTCTTTACGCTGATCGTGCTGTTCATCGCCTATTGTCTTGCCCGCTTCCGCCATCGCCCCGGGCAACGGGCGGCCTATGAGCCGGAGAGCCGGCGTCTCGAGGGCTGGCTCACGGCGGTCACGGCGCTCGGCGTGGCGGCGATGCTGGCCCCGGGTCTCGCGGTCTGGGCGCAGTTCGTGCGAGTCCCGGACTCGGCCTCCCAGGTCGAGGTCGTCGCCCAGCAATGGCGCTGGAGCTACCGCCTGCCCGGCGCCGATGGGCGCTTGGGTGCCGCCGGGATCCAGTTCGTCAGCGACACGAATCCGCTCGGCCTCGATCCGGACGACCCGGCCGGGCAGGACGACGTCGTGATCGACGAGGGCGACCTGCACCTCCCGCTCGGGCGGCCCGTGAAGCTGCTGCTCCGCTCGTTCGACGTGGTACACGACTTCTACGTTCCGGAATTCCGGGCCAAGATGGACGTGATCCCCGGGACGGTGACCTATTTCTGGTTCACGCCGACCCGGACGGGCGCTTTCGACGCGATCTGCAACGAGGTCTGCGGCGTCAACCATTACGCCATGCGCGGACGCGTGGTTGTGGACGCGGAGCCCGCTTACCGGACTTGGCTCGACCAGCAGAAGACTTTCTCGAACTTCGCCGCCCGACCCACCAGGGAACCACGCGACGCCGGCCTCCGACGACGGATGGCCGAGGACCACTGAGAGGACGTGCCATGGCCGATACGCCTGTCGGGACCGCAGGTCCCTTCCCGGGTTCGGAACTGGATGAGGTCGAGCTGTATCACCCGCACAGCTGGCTCACGCGCTACGTCTTCAGTCAGGATGCCAAGGTCATCGCCGTCCAGTATGCCGGCACCGCCATGGCGATCGGCCTCGTGGCCCTCGTCTTGTCCTGGCTCATCCGGCTCCAGCTCGGCTTCCCGGGCCTCCTCTCTTTTATCGGACCCTCCGAGTACTACCAGTTCATTACCATGCACGGAATGATCATGGTGGTGTACCTGCTGACGGCCCTGTTCCTCGGCGGCTTCGGCAATTACCTGATCCCACTGATGCTCGGCGCACGGGACATGGCATTTCCTTACGTAAATATGCTGAGCTACTGGATTTACCTGCTTGCCGTGCTGGTGCTGGTGGCCAGCTTCTTCGCGCCTGGCGGGCCGACCGGCGCCGGATGGACCCTCTATCCGCCCCAGGCCATCCTCTCGGGCACGCCCGGGCAGGAATGGGGCATCGTGCTGATGCTCGCCTCGCTCATCCTGTTCATCATCGGCTTCACGATGGGCGGGGTGAACTACGTCGTGACGGTGCTGCAGGCGCGGGCACCCGGAATGACGCTGATGCGCATGCCACTCACGATCTGGGGCATCTTCACGGCGACGGTCCTGGCCCTGCTCGCCTTCCCGGCCCTGTTTGTCGGGGCCGTGATGATGCTTCTCGATCGCCTCCTCGGGACAAGCTTCTTCATGCCCGCCATCATCGAGGCCGGGCAGCGCCTCAAGTACGGCGGCGGCACGCCGATTCTGTTCCAGCACCTGTTCTGGTTCTTCGGCCATCCCGAGGTCTACATCGTGGCTCTGCCGGCCTTCGGCATCGTCTCCGACCTCATCAGCACGCATGCCCGAAAGAACATATTCGGCTATAGAATGATGGTTTGGGCGATCGTCGCGATCGGCGCTCTCAGCTTCGTGGTCTGGGCGCACCATATGTACGTGAGCGGCATGAACCCGTATTTCGGATTCTTCTTCGCGACGACCACGCTCATCATCGCGGTGCCGACCGCCATCAAGGTCTACAACTGGATCTTGACGCTGTGGCAGGGTGACATTCACCTTACGGTCCCAATGCTGTTCGCGATCGCGTTCATCGTGACGTTCCTGAACGGCGGCCTCACCGGCCTGTTCCTCGGCAACGTCGTCGTTGATGTCCCGCTCTCGGACACCCTGTTCGTGGTCGCCCATTTTCACATGGTGATGGGCGTCGCGCCGATCCTCGTGATCTTCGGCGGAATTTATCATTGGTACCCCAAGGTGACCGGGCGGATGCTCGACGAGCGGCTCGGCCGTGTGCACTTCTGGGTCACGTTCCTGGGTGCCTACGCGATCTTCTTTCCGATGCATTATCTCGGACTGCTCGGCGTGCCGCGACGCTACTTCGAGATCACGGGGCTCGGCTTCGTCCCCGACTCGGTCGCCTCGCTCAACGCCTTCATCAGCGTGGCGGCCTTCCTGGTCGGAGCCGCGCAGGTCGTGTTCCTGGGCAATCTGATCCGGAGCCTCACGCGCGGGGCGCCCGCCGGAAGCAATCCCTGGCGCGCCACGACCCTGGAGTGGCAGACACCCGAGACCCCGCCCGCGCACGGCAATTGGGGCGCGCAGCTGCCCGTCGTGTATCGCTGGCCCTACGATTACAGCGTGCCCGGCGCCGACCAGGATTTCGTGCCGCAGAACCAGCCCGGCCCACTTCCGGGGGGAGCGGCGCCGTGACCCTGGTGCTCCTCTATCTCGCGGGGCTCGGCGCCATCGCGGCGCGGTGGCTGGCGCGGCAGCAGCTCACCGCCAAGCCCTGGCTGATCTCGGATCCGCTCGATCCAGGCGGATCCGGGCTCAGCGAGCCGGCGCGGCGCCTGAGCGAAGCCGATCTCCGCATGGCGAAGCAAGCAACCGGACATCGTCCGGGGGCCGGCCCGCCCGCGGTCCTGGCGCCGGGACGAGAGATGGGGGCCGCCAAGCTGGGTCTCGGGGTCTTCCTGGCTGCGGTGGGTCTGCTCTTCGCGCTGCTGATCGCGGCCTACGGAATGCGGGTGCCGCCCGGAAGCGCGCGGATCCCGGTCGATCCGCGCCTTCTCTGGCTCAGTACAGGCCTCCTGGCCGTCGCGAGCCTCGCGCTCCACGGGGCAGGAGCGGCAGAGCGGCGAGGCGACTCGGACGGGGCGCAAGTCGCGCTCCGCGTCGCGGCGGTGGCAGGTGTCATGTTTCTCGGCGGACAGGGCCTCGCATGGAGGCTGCTCTGGGAGGCGGGGCTCGGGCGCACGGCAGATGCCGCGGGATCCTTCTTCTACCTGATCACAGCCCTGCACGGCCTGCACCTCGCAGGCGGCATCGCCGCCCTCGGGTTGATCACGCTCGCCGCTCCACGGGCCGGATCGCGGGCGCGGGTGAGCGGGAGAATCGATCTCTGCATCCTCTACTGGGACGCGCTCCTGGCGATCTGGCTCGTCGTTTTCGGATTCCTGTTCAGGACACCGTGGTCGGGTCTCATCGACGCCGTGTGCCGCCCCGTCTGACCGCCGCGAGAGGCCGCCATGACCGACACGCTCCTACGATCGATGAGTTCCGCGGAGAGCCCGCCGACCCGGCGGCAGCGCCTCTCGGACGAGTGGGGAGCCGACCGCCAGGCCTTCACCGGCGCCTCGTGGCGCAAAGCCATGATGTGGATCTTCCTCCTCAGCGACACCTTCGTCTTTGGCTGCTTTCTCGTCGGCTACATGACGGTCCGCATGTCGACGATGGTGCCATGGCCGAATCCGAGCGAGGTCTTCTCGCTTGAGATCGGGCACGCGAAGCTGCCCCTGCTTCTGATCGCTATCATGACCTTTGTGCTGATCTCCAGCAGCGGCACCATGGCAATGGCGGTCGCGTATGGCTATCGGCGTGACCGCCGGACAACGGCCCTGCTCATGGGAGTCACCGCGCTGCTCGGCGCCACCTTCGTGGGCATGCAGGCTTTCGAGTGGACGAAGCTGATCCGCGAGGGCGTGCGCCCCTGGTCAAACCCCTGGGGAGCGCATCAGTTCGGCTCGACATTCTTCATGATTACCGGGTTCCACGGCACCCACGTGACCATCGGCGTCATCGTGCTGTTGATCATCGCCCGGAAAGTCTGGCGGGGTGATTTCGACACCGGTCGACGCGGTTTCTTCACGAGCCAGCGCGGGCGCTACGAGAACGTTGAGATCGTCGGCTTGTACTGGCACTTCGTCGACCTCGTCTGGGTTTTCATTTTCGCCCTGTTCTATCTCTGGTAGGAGGATCCGATGCACGCGGCTGGAAGCCAGGGCACGGGCGAGAGCCACTCGATCCGGCTCTATTTCCTCGTCTGGGGCTGGCTGTTCGTGCTGAGCGCCTGCTCCTATCTGGTCGATTATTTTCATCTCGAGGGCGCCCTGCGCTGGTCGCTGATCCTCCTGTTCATGATCGTCAAGGCAGGGCTCATCGTGGCCGTGTTCATGCATCTTGCCTGGGAGCGATTGGCCTTGATCTACGCGATCCTAGTGCCACCGACTGCGATCCTGATCTTCGTCACAATCATGAGCTTCGAGTCGAACTACACGCTGTTCACGCGGATCGCGTATTCTGGACATTGATCGTGTTGATGCCGTCTTGATCAGCCCCCATCGGAGTGGTCCGCCCTGAAGTATGGCTTTGGTTCCCCGTCACCGGGCACCTGGCGGGTCTCTGGCGTCCGGCGCGTCGGTGGTGCGCGGCAGACGATCCAGGCCTACCGCCGATGGCTCATGGGCGTGGAGGAGAGCCGAGCGCAGTCGGTGGAGATCCCTGCCCAACGCCTGCCCAGGCTTGGCCCTATGGTGCGGCCAGCCAGAAGGCATCGCCAGCGGCCTCGGCCTGCCGAGTCAGGAACTCCGAGACCAGCCTGACTCGCGGAAGGTCGCGAGTATCCGCATGAGCGATGAGCCAGTAGGCCCGAACGATCCGCACCTCCTGCGGAAGGACGGCGATGAGGTCCGGGTGGCCGCGGGCCAGGAAGTGCGGCAGGATGCCAAGGCCCGCTCCCCCGCGCACCGCCTCCATCTGAGTAATGACATTCGAGATCCGCGCCTGCGGGTGGATCGCGGACGAGACCTGTGGGAGATAGTTGAGTTCGCTCGTCCAGAGCAGATCCTCGACGTACCCGACCCAGCGGTGGCGATGCAGGTCGTCCACCGTGCGGATCGCCTCCGCAGCCTCCGCGTAGCTGCGCGCCGCGTAGAGGCCGAGCGCGTAATCGACGAGTTTGCGGGCGAAGAGCCGGCCGGTCTCCGGTCGAGTCAGGGTGACGGCGAGATCGGCTTCGCGCTTCGACAGGCTGAAGCTCCGCGGATTGGCCACGAGTTCGATCTCGAGCGCCGGCTGGGCGGCGAAGAGCTGGGCGAGGCGTGGCGCGAGGAAGGTGGTTCCGAAGGCCTCGGGTGTGCCGACCCGCACGGTGCCACTCACCTGGTGAGAGGCCTCGTCCAGGCGCGCGCGCAGGGTGATCGCCACGCTCTCGATCCGCTCCGCATCGCCGAGCAGCCGCTCGCCGTCACTGGTCAGGACGAAGCCTGACGGGCGGCGTCCGAACAGGCGCGTACCGAGGGCGCTCTCCAGGGCGGAGAGGCGGCGGCTCAGGGTCGAGTGATCAATCCCCATGCGCTGCGCGGCGACCGTCAGCCGCCCTGCCCGGGCAACCGCCAGAAAGGCCCGCAGGTCGTTCCAGTCGAAGTCGGACATCGCTCTCGGACCGCCGCGTCGAGGAATGCGCATTCGTGCACGGCGCCTTTGCGTTTCTTCGCATGGGCGTGCACGGAATCGAATGCTAACGACGATCTCGCGAAAGAATGCAACCGCGGCGGGGACCGAACCCGAGATCGGACCGACCGCGCCCCTCAGGGACGTCGCGACATGGCTTCGTTCTTCAAGCCGCAGTGGCGTGCGAGCGAAGGCCGGGCTGTCCGGGTCGGCCTGATCGGCGCCGGCACGTGTGGCTCCATGCACTTGGTGGGCTGATCGCCCGCGCCACGGGCATCCCGGTGATGCTGCCGAGGCGTATGCCGGCCTCGGCTGGGATCAATCACACCTGCATCCGCCCTTGTTCGTCACCATCACCTTCACCTCCTGTCGACCGGGCTGTTCGCCAAGGAGGATCTCAAAGAAGCAGAGGCGAAGAATCTTCTCGCTTCACACCGACGGAGTAACGGTCAAAGCCGTCGCGGCTCTCGGATAGGATTTGCGCGGGCCAGAGATATTTCTGTATTGCGCGCTTAGCGCCCCGCCAACCGCTGATGCCGATCCCTCTCCCATACACCGACGAAAGGATTTCTCATGCTTGACGATCATTCCGACCACGACATCGCCATCGATCTGCCGAACGACAGCGCCGGCCGCAAGAGAACCTCGATCTATCAGCCTGAGCAGGCCGACCTGATCTTTCCGGATGTGCCGGAATTCGCCAGCTACGCTGAGGAGCGCGAGTACCGCAAGAAACACCTCGTTGCAGCCTGCCGCGCTTTCGCGATGCACGGCTTCGACTACGGCTTCGCCGGGCACCTCACGGTCCGCGACCCCGAGCGCCCGGAGTTGTACTGGACCAACCCGATGTGCGTGCACTTCTCCCAGGTGAGGATGTCCAACCTCATCCTGGCCGACCACAAGGGCCGCGTCGTCGAAGGCCGCCACGCGATCAACCGCGCCGGTTTTGTCCTGCACGCCGCCGTGCACGAAGAGTATCCCGACGTGATGGCGATGTGCCACGCGCACACGACCTACGGCACGGCTTGGTGCGCCACGGGCCGCCCGCTGGATATGATCAGCCAAGATGCGGCTGCTTTCTACAACAGCCACGCGGTGATCGGCGCTTCGGCGGGCGCTGTAGCGGTTGAAGAGAAGAGTGGACTCTCGGTTGCTCAGCAAATCGGCCTCAATCGTGGCGTGCTGCATCAGAACCATGGCCTGCTCACCTGCAGTCGCCACAGCATCGATGATGCGGCCTTCTGGTTCATCGCCTTGGAGCGGGCCTGTCAGCAGCAACTCCTGATCGAAGCCACCGGGATCAAGCCGCAGGTGCTGTCGGAGAAAACCGCCCGCTATAGCCGTGAGCACGTCGGGAGCGACTACATTGGCTGGCTGCATTTCCAGACGCTGTACAGCCACATCGCCGAGACGCAGCCAGATATGTTCGAGTGAGGGGCGCGGCACGGCGCACTCCGAACTGCCTCGATGATGAAGCCATGGGATCGGTCTGCGGACCGATCCCAGTTTCACAGTTGGAAGTACACCAAAAATGTAATGCATACGGCTTCGGGATAAAATCTGCTGGTCATCCGAGAATTTAAATCCTTGGAAAATACTGAAATGAGTACTTGCCAGAATTTTCTGACTGACGGTCCTGACGAATGCTTGGTTTGGCTGCGTCAAGTGCAACGCGCCCGAGTGCACGGAGTGGCTCGACGATAAATTCCAGTGACGAAGACCGCGGCGTTCGGCTCGCGGAGGTGAACGTGATTGAGCAGGCAGCCAACGTGAGTCGGACAACACGAAGCGCCGCAAGAGGGGGGGGAAGCGGATCCTTTCGGATCGAGATCGCGCATGTCGGCCGGTCCCGGATCTCGCCTCCGGGTGCGATCACTGATTTGCAACATACAAGATGCGGGAGCGCACTCGGACGTGCTCGCCACCCTCGCGACAGCCAACGCGCGGCGCGCGATGTCGACCAAGGCGGTTTCACGCCAAATGACAGGGGCACCTCGATGAAAACCGCAGGACTGGTCGCCAGCGCGCTGTGCCTGGCGTTGAACCCGCTCGCAAGCGCACCGGCCCTCGCCGCGGATTTGACAGACGGCAAGGTCGTGATTGGCGTCCTTACCGACATGTCCGGTCCGTATGCCGACGTGGGCGGGAAGGGCTCAGTCGAGGCGACCCGCATGGCTGTCGAAGACTTCGGCGGCAAGGTTCTCGGCAGGCCTATCGAGATCGTATCGGCCGATCATCAGCACAAGGCGGACACCGGCGCGGGCATCGCTCGCAACTGGTTCGACCGCGAGGGGGTTGATGCCGTCGTCGACCTCAACAACACGTCCGTGGCACTCGCCGTCAACAATTTGGCCGTAGAACGAAATCGGCTGACCCTGATGACGGGCACCGCCTCGTTGATCATGACGAACGAGAATTGCACGCCCAATTCGATCCACTACGTTTACGACACGTATTCGGCAGCGCATGGCGTCGTGAAGTCGATGAGCGAACTCGGGAAGAAGAAGTGGTTCGTTCTCGCCGCCGACTACGCCTACGGCAAAGGGGTGGCCGGCGCGCTCAAGGAGTTTACCGAAGAGGCGGGCGCGAAGCTCGTCGGCACAGTCTTTCACCCGCTCAATTCCCCTGATTTCTCGTCGTTTCTGCTGCAGGCCCAGGCCTCGAAGGCGGACGTGATCGCGCTGGGCAATGCCAGCTCGGACACGGTGAACTCCATCAAAGCAGCGCGCGAGTTCGGGCTGACCACGACTCAAAGCGTGGTGCCGCTCCTGATGTACATCCAAGACGTCCATTCGCTCGGCCTGCAGGAGGCGCAGAATCTCACCTTCGTCACCGGGTTCTATTGGGACCGCACGCCAGAGACGCGCGCTTGGTCGAAACGCTTCTTCGAGCGCACGAAGCAGATGCCGTCTCAGATTCAGGCGGGCGCGTATTCCGCGGTCACCAACTACCTGAAAGCGGTCGAGGCCGCCGGCACGGATGCAGGCAAGGCCGTCGCCGCCAAGATGAAGGAGCTTCCGATCGCGGACATGTTCACGGAGAGCGGCAAGGTCCGCGCCGACGGGCGCATGGTGCACGACATGTACCTGGTCCAGGTGAAGAAGCCGGGCGAGTCCAAGGCTCCGTGGGACTACTACAAGGTGCTGGCCACGATTCCGGGCGACGAAGCCTTCCAGCCCCTCTCCAAGAGCAGGTGCCCGCTCGTGACGAAGCCGTAAGGTCCCGTCCGGACGGGCGCCATCGGCGCCAGGGGCGGCGCGGCCGTCCGAGACTGACGGATTACTCGGAGCGCGCGACGGAGCCGCGCTGAGCGGGAGACGTCGGATCGACGGGAGGGCTCGGTAAGGGCGGCCAACCGATGGCCTCGGAACTCGCGCGGAAGTTCCGCAGCCACCACGCCCAATCCTCCGGCACGAGCGAGAACGGATCGGGGTGCCCGAGTTCGCGCGCGGCCCAGACCGGCCAGTGGGGGTTGGCGAGCGCCGGGCGCCCGATGAACACGAGGTCGATCAGGTCGTCGCGGATCACGCGGTCGGCCTCCGCGGGAACGCCGAGGTTCCAGCTCACGCCCACGGGGATGCCGCACTCGCGTCGAACGCGCGCGCCACGCTCCACCATGAAAGCGAGTTGCTTGAACGGCGGCGCTCTCATGTCATCCGTGTTGAGACCGATGGACAGGTCCGCGAAGTCGAGCCCGCGCTCCTTCATCCAGCCCACCGCGACGACGGACTCGTCGAACTGAACGCCCTCTTCGTTCAGGTCGTCGGAGCCGAGGCGCATCGTCAAGGGCAAGCGCTCCGGCCAGACCGCCTTGACCGCGTCGATCGCTTCGAGGTGGAAGCGGACGCGGTTCTCGAGCGATCCGCCATAGGCGTCGGTCCGCTTGTTCGCGATGGGCGAGAAGAAGCTCGCGCCGAGATAGCCGTGCGCGAAGTGCAGCTCGAGCCACTCGAATCCCGCCTCGGCGGCGCGGCGCGCGGCGGACGCGTAGCTCGCATGGACTTCGTGGATCTCGGCCACGGACATTTCCTGCACGGGGTGGTGGAAGCGGCCGCCGTAGGGCACGGCGGAGGGGCCGCGCACCTGCCACCCCTCGGGATGATCGGGGGCGTATTGCTGGCGGGGTTTGTCCCAGGGCCGGTTCTCGCTGCCCTTGCGGCCGGTATGCCCGAGCTGGATCGCAGGCACCGCGCCCATGTCCTTGACGAGACGGTTGATGCGCCGCAGGCCGTCGATCTGTGCATCGTCCCACAGGCCGGCGCAGTGCGTCGACGTGCGGCCGTCGGGCTGAATGGCGATCTGTTCCGGAAACACCAACCCGAAGCCGCCCGCGGCCCGCGAGCCGATCAGCATGAGGTGGAAGTCCGTCACCGTGCCGTCAGGCGGCGAGCGGTACATCGTCATGGGAGACATGACGATGCGGTTGCGCAGCGTGACATCCTTGAGCATGAACGGCGAAAAGAGGTCAGGCATGAGAACTCCGTCCGACGGATCAGCGCCCGAGTTATACCCGAGCAGGCACGGAGTGATAGCGAAACTCGTCCCTCGTCGTGTCCTGCCTGCCTCCGCAGCATATTCGCTCAAATGCCTTCAGGAGAGGCAGTCCGACTAACACCTGTCCTCCGAGCGCCGCTCATAGGACTGAGATCCTATTTCAAGACCACTTTGGTGTCCACATGTTCTCAGGCCTGGAACAGGTTGTAATTAGTTCTCCAGCTATTTCGCGCAATGCACTCAAGAAACCAATGCTCAGCATCGGCTAAATCGTGAAATAGCAGGCCCTCTCGCTCACAAGGTCCTAGTCCAAATTGCAAAAACCACTGCGCATCAGCTCTCACAAGCAGGGCTACCAGATTATGATTGGCCCAGACCAGCACAGCTTCCTCGCCGTTAGACCGGGTTGCGCTCTTGATCGGCTCAAAGCGGATCTCGCTATGCATGGCCTGACCTGCTAGTCCCGCACCACAGGATGATCGGTTGCGCTCAATTCGATGTATTCCCACCAATTAGGACATTGTAGTTAGCAATGATGACAATGTCATCCCTCAAACGTGCTAGGAGCTACGAGTATCGAGAACGTTGCTGCCGTCACCCTGGGCGGGGCCGGGCCAGTATCGACCCCCGACAGACGGGGTCGCCCAAATCGCCGGATCTACCGCTCGACCTGGGAGGGGTGGGCAGTGCAGCGTGGGACGGACGGGCCTGTCGCAATCTTGGGTCCAGGCCGCAGAAGGGCCTGCTCGGCCCCGCTTTCACGCTTTGTTCGCGACGGGAAGTCCAAAGCAGCAGGTGAGCAGCTGGTTCTGCTCGCGCACGGTCCATGCCCCCGAGAACCCGAAGCCCTTGCGCAGCCACAACATGGCTTCGAAGCCCCGGATCGTGCGTCGGGCCGTGGAGAACGACCGGAACCCGCCTGTGAGCGGGCGTTGGATCCTCCTCACTTGTGGGCCTGCAATTTTCCCCACCCTCCCGGCCGCCCCTGAGCCTCCTGTTTGAGGCGGGATGCCCGCGCGGCGGCCGTCTCACCGAAGCTGGTCCCCGTGGCGGGAGGGAGCGGCGCGGTGGTCAGCCTCGGGGAACTCATGACGATCCTGGACCTCCACCGGCAGGGCCTCTCGGTCACCGCCATCGCCCGCCAGCTCGGCCTCGACCGCAAGACCGTCGCCAAGTACATCGCCCGCGGCCTCGAGCCGCCCGTCTACGGACCGCGATCCCCCCGCGCGCGGGCCACCGACGCCTTCCTGCCCTACCTGCGCGAGCGCCTGGCCGCCTACCCGCAGCTTACGGCCGTCCGTCTCTGGCGCGAGTTGAAGGAGCGCGGCTTCGCAGGGGCCTACACCGCCGTGAAGCGAGCCGTGGCCCTGCTTCGCCCCTCAGCTCCTCTGCCTATCGAGCGCCGCTTCGAGACCCCGCCGGGCGAGCAGGCCCAGGTCGACCTCGCCCGCTTCGAGGTCGTCTTCGCCGACGAGCCGGGCGTGACCCGCATCGTCTGGCTGTTCGCGATGGTGCTGGGCCACTCGCGCTATCTCTGGGCCCGCTTCGTCGTCCACCAGGATCTGCAGACGGTCCTGCGCTGCCACATCGCCGCCTTCCAGGCCCTTGGAGGCGCCCCGCGCGAGATCCTCTACGACCGCATGAAGACCGCCGTGATCGGCGAGGATCCCGACGGCTTGGTCATCTATAACCGCAGCCTTCTCGATCTCGCGCGCCACTACGGGTTCCTGCCGCGCGCCTGCCGTCCCTACCGGGCCAAGACCAAGGGCAAGGTCGAGCGCCCGTTCCGCTACCTGCGCGAGGACTTCTTCCTCGCCCGCTCGTTCCGCAACCTCGACGACCTGAACGACCAGCTGCGGCACTGGCTCGACACCGTGGCCAACGCCCGCCGGCACGCCACGACCAAGCGGATCGTCGCCGACGCCTTCGCGGAGGAGCGCAGCCAGCTGCGGGCGCTGCCGCCCGTGCCCTACGAAGCCGTGCTCAGCCTGGAGCGGCGCGTCACCCACGAGGGCTTCGTCTCGGTGGCGGGCAATCTCTACAGCGTGCCCGACACCACCCGCCGCCGCGCCCTGGAGGTGCACGTGCTGGCCGATCAGATCCGCATCTACGAGGCGGGTGAGCTCGTTGCCTGCCACCTGCCCCTGGAAGGGCGTGGGCTGACGCAGGTCGATCCAGCCCATCGGCGGCCGCGATCTCCCCCGCCCGAGCCACGAGACCCTGCCGAGCCGGTGGTCGTCAGGCGCGCCGGCGACCAGGTCGCGCGTCGCCCGCTGGCCATCTACGACGCCGTAGCCCGCCAACTCGCGGGAGCCGGCGTGCCCAGGACCGACCGGGGAGACGCGGCATGAGCGGAACTGGCGAGCTGATCCCCCCACTGGTCGAGCGGATCAAGGCCACGCTGGTAGGGCTGAAGATGCCGCGCGCCCTGGAGATCGTCGACACCACCGTGCGGCGGCTGGAGCGCGGCGAACTCAGCGCGCTGGAGGCGGTCGATGCCCTGCTGAGCGAGGAGCTGAGCCTACGCGAGAGCCGGCGGGTGAAGACCGCGCTGGTGATGGCGCGGCTCTCGACGGTCAAGACGCTGTCGGGCTTCGACTTCGCCTTCCAGCCCTCGCTCGACCGCACCCGCATCCTGGCCCTGGCCGAGCTGGGCTTCGTGGACCGCTGCGAGGTGCTGCACTTCCTCGGCCCGCCCGGCACCGGCAAGAGCCACTTGGCGGTGGCCCTCGGGGTCGAGGCGGTGAAGGCGGGCCGCAGCGTGTACTTCACCACCCTGGCCGACCTTGTGGGAACGCTGGCGCGGGCCGAGCGGGAAGGAACGTTGCGCGAGAAGATCCGCTACTTCTGCCGGCCGGCGCTGCTGATCGTGGACGAGATCGGCTACCTGCCGGTGGTGCCGGGCGGGGGCAACCTGTTCTTCCAGCTCGTCAACGCGCGCTACGAGCGGGGCGCGATGGTCCTGACCTCGAACCGCGGCTTTGCAGAGTGGGGGGAGGTGTTCGGCGATCCGGTGGTGGCGACCGCGCTGCTGGACCGGTTGCTTCACCACGCCGTGGTGGTGCAGATCGAGGGCTCAAGCTACCGGCTGCGCCAGCACACCGCGCTCATGCCCGAGCACATCCGCTCGAAGGCAGCCCTGCAGGCTCCGCCGCTCGCCCCGCCTCCGCGTCGGCGCGGACGCCCGCCCAAGAATGGAGGTGCTCACCTCGGCATCGCCTGACCGCCGAGCCCGCCGATCTGAGGAAAATTGCGCGCCCGAAATTGCGGAAGGTTCGAAGCCCGTTGACACCCGCCCACCCGCGGCATCGCCCGCTTGACCCGGAAGTGGTCGCTCTTGATCCCTTGCTGCAGGCGCTTGGTGACGTGGTGCGTGGGCGTGCGCGGCAGCAGGCCCTCCTTGCGGCTCTCAGCAATCGCCGACGGGTACGGGCCGGCGCCATCGGTGCCGATGCGGTCGGGCGCGAGAAGCGGCTGATCCTGCAGCATCTTGCGGAAGAACCGCTTGGCCGCATCCAGATCGCGGTTGGCGGTGAGCCGGAAGTCGACCGCCTCGCCATGCTTGTCGATGGCCCGGTACAGGTAGCGCCATTGGCCGCGTACCTTGATGTACGTTTCATCCACGCGCACGGAGCCGCAGTGCGGTTTGCGGAACCGGCGCAGGCGGCTCTCGATGGTCGGCGCGTAGGACAGCACCCAGCGGTTGATGGTGGAGTGATCGACCACCATCCCGCGCTCCAGGAGCATCTCCTCGATGTCGCGGTAGCTCAGGGCGTAGCGCAAGTACCAGGACACGGCCTGCACGATCAGGGTGGCCTCGAAGTGCCGGCCCCGGAAATCTCCGCCGGCTGGGCGCTTCAGCTTGAGGGCGAGGGCATTCAGGATCATGGGCCGGCTCCGAGGCGGAGGCGGCAAGCTGGGTGGGTATAGCTAATGGGCCGTGAACGGGGCCCGTTCGCATTTGCGACAGGCCCGCCGTGCGGATCGCCTCGCACACCGTCGGGAACTCTTGGATCTCGGTTACACCTCCGGGGCAAGGGAAAGGCTGTTGCGGGCCAGCCTCTCTACTGCGGCTTCGTCTCACCTTCAGGTGATGTGCTTCCTGTCGCGGCGGGCGCGGAGCCGTCCGCAGCGGGCTGACCGGATAACTGCTGGCGGGCGTCGGCCAGCTTGCCCTGTGCCTCGGCGAGTTCCTGCCGGGTCGTGCGAAGACGACCCTCCAGGTCGGCAACCTCCTTGTTCTTCGCCGCGAGGTTCTCCGTCAGCGTCGCAAGCTGTGCCTGGGCCTCCGCATACCGCTTCTGAACGGACTCGAGGTCGCTGGTGAGCTTCTCTCGATTGCCGGTCAGAGCCTTGATGGCCTGCTCAACCTGTCCACGCTCGCCCGTCAGCCGGTCACGCTCAGCCTGCGCAGCGGCCACGTCCTTCTGTGCGGACATCAGCGAGTCTCGGGTCTGCTGGAGCTGTTGCTCGATCTGACTCTTGTCGGCCGATGTCTTATCGCGAGCTTGAGTGAGGCTGGTGATGGTCTGATCCAACTCACCTCGCTGCTGGGCGACGCGCTCCCGATCGGCTCGGACTTGCAGCAGTTCCTTCTGCGCCGCCGCCAAGCCCTCACGGGCCTGCTGCTGTCGTTGTTCGGCGTCAGCCAACTCGGCAGTTTTCGCGGTCGCTTCCTGCGCCAGAGCGGCCAAGTCGGTTCGCAGCTTCGCTTCCTGCTTGCGCGCCTCTTCTACCCGCCGTCCGACGTCCGAGAGTTCCTGGGTGCGGGCCGCCGCTGTTTGCTCTGCCGAGATGGCCGCCTCGCGTAGAGTCGCCACCTGCTGGCCGGCCTTCTGGACATCGGACTGCAGCTCTGCAAGGCGCTGCGTTGGTGCTTGAGCGGCTTGCAGGGCATCCCTGGCCTTCTGCTCGGCGACCTGCCTGCTCTGCTCCAATTCGCGGAGCTGCGCTTGTGCTTGCTGTGCAGCTTGCGCGGTCTGCGTGTTTTGCTGTTCTGTCGCTGCAATTTTTGCTTGCAACTCTTTGAGCGTTCCCGCAGCCCGCGTCTGCTGTTGCAGCTCTGATTGTACCGCTGCAAGCTGGCTATTCAGATTTCCAATCTGCTGCTCCTGGGCTTGCCGCTGCCGAGAGTGCGAGATGCTCGAGACGAGCAGAATGACCAGGAGCAGCACACTCAGCGCGGCCAAGGCCAGCGTGGTCGGCCGGCGAAGGTCAGAACGAACGTCGATAGCCATATGCCTCTCCCCGCAGAACGGCTGCGCGATGAGGCGCGACCACGATGCCGATTTCTGCGAGGTGATAACCCGGCAGTTCGGGCTTCGCTCCCCGCTCGGACGTCTCGGCGGGCTGCGCGCAGTGGGTGCCGAGAGGCCTCCACCGGTGCGTTGAGGCTCAGCGGCCGCGCAGGGTGTCCTTCACCCCGCCGTAGGCATCTTTGGGCACGGCCCTCGGCTTTCTCCATCTTGCCTGCGGCCGGGAGCTTGGCGTTGCTGACCGCACTGCCGAAAGCATCCTTCACCGGTGTGACAGGCGTGCGGGAAGCCGCTGCCGTCCGACTTTGATTTTCTAACACGCGAGCCTGACAGATGTAAGTGGCTGAAAAATCGTCGTTCTCTCGCCATACTAGCGGGCACGTATTTCGGTCTTGAATTGTGAGATAATCAGAAAGGGCGGCCTTTTGGCCGCCCAATAACAAACATCCTGTCCATGTGCCGTGCAGGATAAACTCGGCGCGAAACTCAGTCCGGGATATCAGTTTGCTTCGGCGCGACCACGGCGAAGAGGTCGGCGAGAGCAGCGAGACTTGCGACTTGCAGCTGGGACGCGGGCACCACGCTGCCGTCTGGCGCAGGCAGGTCGCGGGTTGCCGTCGCAGAGGCCACCACCGTCGGACGAAACCCGAGGCTGAAGGCGCTCCGCACGGTGGAGTTCACGCACATATGCGTCATGAACCCCGCTACGATCACGTCCTGAACATTCGCCGCGCGCAGCCGCTTCTCCAGATCCGTGCCGACGAAGGAGCTCGGGTAGGTCTTGGTGATCACCGCCTCATCACCCTGCGGCGCCACCTCCGGGCTGATCTGACCGATCGGTGCCGAAACATCGTAGGGCGAGCCAGGCCCGGCATCGTGGCGGACATGGAAGACGGGAATGCCGGTGTCGCGCGCCCGCGCCAGCAGGGCTGCAGCCTCGCGGATCGCAGGCTCAGCCCCCTCAAGGCGCATCACCCCGTTGCGGTAGGTCTCCTGCAAGTCGATCAGCAGGAGCGCCGACCGCTTGAGCGATGCGGGCTCCGGACTAAGACCGGAGAGGCCGCGCAGGGTTGCAAGATCTGACATTCGGCTTCTCCCTCGCCACCGCTACCAGCTTGCAGTGGCATTCACGGCAGGACAGGAACTTACCACCTGCTGCTTGGCCGGCACCCTAGATATTCGGTTCATGTCGAGCCAGCAGTCACTTGCGCTTACGGCGCTGCTGACCGAGGCCAATGCTCTTGGCGAGTTCGGAGCGCTGGGCCGCATAGCGGACCGTTCAGGGCAGCAACGCCACGCCGTGGGTTCCGGCCACTGCGGCGAGTACGGTGACGAGACCGAGCATCAGCAAGACCCAGTGAACTCCGTGCAGCTGGGACAACGCGGACTCGTCTCCAGACAGCGCCCGGTTGCGGACCCAGCCATGCATCAGGAAGGGCTCGATCACGAAGAGCAGGAGCGTAAAGATCGGCCAAGTGGTCAGCATCGCGTGCATCCACCAGAACTCGGGCGAGGCGAAGCGGCTCCAGAGGTTATATCACTGTATCATGTAGAAGCCGCTGAGCGCGACCAGCACGGTCGCAATTCTGGCTTGCCAGACGAACCGGCCCTCCACCGCCTCCAACAATGCGAGCCGCTTCTCCACTGGCGCCCCTTTGCGCCGCACCAGGTGCAGAACGACTGTGGTGGCCATGGCCACGCCTCCAATCCAGACGACCACCGCAGTGACGTGAATGGCCCGCGCAATCGCTGCCTCATCCATGTCCGGCAACCCTGCCCCCTACATGCGCGCTCGCAAGGACCATCGGGCGCAATTTTCAAGGCCGACCTCGAGGGTGTCCATTCGGGGGTTCTCGCCGGAACCCGGTTCATAACGGTGGACCTCAAACGCCTTGACCCTCGGTGGCTATGCCGCTCGGGTCGTCGTCCGAGGCGCCCGTGGTGAGGCCGGGGCCGAGCACCCGCAGGAGCCGGGGCTTCGACGGCCCCACGACCGCGCTCGTCTCCTCGGGATCGTCGTCTCGGCTGACCTCCTGCATCGGATCCTCTTGCGCCAAATGGTCTGGTGCCGGTTCTGAGCCGTGATGAAGCCGGGTGTCCATGTTCGGCCGAGCGGACGCTCGCGATCCATCGCATGACGACCACGCATGAGCTCCCGGCCCTGCCGCGCCCCGCTTCCGCGAATCCTGGCCCGCACCTCTAGGTGGCGGTGGCGGGCCTGCGACCCTGCCCCCCGGCAGCCTGACCCGGGCTCCGCTGCCCTGGATTCACAGGTTTATCCCTCTCAGTAGGCGTGCCCTGCACGGATCTGCACCCTCCCCCCGCATACGAGGTGGCGGGTCTGCGGCCGCCCTGGTCGTGGGGCAACCGGAGCGCCGGGGCGGGCGCCTGCCGGCCCGTGGCGAGGCGCAGCCAGGAGCGCCACTCCTCCGACACGAGGCGCACCACGTTGGTATCGTTGCGCCAGCCCGTGATCGCGCGCTCCTCGACGGTCACCAGGCCGAGGTGGGCGGCCTCCCGGAGGGCGTTCCTCACCAGGGTCTCGCAGACGCCCGCCAGCGCCGCGATGTGGCCCACAGCGAGGCGGCAGTCGCCGCGCCGGCAGGCTTCGGCGGCTACCACGGCCAGGACCGCGACCTCGCCGGGCGTGAACCGGGCCGCCAGGGCCGGAGGGAGCCGCCCAGAGGCCGCCCAGCGGCGGCGGCAAGCTCGGCGGAATCTTCGGCGTTCTGGGGCTCGACGCAGGCGCGCCGCACCGTGCTGTGCGGCCACGCTCCCGCTCGCTGTGGATCCTACCCTGCCGAACGAGGCTACAACGGAGCACTCCGACCTCGCCCATACCTGCGCCTGGGCTGCTGAGTAACGCCCTGAGTCGAGCAGGCTGCTTCTGTGGACGATTGGCCCAGCGGCCGCTACGATGCGGAGTTCCTCCCAGGACAAGCCCCGATAAGTCGCGCCATCGCGGAACCGTCCCGGCCGACGGCGGACATGCTCGCCAAGGCACGCCTACTTTAGGATTTCGCTCTCGCCGGCAGCCCGGACCGCGACGAGCCCTTCAAACAGCTCGCGGTTATTGTGGTGAGAGAGCTGATGATTCCCACGGCGGCATCATAAGCGCCGACTCGATGAGCTTGCAGCCGAAATGACGCACTTGCATCAGGTAGGCATCTCGCGCATAGTTCGATCTGTGAGAGGCGCGATGGTCACGACATCGTATTTGGATATTCCCCAATTGCTGCTATCCGATGCGGCAGATGTTGTCGGAATGGAATTCAACACATTGCGCTCATGGATTCAGAGAGGGGCAGTTTATCTTAGTAAATTCGACCAAAAACCTAAATCAAAAGGAGGCAGAACTATTATAACGTTAAGGAGTATGTATTGCTATGCTATAATGAATGAACTCGTTAAATTCGGATTCTCTCCAGATAAGGCGGGCATAGTCGCTACAGAAGCGGTTCGTTACACATTATTCGTTTCTGTAGCTCATAATCCAGAAGATTTGGTCGATCTCGAGCCCGGGCAATTGTTTCCAGAAGGAAAGACGTTTCTGGTAACATTTGGTCACGAAACTTTCCAAGATCCGGAAGAGGGAGTTGTCAATTCCGCCGCAGTCAATTTAGTAAATGTAAGGACGGGCGACCAGTATGCACAACTTTTCGAGGGCAGCGAAACATTTAGTAGCAAGTCTACAAGGCTGATAATCAATCTAAATATATTGTACAATCGCGTGAATGAAAGACTTGCTGATCTTCGCAGCAATCGCCGGGGCAGTTAGGAGAGCTGACCGTGCCGCGCCGCCGCACCATCACCAAGGCACAGATCGCCCGGGCTGTATCCGGCGCACAGGCTGGAGGCCTCAAGGTCGATCGCGTCGAGATTGCGGACGGCACGATCGTGATCCACTCCGGCGAGCCAGCGAAGGCCGAGACGGCCACTGAATTCGACGCGTGGAGGGCCAAACGCGATGCGCGTCCGGCTTAAGGGCATCAACTCCCGTCGCAAGCGACTCGCGGACGGCACGTGGCGCACGTACTGGTACGCGTGGAAAGGCGGCCCGCGCCTGGAGGGCGAACCCGGCACGCCCGAGTTCATGGCGTCCTACAACACCGCCGTGGCGCGGAGGGTGGAGACGAAGCAGGGCGTCCTGCTCTCCCTCATCCAGGGCTTCCAGGCGAGCGATTCCTTCCTCGGGAAGGAGCCGCGGACCCGGGCCGACTACGTCAGGCACATTAAGGTCATCGAACAGGAGTTCGGCGACTTCCCGCTCGGTGCCCTGACTGATCGGCGCACGCGCGGCGAATTCCTGACCTGGCGCGACCGGCTCGCGGTGCGCTCCCGCCGACAAGCCGACTACGCGTGGAGCGTGCTCGCCCGGATCCTGTCGTGGGCCCTCGACCGCGGGCTGATCCTGGCGAACCCCTGTGAGCGCGGCGGACGCCTCTACCGGGCCAGTCGCACGGACAAGGTCTGGACCGATGACGACGAGCGGCGATTCCTCGCCTCGGCGCCCGCCCACCTGCACCTGCCGCTCATCCTGGCGCTCTGGACAGGTCAGCGGCAGGGCGACCTGCTGCGCCTGCCCTGGTCCGCCTACGACGGGGAGACGGTCCGCCTGAAGCAGGGCAAGACCGGCGCGCGCGTCGTCATCCCGGTCGGTGCCCCGCTCAGGGCCGCGCTCGACGCGGCGCCTCGGGTGAGCCCCGTGATCCTGGTGAACTCGGAGGGCCGGCCCTGGACCGGCGACGGCTTCCGCTCGTCGTGGGGTAAGGCGTGCCGCGCGGCCGGCATCCGGGGGCTCACCTTCCACGACCTGCGCGGCACTGCTGTGAGCCGGCTGGCGCTGGCGGGCTGCTCCGAGGCCGAGATCGCGACGCTGACCGGGCACTCGCTGCGAGACGTCAGGTCAATCCTCGATGCCCATTACCTCAACCGCGATCCGGCACTGGCCCTGGCCGCGGTGCGCAAGCTCGAAACGAGAATGAATTCTCCCGACCGGACACCCGACCGTGCCTGAATGCTCTTATCAAGGAATGGAGAAAGCGTAGGGAATTCAAGTGGCTGGGGGACGTGGATTCGAACCACGACTAACGGAGTCAGAGTCCAACCAACCTATTTGAATTATTAAGAGTTTTTCCAGCGGTGTTGCAGCCGTGTTGTGCAATTAGCCGAGGAGACGCTCCTCGATGGTTCGCATCGCGTTCTGGTCAGCCTCGTCGTCGCTGAAAAGGTGCCCATAGGTGTCATAGGTTACGATGATGCTCGAATGGCCCATGATCGCCTGTACGCGCTTGGGCGTCATGCCGCTCTCGATAAACATCGAGGCGGCCGCGTGCCGGAGGGCGTGGAAGTTGTAGCGCCCCTTGGCGGCCTTCGCCGGGTTTCCGGCCTTGTCCTTGCCGTCGACCATCTCGACCACGCCTGCCGCGATCTGCGTCGGCTCCCAGCCGCGGGCGATGATGTTGGGGTGGTGCTCCACCTGCCCGGCCCCGGACGGGAAAACGAGGTCGAGTTCGCCCTTCGGGCACGCGAGGCGCCACTCCCGAAGCGTGTTCACCACCATGGGCGCGAGCGGCACGTCACGAGTGCCAGCTTCGCTCTTCGGCGGCCCGATCCGCTTCCAGGCATCGGCGCGCTGCCTCACCGTGAGGACGCGCCGCTTCAGGTCGACGTCGGACCACCGCAGGCCTCGAAGCTCGCTAGCCCGCAGGGCCGTGAACATCGCCGTGACAATGAGCGGCCGCCAGCGACCCTGAGCCGCACCGAGGATCGCGCGCAGCTCCTCGCGGGTCGGAATCTCAACCCGGGCCTGATCGCGCTTCGAGCGCTTCAGCTTCACGTCCGCTACCGGGTTCTGACCGGCAAGCCCCCTGCCCTTCGCGAAGCGGAAAATCCGCCCGAGCGACTGTACGGCTCGGCGCACCATCTCCGGCGACCGTCCCTTCGCCCGAAGCTCCTCGGCGAAGCTGTAGACCCGTGGCGTCGTGACCTGCGTCAGCCGGAGACTCCCGATCAGCGGCCGGATGTGCTCGTTCACGTGCTGCTGGTAGTGCAGCACCGTCGACCACTCCAGGCCGCCCTCCTCCGCGTGCTTCAGCCAAGCGTCGGCGGCCTGCCCGACCGTCATGCTCTGAGAGTCCGGAATGTGGACGCCGTGTGCGACCTCTGAGCGTGCCCGTGTCAGGAACGCGTCTGCCTCTTTTCGGGTCGCGAACTGCCTAAAACGGCGCTTGCCGCCTCCATCCGTGTAGGAGGCGAGCCAAGCGATCTTGCCGCTCGGCAGTTCCCTCTTACGAATCGTAGCCATTGACACCTCTTCCATGAAGGGGCGCGAGGTTCACGCGGTCCGCGCCCTTCTGATATAAGCTCAGATGGGCCTTGACCCGTCAACCATCTGAAGCTATTTCATATGAGGGAGCAGGGTTCATGGCGCTCCTAAGCGATCTGGTCCGCACTGTGGCTCTGGTCGAAGGACTCGACGAAGTTTCTGTCGGCATCTTCGCGCGCGCTGCACGTGAATCTGGGTACCTATCCCAAGGTGGTAGGGGACGCTCTGCTGCAAAAATGAATGAGAGAGACGCTGCCAACTTGCTGATCGCCGTCAACGGTTGTGCTCTTGCCAAAGATGTAAAGGAGAACCTGCCTCTATTTAGAGATCTACGCGTGAGTAAAGCCGGAGCCAAAAACTATACCGGAGTCGGAGAGCGGTGGTCAACGCTCGGTGACGACCTTGAGACCTTAATCAAGGAAATGGGGATCCAGAACTATCTCGGTGTAACGGATGATTATCCGGGCTCTATATCCATTAGATTCGAGCGACCTATCCTGAGGGCGGAGATTTTTCTAATTTTTGAGGAGAAGTGGGTAGAAGACAGATTTGTACATGTCGAGTACGGCTCGGTTGACCACGATAAATTGGATTCGTACGGAGATCGCTTAGATCAAACGATAATCTCGCATAAGACACTCATCGCTGTCGCGAGAGCTTTGGCCAGCTAACGGGAGTTCAAAATGAACGCTGGAACAGCGCGCCACGAAGGCGTGAACGGCGGAGCCATGCCCGACGACGTGATCATCGGCGCGGAAGGCATCTCCGTCGCGATCTACGGGCCCGAGGAAGGGATCCGCGAGACCAACATCCGGCGAATCTACCACGCAATCGCGAAAGGCGACCTGCCGACATTCAAGCTGGGGGGGCGTGTGCACGCCCGCCGTTCCACCATCCTGGCGTGGATCGAGAAGCAGGAAGGGGTGTCGTGAGCGCCATCGTCTTGCCCTTCCCCCGGTCGCGGGACCGGGCGTTCATCTCCAGGCACGCGAGCATCATGACTGCGGCCGCGACGACGGCGAAGGCTGAGGCACACCTCCGCCGGCAGCTCGAGTTGCAGCGCCAGACCATGGAGCGCCGCGGGATCAACTCCGCGACGATCGACGCTGAGCTCCAGGACATCCAGGGTCACGTCAGGGCGGTTGTCTGGAGCCTCCTGCTCGCGCCGGGAGGTGCCGCGTGAGGCGTCGGAAACCGGCCAAAGCGGACAAGACGGGCCGCTCGACCGTCCAGAGCGACCCCCAGCAGGGTCCTGCGATCTGGCAGGGCCACTGGACCTCGCTCGGTCGGGATCTGCTCGACAGCCATGCCTGGCGGGCCCAGTCGATCAACTGCCGCCGTGTGATCGACAGGATCCTCCTGGAGCACATCGGGCATGGTGGACTCACGAACGGCGCCCTGGCGGTCACTCACGCCGACTTCGGGCGGCATGGCATCCGGGGCAACTCCGTTCTGCCAGCCATCGAAGAAGCGATCGCCCTCGGTCTCATCCGGCGGGAGCGTGAAGGGCACCGCGCCTGGGGAGCGTTCAAGGGCCGGGCGGCCATGTTCGGACTGACTTGGTTCGGAACGGTCGACGGACGCCCCCCGAGCAACGAGTGGAAGCGGTTCGGCAGCCGTGAGGAAGCTGAGCAAGCCGCCAAGAACGCACGGCAGCGGGTCGAAGAGAGTGCCTCCAGCCGGCCGGCTCGCCGCAACCGGGTCAACCCCGTTCCAAATGCGGCGTGAGGATTTTTCCCCAGTACCAGTTCCGGTACTCTCTCCAGTACCAGTTCCGGTACATCTAGTACCACCACTTCCGGTACCGGGAATCTCCAGTACCACTTCCGGTACATCTATAAATATCTCCGGGTGGGGTGTGGCACGTGCAGCGCCTGCTCACTGCTAAGTCCGCCACCTTCCCGAACCTGGGATCTGAAAATCGAAAGCCCACCGATCGCGCGCCACCCTGGTGCGTGAAGCCTGCCGGCTGTTTGAGGCTAGCCACCGACGAGGAGAACGATGACCAAGAGCAACACACGCGAGCAGGCGATGGCCGCGCCATCATCAACGTCATCGCCCAGGCAGAGGCGAATGGAAACCGGCAACCTTCATAGGTGCGTCGGATAGAAGCGTCGCCATTCACCTGTGCTGGCCGTCTGGTCACGCCCGGCACAGAGAATTTTCTAATACGCATGTTCGGCTTGAATAAACAAATCGCTCAGATCGCGTATTAACCGCATATGCCACGCTAATCTTGAAAACGACGACGTCGAATGATAATCAAATTAGGAGATAGGCTGCGATGTTCATTCATAATTCGCCCTGCTTGGAGCAGGCTTTTTTGTGTGCTGTAGTTGAGTATGTGGCTTGGGAGAAGTGGAATGATGATATCAAGCACAATGGTACTCGGCAGGCAGACGGGAGCCATCGCTACCAATCTGAGCCATCGATAATGTTCGAAGGTGAATACGTAAAAATCTCGAAAATCTGTCAGTATGCGACTGGCCTGCTGATCGGCCCGGTGCCAGAGCACGTCAAGCAACTCTTCCACAACGTGGTTTTGCTGGGCCAAGCTATTCCGCCGGGAGAGGAGGTGCTTACGTATCCAGATGCAATTGACACTCTGGAGCAAATGATCGAGGCAGAGAACGAACGCGACGATTCTGACCCACTTGATGGTGTCTTTAAGGACTACTGGTAATCCAGATCTGCAGCCAGTAGCTCGGAACGAAAGGCGCTACTACCAGCCGGACGACATGGCCTTGCTGCGTGGGCTGCAGGCGCTGCTGCACCGAGCTGGCCTGACCATTGAGGGCGCCAAGCGCGTGATGAACAAACATTGGGCTGGCGAGGTCCGCACCGTCGGTAACGGCAGCACCACCTAGATCACCATTACGATCGCTTTTTAACTGCCAGCCTCCGTGAACGAGGGGCGGCTTCGCGTTTCTCCATCTGCCAGCCCGAGAAAAGACCCGATGACGGACTCACCGACATCCCTGGATCGCGACCGCCTCGCGAAGTGCATTGCTCTGGCCGAACGTGGTGCCACTGCCGGCGAGCGCGCGGCTGCTCGGGCCGCTGCCGAGCGCGTTGCCAGGTCTGCCGGCCTCAGGCTCGACGAGGCGGTCAAGATCGTCGGTGGCGCCTCGCCTAAGCCGTCACCGAGCCATCCCAGCGGCCCACCTCGCGCACAGCGAACGCGTCCAGCACCTTCCAAGCCTGTGGTCGAGCCCATCACCGTCGAAGAGCTGCTTCGGCAAAGGGCCAAGTACGCCGAGCACCTCAAGCGTAGAGCCACACGGCAACAGCGAGAGGACGCCAGGATCATCGCCGAGCAGGAGGCATACTGGGCACCGATTCGAGAGGAGCAGGCACGCCGCGATCGCGAGTGGGCCGAGCAGAAGCGTCGGCAGCAGGAAGCCGCGAGGCCGGGGCCAGCCTCCTGATGGTGAGCCACGCCACTTGCCATGGGCCTACTCGGCGCGTGTCAGACGATGCCGCTCTTCTCGTACGGCCAGGGCTTCCCGAGGTACTGGGCCACGCGAGCCGGATCGTTTCCGACATCCTCGACTGCCTGCTCGATCTTCTTGGCAGGCTCCTGGAAGCGCCGGGCCCAGAACGCTCGCGTACCCGGATCGTCCAGAAGCACGACCTCCGGATCACCAACAGGCCGGCTGTGATTGGCGTCTGCTATGGCTCTCCTCCTCATCCTCTCTGGTCCAGATGTCAGCATGCTCCCAACCGTATTCAACGAGGTGTGCCCCAGGGGGGGCTCGAAAGTTTAGAGTTACAAGGGCAAAATACCGCATCGGGTCTCATTCGCAGATCTTTTTTCCAGCATGTGAATTAAATCAAAGGGACGCAACATGACGAAGTCATTGGGAATCGGCCGCGGTGGTGCAAGGCCAGGTGCGGGGCGCAAGCCGGGCCCACTGCCAGTGTCCTGTGCCGCACCGGACGACATGGTTGAGGAAATGGCGGCGCTCGGCGAGGCTCCCAAGGTCATCGCGCGAGCGCTCAGCATCACGTATACCCAACTGCAGCGGGAATACCGTGACCAACTGCTGCGCGGCTCCGCGCGGCTACGCGCCGAGCTGATCGGATTGGTGTGGGCGAAGGCGCGAGCGGGCAACTGGCAGGCCATCCAGTGGCTGCTGGCGCGCATGACTGCCATCGAAGCGGAGAAACGTCTCGCAGCCGAGCCGAAGCCCGCGAAGCTCGGGAAGAAGGAGCGGGCTCATCGCGAAGCGCAGACAGCGGGAGACGGTACTGAGTGGGGCGAGGATCTCGCCCCTGCTGGTGGATATCCGACTGATGCTGATTCGCTTGAGTGTGCCTTCTTCACGCGGCACGGAGCGGGCCCCTGCCATTGAACCTAGCCGTTCACTGGCCGCATGCTGGCTGCTGCCAACTTGCCTGGTGTCTAATCAACGGAAGCTCGTGACCTAGGGTGTGTGAAAACACAGCGGGGTTAGAAGGATCTTCTCGTGAGCACCCTGGCAGCATCGAAACGGGCATTCTGACGACATCGGAATGGCCATCCGGTGGACGCGCATGTCTGCCGCTTAGAAGATTGTTCTACAATTCCGGAATGCGCCTGAGTTTTCACACAGCCTGAACCCAAAGCGGTCTCTGGCGGCGCACGTCGGGAATGGCCGGTCCTGAGCCCTGTCCGGACACTCGGCCTTCCGCCATGGTATCCTCATCTGCCGGGACGAGCCAAATGGCTTCAAGCAAATCAGGGCGGCTCAACCAAGGGTCAGAACGTCGGCGGGGTGCAGGCGCTGACGACCTCGCACGGCAGAGGGCCCACACAGCGGAATCGGTGCGGGCGACGACTCGCGAAGTAGTAGGCGTCGCCCGGCCCCAGCACCTTGCGCTCATCGTCCACCGTGACCTCCAGCCGGCCCGACAGGACGAGCCCACCCTCCTCGCCGTCGTGGACGAGCGGCACCCGCCCCGTGTCCGACCCCGGCTCGTAGCGTTCTTTCAGGATCTGGAGCGCGCGCCCGATCAGGGTCTCGCCGACCTGCCGGTAGGAGATCCGCCCCTTCCCGATCTCGACCAAGTCCTCGGCGGCGTAGAACGCCTTCTCGGTGCGCGCGGGCTCGAGCGAGAAGAACTCCGCGAGGCCGATTGGCACGGCGTCGAGGATGCGCTTGAGCGCCCCCACCGAGGGGTTCGTCTGCCCCGACTCGATCAGCGAGATCGTCGAGTTCACGATGCCCGCCTTCCGGGCGAGCGCCCGCTGCGACAGGCCATGCAGGGTTCGCACGTAGCGCAGCCGCGCCCCCACCTCGTCGTTCGTCACCAGGGCCCCTGTTCGGGTTGATGCCTATTCCCCAACATTGATGCGCCGCATGTGCTCTGTCAAAGGGTTAAACGCGGGCAGAAAAGGACTTGTTGGCCTCGCCAGAACGGTGTGTCTGCCCCTGTCCCATTGTGGAGAGCGTGCCATGACCACCCCGCTGCGGGCCAACCGCCCGCGCCTCGACGCCTACTGGATGCCCTTCACGGCCAACCGCCAATTCAAGGCGGCGCCCCGGCTGCTCGTCGCGGCCGAGGGCATGCACTACACCGCCGACGACGGCCGAACGGTCCTCGACGGCACCGCCGGCCTGTGGTGCGTCAATGCCGGCCACGGCCGACGGCGCATCGTCGAGGCGGTGGCGCATCAGCTCTCCACCCTCGACTACGCGCCCTCGTTCCAGATGGGCCATCCGATCGCCTTCGACTTCGCCGAGCGCTTGGCCGCGATCGCTCCCGGGCCGGACGGGAGCCGCCTGGATCGGGTCTTCTTCACCGGCTCCGGCTCCGAATCCGTCGACACGGCGCTGAAGATCGCGCTGGCCTACCAGCGTGCCGTCGGCCAGGGCACGCGCACGCGGCTGATCGGACGCGAGCGCGGCTATCACGGCGTTGGCTTCGGCGGCATCTCGGTCGGGGGGCTCGTCAGCAACCGCCGGATGTTCCCGCTCCTGCCGGGCGCCGACCATCTGCGCCACACGCACGACCTCGCCCGCAACGCCTTCGTCAAGGGCCAGCCCGAGCACGGCGCCGAACTCGCCGACGACCTCGAGCGCATGGTGGCGCTGCACGGGGCCGAGACGATCGCGGCCGTGATCGTCGAGCCGGTGGCAGGCTCCACCGGCGTCCTGGTGCCTCCGAAGGGCTACCTCGAGCGCCTGCGCGACATCGCGACCCGCCACGGCGTCCTGCTGATCTTCGACGAGGTGATCACGGGCTTCGGGCGGCTCGGCGCCCCCTTCGCGACGGACTTCTTTGGCGTCACCCCCGACCTCGTGACCGCCGCCAAGGGCCTGACCAACGGCACGGTCCCGATGGGCGCGGTCTTCGCCAGCCGGGCCGTGCACGATGCCCTGATGCGCGGCCCCCAGGACGCGATCGAGCTGTTTCACGGCTACACCTATTCGGGCCACCCGGCCGGCTGCGCGGCGGGCCTGGCCACCCTCGACGTCTACGAGGAGGAGGGCCTGCTGACCCGGGTGGCGGAACTGCAGGAATTCTGGCACGAGGCCATGCACGGCCTGCGTGCCGCGCGCAACGTCATCGACGTCCGCACGATCGGGCTGATCGCCGGCATCGAACTCGCGCCCCGGGCGGGCGCGCCCGGAGCCCGCGCCTACGACGCCTTCGTCGACTGTTTCGAGAAGGGCCTGCTGATCCGGGTCACCGGGGACATCATTGCCCTCTCGCCGCCGCTCATCGCCGAGCGCCGGCACGTCGATGACATGGTGTCGATGCTGGCGGACGCGCTCGGGCGCGCGGCCTGAGACCCCACGCGGCCGCGCCGGGCGCTTGCCCAGCGGGCCGCGCTCGGCCGCACGGATCAATAGTGCGGTGGCGTGATGATCCAGACCACCTTGGTCTCGATCTCGCCAGGGTTGGCGCAGCGATGCCGCTCCCTACTGCTGAAGGAGAAGCTGTCGCCGACCTCGAGGCGGAACGTCCTGTCCCCGATCCACAGGTCGAGCGTGCCTGCGAGCACCAGCCCGGCCTCCATGCCGTCGTGGCTGTAGAAATCGCTGTCGGAGCCGGGAGCGATCGTGCTGAGCAGCACTTCCAGCGGACCGTTCAGGTTCGGCGAGAGCAGTTCCTCCGCGATGCCCGTGCCCGTGAACGACATCCTGCGGCGGCGGCCGGCCCGCACGATGAAATCCTGCTCCTCGGGCGGGCCGAGGGTCTGCGGCTGAAAGAACCAGCTCAGCTGGACCCCCAGGATCGTCGCAATGCGCTTGAGGACGCCGATCGGCAGTTTCGAGCGGTTGCGCTCGATCTGGCTGAGATACCCGATCGACACACCGATCTCGCCGGCGATCTGCTGCAGGGTCAGGCCCTTGATCTTCCGCAGGGCGCGGATCTGCTCGCCGAGCAGGAGCTCCTGCTCGTTGCCGGCAGCCGCGGGAGAGGCGGCGTCCACCTCGTCGCGCGGCATGTCGGCCGGCTCGGGTCTCGGGCGGGAGGAACGGGCTGAAGGCATGGGGACGGTCGTTCGAACCTCTCGGGGCTTCTAAGCGAAGTTCGGGGGCGGACCAACGCGGTCCGCCGGTCGCCCGAGCCGCATGCAGGGGCCGGCGGCTCATTCTGCTTCAGGCGGAGACCGCGTGCCTCATGAAATCCGCTTCACATATGAAAAAAAGTATGTTCATTTTTTCACGGATGGCGGATTCGCGTTCCACGGCCGTCGTTCCAACCGGTTGCGCGGCAGGCCGCGTCGGCCGTGCGATCGACCTCGAACACGACGAGCCGGCCGCCGAAGCGAGGCCGGCCCTGCGCAGACTGACGAAAGGCAAGCGAGTGGCTTCTCTTCCCGAACGCGCGCAGGTGGTGATCGTCGGCGGCGGCATCGTCGGATGCAGCGTCGCCTACCATCTGACCCTGCGGGGCTGCACCGACGTCGTGCTGCTCGAACGCAAGCAGCTCACCTCCGGCACCACGTGGCACGCGGCCGGCCTCGTCGGACAGCTTCGGGCCACCCACAACCTCACCCGGCTGGCGCAGTACACGACCGAACTCTACGCCACGCTCGAAGCCCAGACCGGACAGGCCACCGGCTTTCTCCAGATCGGCTCGCTCGGCCTCGCCACGAACGCCGAGCGCATGGAGGAGCTCCGGCGCGGCGCCGCCATGGCCCGCTGCTTCGGGCTGGAGGTCAACGTGCTCACTTCCGACGAGGCGCGGGCGCTCTGGCCGCTCATGGCGGCCGACGACCTCGTCGGCGCCGTCCACCTGCCGCGGGACGGGCAGACGAACCCGATCGACACCACGCAGGCCCTTGCAAAGGGCGCCCGGATGCGCGGCGCGCGGATCTTCGAGAACCTGGCCGTGGACGAGATCGTGGTGGAGGGCGGCCGCGCGGTGGGCGTGCGGACGGCTTTGGGCGACATCCGCGCCGAGGCCGTCGTGAACTGCGCGGGCATGTGGGCGCACGACCTCGGGGCCCGCGCCGGCGCGACGGTGCCGCTGCACGCCGCCGAGCACTTCTACGTCGTGACCGAGCCCATGCCCGGCCTGCCGCCCCACCTGCCGGTCCTGCGCGATGCCGACAACTGCACCTACATCAAAGAGGACGCCGGCAAGCTCCTCGTCGGATGGTTCGAGCCGGTCGCCAAGCCCTGGGGCATGGACGGGATCCCGGAGAGCTTCGCGTTCGATTCGCTTCCCGACGACCTGGAGCACATCGAGCCCCTGCTCGAGGCGGCGGTCCGGCGCGTCCCGGCCCTCGGCGAGGCCGGCATCCAGCTGTTCTTCAACGGCCCGGAGAGCTTCACGCCGGACGACCGCTACCTCCTCGGCGAGACGGCCGAGGTCCGGGGCCTCTTCGTGGCGGCCGGCTTCAATTCGATCGGCATCCAGTCGGCGGGGGGAGCCGGCAAGGTCCTGTCGGATTGGATCATCGACGGCCACCCGCCGATGGACCTGTGGGACGTGGACATCCGGCGCACCCTGCCGTTCCAGCGCAACCGCCGCTACCTGCGGGACCGGACCGTCGAGTCGCTCGGCCTCCTCTACGACATGCACTGGCCCTTCCGGCAGCCGACGACGGCGCGCGGCGTGCGCCGCTCGACCCTCCACGACCGCCTCGCGGAAAGGGGGGCCTGCTTCGGCGAGGCGGCGGGATGGGAGCGTCCCAACTGGTTCGCGCCGGAGGGCGAGGCGGCGCAGTACCGCTACACCTTCGGGCGCCAGAACTGGTTCCCGCACTCCGCCGCGGAGCATCGCGCGACGCGCGAGGCGGTCGGCCTCTTCGACCTGTCCTCCTTCGCCAAATTCGTGCTCGACGGCGCCGATGCCGAGGCGGCGCTCAACCGGATCTGCGCCAATGACATCGCGATCCCGGTCGGCCAAGTCGTCTACACCCCGTGGCTGAACGAGCGCGGCGGCATCGAGGCGGACGTCACGGTGACCCGGGAGAGCGAGACCCGCTTCCTGATCGTGACGGCGGCGGCGACGCAGGCGCGGGATTTCGCGTGGCTGACGCGGAACATACCGGCGGAGGCGCGGGCCACGGCCCTCGACGTCACCTCCGCGCAGGCCGTTCTTGGGATCATGGGCCCGCGCTCGCGCGAGCTCCTCTCACTGCTGACGGATGCCGATCTCTCCAACGCGGCCTTTCCGTTCGGGACGTCGCGGGTCGTTGACCTCGCCTATGCACGCGTCCGGGCGAGCCGGATTACCTATGTCGGGGAACTGGGCTGGGAGCTCTTCATCCCGACCGAGTTCGCCCAGGGCGTGTTCGACGCCCTCATGGCAGCCGGCCGGGATCTCGGCCTGCGCCTCGCCGGTTACCACGCCCTCAACTCCCTGCGGATGGAGAAGGGGTATCGCCACTGGGGGCACGACATCACCGACGAGGACACCCCCCTCGAGAGCGGCCTCTCCTTCGCGGTGGCGTGGGACAAGAACGGCGGCTTCATCGGCCGCGAGGCACTCCTGCGCCGGCGCGATCACGTCCCCTCTCGCCGCCTCGTCGGCATCGCCCTCGAGAGCCCGGACCACCTGCTCTACCACAACGAGCCGATTCTCCGGGACGGCCGGATCATCGGCCGTGTCACCTCGGGCATGTTCGGGCATACGGTGGGCAGGGCGCTCGGCCTCGGCTACGTCGCGACCAACGGCCAAGCCCTCACGGCCGACGCCCTCGCAGCCCATCGCATCGAAGTCGACGTGGCGGGTGAGCGCGTACCGGCCCGCCTGAGCCTAGAGCCATTCTACGATCCCGAGGACCGGCGGATCCAGGATCTGCCAGCCGAGACGGAACTCGGCCGGGGACCTGCCATCACGCCATCGATGCCGCTGCCTCGGCAACTGCGATCCGAAACGCCATGAGGTCCGCTCCGCATTCCCTGCGCGCACGCTTGGTGACGGCGGCCCTGCTGCTGCCGTTCGTGCTCTTCGTCGCCCTGGCCTTCGCGCTGCCGATGCTGAGGCTGATCGAACTCTCGCTCTCCTCGCCGGAAGGCGCCTTCGCGTCCTACATCGAGATCGCGAGCAGCTCCGTCTACCGGGCGGTGTTCGCCAACACGGTGGTGCTGGCGCTGTCGGTGGCGGCCCTGACGACGCTCCTCGCCTATCCGACCGCCTACATGGTCTCGGAACTGAGGGGCTGGAAGCGGAGCCTCGCCCTCTGGTGCGTGCTGTTCCCGCTCTGGATCAGCGTCCTCGTCCGGACCTTCTCGTGGATCCTGCTCCTAGAGCGGAACGGACCGGTCAACCGGCTCCTGCTCGCCTCCGGCCTCGTCGACACGCCGGTGAGCCTGCTGTTCAACTCGGCCGGCGTGCATATCGGCATGGTCCAGGTGCTCCTGCCCTATGCGCTGCTGCCGATCCTGACGTCGATGCGGACCTTCGACGGGCGGCTCCTGCTCGCCAGCGACGCGCTCGGCGCCCGCCCGATCACGACCTTCTGGCGCGTCTACCTGCCCCTGACGCTTCCGGGCGTGATGGCGGGCTTCACGCTCGTCTTCCTGCTCGGCCTCGGCTTCTACATCACGCCCGCGATCCTCGGGGGGCCGGGCAACATGACCATCGCGATGCTGATCGACCAGTTCGTCACCGAGCGGCTGGTCTGGCCGCTCGCGGCGGCGGCCTCGGTCTGGCTCCTGGCCGTGATCGTGCTGCTGATGGCCGTGGCGAGCCGGTTCGTCGGCCTCGTCAACGTGGTGGCCGCCCGATGAGCGCGGCCCGCATCCTGGTCTACGCCGTCGGCTCGGCGACCCTGGCCTTCCTCGTCTCGCCGCTCGCCGCGGTCGTGCCGGCTTCGTTCAGCCGCGCGTCGTTCATCCAGATCCCGCCCGCGATCTGGTCGACCCGCTGGTACGAGGCGTTCTGGTCCGATCCGGAATGGTTCAGCTCGTTCGAGACCAGCATCCGGGTCGCCGTGCTCGCGAGCGCGCTCTCCCTGGGGATCGGGACGCTCGCGGCGCTCGGCCTGCAGCAGGTCTCGCCCAGGCCGCGCGCCGCCATCATGGCGGTCGTGCTCTCGCCGCTGATCGTGCCGGTCATCATGATCAGCATCGCGCTGTACGCCGTGGCGCGCCCGCTCGGGCTGCACGGCACGGTCCTCGGGCTCGCGCTGGGCCACACGCTGCTCGCCCTGCCCTTCGTGGTCATCAATGTCGGCCTGGCACTCTCTGCCCTCGATCCGAACTACGCCCGGGCGGCCGAATGCCTCGGTGCCGCGCCCTGGCGCGTGTTCCGCACCGTCACGCTGCCGCTAATCGCCCCGGGCCTCGCCGGTGCCGCCGCTTTCGCCTTTATCACCTCCTTCGACGAGGTCGTGCTGTCGATCTTCCTCTCCGGGATCGAAGCCAAGACCCTGCCGGTGAAGATGTGGGAGGTCATCCGGGTCGAGTTCACGCCGGTCTCGGCCGTCGCCGCGACGATCCTCATCGCCATCACGGTGGTGCTGTTCGCCGCCGTCCAGGCGATCCGCGGCCGCAGCGAGACGGAAGGGTGAACGCCATGCACACCAAGGCGGGACGCCCGGTCGCGTTCGCGGGCATCGCGAAGCGCTACGGCAGCTTCGAGGCGTTGTCCGCCATCGACATCGCCCTCGAACCCGGCGAGTTCCTGGCACTGCTCGGGCCGAGCGGATCGGGTAAGACGACACTTCTCAACATCGCGGCCGGCTTCGTCGCCCCGAGCGCCGGCCGGGTCGTTATCGCCGGCCAGGACGTGACGCCGCTGCCGCCGCGCAAGCGGAATATCGGCATGATGTTCCAGAGCTACGCCCTGTTCCCGCACCTGAGCGTGTTCGAGAACGTCGCCTACGGGCTGCGGGTCCGCAACCGGCCGCGGGCCGAGGTCGCGGAGCGCGTCGAGGCGGCGCTCGCCATGGTGCAGCTCGACGGACTGGGCCAGCGGCGGATCCGCGGGCTCTCGGGCGGCCAGCAGCAGCGCGTCGCCCTGGCTCGGGCGGTCGTGACCGAGCCGGACGTGCTGCTGATGGACGAGCCGCTCGGCGCGCTCGATCGGCAGTTGCGCAAGCATGTGCAGCTCGAGATCCGCCGCCTCCATCGCGCCCTCGGCTGCACCACGGTCTTCGTGACCCACGACCAGGAGGAGGCGCTGATGATGGCCGACCGCGTCGGTGTCATGCGGGCCGGCCGCCTCGAACAGGTCGGCAGCCCACGGGACCTCTACGCCCGCCCAGCCAATGCCTTCGTGGCGGCCTTCCTCGGCGAATCGAACCTGCTGCGCGGGCGGGTGACGCGGTGCGAGGGCGGCGCGGCCGCGATCGACCTGCCGGCCCTGCGCACTACGCTGCGCGGGCGCGCGGCCCGGCCGTTCCGGGTCGGCGAGGAGGCGGCGGCGCTGCTGCGGCCCGAGACCCTGTCTTTCGCACCCCACGGCGGTTTCAGGGGCCGGGTCGAGGAGACGATCTTCCTCGGCGAGATCTTCGCCGCCCGGGTGGAACTGGCACCCGGGCAGTCCGTCTGGGTGCGCACCTTCTCCTCGGGCGATCAGCCCGCGGAAGGGGCGCAGACGACACTCGCGTGCGATCCGGCCGCGATCCTGATCCTTCCCGCTGACCCCACCTGACACGAGAGGCCGACCATGCTCAACAGACGCATCCTCCTCCAGGGGCTGACCGGTGCCGCCTTCGCCGGAGGCGTGGCGCCGGCCGCCGCACAGGGGCGGCCCTTCACCTTCTGCTCCTTCGGCGGCGCCATCGGCACCGTGTTCAAGACCGCCTTCATGGATCCGGCCGCACGGAAGTTCGGCATCCGCATCGCCAACACCTCTCCCACCAATTACGCCAAGCTCAAGGCGATGGTCGAGGCCAAGGCCGTCGAGTGGGATCTGGTCGATACCGGCGGCCAATTCATCTTCCAGGGCCGCGACCAGGGCCTGCTGGAGAAACTCGACTACTCGATCATCGACGCGTCCCGGCTCGATCGCGCCTGGGTCACCGACTATGGCATCTACGTCCTGGTCGGGGCGACCGTGATGGCCTACAACACGAAGCAGATGCCGGCCGGCGCCACTCCGAACACCTGGAAGGATTTCTGGGATGTGAAGAGCTTCCCGGGTCCTCGGACGCTCTACACACGATTCTATTACAATTACGAGGCGGCCCTGCTGGCCGCGGGGGTGCCGCGCGGCGAGGTCTACCCGGCGACCGAGGACAAGATCAAGCTCGCCTTAGAGAAGCTGCGCGAGATCAAGCCGCACGTGAAGGTCTGGTGGACGACGGGCGCGCAGCCGGCCCAGCTCGTCTCGACCGGCGAGGTGGCAATGGCGCTGGTCTGGAGCGGACGGGTGCTCGACGTCATCAAGGAGGGCGCGCCGGTCGCCTTCACGTACGAGGACTCGATCGCCTGGGGCGAGGCGTTCGTGGTGCCCAAGGGCGCCCCGAACGCCGAGACGGCGATGAGGGTCATCAACTACGCGATCTCCGAGGAGGCCCAGGAGGCCCTCCTGCCGCTCGGCGTCTACGGGCCCGTGCTGAAGAGCGCGGCCGCCAAGGCGACCCCGGACCAAGCCAAGGCCTACGTCAGCTATCCGGCCAACCTCGCGCAGGCCTGCATCTTCAACGACGAGGAAGTGGCGCGCTACGCGACCCGGTACGAACAGGAGTGGCAGAAGTTCCTGCTGTCCTGAGGCGCCTCGACATCGACGGACTCTGCAAAGGCCAGGATACGGAGGAGCGAGAGAACATGTCACGCCGGCTCGAACACCTGTTCTCACCGCTGCGGATCCGCGACGTCGAGATCCGCAACCGGATCCTCTCGACGGGGCATCAGACCTTCCTCGCCCGGGATGGCGTGCCCGGCGAGGACTTGGTCGCCTACCACGAGGCCCGGGCGCGGGGGGGCGCCGGCCTCATCATCGTCGAGTCGGCCCGCTTTCACGCCTCGGCCCTGAGCGACGCGCCCGAACTGAACGTCAGCGACGACCGCTGCATCCCGGGCTACCGGGCGCTCGCCGAGGCGGTCCACCGTCACGGCGGCAGGGTGTTCGGGCAGCTCTCCCACGCCGGGCGCCTGACGCGGCGGATCCGGGGCGGCGTGCGCGAGGTCGCGTTCGCGCCCTCCGCGGTGCCCGACAACCGCTTCCAGACCATGCCACGGGAGATGCCGACGGCGATGGTCGAGGAGGTGGTCGAGGCCTGCGGGGCGGCGGCGGGCCGCTTCGCCGAGGCCGGCCTGGACGGGGTCGAGATCGTGGCCAGCCACGGGCTGCTCTTCGCCCAGTTCCTGAACCCGCGGACCAACCTGCGCACCGACCGATACGGCGGGACGCCCGAGAACCGGCTCCGCTTCCTGGCCGAGTGCCTCTCGGCCGTCCGCAAGGCGGTGGGCGGCCGCGTTGTCGGCATGCGGATCTCGGTCGAGGAGGTGGAGCTCGACGGCCTCGACGCGGCCGAGGTGCTGGCCGCCTGCAAGGCGCTGGCGGCGCTGGGGATCCTCGACTACGTCAACACCACGACGGGATCGATGGCGGGGCCCGGCGGCTCGGTCCACGTCGTGCCGCCGATGGGGATCGCACCGGCCTATGTGGCGCCGCAGGCCGGGACCCTGCGCGCGCAGGTCGGCCTGCCGGTCTTCGTCGCCGGCCGGATCAACCAGCCGCAGGTCGCCGAGGAGGTCCTGCGGGCAGGCCTCGCCGACATGTGCGGCATGACCCGCGCGATGATCTCCGACCCAGACCTGGGCAACAAGGCCGCGGCGGGCCGCTTCGACGACATCCGGGCCTGCATCGCCTGCAATCAGGCCTGCATCGGCCATTTTCACGCCGGCTACTCCATCTCGTGTATCCAGAACCCGGTCACGGGCCGCGAGGCGCGGCTGCCCGCGATGCCCCGGTCGGGGCGCAAGCGCGTCCTCGTGGCGGGCGGCGGCCCCGGGGGCATGAAGGCCGCCGCCACCGCGGCCGCGCGCGGACACGACGTCGTCCTGTGCGAGGCGGGACGTCGGCTCGGCGGCCAGGCGCTGCTCGCGCAGCTGCTTCCCGACCGCGCCGAGTTCGGCGGCCTGATCACCAACTTGGAGCGCGAGATCGCGCAGGCCGGCATCGAGATCCGCCTCGACACCCGAGTCGACCGCGCCCTCGTGGAGGAGCTGCGGCCCGACGAGGTGGTGGTGGCCACCGGCGCCCTCCCGTACGAACCCGCGATCGAGGGCCGGGAGGACGCCCACGTCGTCGGCGCCTGGGCGGTGCTGAACGGCGGCGCCAATCTCGGGACCCGGGTCCTGGTCGCGGATTGGCGCGCCGACTGGGTCGGGATGGGCGTGGCCGAGAAGCTGGTGCGCGACGGGCATCAGGTGACGCTGGCGGTCAATGCGCCCCATGCCGGTTACAATCTGCAGATCTACCTGCGCAACTACTGGATCTCCAAGCTGCACAAGCTCGGTGTCCAGATCGTCACGGATGCGCGCATCTACGGCGCCGACGGAACGACCGCCTACCTGGTCCACAATGCGTCGAACGAGGCGATCGTCCGGGACGACGTCGACACGATCGTGCTGGCCACCGGCCACGCCTCCGCGACCGATCTGGAGCGGGAGCTCGACGGCCTGCCGGTGCCGGTTCATCCCATCGGGGATTGCCTCTCGCCCCGCAGCGCGGAGGAAGCCATCCTGGAAGGGTTCGTGGTCGCGCGTGGCCTCTGATCGGCCGCCGGTGCGACGGCTCGGGCATGCGCCGGACTACGACGGCGACGCCCTCCGCAGCGATCGTTCAGCATGACGGTGGCAAGGTGCTGCGTCGCTCCGGCGGCCGCCGGAAGGGAGAGTCCGATGCCCTCGAGCCCGCTCGACCTCCCGCGCGCCGGGCTCCTGCGACCCGCGGATAGCGGGATGCAGGGGCTCGACACGGGGGAGCGGGGCCGCGCGCACGCCGCCGTGTCCCCGTGATCAACATCCGCCACCTCCTCGTCGTGAACCTCGTGATGGAACTCGGCTCCGTGAGCGCGGCAGCCCGGCGGCTGCGCATCTCCCAGCCCTCCATCACCAAGACCGTCCGGATGGCGGAGCAGGAACTCGGCATCAGCCTCTTCCTGCGGGTCGGAGGGCGCCTCCAGCCGACGCCGGAAGCCCGGCTCCTCCTGCCCGAGGTCAGGCGCCTGTCCGGCTTCGTCGAGACCCTGAAGGAGCTCGCCGACCAGATCCGCGACGGGAGGACGGGCCGGATCCGGATCGTCTGCAACTCCACGGTCGCGAACTCGGTCGTGCCCGAGGCCGTGGCCCGCTTCCGGGCGCTGTGGCCCGGCGTCACCGTCGACGTCATGGCCTACGCCACGAAGGAGGTGGTCGAGCGCGTCGCCCGCAACGAGGCCGATCTCGGCATCGCTGACACGCCCGTGCGGGACCCCGAACTGCGGGTGGAGGAGCTCTGCGAAGCCCAGATGGTCTGCGTGATGCGCGCCGACCATCCCCTGGCCGGGCACGCCGAGGTGAGGGTGTCGGACCTGCTCGCCGAGCCCGTGATCGCCTTCTCCGAGGACACTGTGCTCGGCCGCGCCATCCGCGAGGCGCTGAACGAGCGCAACCCCCGCTACCAGGTCGCCAGCACGATCAACCAGTCCACCGTGGCCTGCGCGCTGGTCGGACAGGGGGTCGGGGTGGCGCTGATCGACCCGTTCCCGGTCGCGGCCGGCGCCTTCGGCGGCCTGATCACCCGGCCCTTCGTTCCCCACATCCTGGTCCGGCCGGCCGTCCTGCGCCGCTTCGACCGTCCGCCCTCCCAGCCCGCCCTGGCGTTCGAGCAGGAGCTTCGCGCGGTCATCGCCCTGTTCGCCGCCTCGGACCCGAACATTCGGGCGCGGGCCTGAGCCCTCGCCCGTCCGTTCCGGTAACCATAGCTTTTGCGCACGAACTCGCTGCGGATTTTGTATTGGGAGCTATAGGCGCGGCCCTATAGCGTCGGCTGACCAACGAAGTCGCGGGCTCTCATGACGGATCAAACCCTAGGCAGCTGGAGCGAGCGGGCACGGGCCCTCTCTATCCGCAACGACGCGTTCGTCGAGGGCCGCTTCGTACCTGCGGCATCGGGCCGGACGTTCGACTGCGTCTTCCCGGGCACCGGACGGCGGGTGAGCCAGGTGGCGGCCTGCGAAGCGGACGACGTCGATCGCGCGGTCCGCTCGGCCCGGCGCGCCTTCGAGGCGGGATCCTGGTCGCGGATGGCGCCGGCCGATCGCAAGCGCGTCATGCTGCGCTTCGCGGACCTCCTCCTGGCGAACCGCGACGAACTCGCGCTGCTGGAGACCCTGAACGTCGGCAAGCCCATCACGAGCGCGCTGTCCGGAGACATCCCGAGCGCGGCGAACTGCATCGCGTTCTACGGCGAGGCGATCGACAAGATCTACGGCGAGGTCGCCCCCGCGCCCGCCGACTTCACCACCCTGGTGACGCGCGAGCCCCTCGGGGTGGTCGCGGCCGTGGTGCCGTGGAACTACCCCCTGTCGATGACGGCCTGGAAGCTCGGCCCCGCCCTGGCCGCCGGGAACTCGGTCGTCGTGAAGCCGGCCGAGCAGTCGCCGTTCACGGCGCTGCGGATCGCCGAACTCGCGATGGAGGCCGGACTCCCGCCGGGGGTGCTCAACGTCGTGCCGGGCCTGGGCGAGACGGCCGGCCGAGCGCTCGGCCTCCACATGGACGTCGACTGCGTTACCTTCACCGGATCGACGGAGGTCGGGAAGCTCTTCCTGCAATATGCGGGACGATCGAACGCGAAGCGGGTGAGCCTCGAACTCGGCGGCAAGTCGCCCCAGATCGTCATGGCGGATTGCGCGGATCTCGACGCCGCCGCGCAGGCGGTCGCCGCCGGGATCTTCACCAATGCCGGGCAGGTCTGCAACGCGGGCTCGCGGCTGATCGTCCAGGAGAGCGTCCGCGAGGAACTGCTCGAGAAGGTGGTGGCCCGCGCCCGCGCGCTCAAGCCCGGCGACCCGCTCGATCCCGAGACCCGGCTGGGGCCGCTGGTCAGCGAGCCCCAGATGGAGCGCGTGCTCGGCTACATCCGGAAGGGCCAGGAGGCAGGCGCGGCGGTCGTCGCCGGCGGCGGGCGCACCCTGCTCGACACCGGCGGCTACTTCGTCGAGCCGACCGTGTTCGACCGCGTCGAGAACCGCATGGCGATCGCCCAGGAGGAGATCTTCGGGCCGGTCCTCTCCACGATCTCCGTGTCCGGCTTCGACGAGGCGATCGCCGTCGCGAACGACACGATCTACGGCCTCGCCGCTTCGATCTGGACGACTGACCTGACCAAGGCGCACCGGGCGGCCCGCGCGATCCGGTCCGGCGTCGTCTACGTGAACTGCTTCGACAAAGGGTCGATGTCCGTGCCCTTCGGCGGCTTCAAACAGTCCGGCTTCGGACGCGACAAGTCCTTGCACGCCATCGACAAGTACATGGACCTGAAGGCGGTCTGGTTCGCGACCTGAGCCTTCAGCCTCCTGCGACGGACCGGAGCCCGGCCCCTCGCAGGATGCTGCGGAACGAGGCGCACAGCAGCACCAGGCACTACGAACGAAGCCAGCTCTAGCGATGGAGAGCCGACATGTCGAAGCCGAGCGCACCCGGACTTGGTGTCGCGAGTGGAACGCGGCCGACGCGCCGCTCTCTCCTCGCCGGAGCCGCCGGATTCCTGGCGGCCCCGGCCGTCCTCACCGGCAGAGCGCGCGCGGACACGACCCTGACGGTGACCTGCTGGGGCGGCGACTACCGGGCGGGCATCGACAGGATCTTCGCGCAGCCCTTCACGAAGGAAACCGGGATCGCCGTCCGTCTCGTTGACAATGCCGACCTCGCTCGCATGAAGGCGCAGGTCCAGACCGGCCGCGTCGAATGGGACGTTTTCGACAGTGTCGGACCGCAGATCACGGCCGGCGCGAAGGAGGGCCTCTGGGAGGAGGTCGACGGCAAGATCGTGGACCGCTCGGACCTCACCGCTCCCGGCGGGCCGAGCTATGTCGGGACCTACCTGTTCGCGGGCGGGATCGCGTACGATCCCAAGCGGTTTCCCGAAGGCAAGTATCCCGTCACCTTCAAGGATTTCTGGAACGTCGACGGCTTTCCGGGCCGCCGCGGCCTGCGCACCAGGGTGAGCGAGAACCTTGAGATCGCGCTGCTCGCCGACGGCGTCGCCCCGAAGGACCTCTATCCGCTGGACGTCGAGAGAGCCTTTCGGTTGCTCGATCAGATCAAGCCTGCCGTGAAGAAGTGGATCGAGACCACGCCACAATCGCTGTCTCTCGTCACCACGAACGAAATCGACTTCTCCTACACCTACATGTCGCGCGTGCGGCCGGCGCAGCTGGCCGGGAGCTCCGTCTCCCTGTCGACGCAGCAGACGCTCAACTCCCTCGAATATCTGGCCGTCGCCAAAGGCTCCCGCAACCGGGAGGCCGCGTTCCGCTACATCGCGTTCTGCCTGAGGCCCGACCGCCAAGCGGCCTTCGGCGAAATGCTGTTCTTCAGCCCAAATTCGCGCAAGGGATTCGAGGCCTCCACCCCGGCCGCCCGCCAGTACATGCCCGACATGGCGAGCCCGAAGAACGCGATCCTCAACGACGATTGGTGGGCGGACCGCTACACGCCGCTTCAGAAGCGCTTCACGGAGTGGCTCCTGGTCTGACGGAATCCCCGGACTTAATGACGCGACGCCTGCGCGAGGGCCGCGGTCAGCGACCGAGCGGTCATGGTCGGATATCAACGGAGAGGGATGTGAGCCACGCCATCGACACGCGGGCCGCCGTGCTGCTGCTCGCCCCGCTCGTCCTCGTGATGCTGGCGTTCTTTCTGTTCCCGACGCTGACCATCGCCTGGACGAGCGTCGGGGGAGCCGCGCTCGACCCGACAGCCTACCGCGAGATGGCCACGAGCACCCTCATCCGGCGGGTGCTCTCGGCCACGTTCGAGATCAGCCTGGAGGCCACGGCGGCGAGCCTCGTCCTCGGCTACGCCATGGCGATATACTTGATGCGGCAACCGCCGCGCCGCCGCGCCCTCCTGATGATCCTGGTGATGCTGCCGTTCTGGACCAGCATCCTGGTGAAGAGCTTCGCCTTCACGATCGTCCTCGGCGATGCCGGGCTCGTCAATACGGCACTCCGCTGGATCTCGGGCGGGGCGGTCTCGGTCTCGATGCTGTTCAACCGCGTCGGCGTGCTGCTCGGGATGATGAACTTCCTGCTGCCGTTCATGGTCCTGCCGATCTTCGCGAACCTCCTCGCGCAGGATCCGGCCCTGCGCCGCGCGGCGGAGACAATGGGGGCGGGGCCGGTGCGCATCTTCTGGCGCATCACGCTCCCGCTCAGCCTGCCGGGCGTGCTGTCGGGCGTGATCATGTCGTTCGCCCTGTCCGTGGGGTCCTACATCACGCCGGCCCTGCTCGGCGGGCGCACCGACATGATGATGGCCAACCTCATCGACTTCTACACGCGCCAGACCCTCGACTGGCCAATGGCGTCCGCGGTCGCGATGGTGCTGCTCGCCATCACGGGCGCGATGGTGCTGCTCCTCACGCGCGTTCGCCGTGGCGACGCCGCGATCCTGTGAGCCGCGCGCCGTGAACCGCGCTCTCGTCGATCGACCGACCCGCGCATGGCGCCTCGCCGGGGGCTTGGCGGCCTGGGCCGGGTTCCTGTTCCTGCTCATGCCGACGCTGATCATCGTCCCGATCTCGCTCGGCGGGGCGCGCGAGCTCAGCTTCCCGCCGCGGGAGCTCTCGTTCGGCCTCTACCGGGAGTTCTTCACGGACCCGTCCTGGTGGGGCGCGACACTCCAGAGCCTGAAGATCGGCATTCTCACGATGGTGACGAGCCTCGTCCTGGCGGTGCCGGCCTCCTACGCGCTCGTGCGCGGGGCCTTTCGCGGGCGCCGGGCTCTCAACCTTTTCCTGGTCAGCCCGATCCTCGTACCGGTCGTCGTTCTCGGGCTCGGCTTCTACCTCCAGTTCGCTGGGCTCGGCATCGGCGGCACCGACCTGAGCCTCGTTCTGGCTCACACGGTCCTGGTTTCACCATTCGTGATCGTGTCCGTCTCGGCCGGCCTGCGGCAGATCGATCCCGCGCTTGAGACCGCCGCGACGATCATGGGCGCGGGCCGCGCGCGGGTGTTCTTGAAGATCGTGCTGCCTCAGATCCGCGGCTCCCTCGCCGTCGGTGCCCTGTTCGCGTTCCTCCTGTCCTTCGACGAGGTCGTGGCTTCGTATTTCGTCAGCGGTCCAGCCACGATGACCCTTCCGGTGAAGATGTACAGCGCTCTGCGCTGGGAAATTTCACCCGTGATCGCGGCCGTCTCCGCGATCCTCACCGCGATCTCGCTGGCCTTCAGCCTCGCGATGCTTCGCCTGCAAACCGATACGACCGGACACTCATGACCAAGCGCGCCGACATCCTGAACCAGCCCGTGCCGTCGGTCACCGAGCGCCGGCGGACGATCGAGGCGGAGCCGCTTCCCGCGAACATTGCGGTCCTTCTGGAGGAGGCCGCGGACGCGGCGCGCGACCGCCTGGCCTGGAACTTCTTCGAGAGCGGAGAGCAGGCGACCTACGGCGAGGTGCGCGAGCGCGTCGGCGCGCTCGCGCGCGGGCTCCTCGCGCGTGGCGTCCGCAAGGGCGTGCACGTCGGCGTGATGCTGCCGAACATCGCGGCCTTTCCGCTCTCCTGGCTTGCTATCGGCACGATCGGGGCCGTGATGGTGCCGATCAACGTCACCTATCGCGAGCGGGAACTCGCCTACGTGCTGAACGACAGCGAGGCCGAGTTCCTGATCCTGCACGAGACGGCTCGCGACGTGTACGAGCGCGCGCGGGCGGGCGGCAGCATCGCCCTGCCGGCCGAGCGGGTGCTCCTCGTCGATGGAGCCGCGGGCCCCTACACCGCCTTCCGCGATGCGTTCGAACCCGGCTCCGAGCCCTTCACGGCGCCCGAGCCGGTCGGCCACGCGGACCTGCTCAACATCCAGTACACGTCGGGAACAACCGGATTTCCCAAGGGCTGCCTCCTCACCCAGGAATACTGGATCATCGCCGGCAAGGTGAACGCGCGCCGCGACGGGCGTGCCTACGAGCGCATCCTCGCCTCGACCCCGTTCTTCTACATGGACCCGCAGTGGCTCCTTCTGATGACCCTCTATCAGCGGGGGACGCTGTTCGTCGCGGAGCGCCAGAGCGCGACCCGCTTCATGGGGTGGGTGCGCGAGCACGCGATCAACTTCTGCCTGCTGCCGCTGCTCGTCTTCAAGCAGCCGCCTCATCCCGACGACCGCCGGAACGCGGTCGTACGCGCCAACATGTACGGCGTACCGCGCGATCTGCATGCCGCGGTCGAGGAGCGGTTCGATCTCTTCGCCCGCGAGGCCTTCGGCATGACCGAGCTCGGTCCGACCATGTTCATGCCCATCGAGGCGGTCGACAAGGTGGGGTCCGGCTCGTGCGGCGTGCCCGGCCCGTTCCGGGAGTGCCGCGTCGTCGATGAGCAGGGCGACACCGTTCCGGCGGGCGCATTCGGCGAACTCGTCGTGCGCGGTCGGGGGATCTTCAAGGGTTACTACAACCGGCCGGAGGCAACGGCCGATGCCTTCTTCGGCGAGTGGTTCCGGACGGGCGACGTGTTCCAGCGCGACCGGGACGGCTACTTCTCCATTCTCGGCCGGACCAAGGACATGATCCGGCGATCGAGCGAGAATATCGCGGCCCGGGAAGTCGAAGCGGTGCTGCAGGGCGCCAGAGAGGTCGTGGAGGCCGCGGTCGTGCCGGTGCCGGACGAGGTCCGCGGCGAGGAGATCAAGGCCTACCTCGTCCTGGAACCGGGGTCGGCGGGCGACGAGGCCGCCCTGGCCTCCATCATCGCGCATTGCCGTGCCAACCTCGCGCCGTTCAAGGTCCCGCGCTTCTACGAGTTCCGGCCGGACCTGCCCAAGACGGCCTCGAACAAGATCGCCAAGCACCGGCTCACCGCGGAGCTGCCCGACCTCAGGCTCGGCAGCTACGACAGGGTCGCGGGTGCGTGGCTCAAGGCGTCGTAGAGGGGGCATCCGATGGCGGACAACTATGACGCGGTGATCGTCGGAGCCGGCCATAACGGCCTCGTCTGCGGGGCCTACCTCGCCCGGGCCGGCCTGAGCACGCTCGTCCTGGAGCGCCGCCCGATGATCGGCGGCGCCTGCGTGACGGAGGAGGTCTGGCCCGGCTACCGGGTTTCGACCGCGTCCTACGTCATGGCGCTGATGCAGCCGAAGGTGATCCTCGACCTCGAACTCGCCCGGTTCGGCTTCGAGGCGCTGAAGCCGCCGCCGATGTTCCAGCCCTTCCCGGACGGCCGCTCGCTCATCTTCTTCGACGAAGAGGCCCGCACCTGCGCCGAGATTGCGAAATTCTCGGCCAAGGATGCCGCCGCGTATCCCGAGTACCGCCAGCACCTGCAGGCGCTCGCGCCGTTCATGCGCCGCATCATCTGGGAGACGCCGGTCGACATCACCGCCATGGGTCCCAGGGACCTGATCAAGACGGCCAAGTTTCTTTGGCGTTACCACGACATTGGGGCCGACTTCTACAAGCTCTACGATCTCCTGACGTTGAGCGCCTACGAGTACCTCGGCCGCTGGTTCGAGAACGACGCGATCAAGGCGGCGCTGGGGTTCTACGCGGCGGGCGGCGGCGGCAGCGCCGGGCCCCGCACGCCGGGGACCGCCTACGTCCTCCTGCGGCCGCTCGTGCGTGACCACGAGACCGCGGCGGGCGGCTGGGGCTTCATCCGCGGCGGGATGGGCACGATCAGCGACGCCATTGCTGCGTCCGGGCGGCGTCACGGGCTCGAGATCCGGACCGACGCCGAGGTCGCCGCCATCACGGTCAGGGACGGCGCCGCCACGGGCGTGACCCTGGCGTCCGGTGAGGAGATCCGGGCCAAGCGCGTGATCGCGAATGCCAGCGCGAAGACGACCTTCCTGAAGCTCGTCGACGGCCGCGAACTCTCGAACGAGTTCAAGGGGACGATCCGTGCCTTCCGATCCAAAGGCTCGGTCTACAAAGTGCACCTTGCACTCGACGACCTGCCGCGCTTCACGGCCTTCGATCCGCAGGCGGCCGGCTTCGCTTACCCGGCCCAGGTGCGGATCGGCCCGAGCATCGACTACCTCGAACAGTCCTTCGACCCGGTCAAGTACGGGTCCTATGCGCGCCGCCCCTTCGTGGTCGCCATGACGCCGAGCGTGGTCGATCCGACGCTCGCCCCGCCGGGGCGCCACCTAATGAGCGTGATGGCGGGCCACGCCGCCTACGATCTGCGGGGCGGCTGGACGGAGGACGCGAGGCAGGACCTGATCACGGTCGTGACCGACACCCTGTCGGACTACGCGCCCGGCAACCGGGACAGGATCGTTCACACCCACGTCTACTCGCCCGCCGATCTCGAGCGGGTTTTCGACCTCCCGGGCGGGCACGTCCACCACGGAGAGATCAGCGCCGACCAGATCTTCTTCCGCCGCCCCGCCCCGGGCTACGCGGATTATCGGTCGCCGATCCGCGGTCTGCACCTGTGCGGTGCGTCCGCCCATCCGGGCGGGGGAGTCACCGGCGTGCCGGGCCACAACGCTGCCCGGGACATCCTCAAGGACCTCCGCCGGCATTGAGCCGCCCCCGCGACACCAGCCCAGGAAGCCGTCCCGTGTCGAAGATCAGCCTGGAGGCGCTCAGCAAGCGGTATGGCGAATTTCGCGCCCTCACAGATTTCAGCCTCGAGGTCGCGAGCGGCGAGTTCGTCAGCCTGCTCGGGCCGAGCGGCTCCGGCAAGACGACCCTTCTGAACCTCATCGCCGGTATGACGCGGCCGTCGAGCGGCCGGATCCTGATCGACGGCCTGGACGTGACGCACGTGCCGCCGAGCAAGCGCAAGCTCGGGATGGTGTTCCAGAACTACGCGCTCATGCCCCACATGACCGTGTTCGAGAACATCGCCTTCCCGCTTGAGGTCAGGGGCGTCGGCAAGGCGGAGATCCGGCGGCGGGTCGGCGAAGTGCTCGACCTCATCCGGATGCCGCACGTCGCCGAAAGACGGCCGAAGGAACTCTCGGGTGGGCAGCAGCAACGCATCTCGCTTGCCCGCTGCATCGTCTACAAGCCGGCCCTCATCCTCATGGACGAGCCGCTCGGCGCACTCGACAAGAAACTGCGGCAGGAGATGCAGATCGAGATCAGCCGGCTTCACCGCGAATCCGGCATCACCATGCTGTACGTGACGCACGATCAGGAGGAGGCACTCACGATGTCCGATCGGATCGTTCTCATGAAGGACGGGCGGGCGGCGCAGTGCGGCACGGCCGACGAGCTCTACTTCGAGCCGAACTCCCCCTACGTTGCCGACTTCATCGGCGAGTCCAACCTGATGCCGGGACGCATCGTGTCTCAGCAGGGATCGGATCTCACGCTAAGCCTGGGCGACGTGAGGATGACCGCACCGCGTCCGTCCTTTCCGGTCGAAGTCGGTGAAGAGATCACGCTCCTCGTCCGGCCCGAGTTGGCGGCCCTCGCCACCGCACCGTCGCCGACCCATCCGCTCGCGGGGGCCTTGGAGGCGTCTCTCGTCGTCGGAGCCAACGTCCGACACGTCGTGCGGCTCGCGACCGGGGCGCGGTTCCTCGTCCAGGAATTCAACCACCGCCACCGCGAGAAGCTGGAGATTGGCGTCGGCGTCTTCGTCGGATGGCGCGAGCAGGACGCGCGCGTCCTGCCCCCGGCGTGAGGATCACATGATCATCGATTTTTCGAGCCGGCCGCCGCTGCCGGAATTCAGCCGGCAGGCGGGTCATCTCGCGAACTACCGGCGGGTCTACCAAGCGAGCGAAGCGAAAGTGTCGAAGGAGACCGGGCCGGAGGCGCTGAAGGCCTACCTCGCGGCCTACGATGCCGTCGATGCGCGTCATGTCGTGGTCAAGGCGCGCGACCTTGAGACGACCTTCGGCTTCAAAATCGCAAACGAGGATGTTGCGGCCTTCTGCACGGCGCAGGGCGGCCGGTTCGTCGGCTTCGCGGGCGTGGACCCCCACAAGGGCATGGACGCGGTGCGCGAGCTGCGCCGTGCTGTCCGGGACCTTGGGCTGAGAGGCCTCAACATCCAGTGCTTCGAGCACAGGCTCGCGCCCAACGACAAGCGCCTCTACCCACTCTATAGTGCCTGCATCGACCTCGACATCCCGGTCAACATCCATACCGGGCTCAACTTCTCGACCGAGAGCCTGATCGAGTACGGGCGGCCTTCTCACCTCGACGAGGTGATGACTCACTTTCCCGAGCTCAGGGCCTGCGCCTCGCCGCCAGGCTGGCCGTGGGTGCAGGAGCTGATCGCGGTCGCGTGGCGACATCGGAACCTTCGCATCGGCGTTGTCGCGATCCGGCCGAAGCTGCTGACCACCTCCCAATCGGGCTACGAGCCCCTTCTGGCGTTCGGAAGCCGCAATCTTCAAGATCAGTTCTTGTTCGGCACCGGCCACCCAATGCTGCCCATCGAGCGGACCGTTGCGGAGCTCGACGCTCTCCCACTTACGAATATGGTGCGGCGCAAATGGGCTTACCAGAATGCCGCAGATTTCTTGCGTATCTGAAATAGCAATACCCACGACAAGAAGCTGATTTTTTGCCCCCTGATCTCGACTTTGGCCAATCACCACGGCCTGGCGGACCGTATCCTCCTACACGTCCGAGCATACCGAAGGAGTTTCGTGCGCTCACGCAGTCCACGGCACATCGTGGAAATTCCTGACAGGCGTATTACAAGCTCGCCTCGGATTACCGCTGCTCGTTACTGTAACCGGGCTGGATTGCTTCCGGCGCATCGGCGGAACGAAGTCGCTTGCTGGCCCTGCTCCTGACCACGTGCGTAACCCGAGGCCGCCGACCGCGGATTGGCCAAAGATACCATGCAGGAAGCTGGAGCTTGGATCATCCACCAACTTCCTGAAATCGGACCGGAGTTGGCCATGTCTGACCGCGAACAGATCCAGACGAACCTGCCTGACCTTGCTGTGTTCGTGACGCTGGAACTCAGCAAGTCGGCCAGGTTCCTGGCCGCGCAGGCCATCCCGAGTGGGAAGACCTCGGCACACCGGCTCAGCGGCGGAGATGTGGAGGGTCTGCTCGCTCTGCTGCGCCGCCTGCAAGCCCGCGAACAGCGCAGCTCTGGCCGGGAGTTGGCGGTCATCCTCGGCTACGAGGCTGGTTACGACGGCTTCTGGCTGCAGCGCCGCCTCGCGGCCGAGGCGATCACCTGCTTCGTCATAGATCCCGGCAGTCTCCAGGTGGACCGCCGTGCCCGACGGGCCAAGACCGACCGACTCGACGCGGCCATGCTGCTCCGAGCTCTCATGGCGTGGTGCCGCGGCGATTACGCCGCCTGCCGCATGGTTCAGGTGCCCTCGGTCGAACGCGAGGATGCCCGGCGCACCCATCGCGAGCGGCAGCGCCTGATCGCCGAGCGGGTTCAGCACGTCAGCCGGATCAAGGGCCTGCTCGCGACACAAGGCGTGTACACCTTCCAACCGCTGCGCCGGGATCGTTCGGAGCGGCTGGCAGAGGTCCGCACCGGCGATGGGCGCGAGCTGCCTCAGCGCCTGCGCGGTGAGGTCGAACGTGAGTTCCGGCGGCTGGAACTCGTGCTCGAGCAGATCGCGGCAGCCGAGGCTGAGCGGGACGCCGCCGCGGCCAATCCCGCGATCGAGGACGCCGACGCCGAGAAGGTGGTGCGTCTGGCCCGTCTCGGCGGCATCGGCACCGAGTTAGCCACGGTGCTGGTGCGCGAGGCGCTGTACGGGCCATTCGACAACTGCAAGCAGGTGGCCGCCTACGCTGGCCTCACGCCAAGCCCATACGCCAGTGGCGACCGTCAGCGTGACCAGGGCATCTCGGAGGCCGGCAACCCGCTGCTCCGCAAGTCGATGATCGAGTTGGCTTGGCTGTGGCTGCGCTATCAGCCGGGTAGCGGGCTGGCCCGCTGGTTCGTCGAGCGGGTCGGCACGGGACGCGGGCGCATCCGCAAGATCACGGCGGTCGCCCTGGCGCGCAAGCTGCTGTTCGCCCTATAGCGCTACCTCGCCACTGGGCTGGTTCCGAGGGCGCGCACCTGAAGGGAGCCTGAGGATCGAGGTTCGTCCGCCGGGCCGATAGACGGCACGTCGGGCGAGCGGGGCAGGTGTGTGACCGGAGCTCGACGGGGTTTGCTGCCGTCGCCAAAGATGGGTCCCGCCGCCTTCAGCCGGTGCGCCTCGCATGAGGCACCTTGGTCAGGAACGTCCTGTTCCGCCGGATACGAGTGGATCCGCGGGCCCAGCGCCCGCACAACATCCCGGCTCCCGCCCGTCCGAAACGGTCGTTGCCACCTTGCGGAAACGCCTCATAAGTGTCGAGCTCAGGTTTGTGGCGGTTGGTCGGGTACCATCACGGCGACGGCGGCGGTCGCCAGGCCCTGCCGCCGCATCTTCTGCGCCGCATAGAAGACGAGCGTGTGTTGCACTCGTCGGTGTGAGTGAACTAGCCCCGCACGAGGTCACCGAGCAGGCTCGCTGCCACGGTCGTTTTCGAGAGTGTGAGTCCCGAGGCGGCGATGGCGTCTACTGTGTCGCGGATCCGGGTGCGCGCGGAGCCGCGCGCCCGGATCCATGCCGATACCGCTTCTGGGCCGGCGCCGATGTCTGCAATCACCTCCGCCGTCAGCTTGCGGTGGGCGCTCGCGATCCCCGTCACCGCCCGGTCCAAAGCGACCCGGTCGAATGTGTCAGCGACAGCCACCGTCCGCGCCGCGGCGGCAAGGTCGCCGAGGCGGAAGGCGTGCTCTATAGCGAAGTGAGTTGCCGCCACCTCCTCAACCGGCCGGCCGCTAACCTCGGCGACGCGCACGATGTCGGGAGCCGAGACCATCGCAGTGAGCGAGGCGAGCCGCCTGGCTTGCACCGGGGCCATGCCCGCCCCGGTCAGCTCCGCCACTCTTGCCTCGATCACTGCCCACGCCTCCTCGCCGAGCACCTTGGGCAAAGCTGCCTCGACGGCCGCAACGCCGTCGCGGTAGCGAGCGATGATCGGCGATAGTCCGACCGCGAGGTCGAGGTTGCGAATGAACCAGACGATGCGATTGGCGAGTAGGTCCTGCACCTCGGCGTAGAGGCTAAGCTGCGCCTGGCCCCCAATCCGCCCCCCGAGTCCGTCGATCGCGAGGTTCAGCTCCATTAGCCCGAAGGCGTCCCGCGTCACCGCGTAGGCCTTGGCGATAGCCGCCGCGTCCGCTCCCGTGCTGTCTACAAGTCGCGTTACGAGGGAGGGGCCGCCGCGATTGACGATGATGTTGGCGAGCGCCGTCGCGATGATCTCTCGGCGCAGCCGGTGACCCTTCACTTCGTGCGGAAAGCGCTCACGCAGCGCTTTTGGGAAATAGCGCTGCAACTCTCGGTCGAAGTACAGATCGTTCGGCACTGTGCTGTCGAAGATCGCATCATGCAGCCACAGCTTGGCGTAAGCGAGCAGCACCGCATATTCCGGCCGCGTCAGCCCCTCACCGCGGCGCATGCGCTCGGCGAGCGCTGCGTCGTCAGGCAGAAACTCCACCGCCCGGTCAAGGCGGCCTTCCGCCTCCAAGGCCTGCATAGTCCGCATCGCGAAGCCGGTCTCGCCGACGCCACCGTGCAGCGCCAGCGACAGGGCGAGCGTCTGCAATTCGTTGTTGCGCAGGACAAGGCGGCTGACCTCCTCCGTCATGTCAGCGAGCAGCGCGTTGCGGGACTTATCGGTGAGCCGCCCGTCGCGCTCCGGGCCCATCAGCGCGATCTTGATGTTCACTTCCACGTCTGAAGTGTTGACTCCAGCCGAGTTGTCGATGGCGTCGGTGTTGAGCCTCACGCCCCTGCGCGCCGCCTCGATGCGCCCGCGCTGCGTCAGCCCGAGATTAGCGCCCTCGCCGACCACCCGCGCCCGCAGGTCCGTGCCCGTCACCCGGATGGCATCGTTGGCGCGGTCGCCCGCCTCGTCGTCGGTCTCGCTCGTGGAGCGGACGTAGGTGCCGATGCCGCCGAACCAGAGCAAGTCGGCAGGGGCCTTGAGAATCGCCTGCATTAACTCGGCCGGTGTTACCTCGCTTCGGTCGAAGTGGAGCGCCGCCTGGGCTTCTGGCGAAAGCGGGATCGTCTTCAGCAAGCGGGAGAACACGCCGCCGCCGGCCGAGATCAGCGACCGATCGTAGTCCACCCAGGACGAGCGGCCGAGATCGAACAGCCGCTTGCGCTCGGCGAAGCTTCGCGCAGCGTCGGGGTTCGGGTCGAGGAAGATGTCACGATGGTCGAAGGCTGCCAGCAGCCGGAGGGTCGGCGACAGCAGCATGCCGTTGCCGAACACATCGCCGGACATGTCGCCAACGCCGACCACGGTGAAGGGATCGGATTGGGTGTCCACGTCCATCTCGCGGAAGTGGCGCTTGACCGCCTCCCAGGCGCCCCGCGCAGTGATGCCCATGCCCTTGTGGTCGTAGCCCTGGCTCCCGCCCGACGCGAAGGCGTCCCCGAGCCAGTGGCCGCGCTCCAGCGAGATGGCGTTCGCCACGTCCGAGAAGGTCGCGGTGCCCTTGTCCGCCGCGACCACGAGGTAAGCGTCGTCGGCGGGATCGTGCCGCACGGTGTCCTTTGGAGGCGCGATGGCGCCGTCCACGATGTTGTCGGTGAGCGAGAGCAGGGTGCGGATGAAGATCCGGTAGCTCTCGGTGCCCTCGGCCATCCAGGCCTGGCGGTCGGAGGCCGGCGGCAGGCGCTTGGGGAAGAAGCCGCCCTTGGCGCCCACCGGCACGATCACGGCGTTCTTGACCTGCTGCGCCTTCACGAGGCCGAGGACCTCGGTGCGGAAATCCTCCGGCCGATCCGACCAGCGCAGGCCCCCGCGGGCGACGTAGCCGAAGCGCAGGTGCACGCCCTCGACGCGCGGCGAGTAGACGAAGATCTCGAAGAGCGGCCGCGGCAGCGGCATTCCCACGACTTTCGCGCAGGCGAACTTGAAACTGATCGTGTCGCGCGGGCCTCCTTCCTCAGCCACCTGGAAGAAGTCCGTACGCAGGGCCGCTTCGACAAGGTTCACGAAGCGGCGCAGGATCCGATCCTCATCGAGGCTGGTGACACCGGACAACGCAGCCTCGATCTCGGCCCGCGCCACAGCTTCGGCTGCCACCCGGTCGCCTGTAGCAGCCGGATCGAACCGGGCGCGAAACAGGGCGACTAGCCCCTTGGCGATCACCGGGTGCCGCGCGAGCGTGCCAGCGATGTAGTCCTGCCCGTAGCGGATGCGGAGCTGGCGCAAGTACCTCCCGAGCGCTCGCAGCAGCGCCGCCTCGCGCCATGGCAGGGCGGCCTCAAGGACAAGGCGGTTGTAGCCATCGGACTCGGCGAGCCCATCGGCGACTGCCAGCATAGCCTCTTCGAGCACCGCCGCCTCGGCGAGGCTTATATCCGCACCCGTGGCACGCTCCAGGAGCATGTCATATAGCCAGACGCGGTCACCCTCGCCGACGCCAGAGGGCCGCACCTGGTAGGTGCGTTCGTTGATTACCCGGAAGCCCAGGTTTTCCAGGGCCGGCACGCGGTCGGACAGGGCAATCGAGGTGCCGCGCGAGAAAGCTTTGAGGCGGATCTGGTTCGCGGGATCGGTATCGCGGCGACCGATGTCGACTCCCCGCGGCCGGTCGGCCTTCAAGCGTTCGAGGATCGCGACGTCAGCGACCGCTACCTCCGGCAAGTAATTGTCACGGTATGCGACGGAGAATGCCTCGGCATAGCGCGCGGCCAACATGCGAGCACGGGCGCCGTCGCTGAGCGTGGCCAGCGCCGCGCGCAGGCTGTCGCCCCAGGTGCGCACGATCCCCGCGATCTCGGCCTCCAGCGCGCTGGGATCGCGCTCCGGCACGCCTGGCTCGGACAAGCCGATGATGTAGTGGGTTCGCGCCAGCGGCCCCTCAGGGAAATCCGGGTAGGCCGCGGAGAGATGGCCGCCGTAAGTCTCGGCGAGGTGGGCACCGATCCGGGCGCGCACAGTCGAGTCGTAGCGGTCTTTCGGCACGTAGACGAGCAGTGAGACGAAGCGGCCAAACTGATCCGGTCGCGACAGCACACGCAGGCGCGGCCGATCGGCAAGGCTTGCAATCGCCAGGGTGAAGTGGGTCAGCCGGTCGAGGTCGATCTGAAACAGTTCGTCGCGCGGATAGGTCTCCAGCACCGCGAGCAGGCTGCGCCCTGCATGGCTCGTAGGGTCGAGGCCAGCGCGATCGGCCGCCGCCGCCGCCTTGCGGCGCAGGATCGGCACCTCGTGGGCGGGATTGGCGTAAGCGGAGGCCGTGAACAGACCCACCACCCGCACCTCGCCAGACAGCTTGCCGTCCGCTGAGAACAGCTTGATCCCGATGTAGTCGAGGTAGCCCGCTCGGTGCACTCGCGCCTTAGCGCTGGCCTTGGTGATGATGAGCGCCTGCGGCTCCTGCAGGAAGGTGAGGATCTCCGGAGTGTAGTCGATCCAGCCGGGACCGGGCCGCAGCACTGCCGCGCCGCGATCACGCAGCACGCCGAGGCTAGACTCGGGCACCAGCGAGTACGTCTCACCCGCAATGCCGTGTTCCTGCATGCCGAGCAGGGTGAAATGGCCGTCCGCGAGCCAGTCGAGGAAGGCGCGCGCCTCAATCGTCTCGACCTCCGAGAGCAGCGGGGACCCTTGCCCGATGCCTGCAGACAGAGCGGCGAGGCGGACGCGCATCGCCTCAGCGTCGTCACTCACCAGCGCTACGTCGCGGTAAACCTCGCCGAGCTCGGCCTCCAGCCGCTCCCGCGCCGCCCCCTCGATCCGGTCGAGATGGATGTGGATCAGGCTCTCGCGGGCGAGCCCGCCGTGTGCCTCGGCCGTGGTCTCGCCGACGACCCGGACGAGGGCGCCGCCCGCGTCGCGCTCGACGCCAAGGATCGGGTGGGCCACGAAGTCAGGGGTCAGGCCGTGCTCAGTCAGCGCGGCCAGCGTCGAGTCGAGCAGGTAAGGACGGTTGTCGTTGATCACCTCAATCACGGTGATCTCACATGGCTGGGCGCTGCGCTCGATCGTGGCATCGCGCAGCCGCAGCCGCGCCGGATCGCCCGGCCGTCGGGGCTCAGCCAGGAAAGCGCGAGCGTCGCAGGCGAGGTCGGCGAGCACCGCGGCGGGATAAGAGGTCAGATCCTCCGGGGGCACCCGTCCGAACAGGTCACGCACGAAGCCTCCCCGCCCACCTGCTCGCGTGACCGCTTCGGCGGCCGTCTTGATGAGGCCGGTGCAGGCATTCTCTGCGTCAGAGGACGGCAGTACGGGGGTGGTCTCACGTGTCACAGCTCTTCCCCATTCGGATCGTGAGCGCACCAACAAGTATCAATATCGATGCGCAACACACAGCGTTTTTTTTCTAGCTCGTGACGTACGATTAATCGGAAATAACGATAAAATGGTTCGGATCGCTCCATCAGAGACGGGTAGGCTCGCACCGTCCACATAACTCAGATTTTCCAATTTTAATGAAATCGTCATTGGACCCGCACGGATTACTTCATCATTTCTGCTCGCGCTGTCTCAGCAAGCGGGACGTGCCCGCGCCACCCGGCAAGCAGCCAGATCCCAAGCACCACAACGCACGCTTTTCAGGAAGATCGGTCGGGAGAAATCCGGAGGCTCGTCGAGCGCGGTAGCAAGCGATTTGACCGACGCCCAGTCGGTCTCAGCCGCAACGACGTCGCCCGCCTCGCCCGGCGCACCGACAGTGTCGTCCATGTAAAGCTGGCTGCCCCGGGTCGAGCGGGCACCGATCTCGATTATGCCGAGGCGATAGGTGCCTACCCCGATCACGAGACGCGCGGGATCCGCCGCACCGTCACCTTCGCCGCAGCGACCGACCGTCCGTTCCACGCTCTCGATCTCCCCGCGCGCATATTCGTGCAGCACATCCATTGGGGCGCCTATAAAGCCGGGACAATCGAGGAGGCGTGCATTCGCCCCATCGTTGCGGATTTGCATGGCAGTCGTAAACTCCGATGGCCTTTGACGCGCTCAGATTTCAAACAACCGCGACGCACAACATGACATTCATCGCTTCTGAATTTTGAAGCGCGAGCCACTAAGCGCACGCTCAAATTCTCAAGTCAGCCGTCCGAAATAACGACGGAGTGGTTGCACTCGCCTTCGACACCTCTCGACAGTAAAAATCATTGGCGCCTCTTCGCTGCCTATTATCAAGTTCAAGCGACAGAGAAGACGCTCAGAGGTGGCCGAGCAAGGATCTCGCTAAGGATGGAGAGAGCACCGGAAAGCTCGCTTAGATCGTCTGGCGCACCTAGGCACACGCGAACGGCGCCCGGATCGTCGTCATCAACAGTGGAGGCGGTCGGAGGCGTTACGAGGATGCCCTGCCCGCGTGCCGCCGAAGTGAAACGCGATGCGGACCATTCCTGCGGCAAGGGCAGCCAGGCGTAGAAAGGGGGATTGTCCAGCTTCTCCACAAACGGAAAGAACTTCGCGAAGAGACGATACCGCTCGGTTGCCTGCCGCCTCCGCTCACGAATCAGCTCATCGAGCCTGCCGCTCTCGAGAAGACGAACCGCCAGGTCACCCAAGATGGGTGCAGCGAACCATGAGGAGGCGTGGACAAATAATTCAGCCCGACCCTTGAACGCGGGAGGAACCGAGAGTGTTCCGAGCCGAAAACCCGGTGCGACACACTTAGAATAAGACGTTGCATAGAAACTTCTTTCGGGCACGAGCGCCGCGATCGGAAGCGGCCTTTCAGGATAGAAGAAACTGTAGACGTCGTCCTCAATAATGAGGAGGTCAAGTTTTTCGGCCAATTCGGCAATGCGCTTTCGTCGCTGGAGACTCATGGTCCGCGCTGTCGGACTTTGTAGAGTCGGCATAGAGTAATAGACGCGGGCACCAGAAAGCCGGCACGCTGCCTCCAAGGCGTCAGGATCGGTGCCTTCATCATCAAGATCAACCGGCACGAGCGTGAGTGAGTTCGCGACTGCGATCGCCTTGAAGCCCGAGTAGGTGAGCCGATCGACGAGTATCTTGTCGCCTGGCTGTGCCACGAGACGCACGGCAATGTCGAGGGCATGCTGAGCGCCGTTGCACAGATACAGCAGCGCGGGATCAACGCTGAACGCATCATCCGAAATGGAGCGGGCAATGACTTCGCGATGATGCCCGATGCCTGAATGGGGATGATAATCGAGTAGTGGCGCTAGTTCTTGGGGACGGTAGACATCGCTCAGGAGCCCAGAGAGAACATCCGCCTCGCGACCATGAGCTGGCACATTGAGGGCCATGTTCACGGCTTGCGGCGCGGCCGCGCCGATTGGGACGGTCGATGCGCGCCTGCGCACAAAAGTCCCCTGCCCGACATGGCTGCTGACGATGCCCCGTTGCTCCGCCTCTTGATATGCTTTGCTGACAGTACCAACTGATAATCCGATCTGCGCAGCCAGTTCACGGTGCGGCGGGAGGCGCGAGCCGTCGACTAGACGGTTCTCCACGACGTCCTGCTCAAGCGCATTTACCAGAGCAAGGTAGCGCGGACCTTCCGACGACAGCTCCCGGGGCAGCCAGCCGAAAAACTTGGTCTTCTCCGAGGCCATGAAGCAATTTTCCTTGCGCTGATCTATCAACCGTAGGTCCGACTCTAGCGACCGCGTGTGACCAACGAATTAGCTCTTCGTTCGTATGGGTTCAGGCAGGTGGCACCAGTGGCGCGGCTGAGACACTCTTTCACCACGATCTCTGGGATACACGGCTTCAATCCGTGAACACAGGAGGAACGCGGCAACCGAACTCCACATTGACATTGATCAGGCCTGATGCAAGAAGGGGCAGTGCGGTACATGTACCAGGTCAAAGCGTTGAAAGTGAAGCGCTTGTTCAGTCGTTTCGCAGGAGATTTGCGCGGCCGCCCCGCAGTCGCCCCCACACCTACCTGACGCCGTACGGCGCGAGTGGGATGCGAGGGCGCCGGCCCGCGACGATGTCGGAAATCAAGGCAGCCGTCATAGGCGCCCCGCTGATCCCCAGGTGACCGTGCCCTGTCGCGAACAGGATGGCGGTGTGCTTCGGATGCGGTCCTATAATGGGTAGGCTGTCCGGAGTGGATGGACGGATGCCCATCCAATGTCGCACCGTACTGACTTGAAGGTCCGGTATCATACGGCGGGCTGCCACGAGAAGCTTGTCCGTCTGACTACTCCTGATAGGCGCGTCGGCCTTGTCGAATTCCGCTATGCCGACCACTCTCAACTCTTCTGAGAGCGGAGTCGCGACAAAGGCTGAAGCCGTGTCGGTGACGGGGCGGCTGATCGCGCCAGCGACATCCGACAGCGCCACATGGTAGCCTCGCTCACTCGCCATGGACAAGTATACGCCGAGGCTTCTCGCCAAATCACGACTGGCGATGCCGGCGGCAATGACGATCAAGTCGCAGCGATGAGAACCCAACGTTGTATGGAGCGTCACAGCCTCCGATCCCGGCTCAATGGACAAGACGCGCGCGTGCTGCACCTTCGTGTCGAATGATGTAGCGCGTGCATTTAAGCGCTCCACTAGCGCCACAGGAGAATCAACGTAACCGCTGCCCGGAAAGTAGACGCCGCGCTGATAGTCCTTGGACAGGTTCGGTTCTAGTTGCCGGATGTCTTCAGCGGAAATTTTCTCAAAGGTGGCCCCGTGGCTCATCCGCAACCGCTCGATTTGATCGTCGAGTCGGCCGCGCGTGGACTCTCGATAGACATGAAGAGCACCGCTAGGTCGGAAGATTTTAGTCCATTCGTCATCGCCCAGCAGGTCTTTGTATAGATCGGAGCACGGCGCATTAAGCGCGTTGAGAGCAGTGTATGTTTTCTCCCATCTCTTCGGAGAACCCGTCTCAATGAAACGCAGGAGCCATCCGATATTCCGAGGAAGCTCTCGAGCAGCGAGATGTACGGGTCCATTCCTGTCAGCAAGCCATCTCAGCGCACGCCACATCACCCCCGGATAGGACATCGGCAGCGAGGTCCCGGCATTGTACTGGGCACCGTTGCCCCAGGAGCAACCATGACCGACCTTGCCTTCCTCGAACACAGTCACGCGATGGCCTTCCCTGGAGAGGGAGAGGGCGCAGCTGATGCCGATGAGCCCTCCTCCCACAACGGCAATAGACCTCGCTTGTACCATTCGAACCTCCCGAGATTAGGGCGAGTCTATGCTAAGCGAAAAGCTCTACGGCTCTTCGGTAGATCGGACTCGCGCTAGCTCTGTGGGTCGACGGAAGGTTCTCCCGACGTAGAAAGAACCACGTCGCGCTCAGACGTGAAGGTGGCCTACGTATTTCTTACTCATATAGGCCTCAAGACCCTCAATCCCGCCCTCACGCCCCCAGCCACTATCTCCGACGCCGCCGAAGGGCGTCTCAGGGATTGTAACAACCATCTGGTTGATCCCGATGACACCGACAGCTAGTTCTTCGGAGATGCGGTTCGCCGTCGCTGAGGAACTCGTGAAAGCGTATCCGGCTAGGCCGTAGGGCAGCGAATTCGCCCGCGCGAGCGCGTGGCCGATGTCTTCGACCGGCTGCACGAGGGCCAGCGGGCCGAATGGTTCGTGCGACATCGCCTTAGCGTGATCCGGAATGTCCGCGAGGATAGTAGGCTTGTACATGAGCCCGACCCCGTCGATACGCTCTCCGCCGGCGATGAGCCGAGCCTGGTGCGAGAGAGCATCCGAAATCAGGTCGTCCATGGCAGCGACGCGGCGGGCGTTCGCGACAGGTCCGACCGTCGTCTCGGGCCACAGGCCGTCGCCGACCACCTGCTTCTCGACGAGAGCGCGCGCGTGCTCCAGATACTCCTCGTAAGCGGGGCGTTCTACGAAGAAGCGCGTCGGCGACGTGCAAACCTGCCCCGTGTTACGCAGCTTGACCGCCATCGACAGCTCGGCGGCGCGACGGATATCGGCGTCCTTCGCAACAATGACTGGGGCATGTCCGCCGAGTTCCATCGTGGCCAGCGTCAGCGTCTCTCCCGCGATGCGCGCAAGATGGCGGCCAACTGGGGTCGATCCGGTGAACGAGATCTTGCGGATCACGGGAGATCTCAGAAGATACTCCGAGACTTCTGCCGGGTTGCCGAATACAACGTTGAGCACGCCGGCCGGTAGGCCGGCATCGCTAAGCGCACGCGCAATCTCTAGCGTCGTGCCCGGAGTTTCCTCAGCCGGCTTGATGATGCAGGTGCACCCTGCCGCCAGAGCAGGCGCGATCTTTCGGGCCGGGGTCACGGCCGGGAAGTTCCACGGGGTAAAACAGGCGACGGGGCCGATCGGCTCCTGCGTCACGGTTTGAAGCATGCCGGCGAGTCGGGCAGGGATGATGCGCCCGTAACTCCGCCGTCCCTCTTCGGCGAACCAATCGAAGAACTCTGCCGCAGCTGTGATCTCTCCCTTGGCCTCTGCAAGCGTCTTGCCCTCCTCGAGCGTCAGCACAGTCGCGATGTGAACGAGTCGCTCACGCATGAGGATGGCGGCGCGCCGCAGGATCTGCCCACGCTCATAAGGCGACGTGCGCTTCCAGCCGTGGAAGGCGCGATCTGCCGCCGCGAGCGCTCGATCCAACTCCGGCCGGCCGGCGTGAGGCAGCGTGCCGAGCGGCTGCTCTGTTGCCGGATTGAGAACCACTTCGCTGCCGGCACTGGCTTCCTCAATCCACTCGCCATCAATAAATAGGGCCAATTTCGTATACATAGCCGTCCTTCAGAAAGTGCGGGCTTTCGCACGCGAATGCCGATCGAAACGAGCCCGGATAGCTCGGTCCGGAAATTTACGAGGTCCTCTCACCTAACGCGCCCACGATCCCGGTGCGCACGCAACCATCTACGTGCTCGCAACGTCACCCTTTGTTTGATCGGACGTTCCGGAGAGAGGCGTGGGCGGACGCCGTGATGCTTCAGGTCTTCGCCCAGCGGCTCAGCCCGGCCTCTCCGATAATCTTGGCAATCGCAGCTTTCTGGTCGCCGGTCAGGGGAAGCAGCGGCAGACGCGGCCCACCTGCGTCACGTCCAAGCTGTGTCATGGTCTCTTTGATTGCGGCGTAATAGGCGCCTGATTGGAAGCAGCGGTAGAATGCGAAGACATCGCGGCCCATGTCATCCACGGACTCACCGCCTTTCAACGCTTGATCCCAGTAATCGCGAATGAGAGGCCCCGCGATCTGATGTGCCATGGCGATGACGCCGTGAGCACCTACCGCACGGGCCGGTACGATCATGGTTTCGTACCCCACGAACACGCGAAGGCTGCCGCCGACACGCTGCACTAGCTCGGTGACCTGATTAATCAGCCCGGAGCTGTCCTTGATTGCAACGACCGTGGGAAGCTTGGAGAGCTGCTCGACCAGCGCCGGATTGATATCAATACCTGCGCGCCTTGGGCTGTTGTACAGCATCAACGGCAGCGAGCTGCTCCGAGAGACGTGCTCAAAGAAGGCGACGATCTCACGCGGGCTTGGCATGGCGTAAATGGGCGGCAGAATCATCCCACCGACGCAACCCGCTGCGACCGCGGCCTGGCAGGCATCAACCACATCCTCAACGCGGAGGTCGGCAACTCCGGCCAAGACGGGAATTCGACCGGCTACATGATCGACCGTGAGCTTATAGAGGCGGGCGCGCTCACTGATCGTGAGTGCATAGAACTCGCCCGTGCTACCGGCCGCAACGATGCCGCGAGCACCGTTCCTGATCGCTTCATCGATCAGCTCCTTGTATCGCAGCTCGTTGATAGACCCGTCTGGCCCAAACGGGGTTACGAGAACCGGGAAGATGCCGCCCCAGTCAATATTTGCCATAGCAGTGTCCTCCAGAATGAGTTGATGTTTGAGCGAGAGCGGCCGCGAGCGGACCGAGTATGCACGCTTTGATGTAGCCGACTTCCTCACCGCCTATGGCAGGGAGCCCCAGCCTCTCGCGAACCTTGATCCGGCCAAGACCCAATCGGGCATCTTTAGGCCGGCTCGGGCGCGCCACTTATTAAGGCCACGGAAGCCCCCTGCGAACACAGGCGCCTCGACGATTGCCGTTCCATACTCATTCCTGGCCCGCCGCGTCCTATGTCATTCGCATCATGCTATATATCAATCCGGGCGCATGACACAAGCACGATCTGCGGTTTTTCGGTCTTGTTCGGTCCACAAAACTACGGCATATGGAAACACGATGCGCGCAATGCCGGCACATTGGTCCGCAATCCAGCGCCCAATGGGCCCGTCTTGCACCATCTTCGCAGGCGTGGTGCACGCCTCGTGGCGTTTTTCCGACCGCCGTCGCTGTTCGCGGAGCGAGCATCGACTCGTCACGCCTCTGTGGACGAGCCGTCTTAGCCCGCCGAGAGAGGATTTCCCGTCTTGAGGTAGGTCGAGGCCCAGCTCTCGGCGTCGGCGCTCGACATGTCCGTCACAGGCCCGAGGATGACATCACATGAAACCTTCTATCACGCATGTATCGGGATCGACCGACGCGGTCGGTGTTTTTGGCGCCGGACGCCTCGGGGACGCGGTCGCCACCCGAATGAGGGAGGGAGGCAAGCACGTCATTACGTGGAGCCGTCGCTTCGGTGATTCCGCATCGCCTCCGGTAGCTGGCAAGAAATCTGGCAACGATTTCAATGTTGTCATACAGTCTCGCGTCATTTTCTCCGCAATCCCGAACCAAGCCTTGGTGGGGCTAGCTGAGCGCCGTGGTCTTCGCAGCTTCGATGGCGTCATGTTCGCCATGGGGATCGACGCCGAGGTGAGCATCGTGCGCCAGGCTCTCCCGAATGCGCTGGTGACGCGGCTCAGCCCGGCCATTCCCCAGGACGGGGGCGAAGTTCGTTCGATCGGACTTCTGGACGATGTCGCGCGGGCCGATCCTCGAATTTCATCAGCGATCGCGGCTCTCCAGCTACTGGGCCCGACCAGTTGGATGGAAGAGGAACAGGCCTATGATCTGATGACGCTCCTAGCGGGTCCGCTCCTGACACTAATCAGGTCATCACTCGCAAGGACGATAGAGGACAGTTTAACCGAACGTGGTCTCACGCCCGCAGCGCTGGACGATGTGATGCACGTCGTGTTCGATGAACTAACCAGGAGGCTGCGTGGACACCACGCGGCCTCGAAGCAAGCGGAGGGCCACAGGGCCACGCCGGGAGGCGTCACGGAGGTGGCCCTGTCATACTCTACGCAGGTGAGCGAACAACTTGGCGCTATCGTCGGCAAGATGCTCGGTCACATGCAGCGCCTGAGAGTACCAGCACAGGAGTGATCGCGGGCCGGCCTGGCCGTCGACCGGTCCGGTACTTCGGACGTTCGGCTCGGCGAGACACTCGACGGGCCGCCGATCATTACAGCGAGTCTCGGGAGCTTAAAACTGCCTGGTCCGGCAATCAAGTGGAGTAACGCCCCAGATACAGATCCGCTGCCTTCTCATCGTTCAGCAATTTGTTCGCCGAACCCGCCATCTCGACGCGCCCACCATCCATGATCGCTCCGCGGTTTGAGATAGCCAACGCTTGCCGAGCCCTTTGCTCGATCAGCAGGATACCGGTGCCGTCTGCTGCCAGGGACGCAATGCGAGAGAAGCTGTCGGCGACCAATGCCGGAGATAGGGCAGCCGTTGGCTCGTCGAGCACCACCACGCGAGGTCGTGTCATGAGGGCTCTCGCATACGCCAATTGCTGACGCTCGCCGCCGGAGAGTCTCCCTGCACGCGCCCGCTTGCGTTCGGCCAAGGCAGGGAACTGTCTGAACACCTCGGCAATTCGCGATTTTGAATCACGCACTCCCTGAACAACTTCGAGGTTCTCGATGATCGTCAATGAAGGAAAGACATTAGCCACCTGCGGCACATAGCCGATACCATTCTGGGCCCGCTTCTCGGTTGCTAGTCGCGTAACATCTCTTCCTCCGAGCCGCACACTCCCCTCAACGCGCGGCAGCAGCCCGACCACGGCCTTCGCAAGAGTAGATTTCCCCGCACCGTTTGTTCCGGCAACCGTCAGTATTTCACCTGCTTCGAGTTCAAGGTCGATGCCATTCAGGATGTCGACCTCGCCGTAGCCACCCTTCAGGCCCTCGATGGACAGAACAATCATGACGACCCTCCGAGATAGGCCTCGCGAACCTGCTTGGACGCCAGCACATGAGCCGGAAGGCCGGACGCAATCAGGCGCCCACGATCCATCACGTGAAGCGTAGAGACGAGACGAGTGAGTGCACCGAGATCATGTTCAATGATTAGGAAGCCGATGCCCCGGTTCTTCAACTCCCGAATGCGCTCCGCGATCTCCTCAATCAGAACTGGATTTACACCAGCGAAAGGTTCGTCCAATAAGATCAGCTTGGCACCAGTCATCAGCGCACGACCGAGCTCGAGAAGCTTTTTCTGACCTCCAGAAAGCCGGCCAGCCGGCGAGTTCGCGATCCGCGTGAGTCGCAGAAAGTCCAGCATGGCATCGGCTTCAGAGGAGATCACCTTCTCTTCCTGACGAACTTTTCTGATTTTAAAGAAGAGGTCGGCGATGCGCTCGCCGCTCTGTTTTGGCGCCGCCGCCATCAGGTTCTGCTTGACGGTCAGATGACTGAATTCCCGGGGTACCTGGAAAGTGCGCACCATTCCAGCTCTCGCTCGTTCGACCGAGGAGAGATGGCCGATTTGTTTGCCGTCGAGACGAACTGCCCCCTCGCTGGCGGCCAGGAACCCGGTCACTAGCGAGAACAGCGTCGACTTGCCGGCGCCGTTGGGGCCGATGACCCCGACCACGTCGCCGGGCGGAACAGAGAACGAAACCCCATCGACGACCCGAAGCGCGCCGTAGACTTTCGTCAGACCCTCTATCTTAAGGTTCATCGCTTTGTATAATCCCCCATGAGGCCTTGGGGCCGGTAGAGCGTGAAGAGGACCAGAGCGAGCCCGATCACACCGAGGCGGATGCTGGCCATCTCGACCTCGGAAACGAACGGGATGAAGCCTCGCAGAAAGCGTGATCCCTCCAGGAAGAACATTAGAATGAGTGTGCCAACAAGCGCGCCCGAGATTGGCCCGACTCCGCCGATAATGATTGCCATCCAAATGTAAAATGTGATCAGCGGTATGAATTGCTCGGGGACGATGTACCCGATGTAGTGTGCATAAAACCCCCCAGCAATACCAGCGAGAGCAGCGCCAAGCATGAGAACTTGGATCTTGAACGTCGACGGGTCTTTGCCAAGCGCCTTCACAGCTTCTTCGTTGTCTCGAATTGCCTCGATCATTCGACCGAACGGAGATCGGACGATGCGCGACTTGGACAGACCAGCCAGCATGTTTACGGCGACTAGAAGGAGTAGCACGGCTAGGGCCTGGGCGGTGCCCGTCCCGAGGAAAGCGAACAGCTTGGGTATACCGGTAATGCCCTGCACGCCCTTCGTCAGCCATTTCTCGCTCGTGACGACGATCCGCACCACTTCCGAGAAGCCCAGCGAGACGATGGCGAAGTAATCGTCCCGAAGTTTGAGGCTAATGAGGCCGAGGGGCCAAGCCGCGAGGGCGGCGAGGGCTGCGCCTGCGAGAAAGGCGAAAGGCCAAGGAACCGATACTTGGCTTAATAACGCCGCTGTGTAGGCTCCGATACAGAAGAATCCAACATGACCGAAATTGGTAATGCCAGTTAGCCCGTATTGTAGATTCAGCCCAAGAGCTAAAAGTACATAGATTCCGCTAATGATCAGAATCGCGATGATGTAAGCTTCCATCAGCGAACCCCTTCAATTTGACCGAATAAACCCCGCGGGCGCACAAGCAACACGAGCAGCAGAACGAAGAACGAGATAGCTATCTTGTAGGTGAACCCGACGAGAGGCGTCGCGACCTCCTGCAAGGTTCCGAGGAGGATGCCAGCGCAGATCGCGCCAACCGGATTACCAATTCCGCCCAGGATCGCGGCGGCGAACGCTGGAAGGAGCATGTCCCACCCCATCTCCGGCGTTACAACAGTCTTGATCCCATACATGACGCCAGCCACTGCGGAGACAGAGCCGGCCAAAACCCACAGCGCGATCATGATGCGGGAGGGAGAAATGCCGGAGACCTTCGCCAGACCAGGGTCGTCGGCGACGGCTCGCATGCAGCGGCCAATCGGCGTCGCGTAGAGGATTAAGAAGACGACTGACAGAGCGATTACGGCTACAATCACCAGGTTCAGATCGGCGGGTTGGAACCGGACATCGAGGATGCGCCAGGGTCGTTCGAGGGGAAGCTGAAAGACCTGCTGCTGATGCCCGAAACCGACACCGATCACGGCGCGCAAGAAGAACGCTATGCCGATCGACGCGAGAAGATTGGTTACAGAGGAGCGGCCCGATAGCTTCCGGAACACTAGCAGGTAGGCGAGGATGGCGAGGGCTCCACCCGTTAGCGCGCCGAAGAGGCCTCCGATGATGACTGAATCCGTCAAGGCAGCCACCGACAGCGCGATATAAGCGCCAGCTGTCATCACATCACCCGTCGCTGCGTTCGGAAATCGTGCGATGCCGAAGACAAGTGTGATCGCGAGAGCAGATAGGCCCACGACCAATCCCGACATGAGGCCGCCGATGAAAAGTTCAGCGAAAGCTGGCATGCTAGCTCCATTGGCGTAGGAAGTGCGGCGGGGACGCCGACCTTCCTCGAAGCCGGTCAGATCTTGACGATATACTTACGATTGATCTTGCCATGCTCGACGATTGCAAGATCGAAGTCCGGCATCACGTCAGAGCTGTCGTTGAAATCGACTGTAGATGACGCGCCATCGTAGTTGATTTTTCCGGTCCTGAGCGCCTCCTTGCCTTCAGAAAAGCTCGAGACCTGCTTGCCAGGGGGATTTGCAATTTCTTTGATTTTGGCGTTAACATCGTAGACTTCCGCATTCGGGCCAGCAGCTTCTATCGCGAGCGCTAGCACAATCACCATATCCCACGCCATGGCAGCGTAGATGTTCACCGCGCCCGATTCGCGCATTGCCTTTCGGTAGGCTGCGTCATACCTGCTGTAAGCTGTGGACGCCTCGTTTGAAATAGAGTTCACCACCAGCAAGCCTTCACTCGCATTCGGTCCAACAGCCTTGATTAGGTCGGCATTCGCAGCATGGCCGGGAATGAGCCATTTCTGGGCGTCACCTGTCTGGAACCATTCACGCACGATGATGGTGGTGTCGGCCAGGTAGGATCCTAGGACGATCACGTCGGGCTTGGCCGACAGTACCCGCTGTAGTTCCGACCGGTAGCTGGGCTGGCTGGGCTCATAAACTACGGCTTCGACGACCTTGCCGCCCTTCGCTACCCACGCCTTGCGAAAGCCTTCGACGATGCCGATGGCTGAGGCGTTGTTGAAGGCCATCGTTGCAGGCCGCTTGAAGCCTTCCTTTGTACAGACTTCGGCAAATGCCTTCCCGAATCCGTCACCCGTTGTGTTGAACCGATAGACCAGTTTCTTAGCGTTAACATGCGGACTCGTCAACTCTGGCGCGCCGGAGGTGGCCATGAAGATGGCGTTTGCGTCATTCGCGATGGGAATCGTCGCCAGAGCGACGCCGGAGGACCAAACTCCGACCAGCGCTTGGACCTTGTTGATCTCGACTAGCTTCTTGGCAGCGAGGACGCCCGCCTGTGGCTGGCTTTGATCGTCCTCGGCCAAGACCTCGATCCTCCGCCCTCCGGCGCCTCCGGCCGCATTCACCTCTTCCGCGGCCGCAAGGATCATCTTCTGCATACCGGTGCCGTAGGCGGCGCCGGCGCCGGTGATGGGATTCAGAGCGCCAATCCGGAAGGTCGCGCCTGTCTGGGCGCCGCCGCTGCGGACCGACGACAGCAACGTCGCACTCGCCAGAGCAGCAATAGCTCGTCTACGGTTAATCATCGGTTAACCCTTCTTTTCTTTCAGGGTACGCCTTAGTTAAGACCGTTCCTTTTTACGATCGCGCCCTCTTGCATGATGAGGGACAGATGCTGACCCTGTCGGGTTAGAAGAGAAAGATCGTCGAGGGGATTGCCGTCGACCACGATCAGATCAGCGAATGCATCTGGAGCCACGGTTCCTATCTTTCCATCCATGTGGCAAAGTTTTGCTGCTACCGTGGTCGCGGAAGCGATAACATCGTGAGCGGAAAGCACTTTCCCTCTGATAACGAATTCCTCAGACTGGTGGCGGTGCATCTCTCCCAGAAGGTCAGAACCGTAGGCCATCGGCAGGCCGGCCTTCCGCATGATGGTGAGTGATTCAATTCCGGCAGCCTGCACAACCTTAACCTTTTCGATTGCATCAGCCGGATAACCGTTCAGGGCGCCTTCGCTCAGAAGCTTATCGAATGTAACGAGGGTCGGGACCGCAATAGCCCCTTTAGCAGCGGCGAATTTGGCCGTGTCCGGCTGGATCAGATTGCAATGTTCCAGCGAGTGGATGCCTGCCTCGGCGGCGCGACGGATCGCATCATCGGTGTAGAGATGGGCCGCCACGTATGTACCCGCGTTTTTCGCCTCCTCGACTACGGCGAGGAGTTCCTCACGCGAGAAGCCGAGGAAGTGAATGGGATCGGTTGGCGACGCGGCTCCTCCGTTTGCCATGATTTTGATGAAGTCGGCGCCGGCTTTGATCTCCTCTCGGGCCGCCAGACGCACTTCAGGAACCCCATCGCATATGCGCCCTAGGGCCCCGAGCGGAAAGCCCGAATGGACCTGGGGTCGGCTGTTGAAACGGCCTCGGAAATCGCAGTGACCGCCGGTCTGGCTGAGAGCCTTGCCTGAGATAACGAGCCGCGGACTCGGAAAGATCTTTTCTCCGACCGCGCATTTGATGCCGTAGTCGGCCCCACCCGCATCGCGGACTGTGGTGAAACCTCTCATCAGCATTCCTCGTAGGACGAGTGAGGCCCGCGCCGTCACTAGCGAGTCGGGAAGCTCCGCATTTCGCCCAAATGAGGCCCCCACGGCAATCGTGTGAACATGGCAATCAATTAGGCCCGGCATCAGCACCTTACCGCTGAGATCGATCGTCTCGTCTGCGGATGCGGTGATTGCCTTGCCGACTTCGCGGATTTTGCCGCTTTCGACAAGGACTTGCATTGGATCGGTCGGCCTGTCCATGCTTCCGTCGACGATACGGCTGTTCTTGAACATGTACGTTGTCATGGCGGGTTCCTTATCTTCCAATCTAGAAGGAAAAAATTTTTGAAACTTGTCCTTATTCCAACAGATGACTCGGGTGTCATCTGAAGATTCACTTGGCCGATAAATGCATTTTCTCGATAAGATGGTCGGCCGACGACCCACTCAGCCGGGCAGAAAGCCCGAGGGGATCGGATCCTCAGCCTCGAGAACGAGCGTCGAGAAGGCACTCAGGTGCGCCATACCGCGGACTTCTGGAATCACAGCGGGCTGTCCGGACCGGGTCTCAGCGAGTTCAGCGATCGTAGCGACGAAAGGCACGCCCATGATGTTCTCGGCGCGGTAGCTTGCTCCCGGGGCGATTTCCCCACGCCTGTGAAGTTGAGCAAGGCGTGCAGAGGTGCCCGTCCCGCAAGGTGAACGGTCGAACTTGTTGCCAGCCAGAACCACGAGGTGGCGAGCTCCTCCATCCACAGAGTGATAGAACAAGACGCTGTCGATCTTCGGATTTTCGGAAATTGAGTTCAGCGCGTCCTTGATGGCCATGCCCGCGCGGCACCAGTGGCCGGCATTTGCGATGTCGAATGGAAGTTCGAACATGCCAGCATCCACAAGGGCATAGGTGATGCCGCTATAGGCGAGGTCGCAGATCACTTGACCGAAGCCATCCGCTTCGACGGCAACGTCGCTGGCCAAGACGTGGCATGGCACGTTTCGCAGTATCACTGAGGTCAGCCGACCCGCCTCAAATTTCCCTTTGACGTGCACGATCCCGGCCGGCGTCTCAATCGACATGCCGTTCTGTTCAAAACTCGCAGGGAGCGAACCTAAAGCTGCTAGACTCGCCACGTAACCTATGGTCGCATGACCGCACATGTCAGCGTAGGAATACGAGAAGACGAAGAACAGCCCTTGGTCCGCGATCATGGAAGGGACTGGGATCGCACCTGCCATGGCAGCGTGCCCGCGCGGCTCATGAAGCAGAAGCGTCCTAAGCCCGTCGTAACGAGCGCGAAAATCATCCCGCTGCTCGCGCACGCTGCGCCCCTGCAGCGCCGGTATGCCTGACGTCACCACCCGTGTCGGGTGACCGGCCGTATGGCTGTCGATGACAGTGAACAGACGCCTCGTATGCATAGCGGCCCGAACCCTCCCCATTGACATATGTCGCGGTGGTCATTGTCCTATAGCATTAATTTGAAGGAGCACAAGGCGTCTCATGCCTCGGCGTGGTGAATATCCGCGGGTTGGACCCCGGCCTTGGCCGCGGCCGCGGTGAGCAGGCACCGTGGGAGTGTGCCAAGCGATCGGGACGGAGCCATTCTCCTGGCGTCCAATGCCAAGAGTACCGCGTGCGGCCTTGCGCTGACTGCGTTTTCAACCCAGCTGCCCCGCACCTAGCTGACCCCATCAAGTGCTGCACGTGCATGCAGAGAACGCAGGCTGTCACCGCAGCCATCGGCCGTTGGAATGCCGTCTACGTTGACCTCGCGGTGCGGCGGCTGTGCGCCAACGGCGTCGCTGGCCGGACGAGATGTTGGCCCACGTCGCGCCGCTCGGGTGGGATCACATCTCGCTCACCGGTGAGTACGACTAGGCGTCCGCGCCTCACCGCCGCTCGGCGGCTTCAGACCTCTCCGCGGCGATTCTGTCGATCAGCAGGCCATGCTCACGCTGCACAAGGTGCGCGATCTACTCGTTCTGCAGCGCACCATGCTGATCAACGCCTTGCGGGGGCATCTGGCCGAATTCGGCGTCGTGGCGGCGCAGGGTGCCGCCGGCTTGAAGAGCGCCATCGCGCAGTTCAGGACCGAGCAGGCCAGCCTGCCGGAGTTGGCCCGTTCGGCGATCCGTGAGCTCATCGGCCAACTCGAGGAGGTCGACGAACAGTTGAGGAGCGCCGAGACCGACATCGTCGCTTGGTTCCGCAGCGACGCCGCGAGCCGCCGCCTGTTGACGATCCCCGGCATTGGCCCGATCACCGCCAGCGCGATCACGGTGGCCGTGCGCGACCCCACTATCTTCCGGTCTGGCCGGCAGTTCGCAGCCTGACTCGGCCTCACGCCTCGACCGCATAGCGGTGGCGGCAAGGATCGGCTCGGGGGCATTAGCAAGCAGGGCGACGGCACGGTCTCCGGCAGTTGCTCGTCGTGGGGGGCACGGCGGTGATCCGGACGGCGTGCCAAAACGATCCCGGGCGCGCCCGGGCTAAGCGGCTCCTGGAGCGCAAGCCCGCGCGGGTCCTGTCCGTCGCCCTGGCCAACAAGACCGGCCGGATCGCCTGGGCGGTGATGACGCGCGGCGACGTCTACAGAGCGCCCGCCTTCTGACGAGATCCCGCCTGCCGGCCATCGACAACGGAGGCGGGGTGCGAAGTGCTGGGAGATTATGACGAACCGGTCGAGCCGGGATTGAGGGAGCCCGTTTTGTGGAGTGCACCCTGTTTGACCGGACAAGCGGCGGGGCGGGTTTAGGCACTCCGGCTGAGGAACTCTCGGGGCGAGAGCATGCGCAGGCCGGAGTGCGGGTGGACGGTGTTGTAGTACTCGAACCAGGCTGGCAGAAGCCGCATCACGGTCTCGGGGTCTGGCAGGTGATGTTGACCCGCTCCCGTGGCTCTCCCGCATTTTGATATTGGTGGCGAATTCGGCGCGGCTCCTGCGATGAGAGGACGACCCACGCGCTGCGTTTGAGCGACGATGCGGCCCCAAGCCAGCCGGGGGTGGGTGATGTCGCTCGACGTGAAGCGCACGTATGTCGTGCCGGACCGGACCGCGCAGGTCGCGCGCGCGATCTTTCCGAATGGCAATCCGGTCATGCGCCTCTACGACGATCTGCACAGGGTCGTGGAGGATGGCGACTTCGCCGACCTGTTCCCAGCGCGGGGACGGCCCGCAGAGGCGCCGGTCCGGCTCGCCCTCGCGACCCTGCTGCAATTCATGGAGGGGCTGACCGATCGGCAAGCCGCCGACGCGGTCCGTACACGGATCGGCTGGAAGTACCTGCTGTGCCTGGAACTGGCTGACGCCGGTTTCGACCACACTGTCTTGAGCGAGTTCCGCACGCGCCTTCTCGCTCATGGAGCGGAAAGCCGGCTCTTCGACGCGACCCTCGAACTGGCACGAGGGCGTGGACTGCTGAAGGGCGGCGGGCGCCAGCGCAGCGACTCCACGCACGTCCTCGGGGCGATGCGCACAATGAGCCGGCTCGAAGCCGTTGGGGAAACACTGCGCCACGCGCTGAACGAGCTGGCGACGGTGGCGCCCGACTGGCTGCGCGCGTGCACGACCCCGACGTGGGTCGAACGCTACGGGCTTCGCGCGAGCGAGTTCCGGCTGCCCAAGAGCCAGGCTGGCCGGCGGGCGTGGGCGGTGCAGACCGGTATCGATGGGTTCACCTTGCTGGCTCTCGCCACAGCGGACGGCGCGCCGCCGGTCCTGCGGGACGTCGCGGCCCTCGAGATCCTGCGACGCGTCTGGGTGCAGAACTTCCTCGTCGAGCACGGCCCGGACGGCGCCCGCGTCGAGTGGCGGACGAACGATCAGGTGCCACCGTCGGGTCGGTACATCGGCTCGCCGTACGACGTGGAGGCGCGCTACGCGAGCAAGGGCGCGACGGTGTGGAGCGGCTATAAGGTGCATCTGACCGAGACGTGTGACGATGGCACCCCGAACCTGATCACCCACGTCGAGACGACGACCGCCGCGGTCTCGGACGACGCGACGACCTCGACCATCCACGCGGCGCTCGCTGCACGGGGCCTGCTGCCCAGGACACACATCGCCGACACCGGCTTCGTGAACGCGGCGCTGTTCGTGGAGGCCCAGGAGCGCCACGGGATCGATCTGATCGGCCCGACGCGGGATGATCGGCAATGGCAGCGAGGCCGCCATCGCGGCGTGCTCGACGAGCCCGGCACGGGTTCGGCCGCACGCCTCCCTGGGCTACCGCCGGCCCCGGAGGTGTTCGTGCCGGCCTTGACCGCTTGGCCGGCTGCGCTCGCCCGCCCGGCTCCGCCGGCCAAGCTACCCGCGGTGGACAGGCCCACGGTCCACTAACATTCCACTCGGGCCACCCTGTGGGGGTTGATCACCCGTGATTCAGGTACGGGGTAGACTCTGAGCAATCAGGCAGCGTTGCCCGGCGAGCCCACCCTACACGCTTCAAAGAAAAACACATCCCGCATCCAAATACTTGCCGGATCAGAATTATGCAGGGCCGGCCATTGAACGGACTCACAAAATTCAGGAAACGGAAGTGGTAAATCGACGATGCGCAGAGGCAGGATATTTTCAAAATACCTGGCAAGGCTTAATGGTATCGTTCCAATCCGATCAGTTCCCAAAATCATATGCGGTATCATAGTGAAACTCTGCACCACAATGTCTATATGTCTCTTTATTCCATGTTCCAGCAGGAACCATTCTTCCAGGGAAGGCTTTCGCTTGCGCCCGAATTTCGCTACGACGTGGCGCATCGACACGTAGCTATCAAATGTAAGCTGTCGCGATAGCTTGTCGTTCGCGCGGCAGCCTACACAAACAAGTGTGTCAGAGAAAAGAGACGCTCTTGGATGCGCATCCGACAGAAACAATTCTGGGCAGATTAGAAAATCGGCTTCGCCACGCCGAAGAAGTTCGTCAGGGTCATCGGCGAGCTCATGTAACTCGAAGCTGATGTCGGGTGCTTCCGTCGTAAGCCGCTCCATCACACGTCTAAAAAATACGACCGTCATGAAATCAGAAAGAGCGATTCTGAAACACCGCTCTGATTGGGATGGCTCAAAGGTATCTCGAGAAACAATTGCGAGCTGAATATGCAGCAAAGCTTCGCGGACTGGGGCGGAAAGTTCCTCCGCGCGTGGCGTTAAAACGAGTTTGCGGCCCCGCATGATAAATAGCTCATCTCGGAAATATGCGCGCAAACGCGCGACAGCCGCGCTCATTGCGGGCTGGCTTAGGTTGAGACTGCTTGCCGCGCGGGTGAGATTTCTCTCTTTCATCAAAGCGTCGAGCGCAACGAGAAGATTGAGATCGAGGCCCTTGAAGCGCATCTACCCTCCTATCCACCACCCAGATGCGTTACATCAAAACAATCGATTTTACAAATGTGCTGTGGTCCTAGCATACAGGGCGGTGCCAAACTTGCTGGGCATGCAGTCGTACCATGAAAATCAATCCAGATTTTTGCTCTATCTCCCGAACGGAGGAGCATCCGGGTCGTTTGCAGGTGCGATGGCGTCTGTGCTGGGAAAGTGAGTTGGATCTCGCTGACCACGCTGAACTCGCTGAATTCTTGCGGAACGCCTACAACCCGAGCGGCGCGTATAATGCCAGGCCATTTGAAGGCGGTCGCAGTTGGGCCGGTGCTAGACCAGAACTTCGTGCTATCGGCTACGACTCGAAGGGCGTCGCAGCCCACATAGCCGCACTACGCCGCTTCATCAAAATTGGGATGGTTGATTTACTCGTCGTCGAACTGGGATTGTATGCAGTACGTTTGGATCTCGAGGGATTGCGAGTTAGTTATTCGATGCTCGAGCTGTATCCAGCTTTGAAAAACCTCGGTGTCCCTTTCGGGTTTGGCACAGTCCGGCCTGCGCTTCAGAAACACCTCACCAGGCTGCTCGGTAAGGCCGGTTTGGCGGCCACTGTGTCCGGGGTTCGCGTCCGTTCCACTCTCCGAGACATGAGCCTCGACATGCCACCGACGAGAGTCGAGGACCTTCTGATCCTAATTTTCCCCATTCAACTGCCGGTCAGTCATTGGCCGCCAGGTACACTAATTGATCGCAATGGACCAGAACTATGAAGAAATTTAATTGTATATCCGAGTTGTCCACCCGATGGGGTCGAAGCGGAGACCGTTCCAGTGTATATTTGACCTTCGACGACGGCCCTAATCCACATTGCACTCCCGGTATTCTCGATGTGCTGGCGGAATACGGCGTGCCGGCAACGTTCTGTGTCATTGGCGCGTACGCGGCAAGGGAGCCGCTGCTAATCCGGCGCATGATCTCAGATGGGCATGAGGTGGCAAACCACACCATGACTCACCCGGATTTTTCGATATGCGATCCGAATACGGTTGAGCAGGAGATTTTGCAGGCAAATAGAGCGATCCGCATGGCCTGTCCACAGTGTACGTTGCGGCATGTGCGTGCGCCGTACGGAAAATGGACAACGGAAGTAATCAGTATTGCGTCCAGAGCTGGACTTGCGGCTCTCCACTGGTCTGTGGATCCCCGAGATTGGTCGCGCCCCGGTGTTAATGCGATTATAGACAGCGTGCTAAACTCAGTTCGTCCAGGTGCAATCGTGCTCCTGCACGACGGTAGTCCTCCCGGCGACGCAGCTCCGTGCACTCATGTCGGCCCGCGAGAGCAGACCGTCATCGCACTTTCTCGTCTCATTCCGGAGTTGCATAACCATGGGTTCAAAATTTGCCTTCTTCCCTAAGATCACTAAACTGGCAGATGCAAGATGGATAAATTCGCGGCAACCAGCATCGGCGCTGTATCACTATACGCGCTACTCTCGGCGTTCTACAAAGGCGTGCAGATTTTTTATTCAGATCCCGCAACTATTTCGCCAGCGAAAAGGAGTGCTTTCGTCGGTTCGGGTATCATGCCAAGCGTAGATGTCATTGTCCCCTGCTTTAATGAAGATCCGTGTACGCTTTTCGAGTGTCTTTCTTCAATTGCAAGTCAGGAATATAGTGGGAAACTGCAGATATACGTGGTTGATGATGGCTCAGACAACCGCGGCTCATTGGCACAAGTGCACGATGTTTTTGCCCACGATCCGAGGTTCGTGTTCATTAATTTGGAAGATAATGTTGGGAAGCGCAAAGCCCAGATTTCGGCGATACGCCGGTCCACGGGAGACTTGGTGCTCAACATCGACTCCGATACGACCGCGGATAGCGATGTGGTAGCAAAGCTCGCACTGAGAATGCGAGATCCATCTGTAGGTGCGGTAATGGGCCAGTTAACAGCTAGCAACCGCCGGAAAACATGGTTGACTCGGTTGATTGATATGGAATACTGGCTGGCCTGTAATGAGGAACGAGCGGCACAAGGTCGATTCGGTGCCGTTATGTGCTGCTGCGGTCCTTGTGCGATGTACCGCCGGTCCGCGCTGCTTCTGTTGATAGACCGGTACGAGACACAAGTTTTTCGCGGTAGAATAAGCAATTTTGGTGAGGATCGGCATCTCACGATACTGATGCTAGAAGCAGGATTTCGAACCGAGTACGTACCAGATGCCTGTGTAGCAACTGTCGTCCCGGATAGACTTAGTTCGTATCTGCGCCAGCAGCTGCGATGGGCGCGTAGTACTTACCGTGACACGCTGCTCGCGCTATATATTCTTCCCAGACTGGACGGCTATCTGACCCTGGATGTGATTGGGCAGAACATAGGGCTTCTATTGCTCACTGTTTCGTTGATCGCGGGAATAGCACAGGTGTTTTCGACGGCCTCCGTCCCGTGGTGGCCGAGTTTAATGATCGTCTTAATGACAATAATTCGCTGCTGCGTAGCATCTGTCCGTGCTCGCCAACTTCGATTTCTCGGCTTCTTGTTTCACATGCCAATAAACATCTTTTTACTGATACCGCTGAAGATTTATGCATTATTTACAATCAGTAATAGCAATTGGTTGTCCCGCGGCTCTCCATACGACGGGCAGAAAAGCGTTTACATAAAATCCGTGACAGTAAGCACATAGCAGCATCAGATACATTCAAGTCTGGCACCGTTCCAGCGCTCTTTCGCACGGCGGGTCTGACTTATATTGCCTTCTTTATGGTAGCCCTTCGTTGCAGACTGTGGTTGCGAAAGGGGGCGTGCGTAGCGGAAGTGTTTGACGCCGCAGCAAGTGGCTCCGGTGTACTGCACCAGATTGCCCATTTTCTGGTTAAGTATCTAGGTTGAAGGCCAGATTCTATGTTCCAGTAATAGAAGCGCGTAACGATCACCGCCCTCACTGAACCGGCTGGTGAATAATGTCGTTCGGATGCTTATTACACCCGCCAGTGATTACCGTGCAATGCCGCCTGAGAGAGGATGTGTGATTTAATGCCCATAACAGCAATAAGTCTTGAAGGTGTGAGGAAGTCATACGGCAAAAATGTCGTTGTCGATGACTTGTCCTTCGTCGTTACACCCGGAGAATGCTTCGGATTATTAGGGCCTAACGGTGCGGGCAAGAGCACTGTCACGCGCATGATCCTGGGCATAGCGCCGCTAGACTCGGGTAGTATCAATGTGTTCGGCGAGCCCGTGCCGGCGCGCGTTCGCTTGGCGCGATCCCGCATTGGCGTAGTCACACAGTTCGACAATCTCGACAGCGAGTTTACAGTGCGCGAGGGCCTTATCGTGTTCGGGCGTTACTTCGGCATGAGTGCTCGCGACATTAAAGCGGTTACGCCGTCGCTCCTAGAGTTTGCCCGTCTTGAGGACAAGGTGGATGCGCGCATCGCGACGTTGTCCGGAGGCATGAGAAGGCGCCTGTCCCTGGCGCGTGCTTTGATCAATAATCCTGAGATGCTCGTGATGGATGAACCGACAACCGGTCTCGACCCGCACGCGCGCCACCTAATCTGGGAGCGTCTTCGCTCACTTCTAGCTAAAGGAAAAACGATCTTAATGACTACCCATTTCATGGAGGAGGCCGAGCGACTGTGTGACCGGGTGTGTGTTCTCGACGATGGACGCAGAATTGCAGAAGGTCGGCCCCGCGTACTCATCCAGGAGCAGATCGGTTGCAATGTAGTCGAGGTCTATGGTGGTAATCCGCGTGAACTACGTGCGATAATTGGACCATACGCGCGGCACATCGAAGCTAGCGGCGAGACTCTCTATTGCTACACGCCACATCCAGAGCAGGTTTGCCTCCAGCTTCTTGGGCGCTCGGGCTTACGCCTTCTACAGCGTCCTCCGAACCTCGAGGATGTTTTTTTGCGGCTAACTGGTCACGAGATGGAGAGATGAGCGATGACGGGAGATTTTGCAGCGGCTCTTCCCGCCAATGCGTGGAACTGGCTAGCGGTGTGGCTCCGCAACTATCAAGCCTGGAAGAAAATTGCACCTGCATCAATTCTTGGTAATCTTGCCGATCCAACGATTTACCTGGTTGGTCTTGGATTCGGCGTCGGACTGATGATCGATCAAGTTGAGGGAAGTCCGTATATCGCCTTTCTTGCTGCAGGTATGGTCGCGACTGCCGCCATGACCTCGGCGACTTTCGAAATAATCCACGCGGCTTTCGCACGCATGCACGCCCAGCGCACTTGGGAAGCAATTCTGTATACACAACTCACGCTTGGCGATGTTATTCTCGGGGAACTAGCGTGGGCAGCCACAAGGGCTTTTCTAGCGGGGTCCGGAATCATCATCATCGCGGGCGTGCTTGGCTACGCCGCTTGGCCGTCCGCATTTTATGCGCTGCCCGTCATTGCGCTCACTGGTCTTGCCTTCGCAAGCTTAGCTATGCTTGTTGCTGCTTTGGCGCGCAGTTACGATCATTTTGTATTTTATCAGACCCTTTTTATCACACCCATGTTGTTTCTGTGTGGCGCAGTATTCCCCGTCAATCAGTTGCCGAGCGAGCTTAAAAATTTAACCTCGGTCTTGCCATTGGTCCATTCGATCGAGCTCATTCGCCCAGTGATGCTCGGACGGTCGACCAGCGGTGTCGGCGTGCATATTTTCGTGCTTTGCGCGTACGCGATACTGCCATTTTTCTTTGCGACAGCAATGCTTCGCCGGTGTCTCCTACGGTGACACCGGTTCGGCAAAATAGCCGTAACTTAGGCCTGCAATCGTATGTGTAGTCTAATGGTGCTACCAATGGACAGCCAGATGTCTTCGCATCATCCCTTCGTTATACTGGCAATGCCGAGAGTGGGTACACACTTTCTCGAGGAATTGCTTAACGAGCATCCCAACATCTACAGCAGAGGCGAGCTTTTAAATCAGTATGAAGGCAATTGGCCCGACAAAAGTCGGTTGTTACTTAGCGATCGAGGGCTCCTCGAGGTTGCGTACCTGCAATATACCGCAAAATCTGTCAAGGCAGAAGTGACGCACGTTGGCTGCAAGATCAACGAACCTCAATTTCGCGACCGTCCCGGCATATTTGACGAGCTTGTTGCGTGGCCTGGTCTTAAAGTCATTCTTATGGTTCGCGTTAATGTCTTGGAGTCGCTTCGCTCGCTTGTCCAGGCAAGACAATCTGGCCGTTGGCTGAAGTTTAGCTCCGACGGCGGAGGCGCGCTGCCGCCGCGTGTCCGGCTATCGACAGCTGACTGTGAGGCATACTTCAGGCTTTCTGATTGTTTTAACGCGCGAGTTGTACATTCCTTTGGGTCTGGTGCTGTTATGGTGGTTCGTTATGAAGATGTCACTCGCGATCGGAACGCTTGCGTGAATTCAGTTTGGAGCTTTTTGGGAGTTCGACCGCATCAGCCTTCTGGTTTGACCGATCTTCAACGCCAGGAGATGCGGCCTTTGATAGAAACGGTCCAAAATTTCGATGAATTAAGGCGCTACTTCTCCGGCGGCCCTTACCAGAAATTTTTTCAATCGAGAGATACACGCTGACATTAAAAGCTGCTTTTATCCGCGGCTGAGTTTTTGGTAGGGCTGCGGATGTGGTGTGAGCTGAGACTAACACGTGATCCATTCGGAGAACCGCGATTGGTCGGCGTGAGCATTGTAGAAGCCGGTAACGACAATGCATACGCTATGTTCATATAGCCGCAATGCCGCGCAGCGCGCTGGTCGAGCTGCCGAGCAGCACCACCGGCGGCGCGGCGTTGGGCCATGCGTAGTCTGGTAGCTGCCGACCGGGGTACCCTGTCATGTGTCGCCGCAGCCGCCTCGCTTGGCTACTCGCCGTCATGTGCCTGGTGCCGGCGGCGACGGGCCATCGTACGTTAGAGACCGAGGTACCCGTGCCCGCCGTCACCGTGGTGGTGGCGGCCGAGCGCGAGATCGTCGAGCGCACGGTGGTCACCGGCACCCTGGTCCCGCGCGACGAGATCATGGTCTCGCCCGAGATCGAGGGCTGCCGCATCACCGAACTCCTGGTCGAGGAGGGGGACCGGGTCGCCAGGGGCGCGGTGCTCGCCCGCCTGTCCCGGGAGATGATCGACACCCAGCTCGCCCAGAACGCCGCCGCCATCGCCCGGGCCGAGGCCGCCGTGGAGCAGGCCCGCAGCACCATCGTGCAGGCCGAGGCGGCGCAGGTCGAGGCGGCCCTGGCGCTGGAGCGCACCCGGACCCTGATCCGGACCGGCAACGCGACCGAGGTGCAGATGGAGCAGCGCACCTCGGCGGCGCGCTCGGCGGAGGGGCGGCTCGCCGCGGCCCGCAACGGGCTCTCGATCGCCGAGGCCGACCTCCTGCAGGCCCGGGCCCAGCGCAAGGAACTCGACCTCAAGCTCGCCCGCACGGAGATCCGCGCGCCCGAGGGCGGCATCGTCAGCCGCCGCACCGCCCGGATCGGCGCCACCGCGAGCGCGACCGCCGAGCCGCTGTTCCGGCTGATCGCCCGCGGCGAGATCGAACTCGAGGGCGAGGTGACCGAGACCGGCATGCCGCGGCTCAAGCCCGGCGCGCCCGCCCAGCTCGATCTCGACACGCCGGACGGGTCCGTCGGCGTGCCGGGCCGCGTGCGCGCGGTCTATCCGGAGATCGACCGCGCGACCCGCCTCGGCAAGGTGCGCGTGCGCCTCGACCCCGATCCGCGCCTGCGCATCGGCGCCTTCGCCCGCGGCAGCGTCGAGGTGGCGCGCCGCACCGGCGTCGCGGTGCCGGTCGCCTCGGTCGTCTACGGCAATGGCGGCGCGACCGTCCTCGTCGTGGCGGGCGACCGGGTCGAGGCGCGCCGGGTCCGCACCGGCCTCTCGGCGGCGGGCTTCATCGAGATCCGCGACGGGGTGCGGGCCGGCGACGCCGTCGTGGCCCGGGCCGGCAGCTTCCTGCGCGACGGGGACCGGGTCCGCCCGGTCTTTCCCGCCCAGCAGGTCAGCGCCGACGCCCTCCCGCGCCCCTGATCCACGGCGCCGACGGCGCCCGCCCCCGCCGCCGAAGGACCCGACCCGATGCGCCTCAACGTCTCCGCCTGGGCGATCCGCAAGCCGATCCCCTCGATCGTGCTGTTCCTGGTGCTGGGGCTGCTCGGGCTCGTCAGCTTCCGCACCCTGCCGATCACCCGCTTCCCCAACATCGACGTGCCGCTCGTCTCGGTGTCGATCAACCAGCCGGGCGCCGCGCCCTCGGAGCTCCAGACCCAGGTGACGAAGTGGGTCGAGGACGCCGTGGCGGGCGTGAAGGGCGTCAAGCACATCACCTCGGCGATCACCGAGGGCAGTTCGACCACCACGGTCGAGTTCCGGCTCGAGGTCAACACCGATCGGGCGGTGAACGACGTCAAGGACGCGGTCGCCAAGATCCGCACGAACCTGCCGCGGACGATCGAGGAGCCGATCGTCAACCGCGTCGAGATCGCCGGGCTGCCGATCATGGTCTACGGCGCCACGGCGCCCGCGATGGCCCCCGAGGACCTGTCCTGGTTCGTGGACGACGTGGTGGCGCGGCAGATCCAGGGCCTGCGCGGGGTCGGCGGCGTCGGGCGCCTGGGCGGCGTCAACCGCGAGGTGCGCGTCACCCTCAAGCCGGACCGGCTGCTCTCGCTCGGCATCACCGCCGCCGACGTGAACCGGCAGCTGCGCCTCACCAGCGCCGACATGGCGGGCGGGCGGGCCGAGCTCGGCGGCCAGGAGCAGTCGATCCGCACCCTCGCGGCCTCGGCGAGCCTCGACACGCTCGCGGCCACCACGATCGTGCTGCCGGGCGGGCGCAAGGTGCGCCTCGACGACCTCGCCACCCTGACGGACGGGGCCGAGGAGCCCCGCGTCTTCGCGCGCCTCAACGGGGAGCCGGTCGTCGCCTTGGCGATCTCCCGTGCCAGCGGCGCCAGCGACGCCTCGGTCGCCCAGCTGGTGGCCAGGAAGATCGACGAGCTGCGCGCCGCCCACCCGAACGTCCACTTCGACCTGATCGACACCTCGGTCACCAACACGATCGGCAACTACGAATCCGCCATGCACGGCCTGATGGAGGGGGCGGCCCTGGCGGTGCTGGTGGTGTTCCTGTTCCTGCGCGACTGGCGGGCGACGCTGATCGCCGCGGTGGCGCTGCCGCTCTCGGTCTTCCCGACCTTCTGGGCGATGAGCGCCATGGGCTTCTCGCTCAACGCGGTCAGCCTGCTCGCCATCACCCTCGTCACCGGCATCCTGGTCGACGACGCCATCGTGGAGATCGAGAACATCGTCCGGCACGTGCGGCTCGGCAAGTCGCCCTACCGGGCCGCCATCGAGGGCGCGGACGAGATCGGCCTCGCGGTCATCGCCATCACGGCGACGCTGGTGGCGATCTTCGCGCCGGTGAGCTTCATGGGCGGCATCGCCGGCCAGTACTTCAAGCAGTTCGGCCTCACCATCGCGGCCGCGGTGTTCATGTCGCTGCTCGTCGCCCGCCTGATCACCCCGATGATGGCGGCCTACTTCATGCGGGACCACGGCCACGCCGAGGAGGCACCCGGCCCGGTGATGCGCACCTACACCCGCGTGGTGGCGTGGTCGGTGCGGCACAAGTTCGTGACGCTGGTGGTGGGCCTCGCGCTGTTCGCCGGCTCCCTCATGTCGACCAAGCTGCTGCCGGCCGGCTTCCTGCCGAAGGAGGACGCGGCGCGCACCCTGCTGGTGCTCGAATTGCCGCCGGGTGCCAAGCTCGACGACACGATCGCGGTCTCGGACCGGGTGGTGCGGAAGATCCGCGAACTGCCCGAGGTGCGCTCGGTCTTCGTCGATGGCGGGCGCCAGCTCCCGGGCAAGAAGGAGATCCGGCTCGCCACGCTGACGATCAACCTGACGCCGAAGAACGCCCGCACGCGCAAGCAGGGCGACCTCGAGGCGGCGATCATGGCCGCGCTGCGCGACGAGCCCGACATCCGCTACTGGTCCCTGCGCGAGGGCGGCCAGCGTGATTTCACCCTGATCGTGGCGGGGCCCGACACCGAGGTGGTGCGGGACGTGGCCGAGCGGATGCAGCGCGAGGTCGCGCAGGTGCCGAACCTCGTCAACGTGATGTCGACCGCGCCGCTCGACCGCACCGAGCTGCGCATCCGCCCCAAACCCGCGGTGGCGGCCGATCTCGGCGTCTCGACCGAGACCATCGCCGAGACGGTGCGCGTCGGCACGATCGGCGACATCGGCGCCAACCTCGCCAAGTTCAACGCCGTCGACCGGCAGATCCCGATCCGGGTGCAGCTGCCGGCCGAGGCCCGCGGCGAGCTGCCGGCGCTGGAGGCGCTGAAGGTGCCGACGAAGACCGGCGCCGCGGTGCCGCTGACCGCGGTGGCCGATATCAGCCTCGGCCGCGGCCCGACCGCGATCGACCGCTACGACCGCGCCGTCCGGGTGGCGCTGGAGGCCAATCTCCAGGGCTCGGACGCCCTCGCCGAGGCGATCGCCAAGGCGCTGGCGACCCCGGCCGCGAAGACTCTGCCGCCGGGGGTGGAACTGCGCCAGACCGGCGACGCCGAGGTGATGGGCGAGGTCTTCGAGGGCTTCGCCCTCGCCATGGGCGCCGGCCTGATGATGGTGCTCGGCGTGCTGATCCTGCTCTTCGGCTCGTTCCTGCAGCCGCTCACCATCCTGTTCTCGCTCCCGCTCTCGATCGGCGGGGCGATCCTCGGCCTCCTGATCTTCAACCGGCCGATCTCGATGCCGGTCGTGATCGGCATCCTGATGCTGATGGGCGTGGTGACGAAGAACGCCATCATGCTGGTGGATTTCGCCGTCGAGGAGATGGCCCGGGGCGTCGACCGCATCACCGCAATCACCGATGCGGGCCGCAAGCGCGCCCGCCCGATCGTGATGACGACGATCGCCATGGCGGCCGGCATGGTGCCCTCCGCGATGGCGCTCGGCATCGGCGGCGAGTTCCGCTCGCCGATGGCGATCGCGGTGATCTCGGGGCTGATCGTCTCGACGCTCCTGTCGCTGCTCTTCGTGCCGGCGATCTTCGTGCTGATGGACGACCTCGCCCGGCTGTTCGGGCGGCTGTTCGGCCGCTTCGTCGGGGTGGTGGACGAGTTGGAGCCGCAAGCGGCGCGGCGAGGCGAGGTAGGTCTTCACGAAAATGTCTAGTGCCACCCCGGCCTTGGCGCGAGTGGGTGAGAGAGACAATCATGGCTAACATGACAGTTGCGGATGTCGCTTCAAAACCGCTTCTCGGGTTTAAGCTTGATGAGCGCATCTGGACCAAGCCGGCCGACGCCATTCTCGATGCCGTCTACGGCAACGCTGCACCATCCGTGTCGCCGATCGTGCGGATATCGGGCATCGTGAGCGCCCTGGGTTAGCAGATCGAGGGAGCGGGCCGGGCCTCGGCACTCTGGCGGAGGAACTCCCGGGGTGAGAGCATGCGCAAACCGGAGTGCGGGTGGACGGTGTTGTAGTTCTCGAACCAGCCCGGCCGATGCCGGATGCCGCGCTGCTCGAGGAGATCCGCGCCACCCTCACCGGCAGCCCCTTCCACGGCGAGGGTCACCGCAAGGTCTGGGCGCGCCTGCGCCACACGGGCGTGCGCACCTCCAAGCGCCGCGTGCTGCGCCTGATGCGCGACCATGATCTGCTCGCCCCGTCTCGCGTCGGCGCGCCGCGCGGTCCGCGCACCCACGATGGCACCATCCTCCCGGAGGCGGTGGACACGATGTGGGGGACCGACCTGACCACCCCGTGGACCGGCGAGGGGCAGGTCGCGGTGTTGGTGGCCGTCGACCCCTGCTCGGCCGCGTGTGTCGGCATCCATGCGGCGCGACGGGCCACGCGCTTCGAGGCGCTGGAGCCGATCCGTCATGGCGTGCGGCAGCGCTTCGGTGGCTTCAGCGCGCGGATCGCCAGCGGCTTGAGTGTCCGGCACGACCACGGCAGCCCGTACCTATCGGATGATTTCCAGTCAGAATTGGCGTTCCTGGGCATCGCGAGTTCGCCCGCCTTCGTGCGGGCGCCGGAGGGGAACGGCTACGCTGAGCGGTTCATCCGCACGCTCAAGGAGAACCTGCTCTGGGTGGAGCGCTTCGACACCGTCGAGGATCTGCGCCGCGCGCTGCTGGTGTTCCGGGAGATCTACAATACGACGTGGCTGATCGAGCGGCACGGCTTCCGCCCACCGGCCGCTATTCGGGCCGCGCAGCTTCCACCTGCGGCTCTCGCCGCATAGGGTTCAAACCGGTGTCTCACAATCGGCGGGCGGTACAGACGCTCCTGCTCCTCGGACGCATCGAGGCCTCGCGCATGCAGGTCGGTGACGAGCCGGACCTGCGCCTCGCGCTGCCCGACGCCTTCATCGCTTATCCGATTCACCTCCGCGAGCGTCTCGCGCGGATCGGCATCAGGGCGCTTGGCGGCCATCGGGCATTCGGCTGACGGTCGGCAGGTGCCATTATGCGCGATCTAGCCGCCTCAGAGTACTATCGCACGGGCGAAGGCGGGGCTGTCAGCACCCCACCTGCCCGGCGGCAGCACGGCATCGGCTAGGGCTCCTCGTTCCTGCCGGGGACGGCCCAAGACGGCACCTTGTACCTCCTGCGCCTCGGATCTCGAACTCGCCGTTCGCAGCCTCACTGTTGCATGCTGCGGTGCAACCGGGGTCGTAGCCGCCCAGTTCAGAGGAAGGCGCTCATCCGGCGCCGGAGCCGATCCCATCAGGAGCCCTCATGGACACCTCGCCGCTGCCGCCACCCGCGTTCGAGCCCCCTGCCGTCCTGCTCTCGGGGCCGGTCGACTATGACATGTACCGGGACTTCCGCCGTCAGTTCGAGCAGGCCTCGCAGAACCTCGTCGTGGTCGAGCTGTCGACGCTCGGAGGCGACCCCGAGGTCGCACGCATGATGGGCGAGGACATCCGCTACCACAGCGAGATGAGCCCGGACCGGCGCTTCGTCTTTCTTGGCAAGGCAGCGATCTACTCGGCCGGTACGACCTTCATGAGCTTCTTTGTTCGCGCCAACCGCTACCTGACCCGCGGCACGCGGCTGATGATCCACGAGCGCAAGCTCGCGAAGGAGCTCACGATCAATGGACCGCTGACCACCTGCATCGCGACTGTGAAGGCGACGCTGCACGAGATCGAAGCCTCGATCGCGATCCAGAACGAGGGCTTTGAAAACCTGATTCGCGGCTCCCAGGTCACGATGGAAGAGCTCCTGCAGCAGGCTCCGTCGAACTGGTACATTGAGGCCGAAGAGGCGAGATCGCTCGGGCTGATCGAGGCCGTGCTCTGAAGGCGATGCGCCGTATCGAGAATGGCTGAGGTACAGGTTGATCCCCTGAGCCGGTCCTCTCTGGCTGTACCGGCCAGCCTCAGTGACCAGCTGGGGTAGCCGCTCGCCCTCCCCTACTCGGCCTTGCCAAGGGCCTCAAGAGAGCATCAGCGCGGGGCTCAGCATGTACGGCAGCTGGCTCACGGAATGCGACCCTTGGGCCCGTCTGAAGAGCGCCAAGCGGACTGGATTCGTGTTGCATCCGTGTTGCATGGAGCCGCCGACGCTCGGTTGTAACCCATTGTAAATTCAGGAGTCGTGTTGCACGCCGTTGCAACACGGAAAGGGCAAGGGAGGGTCATGAAAAAGCCCGCCAAGTCATTGACCGAGCAGGCAAAATCTGTGGTGAGCGCGCTGGGACTCGAACCCAGGACCTACAGATTAAAAGTTTGTTGGTCTGCGCAAGCTTGTGTTCTGAGGTCGACGTGCTTTTCGAGCCAGTCATGAGCGGTTCCCTTCGCTCATCGAGGATACAGATGCGCTGTGCCCCCGGCCGTGTTGGTCACGAATCCTGGCGCCTCATTCAGCACGTGGCAATGCCAAGACAGAGCAGTAGCTTCACACCTGAGGGGGCTGCGATCGAGGAAGCGGGGCACAGCTAGGCCTCTGTCCTTGCCCGAATGGATCCCGGACGCTGATGCCAAAGCCCGAGGCCGCGCGGGGCTCGCTGCCTGCAGGAGCGTTCCCAAGGGGATGAAACACGTCTCGGATGCACCCCCTGCCCTGCCGTGGGTTACGTCGGGCATCGCCCGGCTCACGAGGGCATGAACCACCATCCCTGTCTCTTGTGGGAGCGCGGTTTCGTGTTCCATCCGTGTTGCACGGAGCAGCCGACGTACTGCTGTAACCCATTGTAAATCTAGGGGTCGTGTTGCAGCCAGTCGAAACACATTGTCGCCAGGCTCGCGCGACAAAAAACCCGCCAAGCCCTTGACCTGACGGGTGATTTCAATGGCTGGGGGACGTGGATTCGAACCACGACTAACGGAGTCAGAGTCCGCTGTTCTACCGTTAAACTATCCCCCAGCAAGCGGCCGATCGCTCAGCGCCGCCTGCCGGTCGGGCCCGTCCCGGAGGGACTTGGCATCGCGCCGAGCGCGGTTCCTGCCGACGCCGCGGGCGATAGCACGGCTCGGAGCGCCGATGCAAGCGGCAAAGGCCGGCGGGGCGCCGCCGGACACGGGGCTGGGCGGGAGGGCCGGGTCTCGGCCCATCCCGGCCCGCCCTCAGCTGAGGGCGCCGCAGAAGCGCTGGATGCGCGTGCAGGCCTCCTCCAGCACGGCATTCGACGTGGCGTAGGAGATGCGCAGGTTCGGGCCGAGCCCGAAGGCCGAGCCGTGCACCGCCGCCACGCCCTCGCTCTCCAGGAGCGCCGACACGAAATCCTCGTCCGTCTCGATCACCCGGCCCTCCGGCGTGCGGCGGCCGATCAGCTCGGCGCAGGACGGGTAGACGTAGAACGCCCCCTCCGGCGTCGGGCAGCGCAGCCCCCGCGTCTGGTTGAGCATCGAGACCACGAGGTCGCGCCGGGTCTGGAAGGCCGCCCGGAACTCGGCGAGGTGGTCCTGCGGGCCGTCCAGGGCCGCCACCGCCGCCCATTGGGCGATCGAGCAGGCGCCGGAGGTCTGCTGCCCCTGCACGAAATCCATCGCCTTGATCAGGGCTTCGGGACCCGCCGCGTAGCCGATCCGCCAGCCCGTCATCGCGTAGGATTTCGAGACGCCGTTCATCGTCAGGGTGCGCTCGTACAGGGCGGGCTCGACCTGCGCGGGCGTCACGAAGCTGAAATCGCCGTAGACGAGGTGCTCGTACATGTCGTCGGTGAGCACCCAGACGTGCGGATGGCGCAGCAGCACGTCGGTCAGCCGCTTCATCTCGGCCCGCGTGTAGGCCGCGCCGGACGGGTTCGAGGGCGAGTTCAGGATCAGCCACTTGGTCCGGGGCGTGATCGCGCGCTCCAGATCCTCGGGCTGAAGCTTGAAGGCCTTCGCCATCGTGGTGTCGGCGAACACCGCCGTGCCGCCGCAAAGCCCCACCATCTCCGGATAGGAGACCCAGTAGGGCCGCGGGATCACCACCTCGTCGCCCGGGTTGAGCGTCGCGAGAAGGGCGTTGTAGATGACGTGCTTGCCCCCGGTGCCCACGATCGTCTGGGACGGCTTGTAGTCGAGGCCGTTCTCGCGCTTGAACTTGCGGGCGATCGCCTCCCGCAGCGGCACGATGCCGGAGACCGGCGGGTACTTGGTCTCGCCACGGCGGATCGCCTCGATGGCCGCCTGCTTGATGTGCTCGGGCGTGTCGAAATCCGGCTCGCCGACGGACAGGCTGATGACGTCCCGGCCCTTCGCCTTCAGGTCGCGCGCCTTTTGGGTCATCACGATCGTCGCGGACGGCTTCACGCGCGAGAGGGCATCGGCCAGAAAGCCCATGGCTGTCACTCCACCTTCAAGAGAACCTGCGATGCGCGCAGGGCGGCCCGAGGCCGGCGGTTCAAATCGCCGCGGGACCCTAGTCGCGCCTTCGGTCGCGGGCAAGGAGCGCTGGCGCACGGACACCCCGCCCGCAATTCAGCCAACTTCATCGCCAATGGCCATCACGCGCCCACCGGCAGCATCCTCGTTGCTCTGCGGCGCGACATTCATCACGCGGTCGAATATCGTTGGTATCCGCTTCGGCGCGCCGGCAACGTGAGCGGAGACGAAGGGAACGGGCATGGAAGGACAGGTCGTGTCACCGGCGGGGCGCCCCTCCCCGGATGAACCACCGAAGGCCGCGCACGCGCCGCCGCCGGCTCCCGTCATCGATTCCGGCCTCGCCGCCCTGGCGCTCGTGGCCTCGTTCCACCAGGTCGCCTGCGAGCCCGCGCAGGTGCGCCACGAGCTCGGCCTCGGCGTGCAGCCCGCCCGCGCCGTCGACCTCGTGCGCGGCGCCCGCCAGCTCAAGCTCAAGGCCCGCCTGCTCGAGAAGCAGAAGCCCGAGCGCCTCGAATCGATCCCGCTGCCCGCCATCCTGGAGATGGAGGGCGGGCGCTTCGTCCTGCTCGGGCGGCGCCTCGACGACGGCAAGTACCGGATCATCGACGCGGCGGCCCGCACCGCCGAGCACGTGCCGGCCGACGCCGTCGTCGCCCGCTGGACCGGGTCGATCATCCTGATCGCGCGCCGGGCCAGCCTGCAGAAGGTCATCCACGATTTCGGCCTCAGCTGGTTCGTGCCGTCGATCTGGCGCTACCGCCAGCCGCTGCTGACCGTCCTGGTCGCCTCCTTCTTCATCCAGGTCTGCGCCCTCATCACGCCGATCTTCTTCCAGATCACGATCGACAAGGTCCTCACGCATCGCGGCTACTCGACGCTGACCCTGGTCGCGGTCGGCCTCGTGGTGCTCGGCCTGTTCCACGTGGTCCTGCAATACCTGCGCAGCTACATCCTGACGCACACGACGAGCCGGATCGACGTCGAACTCGGCGCCCGCCTGTTCGAGCACCTGATGCGCCTGCCGCTCGGCTATTTCGAGACCCGGCCGGCCGGCCAGACCGTCGCGCGCGTGCGCGAACTGGAGACGATCCGCAGCTTCCTCACCGGGCAGGCCCTCACCTCGGCGATCGACATCCCGTTCACGCTGCTGTTCATCGTTATCCTGTACTTCTACTCGCCGCTGCTGGCGCTGATCGTGACCCTGTCGATCCCCTGCTACGTGCTGGTGGCGGTCGTGCTGCGGCCGATCCTGCGCGAGCAGACCCTCGAGCGCTTCAACCGCTCGGCCCTGTCGAGCCAGTTCCTGATCGAGTCGGTGGTCGGCATCCACACGGTCAAGGCGCTGGCCGTCGAGCCGACTCTGCGCACGCAGTGGGAGGAGCGCCTCGCCGCCTACGTCAAGACCTCCTTCGTGGCGGGCGTCGTAGCCAGCATCGGCCAGAACGCGATCCAGTACATCAACAAGGTGACGACCGCGCTCGTGCTCTTCTTCGGCGCCTACGCGGTGATGAACGGCGACCTCACGGTCGGCTCGCTGATCGCCTTCAACATGATCATGGGGCAGGTCACGGCCCCGATCCTGCGCCTGTCGCAGCTCTGGCAGGATTTCCAGCAAGTGAAGGTGTCGATCGACCGGCTCGGCGACGTGCTCAACTGCCCGCCCGAGACCCGCTCGATGGGCCAGGCGCACCTGCCCCCCGCCAAGGGCCAGATCACGGTGCGCAACGTGGTGTTCCGCTACCAGCCGGGCACGCCCGAGGTGCTGCGCGACGTCTCGATCGAGATCCCGGCCGGGCAGGTGCTCGGCATCGTCGGGCCCTCGGGCTCGGGCAAGTCGACCTTCACCAAGCTCCTCCAGCGCCTCTACGTGCCGGAGAAGGGCCAGGTGCTGATCGACGGCATCGACATCGCGCAGGTCGACCCCGCCTGGCTGCGCCGCCAGATCGGCGTCGTGCTGCAGGAGAACCTGCTGTTCAACAAGACGGTGTTCGAGAACATCGCGCTGGCCAATCCGGGCCTGTCGCGCGCGCAGGTGATCCAGGTGGCGCGCCTCGCGGGCGCCGACGAGTTCATCAACCGCCTGCCGCTCGGCTACGACACCCCGATCGAGGAGCGCGGCGCCAACCTCTCGGGCGGCCAGCGCCAGCGGCTGGCCATCGCGCGGGCGCTCGCCACCAATCCCCGCATCCTGATCCTCGACGAGGCGACCTCGGCCCTCGACTACGAGAGCGAGCGCATCATCCAGGAGAACATGCGGCACATCGTGCGCGGACGCACCGTCGTGATCATCGCCCACCGCCTCGCGGCGGTGCGCGGCTGCGACCGCATCATCGCGCTGCAGGACGGGCGGATCGTCGAGGACGGCACCCACCGCGACCTCGTGGAGCGTCCCACCTCGCTCTACGGCCGGCTGTGGCGCATGCAGTCCGACCACGGATCCGCCGAGCAGGGAGCCGCCGCGTGACCGCGAACCCCGAACCCCGCCCCGAGGGGCAGGCCGCCCCCTCCCCGGCCCCGGCCGCGCGCAACCGGCTGCCGGCCCTGCCCACCGCCCGCTCGCTCTCCCCCCGCCGCCTCACCGAGCGGGTGCGGGCGATGGCGGTCAACCGCGAGAACCAGGAATTTCTCCCCGCCCACCTGGAGATCCTGGACACGCCGCCCTCCCCGCAGGCGACGTTGTTCACCTGGACGATCTGCCTGATGTTCGCGGCGGCGCTCCTGTGGAGCTTCCTCGCCCATCTCGACATCCACGCGGTGGCGAGCGGGCGCATCCAGCCGAGCGGGCGCTCCAAGGTCGTGCAGCCCTTCGAGACCGGCAAGGTGCTGGCGGTTCACGTCGAGAACGGCGCCCGGGTCAAGGAGGGCGACCTCCTGATCGAGCTCGACCCGACCGAGGCGGAGGCCGACCTCGCGGCGCGGCGCGGCGACCTCGCCTCGCTGGAGGCGCAGATCATCCGGCGCCAGGCCACGGTCGCGGCGGTCGAGACCAACCAGCCGGCGACGAGCCCGGTCGCGTTCCCCGCCAGCATCCCGCCCGCCGTGCAGGCGCGGGAGCGGGCCGCCATGCTGGCCGAGATCGGGCAGTACGTCGCCTCCCGCGACGCGCTGCTCGCCCAGATCGCCGAGAAGGACGCGACGCAGAAGCGCTTCGCCACCAGCATCGCGGCGCGCGAGCGGCTGCAGGCGGTGCTCAAGGAGCGGGCCGACATGCGCGAGACCCTGGTCGCCCGCCAGGCCGGCACCCGCGCGGCGGTGATCGATGCGGTGCAGCAGGTCGAGCAGGTGGCGGCGGACCTCGCCTACGACCGCGGCCAGCTGATCGAGGCGCAGGCCGCCGCGGTCTCGCTGCAGCGGCGGGTCGAGCAGCTCGCGACCGAGACCGTCGCCAAGCAGCACCAATCCGTGACCGAGGCGGCCCAGAAGCGGGACGCCCTGCGGCAGGACGTGGTCAAGGCGGCGCTCAAGCGCGAGCGCACCCGGCTCACCGCGCCGATCAGCGGCACCGTGCAGCAGCTCGCGGTGACGACGCTCGGCCAAGTGGTGACGGCGGGCCAGCCGCTCCTGGTGGTGGTTCCGAGCGAGGGGCCGATCGAGGTCGAGGCCATGGTCCAGAACAAGGATATCGGCTTCGTGATCCCGGGCCAGGAGGCGGTCGTGAAGATCGACGCCTTCCCGTTCACCCGCTACGGCAGCATCGAGGGCAAGGTGGCGCGGGTCTCCCGCGACGCCGTCGACGACCGCGACGCGAGCGGCGCCTCGGACGCGGTCTCGATGAGCCGCGGCCAGGGCCTCAGCCCGGTGAGCGGCACGCCCAAGACCCAGAACCTGGTCTTCCCGGTCACGATCGAGCTGTCGCGCGCGACGATCGAGGCGGACGGCAAGACCGTGCCGCTCACCCCCGGCATGACCGTGACGGCGGAGATCCGCACGGGCTCGCGGCGGGTGATCGACTACGTGCTCTCGCCCGTGAAGGAGACGACCGCGACGGCGGGCCACGAGCGCTGAGCCCGGCGCGGCGATGCGCGTCCTCTTCGTCCACCAGAACTTCCCGGGCCAGTACCGCCACGTCGCCCCGGCGCTGGCGGCCCGGCCCGGGCACGCGGTGGTGGCGCTCGGCATCAACCCGGCGCCGCCGCTGCCGGGGGTGCGCCACCTGCGCTACGCGGTGGAGGGGCGCTCGACCCCGGGCATCCACCGCCTCGCCCAGGATTTCGAGACCAAGGTGCTGCGCGGCGAGGCGGCGGCCCGCGCCGCCCTGCGCCTGAGGGAGGAGGGCTTCGCGCCCGACGTCATCTGCGGCCATCCGGGCTGGGGCGAGACCCTGTTCCTGAAGGACGTCTGGCCGGAGGCGAGGCTCCTGAGCTTCGTCGAGTTCAGCTACGGCGCGCGCGGCGCCGATGTCGGCTTCGACCCGGAATTCCCCGTGCGGGCGGGTGAGGGGCTGTTCGCCGTGCGCGTGCGCAACGCCGCCGCCTACCTGGCCTTCGAGGCGTCGGACTGGCTCGTCTCGCCGACGGCTTGGCAGGCGAGCCGGGTCCCCGCCCCGTTCCGGCCGCGGCTCAGCGTGATCCACGACGGCATCGACACCGACCTCGTGCGGCCGGATCCGCGGGCGCGGATCACCCTCGACCGCACCGGCACCAGCTGCGCCCCGGGCGACGAGGTCGTCACCTTCGTCAACCGCAACCTCGAACCCTACCGGGGCTACCACAGCTTCATGCGGGCCCTGCCCGAGATCCTGCGGCGCCGGCCGCAGGCCCGGGCGGTGCTGGTGGGCGGCAGCGACGTGAGCTACGGCGCCAAGCCCCCCGCCGGCCGGACCTGGAAGGACATCTTCCTGGACGAGGTCAGGGCGGATCTCGACCTGTCGCGCGTGCATTTCGTCGGGCGGATCCCGTACGGGACCTACCTCAACCTGCTCCAGGTCTCGGCCGCCCACGTCTACCTGACCTATCCGTTCGTCCTGTCCTGGTCGATGCTGGAGGCGATGGCGGCCGGCTGCCTGGTGATCGGCTCGGCCACGCCCCCGGTCGAGGAGGTGATCCGCGACGGCGAGAACGGCGTGCTGGTCGACTTCTTCTCCCCGGCGGCCATCGCCGAGGCGGTGGTGCGGGCGCTGGCCGAGCCCGAGGCCTTCCGGGCGATGCGGGCGGCGGCGCGGCGGAGCGCCGAGGGCTACGACCTCGCCCGGGTCTGCCTGCCGCGCCACCTGCGGCTGATCGAGGAGGTCGCGGCCGGGGCGCTGCAGCCCGCCGCCTGAGGCGGGCGGTCCCGTCCCGCGGCCGCCGCGGAAGCTCCGAGCGGGTTCGGAACCGGTGTCGAGGGAGGTCCCGGCAGGTGGCGGCGGGGGAGCGGCCGGACGCGAAGCGGGCCGGGACGCGGATCTGCCGCCATCCTCGCCCGCTCACGGATGCGCCCGCCACAGGCTGCGCTCGACGCGCCCCGACAGGCCCGCCGCCACCCCGACCACGCCGACCAGAGCCAGCATGTCGGGCCAGGTGAAGCGGAAAGCCCCGCGGAAGCCCGGCGTCACGAGCCAGAACATCTCGGCGCCGTGCAGCACCAGGACGAGGGCCGCGATGGCGACGAGGGCGGCGGGCCGCCCGACCACGCGCCGCGGCAGCAGGACGAGAAGCGCCAGCACGCCGGTGGCGAGCGCCACGACCGCGCCGACGCGGGCGAGCGTGCCGCCCCGGTCGAGGTACCAGCGCACCTCGTCGGGCAGGTTCGCCGACCAGACCACGAGGTACTGCACGAAGTGCACGAAGCCCCAGCAGGCGAGCAGCACCAGCATCGGGTCGGTGAAGGCCGCCGCCATGCGGTTGTCGCGCAGCGGCCGGCCGGAACTCGCCCGCGCGGCGATCAGCGCCGCCGCCGAGAGGGCGAGCCCGGCCTGGATCGTCATCACCAGGAGCCCGAAGGCGGCCGAGGCGCGGGCGGGATCGACCGAGTGCACCCAATCCTCGGCCGCGAGCGTGCCCAGCACCGCGTGCAGCACCATGCCGATCACGGCCCGGCGGCGGCGCGCCGCCGCGGCCTCGAGGGCGAGATCGAGCGGCGCCCGCCGGAAGGTCTCGGCGAGCCAGAGCCAGACCGCGAGGTAGAACAGGCTGCGCAGGGTGAAGAAGGCGGGCGTGAACCAGATCGCCGCGAGCGCCGTGCGGGGCGGCAGGCCCCGGCCCCAGCCGTAGAGCGCGCCGAGGTTGAGCAGGATCGGCACCAGCAGCAGCGCGGCGATCGGCAGGAGCGCGAGGAGACGGCGCAGGGAGGCGGCCATCGGCTCGTGGGCGAAGCCCGCGAGTTCGAGCCCCATCAGGAGCGGCAGCGCGCCGGCCGGCAGCGAGACCAGGACCAGCCAGGCGGCGAGGTAGGAGGGCATCACGGCCGTGCCGGCGGCGGCCGCGAGGCCGCAGGCGGCGAGGCAGGCGACGCCGACCGCGAGCGAGATCGGCCGGCGGTTCACGCGGCCGCCCCCGCATCACCCGCGGGCGCCGCCCCGCGCGACCGCCCGTCTCCGGCGTCGCTCCGCATCCGGTCCTTCCCGTTCGAGAGCAGGGCTGCCCGTGCGAGAGCAGGGTTGCGAGGCGCTCGGCCGAGGCCGCGCGCGGGTGCCGATCCGCCACGGGGCGGGCGGGCGCCTTCGCTTCCTCATAACGCCCGTTTCCCGCCCCGAGCAATGGCGCGCGGTCGCGCGTCGGATCACCACACCGCCGCGCCGCGACCGGGCGCCCTGGCACGGCGGTTGCTGCCGGCGGCGGATCGAGGGGATGCCCCGCGCCCCGCCGCAGGCGGGGAGGAGACGACACCATGCCCCGCCGCGCCGAGATCCTGCGCCTGCCGATGGCCGCCCCCGACGACGTCTCGGCCATCGCCGCGTCCCTGCGCGACGGGCGCCTCGATCCCGGCGACGTGGTCGCGGTCTTCGCCAAGACCGAGGGAAATGGCTGCGTCAACGACTTCACCCGCCCGCTGGCGGTGCAGGCCCTGCGCGGGCTGTTCGGGCCGCTGATCGGCGAGGCGGCGCTCGGCCGGATCGCCATGGTGATGTCGGGCGGCACCGAGGGCGGGCTCTCGCCGCACTGGCTCGTGATCGCCGCCCGGGAGGCGGCCGGGCCGGGCCCGGCCCTCGCGGTCGGGCAGGCCCGCACGCCGCCCCTCGCCGCCGAGGATCTCGGGCGCCGCGCCCAGGTCGAGATGGTGGCCGCCGGCGTGCGGGCGGCGATGCGCGAGGCCGGACTCGACGCCGGTCAGGTCCATTACGTCCAGGTGAAGTGCCCGCTCCTCACCTCGGAGCGGATCGGGGCGGCCCTCGCCCGCGGCGCGGCACCCGCGACCCGGGACACGCTCAAGTCGATGGGCCTCTCGCGCGCGGCCGCGGCGCTCGGCGCCGCCCTCGCCCTTGGCGAGGTCCCGGCCGCCGCGATCGGCGAGACCGTGGCGGAGACCGATCCGGGACGTCACGCCCGCCGCTGCGGCGCCTCCGCGGGGGTCGAGCTCCTCGACCACGAGGTCGTGGTGATGGGGATGTCGCCCGACTGGACCGGCCCCCTGGTCATCGATCACGCCGTGATGGCGGACGCGATCGACCTCCGGCCGGTCGCGGCCTGCCTGGGGCGGCTCGGCCTGCTCGGGCCGGACGGGTTCGTGGACGAGGCCGGCCGGGCCAGGCTCGCCGCCCTCCTCGCCAAGGCCGAGGCCTCGGCGGACGGCGCGATCCGGGGCCGGCGGCACACGATGCTGACCGATTCCGACATCGCGCCGACCCGCCACGCCCGCGGCTTCGTGGCGGGGGCGCTCGCGGGTCTCGTCGGCGCCACCGACCTGTTCGTCTCCGGCGGGGCCGAGTTCCAGGGGCCGGACGGGGGCGGGCCGGTGGCGGTGATCGCGCGGCGGAGCGGCGCGGCCGGTCCGGCCTGACGGGGTGCCTTGCGCGGCTCTCAGGCCGCGTCCCGCACCTTCTCGACGTCGATCACGAGGCCGGCCGGCGTCATCCGCTCGCGGGCGACCAGCCGGTCGCCCGGCGCGAACACCCCGAGGGGAACGTCCCGGTCGGGGAGCACCACGGTCGCGTGCTTGTTCACGAACACGATCACGTGCCGCTTCCGGGGCAGCGAGGCCACCGACCAGCGCTTGAGCTGGGCGTAGTAGGGATCGCGCTTCCACGCGCCCGCCTGGCCCGGATCGACCTGGACGTTCAGGAAGCGGGTGACCGGATCCTGGGTCAGCACCATCTTGGCCCGGTCCGGCTTCCATTCCGGGCCGAGCCAGCCCTCGGTCATCCACAGGCAGTGGAAGGCCCGGCAATGATCCGGCCGCGTCGCGTGGATGCCGCAGCCCCGGCCGGCGACGGCGTGCCGGCACCACGTCCCGGCGACGCTCTCCACCGCCGGCACGTCGAAGACCTTGCAGCACAGGGTGCAGGCGCCGCAGGCGCGCCCGGGCGCGGGCTGGGAGACGAGGGAGGCGGGGTCGATCATGCTTGGAAGAGGTCTCATGCGCGGGCCGCCTTGGTGCGGGGGCATCGCGCCGCTAGTGTGGCGGCGGGCGGTTTTCTCCGAAGCGCCCCGAGAGGCCCGCGGCCATCCCGCGGAGCGGCCGAGATCCCGGGACCCTGCCGATGCTGTCGAACCTCGCCACCCGCGACGTCGAGACCCTGATCCATCCCTATACCAACCTCGCGCTGTTTCGCGAGACCGGGCCGCTCGTCCTCGACCGCGGCCACGGCGTCTGGGTCTACGACACCGACGGCCGGCCCTACCTCGAGGGCATGGCGGGGCTGTGGTGCACGGCGCTCGGCTACTCGAACGAGGAGCTGGTCGAGGCCGCCCGCGAGCAGATGGCGCGGCTGCCCTTCACGCACCTGTTCTCCGGCCGCAGCCACGACCCGGCGATCGAACTCGCCGAGATCCTGAAGGAGCTGGCGCCGATCCCGGTCTCGAAGGTGTTCTTCACCTCCTCGGGCTCCGAGGCGAACGACACCCAGGTCAAGCTCACCTGGTACCTCAACAACGCGCTCGGGCGGCCGCGCAAGAAGAAGATCATCTCGCACGTCAAGGGCTATCACGGGGTCACGGTGGCCTCGGCCTCGCTCACCGGCCTGCCCGCCAACCACGCGGATTGGGACCTGCCGCTGCCGGGCTTCCTGCACGCGCGCTGCCCGCACCATTACCGCGGCGCCGAGCCGGGCGAGAGCGAGGAGGCCTTCTCGGCCCGGCTCGCGGCCGAACTCGACGCGCTGATCCAGCGCGAGGATCCCGACACGGTTGCGGCCTTCATCGCCGAGCCGGTGCTCGGCGCGGGCGGCGCCATCGTGCCGCCGACAGGGTATTTCGAGGCGATCGGGCGCGTGCTCGCCGCCTACGACATCCGCTTCGTGGCCGACGAGGTGATCTGCGGGTTCGGCCGGCTCGGGACGTGGTTCGGCGCCGAGACGATGGGGATGCGGCCCGCCAGCCTGTCCTTCGCCAAGGCGATCACCTCGGCCTACATGCCCCTCGGCGGCCTCACGGTGGAGGAGCCGCTCTACCAGGCGATGCTCGACGAGAGCCGCAAGATCGGCACCTTCGGACACGGCACCACCTATTCGGGGCATCCGGTCGCCTGCGCGGTCGCCATCAAGGCGCTGGAGATCTACCGGCGCGACCGCCTCGTCGAGGCGGCCGCCGAGAAGGCGCCGCACTTCCAGCGCCGGCTCTCGGCCCTGGCGGAGCATCCCCTGGTCGGCGAGGCGCGCGGCATCGGCCTGATCGGGGGCCTCGAGATCGTGGCCGACAAGGCGACGAAGCGCCAGTACGACCCGAAGGCCGGGGTCGCCGCCCGCTGCGTGGCCTTCGCGCAGGCCGAGGGGCTGATCGTGCGCTTCCTCGCGGGCGACCGGGTCGCGGTCTGCCCTCCCCTGGTGATCGCGCCCGACGAGATCGACGCGCTGTTCGACCGGCTCGCCCGCGCCCTCGACCGCACCGCGGAGTGGATCCGTCAGGGGAACCTGACGGCGGTCTGAGCCCCGCCCTCGCCGGCGCGGCGGCGACGATGCGGGACCGAGACCCCATGCAGCATCGCCGCACGCCACTCCGCTCAGGCGCTGCGACGACCGGTTCGGCCCTCCCGCTGGAGAGCCTGAACCGGTCAGCGGGGCTCTCCCGGGTCCTCGGCCGGACAAGGCCGTTTCGTCGCGAAGAATGCGTCAAAGGTCAGAGATTTGGGCCGAGCCCGGTCCCATTCTGGTCCGGGTCGGCTCCCGTGTCGTTCATCTCGCGTCCATCTCTGGGGCGGGGCCGCCCCCACCTTGCCCCCGCCGGGCCGCAATGGCGCCCGAGAGCCGACCGGTTCGGCCGTTTTATCGGCGGCGACCGGCCGAGCGAGAGCCGAGGTGACGAGAGGAACGAACTGATGGTGTCGCAAGCGCAGAGCCCGACCGAAGCGGCCACGAACCGCCCGCGCGAGGCTGGCGTGACGGCCGGATTCCGTCCCCTGGCGCTGCCGGCCCTCGCGGCGGCGGCCCGCGCGACCCGGGGCAAGCCCGACTGCGCCACCGCGGCGCGCCGGCCGATCCGGCACGAGCACGAGATCGCCGATTGATGGGGATGCGCGTCCGCGGTTGAACCGGTTGTTCACGGTTGACCTGTTCCCCTGAGCCGTGGGCCGGCGGCCACGCGCCGGGGGAACTCGCGTCGATGCTGATCATGCCGAGCCGGCGACAGGTCCTGACGGGCGCCGCCGGTCTCGCGGCGCTCGGAGCCGGGGCGGGCCTCTACGGCGGCGCGGTCGAGCCCGCCTGGCGCCTCGTGGTCACTCCCTACGCGCCGCGCCCGGCGAACTGGCCGCGGGCCCTGTCGCTGCGCATCGCCGCGCTCGCCGATTTCCACGTCGGCGAGCCCTGGATGTCGCTGGGGCGCGTCGAGGAGATCGTCGCGGCGACGAACGCCCTCGCTCCCGACCTCGTCCTCCTGCTCGGGGATTACCCCGGCGCGCGGCCGGTCGCCCTGCGGCGGGTGGCGCTCGCGGATTTCGCCAAGCGGCTGGCGTCCCTGCGGGCACCGCTCGGCGTGCACGCGGTCCTGGGCAACCACGATTGGTGGGACGATGCCGCCGCCCAGGCGCGGCGGCGCGGCCCGGTGGAGGCGCGCCGGGTGCTGGAGGCGCAGGGGATCACGGTCCTGGAGAACGCGGCCCTGCGGCTCGTGAAGGACGGGCAGCCCTTCTGGCTCGCGGGACTCGCCGACCAGGAGCCCTTCGTGCCGCAGGGGCTCTGGCACGGCCTCGCCGACATTCCCGGCACCCTCGCCGCCGTGACGGACGACGCGCCGGTGATCCTGATGGCGCACGAGCCCGACATCTTCCCGCAGGTTCCCGGTCGGGTCGCCCTCACCCTCGCCGGCCACACCCACGGCGGGCAGGTGCGCCTCCTCGGCCACTCGCCGGTCACGGCCTCGCGCTTCGGCCAGCGCTACGTCTACGGCCACGTGGTCGAGAATGGCCGCCACCTCGTCGTCTCGGGCGGGCTCGGCCTCAGCCGGATCCCGGTGCGGCTCGGCGTGCCGCCCGAGATCGTGCTCGTCCGGCTGACCGGCGCCGCGGCCGGCGCCCAGGTCTGAGACGGGATCCGCTCGATCGAAGCGGATCCCGGATCACACGCCTGCGCGGCGCCTGAGCGCGGCACCTGAGCGAAGCCGGCATCCGCATGGCCGAAATCGGAGATGGCGAAGCCATCACCCGGACGTCGGATGAGACCGGCGGTCCTGTCTCATGACCGCCGGTGCCGTTCTCCGCCCGCGCCCCTCCGGGGCGCCCGCTCCCTCAGAGCGGGATGTTGTCGTGCTTCTTCCAGGGCTGCTCGCTCTCCTTGCTGCGCAGCATGGCGAGCGCCCGCGCCACCCGGCGCCGGGTCGAGTGGGGCATGATCACCTCGTCGATGTAGCCCCGCTCCGCCGCCACGAACGGCGACATGAAGCGCTCCTCGTACTCGGCCGTGCGCGCCGCGATCTTGTCGGGATCGCCCATGTCCTGCCGGAAGATGATCTCGACCGCGCCCTTGGCGCCCATCACGGCGATCTGCGCGCTCGGCCAGGCGTAGTTCACGTCCCCGCCGATGTGCTTGGAAGCCATGACGTCGTAGGCGCCGCCGAAGGCCTTGCGGGTGATGACGGTGACCAGCGGCACCGTCGCCTGGCTGTAGGCGAAGAGCAGCTTGGCGCCGTGCTTGATGAGCCCGCCATATTCCTGCGCCGTCCCGGGCAGGAAGCCCGGCACGTCCACGAAGGTGACGATCGGGATGCCGAACGCGTCGCAGAAGCGCACGAAGCGGGCCGCCTTGCGCGAGGCGTCCGCGTCGAGCACGCCGGCCAGCACCATCGGCTGGTTGGCGACCAGCCCGACCGTGCGCCCCTCGATCCGCCCGAAGCCCGTGATGATGTTGCGCGCGAAGGCCGCCTGGATCTCGAAGAAGTCGCCCTCGTCGACCACCCGGCGGATCAGCTCGCCCATGTCGTAGGGCTTGTTGGGGTTGTCCGGGATCAGGGTGTCGAGGCTCTTGTCGAGCCGGGAGGGGTCGTCGAAGCTCTCGATCTCCGGCGCGCCCTCGAGGTTGTTGGCCGGCAGGAAGTCCATCAGGCGCCGGATCTGCAGGATCGCCTCGACGTCGTTCTCGTAGGCGCCGTCCGCGATCGAGGACTTGGCCGTGTGGACCTTGGCGCCGCCGAGCTCCTCGGCGGTGACGACCTCGTTGGTCACGGTCTTGACCACGTCCGGGCCGGTCACGAACATGTAGCTGGTGTCGCGGACCATGAAGATGAAGTCGGTCATGGCCGGCGAGTAGACGTCGCCGCCGGCGCACGGCCCCATGATCACCGAGATCTGCGGGATCACGCCCGAGGCGAGGACGTTGCGCTTGAAGACCTCGCCGTAGCCGCCGAGCGCGGCGACGCCCTCCTGGATGCGGGCGCCGCCGGCATCGAACAGGCCGATGATCGGGGCGCGCATCTTGAGGGCCATGTCCTGGACCTTGATGATCTTCTGGGCGTGCGCCTCCGAGAGCGAGCCGCCGAACACCGTGAAGTCCTTGGAGAAGACGAAGACGGTGCGGCCGTTGATGGTGCCCCAGCCGGTGACGACGCCGTCGCCCGGGATCTTCTGCCTCTCCATGCCGAAGTCGATGGAGCGGTGCTGGACGAACATGTCGAATTCCTCGAACGAGCCGGTGTCGAGGAGGAGTTCGATGCGCTCCCGCGCCGTGAGCTTGCCGCGCTTGTGCTGGGCCGCCACACGGCTCTCGCCGCCGCCGAGCCGGGCCTGCGCGCGCCGCTGGTCCAGCCGATCGAGGATGTCCTTCATTGCCTGCCGCCTGTTTTCGTCGAGCGCCCAAAGCCGCAAGGCTTGGCGGTATCGGGGAAATGCGGCTCTAGCACGCGGCCGCAGCGCCGCAAAACCGGCCGGATGGCCGAGAGACCTTGGCCGAGAGACCTTGGCCGAGGGGCCGTCGTCCGCCGAGGGAGGAGGCGCGCCGGCCCCTCGCGGCCGGCTCCTCGGGGCCGGCTCCTCGGGGCCGGGCCCGGTCGCGGCCCGCGCGGCCGGGCCATCGCCAGCCTTGCGGACGCCGCAAAGGGAGTCCAGAGGGCAGCGCCGGAACCTCACCGCGGGAGCGACGACTTTGGCGCATGCGACCGACAGGGCAACGCCGCTTCACCAGCAATCGGCCCTCCAGATCCAGCTGCAGGTGCTGCACGCGCTGATCCTGCGCGACATCCGCACGCGATTCGGCCGCACCATGTGGGGCTACGTGATCATCGTCGGCTGGCCGGTCGCCCACCTCTTCGTGCTGGTCGTCACCTTCCTGGTCCGAAAGGTCCCGGCGCCGATCGGCGAGAGCACGGCCCTGTTCATCCATACCGGCATGACGCCGATGATCATCTTCATCTATCTCTCCAGAAAGATGATGGAGGGAGTTCTGATGAACAAGCCGCTCCTCTCATTTCCCGACGTGAAATTCCTGGATGTCTGCCTGTCGCGCGGATTGGTCGAGATTCTGAATGCGTGCATGAGCGTGTCGCTCATCATGTTCATTCTGGCCGTCTCCGGCGTCAATCCGATTCCCGACAATGCGTTTCTCGCCATTATGTCGATCCTGACCTCGATCTTTTTCGCATTTGGTCTTGGTATAGTCTCTTGCAATGTCGTCCATATCTTCCCGCCCTTCCAGCTAGGGTTCGCCCTTTTCATTATTCTATTCTACGCCCTGAGTGGCGTGTTTTTTCTTCCGGACGGCATGCCGTCCGAAATTTATCACGTCATGTTGTGGAACCCGATGACGAACCTCATCATGGTGTTTCGATCCGCCTATTACCCTCAGTACACGCCCGACGCCTCACTCACGTATGTCGCGCTGGTGTCGGCACTTCTCACTTTTGTCGGATTGCTCTGGGAGCGGTTCTTCACGCGCTACATCTGACACGGGATCCGGTTGAGCTGAGCGGATCCCGCACCGGCCGGCCCGGGCGGCGGAGCCTGGCTGCGCCCGCCCGAGCGACGCCGGGATCCGCATCGCGAGCGGCCGCCCGGGTATCGGACGTCGCCCGCCGGGCTCGGGGATCCGCCTCGCCAGCCTCTCACCTGGCCGAGTGCCCTGTCCCGCCTCCGGACTGAGTGGCGGCAGCCGTGTTACGCGTCGTGGATCTGACGCCGACCGCCTCGGCCCCATGACGTCCGTCAGCACCCGAACCGGAAGCGAAATCCGTGGACACGAGTCACGCCAATCAACTCCTTCGGGACGGCTATCCGAACGAGGCCGTTCTCAGCGGAGCCGATCCGTCGGACGCAATCAATGTGCTGAAGCAAAAGAGCCACGCTCATTTGGTAGTCAGGGGCGACTCGCTCTCGCTTCCGCGGCCGGTCCGATATGATGAATACGGCATTCACAATCCGTATCTTGCAACTCGGTTTGAGAATACATTTCCTTGCATATTAGCACAAAGATACGAATCGCATCTTAACAAAAAAGTATACATGACTAATACAAGCCTTAGGGGAATGCAGTGGCCTGCTTATGAGTCGGGGATCGGCCGTGGACTAGAGGACGTCTTATCAACGCTCGGCGCTGATATTTTCGTCAGCCTATGGGGCTACACACAGATCTGGCTCCATAAGGAAGAAACCTCATCGTTCGACAAAATCGATGACATATCGGAGAAATATACGAAAACCATCAACGCGCTACAACAAAGATTCCCATTGATGATCGTCGTTGTGGTCGATCTGCCGCTTCCGGGACCGGGGCTTTCTGAAAGATTTCCACGGATGGGTGATTACATCGATTTCTTCAATCAAAACAATTCAGAGCGCCTGAACAAAAATATCTTTCGATATACAATTCCTAATCATAAAACTATTCTACACGACGATCAGCAGCATTTTTCATCTGACGGGCATTTAGCTATTGCAGATGGCATATTTGATTTGACTATGAGCTGCGCACTATGCTATCATTCTCTCCAAAATATGCTTGCGACTGACTCGGAAGTGTGAGACGCGGTGGATGATGGCGGTTGGGCCAGGAGTGAAGCGGTTCATGCGGCCGGCCCACCTCGGAGACGCTCATTCACTCAGCGCGGCTCTGGCCAAAGGCGGGCGGGTGGATGGGGTGGGGTGACGAAGCGGGCGTAGCGGGGTCCCCGCCAGGAGATGCCGGCAGGCCGCCCCTACCGATGCACGTCCTCCCATCATCCCAGTCACCCGCCCGCCCTTGGCACCCGCCCGCCCTTGGCCAGAGTCCCGCTGAAGCGCTGTTTGGCCTGCGCGAGGACGACGCGGCGAGGACGCTGCCGGTTGAATGGCGGCGGCGTCCGTTCTCGTCGGATGCCGGGTGCCCATCGCGGGCCAGACCGCCGGAACGAGGCATGAGGCACGAGGGTCCGTCCCGCCATCTGCTCTGAAGGATGCGGGCCCCCTGAGGCCCCGCTGACCACCCTGAACCGATCCCCGACCCGCCCTTCCCGGCCCCGGTCCGGCGGCAACGCGGCATCATACCCAATCCGCTTGATCCCTTCGGGATGGCGGATTGGGGCTTCGCTCAAGCGCCGCGCGGGCTTGGGATCCGGGATCCGCTTCGATCAACCGGATCCCGGATCAGACCTGCCGCGGGCCCATCGCGGCCCACCGCCAAGCCCCTATCGGTGCACCGGCCCTTCCGCCTTGGCGGTGCCGAGGATGCAGAGCGCGATGCCGAGCATGCCGACCAGCGTCCCCAACGGGGAGGTGTGGGTGTAAGAGTAGGAGTAGCCCGCGCCGCCCACCACGATCCCCGCCAAGATGAGCAGCAGACCTTTGACCGAGGAGAGCTTGCTCACGTCCGGCGGCGACGTGCTCGCCAGGGGGGCACCTGACGCCGGTGCGGGCGCTTCGGGGGCGAGGCTCTGAGCCTTGGGTTCAAGCGGTCGTCGCAACACCATCTTGCACGGCAGCCAGCACAGCGTCGAGCGCCTCTGCCGGCGTCTTCCAGTTCAGCGTCTTGCGCGGTCTGCTGTTGAGGGCTGCGGCCACAGCAGCAAGATCGTTCGCGCTGTGGGCGCTCAGATCCGTTCCTTTCGGGAAGTACTGTCGCAGTAACCCGTTCGTATTCTCGTTCGTCCCCCGCTGCCAGGGTGAGCGTGGATCGCAGAAGTAGACCTGCAGACCCGCGTCGATCCGCAAGCGCGCGTGCTCGGCCATCTCGGTACCCTGGTCCCAGGTCAACGAGCGCCGCAGCTGCTCGGGCAAGCGCGCGATCGTGCCGGCGATCGCCTCGCGCACCGCCTGGGCCCCGTGCCCCGCCAGCGCCGGGCCGTTCTTCGCACGCGGTGTCACCCCATGGCCGTCCATCGGCGGAAGATGCAGCAGCATCGTAAAGCGCGTCGTGCGCTCGACCAGGGTCCCGATCGCCGAACTCTTCAGACCCAGGATCAGATCTCCTTCCCAGTGCCCCGGCACCGCGCGGTCCTCCACCTCGGGCGGACGCTCGCTGATGAGCACCTCGGGGGTGACGAACGACCTGCCTCGGCCCAGGCTGCGGGCCCGCGGCACACGCAAAGCCCGTCCTGTGCGAAGACACGCGGTCAGCTCACGCTTCAGCGCGCCCCGGCCCTGGATGTAGAGCGCCTGATAGATCGCCTCGTGACTGATGCGCATCGTCGTATCGCCCGGAAAGTCGAGCCGTAGGCGCTCGGCGATCTGCTGCGGACTCCAGGATCGACCCCATCGCCGGCTCTGGCGTCGCCCGTGCCGCCGTCCCTTCCAGGCAACGCTAGGGCCAGGCAGAGCGCTCCCGCCCGGTGTCGCGACAGTTCCGGCGAGCCGCTCCTGCACGTACGTCCGCAGCGCTGCGTTCCCCGCCAGTTTTGCTGGCTTGGGCCGGCGTGCCGCGCGTTCAGCGTGCCACTGCGCGGTCGTGGCGCGATAGTCCAGGCCGCCACTGCGGGTCGCCGCATTGCGGCGCAATTCCCGCGAGATGGTCGACGCCGCCCGTCCCAGACGCCGAGCGACGTCCCGGACCCCGTGACCTTGCGCTTGTAGGATCGCGATCTCCTCCCGCTCAGCCAACGACAGGTAGCGCGCAGAAGGCGACTTGGATGATGGTGACAGGTGGGAAGGTGCCATTCCGCCTGCTGTCCGGAACCACCGCGAGCCGACCGGTGGCGAGATCCCGAGCTTCATCGCTGCGACCTCGCTGGAGAGACCCTGCGCGAGGAACGCCCAGAACCCCCGCCGCGTCTCGCGCAGACCGACCCCGGGACGACCCGGTGACCGCAGCTTCTCGCGAAGTGCCCGATCCGAACGCCGCCGACCTGCCATCACAACCGCCCTCCGCCAAGCCGTTGCGACGACCACTTGAATCCACCAGCCTTGCTGACCTCCCTGTGATCAGCCGCCGTCAATTTAGCAGAACCCGGAACGAAATACGATCGCAGAACGCGGACACGTTCTGAAACGAGAAGCACCCGTCAAGGTTCGCGCGCTGCGCATCAATTCACGCCCACGCTCGCTGCGCAATCCGACATCGCGAGTGCTGACGCATCAGGACGGTGTCGAGGACGGGACGTGGCAGTCCCGCACCCGGACAGCGTTCGTGATCGCCGCGACAGGCTTCGGCATTCGCTCCGGCATCAAATCGGCTGGACGGGCGTTGTCCCCACGAGTGTCACAGGTGAGGCATCAGCCGGGAGGCTCTGTCACATGATGGACGATCACCCGCTCATCTGGCGGCCTGCGCGGCCCGGGGAGGCGGCCGACTTCTTCGCGGAGGTCGATGGTCACACGTTCGCTCGGGTCTGCAAGGTCATCCGCATGCCATCCTGGACCCCTCAGTGGGCCTGGAGCATCCTCCTGCGACAGCCCGCGTCCGTTCTCGGCTTCGACAAGTCAGGAACCGCGCCGACGAAGGGACAAGCCGTCGCTGCCGTGAGGGAGCGATGGCTCCTGGCGCGCGAGTGGTCCGCATGGATGGGCGAACCGCCGATCGCGGAGCGGGACGTGGCCCGCGCGGGGATCGCATCGCACCTCTGACGCCGCGGCGCGCATGGTGCCCCCGCCCTGCTCCGCCTCGGCCATGACGGGCAGGGCCGCGCGGTCGCAACGCCCCTGCTCGGCGGGCTCTCGGTCCGAGGACGACCGCACGCACCGTTGCGCAGCACCTCCGCGCCGACATGGCCGCGCGACCTGGCGCCAAGTGGCAACGGGTGAGCGCGGCCCAGTGCGGGCGCATGATGGTCGAAACCCTGGAGCGCGTCTCCGGCGACACCATCCGAGCCACCAGCAGCAGGCGGCCGCGAACTTCGGCCGGAAGGGCTGATCCGGTCCACCATCTCGATGGTGTTGATCGGGTACTTCTGTGAGCCGCTGAGCTGTCTCGGGAATTTTGGTCGGAGTGGCAGGATTTGAACCTGCGACCCCCACGTCCCGAACGTGGTGCGCTACCAGACTGCGCTACACTCCGAAGCGTCGGCGCCGCCGACGTGGGGGGCTTATAGCGACGGCCTTGGCAGCCTGCAAGCGGTTCCGCGACCGGAAATCGGAGATCCTTCGCCCCTCCCGCGCTGGAGAAAGGACATGGCCGGCCTAATCGATGGCGATCGATCAGCCCGCAGGTCGGCCGGAGCCGCCGCCGGCGCGGCCGTGGAGATGACGCGCATGCCGATGATCCTCACGGATCCGCGCCAGCCCGCCAACCCGATCGTCCTCGCCAACCGCGCCTTCCAGGACCTGACGGGCTACGACGAGGAGGAGCTGCTCGGACGCAACTGCCGCCTGCTCCAGGGCGCGCGGACAAGCCGCGCGACCGTGGACGAGATGCGCGACGCCCTGCGCGACAGGCGGGCGATCGCCACCGAGATCCTCAACGACAAGCGCGACGGCACGGCATTCTGGAACAGCGTCCTCATCGGGCCGATCTACGACGAGGCGGGCGACCTGCTGTGCTTCTTCGCCTCGCAGCTCGACCTGTCGCGGCGCTGGGCCTCCGAGCAGGCCCAGCGGCAGGCCCAGCGGCAGGCCCAGCGGATGGAGGCGATCGGCGAGCTCACGGCGGCCCTCGCCCACGACTTCAACAACCTGCTCCAGGTCGTGACCGGCAACCTCGACATGGCCCTCCAGGCGGTGACCGAGGAGCGGCCGGTAGCAGATCAGGCGGGCCCTGGAGGCGGCCGTCCCGGCCTGCCCGGGGGCGCGCCCCGAGGCGGGACCGGCCGCGCCGCCGCGCCGCGGCAGCGGGACGATCCTGGTCGTCGAGGGCAGCGAGGCCGTGCGCTCCCGCGCCAGCGGGCACCTGGAGGATCTCGGCGACACGGTGCTGCTCGCCCGGGACGGCCGGGAGGCCCTCGCGGTGATCGAGGCCGATCCGAGCGTCGAGCTCCTGTTGACCGGCCCTTGCGCGGGCGCGCGCGGCGGTCGAGAAGGCCGCGGAACGCCCCTGGCGGAGGCCGCGATGACGGACCCGATCTCCCAGACCGAGTACTGGAACGGCGAGGCGGGCGAGCGATGGGCGCGGTTGCAGGACGCGCTCGACGCCGCCTTCGCGCCCCTCACCGAGGCCTTGATCGCGGCCGCGGCCCTCAGGCCCGGCGAGCGGGTGCTCGACATCGGCTGCGGCTGCGGCGAGACCACGCTCCTGGCGGCGCGGGCGGTCGGGCCGCGGGGCTCGGTGACCGGCCTCGACGTCTCGCGGCCGATGCTCGCCCGGGCGCGCCAGCGCGCCCTCGCGGCCGATCCCGAGAACGCCCCGGTCGCCTGGGTCGAGGCGGACGCCCAGACCCAGCCCCTGGAGCCGGTCCACGACGCGGCGCTGTCGCGCTTCGGGGTGATGTTCTTCGACGAGTCGCGGGCCGCCCTCGCCAACCTGCGCCGGGGCCTCAGGCCCGGCGGGCGGATCGCGCTCCTGTGCTGGCAGGGGCTGCCCGCCAACGACTGGATCCGGGTGCCGCGGGAGGCGGCGCTGCGGGTGGTGCCGCCGCCCGAGCCGCCGGTCCCGGGGGCGCCCGGCCCGTTCCGCTTCGCGGAGCCCGGCCTCCTCGCCGGACTGCTCCGGCAGGCCGGCTTCGCCGCGGTGGCCGAGGCGGCGGTGTTGCGCGACCTCGTGCTCGGGCGCGACGCCGAGGAGGCGACGCGCTTCGCCCTCACCCTCGGCCCGACCTCGGTGCTGGTGCGCGACCTCGGCGAGGCCGAGCGCGCCGCCGCCTTCGCGGCGGTCGCCGCGGCCCTGCCGCGCACCGAGCCGGTGGTGCTCGGCGCCGCCTGCTGGCTCGTGACCGCGGTCAACCCGGGCTGAGCCGCCTCAGACGAGGTGGGCCAGGAGCGCGACGCCGGCCAGCGCCACGGCGCCGCCCATGACCGGGGCGGCGGCCCGCAGCCGCCCGGCGGCGAGGCCGAGCCCGATCCCGGCGGCGTGCAGCAGCGCGCTCGCCGCGACGAAGCCCGCGCCGTAGGCGAGGCCCGAGACGCTCTCGGGCATCTCGGCCCCGTGCGCGTGGCCGTGGAACACCGCGAAGAGCCCGACGAGGAGCCCGAGCGCGGCGAGCGGCAGTCCGGCCCCGAGGGCGGCGGCGAGCCCGAAGGCGACGAGCGAGAGGCCGATCCCGGTCTCGACCGCCGGCAGCGCCAGCCCGGCCGCCCCGAGGGCGCCGCCCACCGCCATGATGGCCAGGAAGGCGACCGGCAGCGCGACCAGGGCCCGCCCGCCGCGCAGGGCCGCCAGCAGCCCCACCGCCGCCATGGCGAGGACGTGGTCGGCCCCGCCGAGGGGATGGGCGAATCCGTGCGCGAAGCCGGCGGCGTCGCCGTGGCCCGGATGGGCGAGGGCCGCCTGCGGCAGGAGGATCAGGGCGGCGGCGAGGAGGGGCAGGCGGCGCGTCATGGCGGGCTCCGATGGCGTGGGATGGCCGAGTGTCGGGTGACCGAGCGTTCGAATGGCCGAGGTTAAGCAAGATTCGGGGCAGCCGTCAGCGGGCGGCCCCGGACCCGGCTATTCCATGGTCGGGGCGAGGGATTGCACGCCCTCGGCCTCGCCGCCGAGCCAGGCGGCGTTCTTGGCGGTGCCGTCGAAGGTCGAACTCGTCTTGAACAGCTCGTACTTGCCCTCGAGCGCGTAGGGTCGAGCGCGGGCGAGCAGTTCCGCCACCGCCGCCTTGTCCATCGGCCGGAAGCTCTTCACCGCCTCGAAGGCCTGGTCGAGGTCGCGCTGGCTCTGGATGCCGGTGATCACCACGGAGGTCGGCAGGTTGAGGTTGAAGTGGAGGTACTCGATCGGCCGGATCGGGGCGTTGCTCTTGAGGATGACCCCGTCGCCGAAGGTCTTCATCCCGAGCACGCCGATCCCCTGCGCCACCAGGGAGGGCAGCACGAGGTGCGCGAAGCTGCGGAACTGCGCGTCGAGCACGTTGAGGGGCATCTGCACGGTGTCGAAGCGGAAGCCCCGCTCGGCCGCGACCTCCAGCATCTGCAGGTGGATGCGCGGGTCCTTGTGGCCCGTGAAGCCGATGAAGCGCAGCTTGCCGGCCTGGCGCGCCTCGATGAAGGCCTCCATGGCCCCGCCCTCGGCGAAGACCCGGTCGGGATCGTCGTAGCGCAGGATCTCGTGGTGCTGGACGAGGTCGATGCGGTCCGTGCGCAGGCGCTTGAGCGAGGTGTCGATCTGGGCGGCCGCCTCCTTCTTGGTCCGGCCGTCCATCTTCGACATCAGGAAGACCTTGGCCCGGTAACCGCCCTCGGCGAGCGCCGCGCCCATCCGCTCCTCGGACCTGCCCTCGTTGTAGTCCCAGCAATTGTCCATGAAGGTGATGCCGCGGTCGACGCCCTGATGGATCAGCCGCGTCGCCTCGGCATCGCTGAGCGCCTTCTTGCCGAGGTGGAACCCGCCCATGCCGATCGCCGAGACGGTGACCCCGGTGCGGCCGAGGGGCCGGTAGAGCATCTCGCCCCGCCTCTCCCCCGGATCGGTCACGAAGGGCAGCGCCGCCGGATCCTCGGGCCGGTTCGCCCCGGCGAGCGCGGCCGCCGCGGGCGGCAGCGGCCCCGCGGACGGGAGCGCCGGGCCGGGCCCCGCCGGGGACGCGGCGCCGGCCGAGCCGCCGGCCGCGAGGCCCGCCCCGAGCACCGCGCCCTGCAGGAAACTGCGACGTTCCATGGTCCGCCCTCCGGTCTGAGCACCATTCGCCGACGTGGTCACCGCTCCGGCGGCGACAAGGATGCGACACCTCGTACCAACGCCCCAGGAGGCTGCCGCACCGGGGCGTCGACCATCCCGGATTCGCGACACCAAGCCAAAGGCTTGGCGACGATCCGGGAACGGAACCAGCGGTCATGAGACATGACCGCCGGGATCAAGTCCCGGCAGACTTGCCCGAGACCGTTCCGCTGAGCGGGCCCGCCCGGGGTCCGGGCGGCCCGGCGGGTCACCCCGCCCGCGGGCCTCACGCGCCGGCGAGCCGGCCCGCCGCGTGGAGGAAGCGCAGGGCGGCGCAGGCCGCCCCGTAGCCGTTGTCGATGTTCACGACCGCGAGGCCGGGCGCGCAGCTCGCCAGCATCACGTCGAGGGCCGGGCGCCCGCCCGCGGCGACGCCGTAGCCGACCGAGGTGGGCACCCCGATCACCGCCCCGGCGACGAGGCCGCCGAGCACGCTCGCCAGGGCCGCGTCCATCCCGGCGACCGCGACGACGACCGGATGCGCCCGGATCTCCTCCAGGCGCCGGGTGAGCCGCCACAGGCCGGCGACGCCGACATCGGCGATCACGGTGGCGGCCTCGCCCGCGTAGCGCAGGGTGCGCTCCGCCTCGCGGGCGACCGGCAGGTCCGAGGTGCCGGCCGCCACGATGGCGATCCGCCCCTGCCCCCGGACCGGCCGCGGCGGCCCGAACCAGGCCGTGCGCGAGAGGTCGCAATAATCGATCTCCGCCCGCAGGGTCCCGGGCAGCGCGGCGAGTTTCTCCGGGTCGAGGCGGGTCACGAGGAGGCTCGCCCGCCGCTCCGCCGCGGCCGCCAGGATCGCGGCCACCTGCGCGGCGGTCTTGCCGGCGGCGTAGACCGCCTCCTCGAGGCCGATCCGGGCCGGGCGCTCGACGTCGAGGACGAACTCCGTCATCGGGCGCTCCCGGTCAGGAAGGCGCTGCCGACCCGGTAGGGGGCGAAGCGGATCTCGGCGCCGACGAGGTCGACGGGCGCCTCTCCGGCGATGCGCAGACCGAGGGCGACCCGGTCGTCCGCGGTCAGCGCCGAGAGGCTCGCCGGGTCGAGCTCGACCACGATGCCGGAGGCGCGCACCCGGCAGCGCACCGCCCGCCGGGGCCCTGGCGCGCCGCCGAGGACCTCGCTCACCAGCCGCTCGACGGCGTGGACGAAGCCCAGCGTCGCGGGCTCGATGGGGATGCCGGTCTCGACCCGGCTCGACAGGCAGGGCGCGGCGGGCAGTTCCGCCACCGCGCCGAGGCCGAGGCGGCGGGCGAGCGCCCGCACCGCCTCCTTGCCCATCCCGGCCTCCACGAAGGGGTGGCGCACGCCGTAGGCCTTCGCGGCCTCCAGGCCCGGCCGGTACTCGCCGAGATCGTCGAGGTTGGCGCCCGAAACGATCACCCGCCCGGTGAGGGCGCGGATCGCCCCGTAGAGGTTGGTCTTGCAGAAGAAGCAGCGATTGACCGGGTTGCGGCGGTAGGCCGGGTCGCCGAACTCGCCGGCCTCGATCACGGCCAGGTCCCAGCCCTGGCGCGCCGCCTCCTCCCGCACCCGCCGCGTCGCCTCCTCGGGCACGGCGGGGGAGACGGCGTGGACCATCCGGGCGCTGCCGCGGCGGGCGACGCTGGCCAGGGTGAGGCTGTCGACGCCGCCGCTCACCGCGACGGCGACCGGGCCGATCCCGGCGAGGACGGCCTCCAGGCCGCCGCTCACGAAGCGTCCCCGCCGAGGGCGCGCCGCTCGGCCGCCCGGCGCAGGGCCGCGCGGGCCGCGTGGCCCTCGCCCGCCGCGTCGTCGGCCTCGGCCTTGGCGGTGCGCCCGCCCGGCCGCTCGACGCTCTTCACCCGCACCTCGCGCCCCTCGACCGTCACCGTCTCGCTGCGGCGGGGCAGCGCCACGCCCGCGACGATCCGGTGGCGCAGGCCGATCGTGGTCGTCTCGCGGAAACAGGCGGCGATCACCGCGTCGAGGGACTCGGCCCGTGCCAGCACGCGGATATGGGTCATCATGCGGCCCTTCTTCCCGAAGACCGGCGCCTGGACGACGTCGTGCACGGCCGGCTCGGCGCGCAGCCGATCGAGCCCGATCGCCAGATCCTCCGCCGATTGGTCGTCGACCTCGAACTCGATCACCCCGAGATCCCGGTGCAGGCCCGCCCCGGCCCCCTCCGGCCCCGCCGGGTCGCCGGGCAGGGGCTCGAAGGCGAGCACCCGCAGGCAGTTGCTGAGCCCCGGCAGGGTCCGGGCGCCGAAGCCGATGCCGCTCGCCCCCATCACCCGCGGCCCGTCGAACCGCCCCCGCCCGCCGAGATGGCGCAGGATCGCGGCCCCGGTCGGGGTCACCCGCTCGCCCGGCACGCCGTCGTCGATCACCGCGAAGCCCCGGAGCAGGAGGGAGGTGGCGGGGGCGGGCACCGGCAGCGCGCCGTGCGCGGTCGTCACCCGGCCCGCCCCGAGCGGCAGCGGGCCGACGCTCCAGTCCGCGGGCGCGAGCGCCGCGATCAGGTGGGCGGCCCCGACGATGTCGGCGATCGAGTCCCAGGCGCCGACCTCGTGGAAGGCGACCTCCTCGACCGGGATGCCGTGGACCCGCGCCTCGGCCTCGGCGAGGTGGCCGAAGATCGCGAGCGCGTGCTCGGCGACCGCGGGCGCGAGGTCCGCCCCGCGCAGGGCGCGCCGGATCTCCGCCCAGTGCCGGTGCGCGTGGGCGTGGGCGCCCTCGGCATGGTCGTGACGGGGGTGGCCGCCATGGGGATGGTCGTGGTCCCGGGTCGGCGCGACCAGGAAGCGGCGCCCCTGCAGCACGCCGTCGCCGTGCGGCACGAGCCGGCAGGAGACCGACGCGCCGGCCACCCGCCGGATGCTGTCGACGAGGCCGGCCTCGTGCTCCGGGAAGGCGTCGAGGAGCGCGGCGACGAACATGTCCCCGGCCATCCCGCCGACCGCATCGAGGTGAAGGTGCATGCCGCCTCGCGTGAAACCTGCCCGGGAGATCGCGCGGTCCGCGCGCAGGGCAAGGGAGATCGCGCGCTCCGCGCGCTGGGCAAGGGAGATCGCGCGCTCCGCGCGCTGGGCAGGGGCCGGCAGAAAGCCGCAGCCGGGATGCCCGCGACCCGATCGCGCCCGTCCGATTCGCGCCGCGCCTCAATCCTGACATCCTGGCGGGCGAAAGCCCTGAGGATCGGCGCGGGTCCTGCGGTTGATTTCGGTCCGCGGCCTGCGCATGGTCGCGTCGGCAGCCGCACGGCGCCGCGTCCCCTCCCCGCCCGGGCGAGGCATGCTGTCCTTCCAGGAGCCACGGTGAAGCGCGCGCGCCTCGACCCGGCCGGGTCTCCGCCCCCCTCCCCCCGCGCGGGACGCAACCCCGATCCCGGCCACGAGCCGCCGTTGAACCTCGCGGGCGTGGCCTCCTCGCAGACCGACCGGCGCGACGTGAACCTGCGCTGGCTCACGGCCTGCGTGCTCACGGGCATGGCCGGGACGGGCCTGATCGGCTCGGCGATCTGGATCTCCCTCCAGGGCGAGGCGAGCTTCGCGCAGCTGCCGCAGGCGGCCGCGATCGCCGCGCGGCCGCAGCCGAGCGACGGCGGTTCGAACGCCGCCCGCAAGGGCGACCGGCTGGTGCGCAACCCGATGGTGGCGCTCGCCAAGCAGAGCTTCCGCGCGCCCGTGACGATCCGGGCGGGCGAGCGCGAGATCATCAAGGTGCGGCCCTTCGTGCGGATCGCCACCGCGCTCTCGGCGACGGCCGGGCTCGCGGCGACCGACATCCCGGCCTTCGACCCGATGCGCTTCTTCAGCGAGCCCGGGGCCGAGCGCGCGCCCGAGCCACCGCCGACCGAGGCGCCCGATGCGGACGTCTCGGTGGTCAAGCGCGACCTCGCCGAGGCCGCCGTGGGCCCGGGCGCCCCTGCCCTCACCGAGGAGGACGTGGAGGCGCAGCTGGAGGAGGAGCGGCGCCTCGCGGCGGAGGCCGGGCGCCTCGCCGCCCTGCCGATCGCCCCGCAGCTGATGCTGTCGCGGGCCCTGCGCGGCTTCCCGGCCCTGCCGGCGCTCGACTCCGAGTTCGGCCGCGATTCGGGCCCGTTCAAGTCGATCGAGGTGCGGGTCCTGCGCGAGAACGTCACCGACCTCGCCAAGCTGGAACCGCGCGGCACGCCCCTGGTCGAGGAGCGCGACGTCACGATCCGGCGCGGCGAGACCCTGGAGAGCGTGCTGCGCGCGAACGCCGCCGCGGACGACCAGGTCCGGCCGATCGTCGCCGCCCTCGGGGGCTTCGCGCGCACGGCCTCGACCGGCGAGGGCCAGCAGATGCGGCTCCTGGTCGGCCCCGGCGCCAAGCCGGGCGATCCGCGCCAGATCAACCGGGTCATCCTCTACGGCGAGCGCGGCATCGAGGCGATCGCCGCGATGAACGACCGCGGCCAGTTCGTGTCGGTGACGCCCCCCGGCCAGGAGGGCGCCCCCGCCAAGGCGGTCCCCGCCCCCGGCGCGGACGAGGACGAGGAGGGCACCGGGGCGCGGCTCTACGCGAGCCTCTACGAGACCGCCGCCCGGCACGACCTGCCGCGCAGCATGGTCGAGGACCTCGTGCGCATCTTCGGCTACGACGTCGATTTCCAGCGCCGGGTCGGCAGCGGCGACAACCTCGAACTCGTCTACACCTACGACGAGGAGGGCGGCGGCTCGGCGGAGCGGCCGGACCTGCTCTATGCGGCGCTGACGGTCGGCGGCGAGGCCCGGCGGGTCTACCGCTTCCAGTCGCCGGACGACGGCACGGTCGAGTATTTCGACGACATGGGCCGCTCGCTCAAGAAGTTCCTGATCCGCAAGCCGGTGACGGACGGGAACATGACCTCGGGCTTCGGCTATCGCCGCCACCCGGTGCTGGGCTACGCCAAGCTCCACACCGGGGTCGACTGGTCGGTGCCGATCGGAACGCCGATCGTGGCGGCGGGCAACGGCACGGTGCTGAAGGCGGAGTGGGATTCGGGCTACGGGCGGCGGGTGGAATTGCAGCACGCCAACGGCTACGTCACCACCTACAACCACATGTCCCGGTTCGGGCGCGGCATCGCCGCGGGCGGCCGGGTGCGGCAGGGCCAGGTGATCGGCTATGTCGGCTCGACCGGCCTGTCGACGGGCGCGCACCTGCACTACGAGGTCATCATCAACGGGCACTTCGTCGACCCGATGAAGATCCGCGTGCCCCGCGGCCGCGAACTGGACGGACGGCTGCTCGCCGAGTTCCGCCGCCAGCGCGACCAGACCGACGGGCTGATCCAGAAGGCCTCCGGCGGCGCGCTCGCGCAGCGCGAGGCGATGCGCTGAGAGGTTGGACCTCTCGCGACGTCCGGCGCGGGCGTTTGACCGGGAGGCAAGGATCGCGAGAAGTTCGGGACCCTGCGCGCCGCTACCTTTCAGTATCGATCATGAGAACGCGTACAATGATGGCATCCGCCACGGGGTGGATGCCAGCGATGGCGCAGTGGGGTCGTTCCGATGGCGACATCATTCTACGAGCTCAGCGTGCCGACCTTCCTGCAGACCGTACGCGCCATTGCGGGCTTCCTCGACCGCGCGAGCAGGCACTGCAGCGAGACGGGCGCCGACCCGGATGAATTCGTGAGAGCCCGGCTCTCCGATGACATGGCACCCTTCCATTTCCAGATCGAGGCCGCTTGGCACCATGCCGTGTGGGGGCTGGAAGCCGCGAAGACGGGTGTATTCGCGCCGCCCGGCTTGGTCGGACCGGTTCCCTTCGTCGAGCTGCAAGCCATGATGGGCAAGGCGGAAGCGGCGCTGGAGGCGTACACCCCCGACGAGGTCAACAGCTGGGCGGGCCGCGAACTGGACCTTCAGATCGGTCCGCGGCGCTTGGCCTTCACGTCGGAGGCCCTGATCCTCTCGTTTTCGCTGCCCAACTTCTATTTCCACGCCGTCACCGCCTACGACATCCTGCGCGCGCGGGGCGTGCCGATCGGCAAGCGCGACTACGAGGGACAGCTGCGCACCCGCCCGGCATAGCGCAGGGCAAACGCGTCGAGTGTCCGCTCAAGGTGGAGGCTGCATGAGAACGTCGGCCCATACCGAACCCGCAGGCAAATCCTTTACGTTGCAGACATTCCAGTCCGCAACGCGACATGCTTGGAGAAGTTGTCGAGGATGGCCTGCCACCCACTGCGCTGCTGCGCGAGGGGGAACACGGCGTCGGGATCGAACGACACCGTCACCCGGGTGTGGTCCCCTTCCGGGGTGAATTCGACCACCGCTCGACGGTCGCCGAAGGCGAACTCGATCCGCTCGTTCTCGACGATCGTGGTGTAGGTCCCCTCGAAATCGAAGCCCATGCTGCCGTCCTTCGCCTCCATGCGCGACGAGAACTGTCCGCCCTCGCGAAGGTCGACGCTCGCGCTCGGGCAATGCCAGTCGGCGGAGGCGAAGTTCCACTCCCTGATCTGCTCGGGCGACGTGTAGGCCGTCCACACGATCGCGACGGGTGCGGGAGCGACCGTCCGTACCGTGATCCGTTCCTGAGCCATTGATGCACCGTCTCCAGCCAAGATCCAGGCCCTCCGGCCCGCACCTCAGCTCAGATCGGCCCTCGCGGCAACCGCTGATGCGAACGATCACCAGAAACAACCCCTGGTGCGGTTCCCGCATCCCCGCCAGGCCGCCGGTCCGGCCCCGCGACTCCGCGACCGGGCCGTCGCCGTGACGCGGCACGGAAGCGTGGGCCGCCTGCCAAGATCGCGGATGCTCCCGATGGATCGGACGCGGCCGTCGATCGGTCCGAGCGGATCGGTTCGGATACCGGAGAGGGCCTGCACGCCGGGCCGCGCCGCGGCTCCCGGTCCGGCTCCGTCGGTGCAGCCGAACCCGCCGGCTCGGCGGAGGCTCAGGCGATCGGCAGCGGCACCACCGGCTCGTCCTTGATCTGGTCGAGGGCGAGGGCCGTGCGCACGCTGCGCACGTTCGGCAGGGCGGTCAGGTCGGCGACGAGGCGCTGGAAGGCCGGCAGGTTGGCGGCCACGCATTTGAGCAGGAAGTCGGTCTCGCCCGAGAGGGTCCAGCATTCCCGCACGGCGGCCCAGTTGCGCATCTCGGCCGCGAAGGCCGCGATCTCCGCCTGGCCCTGGGCGGCGAGCTGCACCATCGCGAAGCAGACCACCTCGTAGCCGAGGAGCTTCGGATCGAGAAGCGCCCGGTAGCCGCGGATGATCCCGGATTCCTCCAGCGCGCGCACCCGGCGCAGGCAGGGCGGGGCCGAGAGCCCGACCCGGCGCGCCAGCGCCACGTTGGTGATGTTGCCGTCGGCCTGCAGCTCGCGGAGGATCGCCCAATCGATGGCGTCGAGGCGGACGGGCAAGGGGCTCGGCGATCCTGGCTGGGACGGAGAGAGTCTGGTCACTAGCGGGCGGGGCAGGCCGAGACAAGCCGGGGCCGCCCGGCACCGCTTGACTCCGGCGCCGGGCCGGGCCGATGCGGAGCGGGTGACCACGCTCCCGCCCGGCACGACGGCCTGGATCCTCACCGACGGCAAGGCCGGCGACCTCGCCCCCTGCCGCGGCCTCGCGCAGGCGCTCGGCCTCGTCGCCGAGGAGCGCCGCGTGGCGCCCCGCCCGCCCTTCTCCTGGCTCGCCCCCCGCGGCCCGGCCGACCCGCGCGACCTCGCCCTCGCCCCGCCCTGGCCCGACCTCGCCATCGCGGCCGGGCGGCGCGCCGTCCCGGTCCTGCGGGCGCTGCGGCGCCGGGCGGGGGCCGCGACCTTCACGGTGTTCCTGCGCGACCCCCGCACCGGCCCGGGCGCCGCGGACCTGATCTGGGTGCCGGAGCACGACCGCCTGCGCGGCCGGAACGTGCTCGTCACGCTGGCCGGCCCCCATCCGGTCTCGGCCGCCCGCCTCGCGGCCGCCCGCGCGGCGCCCGACCCGCGGCTCCGCGCCCTCCCGGCCCCCCGCGCGGCGATCCTGGTCGGCGGCGACGACCGGCGCGGGCGGGTCCGCCCGCAGGCCGCCGCGGCCTTCCTGTCGGGCCTGGAGCGCCTCGCCGGCGAGGCGAGCCTGATGATCACCCCCTCCCGGCGCACGCCGCCCGCCCTGCGCGCGGCCCTGCGGGACCTCGCGTCGCGACGCAGCGGCTTCTTCCATGACGGGAGCGGCGCCGATCCCTACCTCGCCCTGCTGGCGCTCGCCGACGCGATCGTGGTGACGGCCGACAGCGCCAACATGGTCGCGGAGGCCGCCGCCACCGGATCCCCGATCCTCCTCGGCGAGCTCACCGAGACCTACGCCCGCCATCGCCCGTTCTTCGCCGCACTCCGGCAGTACGGAGCTGTGCATCCGTTCGATGGCAGACTTGAAGGTTCTCGTTACGAACCCTTAGATTTCACCCCCGCGATCGCAGAGGCCGTCGCGGCCGCCTATCTGAGGCGGCGCGATCCGCAGACCCACCCGGGCGGCCCGTGAGGTCGTCCCGGGCCGGGAGGCCCGGAGATTCCGATGTCCACCACCCACGAGAAGCTCATCATCATCGGCTCGGGCCCGGCGGGATACACCGCCGCGATCTACGCCGCCCGCGCGATGGTCGAGCCGCTGCTGATCTCCGGCTTCCAGCCGGGCGGCCAGCTCATGATCACGACCGACGTGGAGAACTACCCGGGCTTCGCGCAGGCCGTCCAGGGCCCCTGGCTCATGGAGCAGATGCGCCTGCAGGCCGAGCATGTCGGCACCCGGATCGTGTCGGAGTACATCGCCAAGGTCGACCTGAAGCAGCGGCCCTTCCGCCTGGAGGCGGATTCCGGGGCCGTCTACACCTGCGACGCGCTCATCGTCGCGACCGGCGCCCAGGCGAAGTGGCTCGGCCTGCCCTCCGAGGCGAAGTTCCAGGGCTTCGGCGTCTCGGCCTGCGCCACCTGCGACGGGTTCTTCTTCCGCGGCAAGGAGGTTCTGGTCGTGGGGGGCGGCAACACCGCGGTCGAGGAGGCGCTCTACCTCGCCAACCTCGCCGCCAAGGTCACGGTCGTGCACCGCCGCGACGCGTTCCGGGCGGAGCGCATCCTGCAGGAGCGGCTCTTCCGGCACCCGAACGTCGAGGTGGTCTGGAACCACACGGTCGAGGAGATTTGCGGGCGCGAGAGCCCGGCCCCCTCGGTCACGCACGTGCGGCTGAGGGACGTCGCCACCGGGGCGGTCAGCGAGCGCAGGGCGGACGGCGTCTTCGTGGCGATCGGCCACCAGCCGGCGACCGCGCTCTTCGAGGGTCAGTTGCCCCTGCGCGCCGGGGGCTACCTCGCGGTGACGCCCGGCACGGCGGCGACCGAGATCCCGGGCGTGTTCGCGGCCGGGGACGTCACCGACGACGTCTACCGCCAGGCGATCACGGCGGCCGGGATGGGCTGCATGGCCGCCCTGGAGGCGGAGAAGTACCTCGCGAACCTGGCGATCGGCGAGACGCCGCGCCGGGCCGCGGCCGAGTAGGCGGGAGAGCGGGACCGGTCGCGACGGAGCGGGGTCCCGCCCCGCTCCGTCGCGGCCCCCAAACAATTCGCGTTCGCGAGAGCCGCCCGCCGCAACCCGCCGGCCGGGGACTCTGGCGCGGGGATGAACGGCCGTGGATTGGGACAAGATCAGGATCTTCCTGAACGTCGCGGAGGCGGGCAGCTTCACGAAGGCGGGTGACGACATCGGCCTCAGCCAGTCGGCGGTGAGCCGCCAGATCAGCGCGCTCGAGCGCGAGCTGAAGGCGCCGCTCTTCCACCGGCACGCCCGGGGCCTGATCCTGACCGAGCAGGGCGACCTGCTCTTCCGCGCCGCGCGCGACATGAAGATGCGGCTGGAGACGACCCGCGCCCGGCTCGTGGAGACGAGCGAGCGGCCCTCGGGCGACCTCAAGGTCACGACCACGGTCGGCCTCGGCACCGCGTGGCTGTCGCAGCGGGTCTCGGAATTCCTCGACCTGCACCCGGAGGTGCGGATCGAGCTCATCCTCACCAACGAGGAGCTCGACCTCGCCATGCGCGAGGCGGACGTGGCGATCCGCCTGCGCCGTCCGGCCCAGCCCGACCTGATCCAGCGCCGCCTGTTCACGGTGCACTACCACGTCTTCGCCTCGCTCGAATACATCAAGCGCTTCGGGGAGCCGAAGTCGATCGAGGACCTCGACAAGCACCGGATCGTCTCGTTCGGCGGCGACCAGCCCTCCTACCTGATGGCGACGCACTGGCTCTCGACCGCCGGCCGGGAAGGGCGCGAGCCGCGCAATGTGCACTTCACGGTCAACAACATCTCGGCCCTGCAGGTGGCGGTCGAGACCGGGGCCGGGATCGGGATCCTGCCCGACTACGCGGCGAACGGGAATCCGCTCCTGCAGCAGGTGCTGCGCGACATCGAGATGCCGAACCTGGAGAGCTACCTCGTCTACGCCGAGGAGATGCGCTCGGTCGCCCGCGTCCAGGCCTTCCGCGACTTCCTCGTCGCCAAGGCCCAGCGCTGGACCTATTGACCGCGCCGGGCGCGACGTCCGCCGCGGGCGCCGGGTGCGAGGGCTGAGGGCCGAGGGCGGCGCCCGGACTGCGCGGGAGGATCCCGCTCCTTCGTTTCGCCGTCGCACGGGGGCGACCTGATCAGGTCGCGACTCTGGGCCGCCTATGCGGCCGCACGGACGCGCCGCCATTCCCGTGTCAGACATTGTCCCTCCCGGCGCCTGTTCGGCAGCCCGTGTCGGAGCCGCCCCATGCTCGATCCCGTTCGCCCGTCCGACCCGCTCACCGTCGCCCCGTTCCCCGGAACGCCCCATCGGCTCGAGACCGCAACCCAGATCCTGGCCGGCCTCGCCCTCGTCGCCGTGCTGCACTTCCACCTGCTCGGGGCGCTGCTCGCGGGATTGCTCGTCCACGAACTCGTCCACCTGCTGGCGCCCCGGCGCAGCGACGCCCTCGTGCACCACCACACGGCCAAGGTCATCGTGGTGGCCCTGCTCGCCGGGGTGATCGTCGCGGCCGTGGGCGCGGCGATCCTCTGGCTGGTCGGGCTGCTGTCGGGCGGGTCCGATAACCTCTCGGTCCTGCTGCGCAAGATGGCCGAGGTGATCGAGACGGCGCGCTCGCGCCTGCCGCCCTGGCTGGTCGGCTTCCTGCCGGAGGAATCGACCGAGCTGAAGGCCGCGGCCGCGACTTGGCTGCGCGAGCATGCCGGGCAGGTGCGGGCGATCGGCCAGGACGTCTGGCGGGCGCTGTTCCACCTGGTCTTCGGCCTCGTGATCGGCGCCATGGTGGCGGTGAGCCGGGAGACCGGCCTCGACGAGCGCCCGCCCCTCCTCCACGCCCTGACGAACCGGGTGCGGCTGCTCGCCTCCGCCTTCCGCAGCGTGGTCTTCGCGCAGGTGCGGATCTCGGCCCTCAACACGGCGCTCACCGCGCTCTACCTGCTGGTCGCGGTGCCCTGGCTCGGGATCGCCCTCCCCTTCACCAAGACCATGGTGGTGATCACCTTCCTGGCCGGGCTGCTGCCGGTGGTCGGCAACCTGATCTCCAACACGGTGATCGTGCTGGTCAGCCTCAGCGTCTCGCCGGCGCTCGCCCTCGGCTCGCTCGGCTTCCTGGTGGCGATCCACAAGCTCGAATACGTCGTGAATGCCCGCGTGATGGGCGGGCAGATCCGCGCGCGGGCCTGGGAGCTGCTGGCCGCCATGCTGGTGATGGAATCGGTGTTCGGCCTGCCGGGCCTCGTCGCGGCCCCGATCTTCTACGCCTACCTGAAGAACGAACTCGCCCTGCGCGGCCTGATCTGAGCGCGCCGGGGCGCCGCGACTTTTCCCGCAGCGCGGCGTCCCGATCGGCCTCCTCCCGCGTTGTGCTCTCGCGCGGCCCGGGCCGCGGCAGGAGCGCGAGATGACGAAGCTGTTCATCGCCAGAATCGTCGAGGCCGACGCGGCGCGCCCGCTCGTCACCGTGCGGGCCGCGGGCGAGGGCGAGGCCCGCCTGTTCCTCGAAGCGGCCTATCCGGCCGCGCGGATCGCCGACCTCGCGGAGCCCGGCGAGTGGGTCAGCGACGCCGATACGGGTCGCGAGGCCGGCGACGTCCGCGAGCATCCGGGCGTCACCTGGCAGGCGCCGTCGAACCTCTAGGCGCGGCGGACGGCCATGACGGGCGCGCGGGCAGGCCGGCTGAGGCGGGCCGCCGGCTGGATCCTCGGCCTCGCCGCCCGGCCGGTGCGCCGGGCGCAGGGGCGCAGGGGCGTGGCGGTCGAGGTCTATCGCGGCTACGGCTCGGCACAGGAGATCTTCCTGATCGGCCGCGCCTTCCGGCAATCCGAGGCCGAGCGCGCGGCCGATCCGGACGACCTGCGCGCGCAGCTGCGCGACATCGGCCGCCGCATCCGGCGCCGGCGCCTGCCCGGCCTCGCCGTGGAGGCGCGGTTCGGCGGCAGCGCCGCCCGCACGGTGACGGACCGGGACGGCTATTTCCGCATCCATCTCTGCCCCCGCCCGCCCGGGCCGGGCGAGGGGGCGTGGCACCCGGTCTCGATCCGCCTCGCCAGCGATCCGCCGGTCGAGGCGCGGGGCGAGGTCTTCATCCCGCCGCCGCGCTGCCGCTTCGTGGTGATCAGCGACATCGACGACACGGTGATGCACACCGGCGTCGCCAACAAGCTGAAGATGCTCTGGCGCCTGTTCGTCGCCGACGCGACCCGCCGCGTCGCCTTCCCGGGCGTGGCGGCCCTGTACCGGGCGCTCCATGCCGGCGCGGGCGGGGCCGAGCAGAACCCGATGCTCTACGTCTCGCGCGCCCCCTGGGGCATCTACGACATGCTCTCGGAATTCTTCCGCCTGCACGACATCCCGGTCGGGCCGGTGCTGTTCCTGCGCGAATGGGGCCTGTCCTGGCGCCATCCCCTGCCCCGCCGGGCCGAGGACCACAAGGCCGAGCTGATCCGCCGCATGCTGGTGCTCTACCGCGACCTTCCCTTCGTGCTGATCGGCGACAGCGGCCAGCACGACCCGGAGGTCTATGCGGGGATCGTGCACGCGCATCCGGGCCGGGTGCTCGCAGTCTACATCCGCAACGTGTCGCGGGCGCCGGAGCGCGCGGCGGAGATCGCCCGGCTCGCGCGCGAGGTGGCGGCGGCCGGCAGCAGCCTCGTGCTCGCCGCCGACAGCCGCGCCATCGCGGCGCACGCGGCCGGCCTCGGCCTGATTGCGGCCCCGGCCGTCGAGGCGGTCGCCTCCGAGAAGGCGGCGGCCGAGGGCGCGACCCGGCCCCGCCGGCCGCGCCGCATCACCCGGCCCACCCCCGAGGCCACCGCCACGGCCGCGTCCGGCGAGGCCGTGGAGGCGGCCCTCGGCGGCACCTCGCCCGAGCCGCCGACCGTCATCGTCGAGCCGGCCGGGCGCGGAGAGGCCGGCGACGGGGCGCAGGGCCCGGCGGAGCGGTGAGGATCGGGCGAAAAGTCAGGGAGAGCGCGATGGAGCAGGCGACAGGCAGCGAGCGCCGGACCGAGCAGGCGGCCGAGCGCACGGCCGCCGCCGCGCAGGTCACCAAGGACAGCGCGGACCGCAGGACGGAGCTCGCGGCGGACCGGACCGTCTTCGCGGCCGAGCGGACCTACGCGGCTTGGATGCGCACCGGACTGGTGGCGCTGGCGAGCGGGATCGGGGCGCGCAAGCTGCTGGAGGGGGTGGTGCCGGGCTGGATGATCGTCGGCTTCGGCACCATTCTGGTCCTGTTCAGCGCCTTCTGCTTCGTGGCCGGCGTCTGGCGGCAGGTCTTCGTCGGGGCCCCGCCGCCCCGGCCGGACGTGCCGCGGCTGCCGCCCGCGATCCTCGTCGCGGTGAACGGCTTCCTGGCGCTCGTCGCCCTCGCGGCGCTGCTCGGCCTCTGGTTCGGCCGCGCGCTCGGCGCGTGAGCCCGCGGGAGAAGGCGTCAGACGACATCCGACGGATTGCGTCGCCATCTCCCATTTCGGCCATGCGGATGTCGGCTTCGCTCAAGCGCCGCGCGGGCTTGTCATCCGCTGTCCGGAGGTGATCGTCCGGACAGCGCATCACTCCGGCAGGGCGGCGTCGAGGGGCTCCTCCTCGCGCACCGGCACGGGCAGGCCGAGGTGTCGGAAGGCGTGCGGGGTGAGGAGGCGGCCGCGCGGGGTGCGCTGCACGAAGCCCTGCTGGAGCAGGTAGGGCTCGATGATCTCCTCGATGGCGTCGCGCGGCTCCGACAACGCCGCCGCGATCGTCTCCACCCCGACCGGACCGCCCCCGTAGGAGCGCGCGATCAGCCCCAGATACTTGCGGTCCATGGTGTCCAGACCCGCCGCGTCCACGTCCAGCAGACGCAGCGCCCGGTCGGCGATCGCCCGCGTCACCGTCCCGGCCTCCTCCACGATCGCGAAGTCCCGCACCCGCCGCAGCAGCCGCCCGGCGATCCGCGGCGTGCCCCGCGCCCGCCGGGCGATCTCGTTGGCCCCGTCCGCCGCCATGCCGATCCCCAGCACCCGCGCCCCCCGGGCCACGATCGCCTCCAGCTCGTCCACCGCGTAGAATTCCAGCCGGATCGGGATGCCGAAGCGGTCGCGCAGCGGCGTGGTCAGCAGACCCGCCCGGGTCGTGGCCGCCACCAGGGTGAAGCGCGGCAGCTCGATCTTGACCGAGCGCGCCGCCGGGCCCTCGCCGATGATCAGGTCGAGCTGGTAATCCTCCATGGCCGGGTAGAGGATCTCCTCCACCGCCGGGTTCAGCCGGTGGATCTCGTCGATGAACAGGACGTCGCGCTCCTCCAGGTTGGTGAGCTGCGCGGCCAGGTCCCCCGCCTTGGCGATCACCGGACCCGAGGTCGAGCGGAAATTCACCCCCAGCTCCCGGGCCACGATCTGGGCCAGCGTGGTCTTGCCCAGCCCCGGCGGGCCCACGAACAGCACGTGGTCCAGCGCCTGACCGGTGCGCCGCGCCGCCTCGATGAACACCCCCAGATTCGCCCGCGCCGCGCGCTGGCCCGTGAAATCCGACAGGCTCAGTGGACGGATCGACCCGTCCGGGACCTCGCCGGCCTCCGTGATCGGGGCGAGCCGGGAGCCCGCCACCCTGCGGGCCGCCGGGCCGCTCACGCCGCCACCGCCGCGGGGCCGCATCCGGCCGCCAGGAAGGGCCGGGTGAGGACGCGGCGCCCGGTCAGGTCGTGGACGCTGACGCGCCACTGCGACCAGTCCGCCCGCTCGCCGAGCGCGCCCATCACCGCCCGCGCGGTCTCGGCCGCGCGCGCCGTCAGCCGCGCGGGCGCGCGCACCTCGGCCCCGACCGTGTCGAGGACGCATTCGGCGCCGTTGGTGCAGTGGAAGCGGTAGCGGGCCATGATCCGTCCTCCCTGGCTCTGAGGCCTCGTCAACGATATGTTCACTATATGTTCTCGATCCGGGAGTGCAAGCGCCGGGGCGTCACGCCGCGGGCCGGACCGGTGTCGCGAGGGGGCGGAGCCGACGCGCCGCCCGCACCCTTGTCGAACGCCCGGCGCGATCACACCTGCTCCAGCCGTGGCCGTGTCCCTCCGCGGGACGGCCCTGGAGTCGAGACATGCGCCGCTCCGTCGGCCTCGCCCTGCTCTGCGCGGCCGCGCTCGCCGGTCCGGCGCGCGCCGAAACCCCCGAGACCCCGTCCTTCTGGGACCTGAAACCCGCGGAGCTGCGCGCGCTCGTCGCCGCCCCGCAGGTGATGGTCACCCGCACGGCGACGGGCTTCGACGCCTATTGCCGCTGCCCCGTGGTGCTGCGGCCGAACGAGATCCCGGAGGCGATGAAGAAGGCGATCATCGCCGTCGAGGATCGCCGCTTCCTGGAGCACGGGGGCGTCGACCTGATCGCCCTCGCCGCCGTGCTGCGCGGCGGCCTGAGCCGCGGCGGCAGCACCATCCCGATGCAGCTCCTCAAGAACCTCGTCTTCCACGACCTCCAGGGCCGGGACTTCCTCAGCAAGCTGGAGCGGAAAGGCTCCGAGGTCTGGCACGCCGGCACCTTCGACGGCGCCGTGGGCAAGCAGGAGCTGCTCGCGGCCTACCTCAACCAGATCGAGTTCGGCGGCCGCGAGATCGTCGGGCTCTACCGGGCGAGCCGCCACTATTTCGGCAAGGAGCCGCGCGACCTGACCCTGTTCGAGTGCGCGCTCCTCGCCGGCATGGTGCAGGCGCCCGCCCGCTTCAACCCGCTGAGGGAGGCGACCCGCGAGCGCGCCTACGCGCGGGCTCGCCTCGTCCTGCGCCTGATGGTCGAGCAGGGCAGGATCAGCGAGGCCGAGCGCCTGCGGGCCGAGCGGACCGGGGTGCGGCCCGGGTCGATGCCGGACTTCGCGATCCAGGCCCAGCCCTTCACCGAGTGGGTCGTGCAGAGCTTCGCGCCGCGCACCATGCAGGAGGGCGAGACGCTCCGGTTCTTCGTCACGCTCGATCCGCGCTTTCAGCAGGCGGCCGAGGCGCGGCTCGCCGAGATGGCGGGCAGCGGCGCGATCCCGCCCGCCTACGAGGCCGGGGCCGTGATGATGAGCCCCGACGGGCGGGTGCGCGCGATGATCGGCAGCCTCGATTGGGCGCGCCGCCCCTTCAACGCGGCCGTGAAGACGAGCGTTCAGCCCGGCTCGACCGCGAAGCTGCCGCTCCTCGTCGCGGCCTGCGAGGCGGGCCTGTCGCCGGAGAGCCGGGTGCTGGACCTGCCGCTGACCGACACGTGGCCGTCCAACGGGCATCTCGGCTACCGGGGCGAGACGACGCTGCTGGAGGCGGTCGCCTCCTCGCGCAACGCGGCGTCCGTGCGGCTCGCCCGGGAGATCGGGGTGCCGCGCGTGGCGGAGGCGAGCCGCCGGCTCGGCCTCGATCCGGGGCCGAACCCGGATGCGGGCTTCGTCCTCGGCTCCTACGCGACGAGCGTGATGGCCGTGACGGCGGCCTACGCGGCCATCGCGAACGGCGGCTACCGCGTCGCGCCGACCGGGGTACTCGCCGTGGTCGACGGGCGCGGCCAGGTGCGGGCGCGCTTCCTCGACCCGGCGCGCGCGCGGGCCGTCCCGGCGCGCTGCATCCCGCCGACCCGCCGCATCCTGCGCGAGGTCGTGCGCTCCGGGACCGGCCGCAACGCCGGGCTCGGCTCGCGGGAGGCCTACGGCAAGACCGGCACCTCCACGGGCAATGCCGATGCGTGGTTCGTCGGCTGGAGCGAGGGGCGGGTGCTGGGCGTCTGGATGGGACGGCGGCGGGACGCCGCCGGCGAGGTGCTGGCCGGCAAGGACGCGCCCGCCGCGTATTTCCGCCGCGTCGAGACGAGCGTGAGCGAGATCGTCGAGGCGCGCGCCGGCCGGGCGCGCGGGCCCGCGCGCGAGCCCCCGCCCGGCCGCGTCGCGGCGGGACCGCGCCGGGCGGCCGAGGCGCGCCTGTCGCCGCCGGCCCGGCCGGCGCCCGGCCCGCGCGCGCCCCTGCCGCTGCCGTGGGAGCCCTGGTGAGGCGCGATGCCGGTCGGCCTGATCGTCCCCCGCCGGCCCGATTCTGCGCCGCGGAGCGGGCCCGATCCCGATGACGTCCGGCATGTCGTGAAAACTTGAATGTATCCTGCGGAATTCGGCTCGTCGCGACGGTCACGCGAACCCGCAGACCCCGGACCAAGGTACGAGAGGTGGCAGCGCTGCCCAAGTGTGCAGGCGCTGTTCGGCCCCTTGTCGCCGGCATCGGCAGGCAACACACCTAGGAGAGCGTTCAGCCGGAGGAACTTCATGCCGAACCGGAGCTATATCGTGCGAAAGACACACGATGGCTGGAGCGTTCACGCGGCCAAGACGAATGAACCAGTCCGCCTGAATGGGCGAGAGCAGACCGGCATGTCGCGCGAGGCTGCGGCCGAGCTTGCGAACTCTCTTGAAATGCTCGCGGTCGTGCAGGAATTCCGCGACGAGCGCCCGGTCACCAACCCGTACACTCTCCATTGAGGGGCCGGCGCGCGAGCACCCGGCGGAGGATTCGGACCTCGCGGCCGGAGCGCCGGGCCCGGTGCCGGTCGGCGCCGGGCCGCACGCCCTCGGCCGGGCCGCGTGCTAGCCTTCCGGGTCTCGATCGACCCCGGAGGAGGGTGACATGCATCGTGAGCAGCCCACGCCGCGCCCGCGCCGGGACGAGCTTCGGGACGACGCGCTCGATCACGTGGCGGGCGGTGCCGGGTCGCAACAGGCTCCCGTCGGCGCGCGACCGACCGGCGCGGGCGCCGGCAGAGCGACGTTCACCCCCTTCACGATCACGAGGCTGAACGACAAGGCGACGCCGTAGCGGGCCAAAGAAATGCCGGCGCGGGCATGGCCCGGCCGGCAGTGGGACCGAAACGGGAGCCGGATGGCTCCGACGGTCCCAATGCGGGGTCGCGCCGGCGCGTTCGCGCGCGGGGGCGGAGATCCGTTCGCCAGCGTACCGAAGCGCTGCGGGCTGCCCGCGGCGCCCGGCGGCCCGGCGACGGCCGAGCCCGCCCGGAGCGGAGCCCCTGCGCGGCCGCGCGGCGCTCGAGCGAAGCCGACATCCGCATGGCCGAAATGGGAGATGGCGACGCAATCCGCCGGATGTCGCATCAGGGCTCGCGCGGGTGCTGCGCCTCGATCGCCGCGGCGAGATCCGCGTCGGCGACATCCTCCTCCCACCCGGCGGGCAGGCTCAGCCGGACCGAGTGCGCGCCGCCCGAGGGCGTGCACACCACCGCACGCCTCCCGTCATCGCGGCGCGTCGCGAGGGCGCGATCCGCGGTCTCGGCGCGATCCGCGGTCTCGGCGAGACCCGCATAGGCTTCGAGGCAGGTCCAGGCGGTGCCGTCGCCCGTGGTCACGCTCCGCTCACGCGTCATGGATTCGTCCCGGCGATGGCCGCCGGCGCCGCGAGGGAGGCGCGGGCCGAGCGGTGATGGATGAAGACGCCGCCCGCCCCCTCCCGGAGGTGGCGGTGGCGCGGCGCGTCGTCGACGAGGACGTCGCCCGCCCGGCAAGGGTGCCGCTTGTCGGCCGTCATGCAGGTGATGATCCGCGTGCCGGGGAAGTGCCGGGCCGCGCCCATCGCCGCTTCGGCGCCCGGGCCAGCGCGGCCCAGAACCGGGCGAGGCCGTGGCGGCGCTCGGACTCCCGCGGCGGGCAGCCGCGCACGCGGGTCGCCCCCGCGTCGACATCCGCCAGCACGCCGTCGCAGTCGAGGGAGAGGTGCATGGAACAGGGCAACGCCCTCGCGCGCTGGCGGATCCCGGGCCCGCCCCGTCCGCCCAGGCGAGAGGTTCATGCACCACGTCGTCCTCCTCGGTGATTCGGTCTTCGACAACGCCGCCTACGTGGGCGGCGGTCCGGACGTGGTGCGGCAGCTGCGCGCCGCCCTCGCGCCGGAGGGACGGGCGACGCTCTGCGCCCTGGACGGCGCGGTCCTGGCGGACGTCGCGCGGCAGCTCGCGGGGGTCCCGCCCGACGGGACGCACCTCGTGGTCAGCGCGGGCGGCAACGACGCCCTGCGGGCCTCCGCGCTGCTCGTCCGGCCGGCCGGCTCGGTCGCCGAGGCGGTCGGCGCCCTCGCCGACGCGCGCGACGGGTTCCGGGCCCAGTACCGCGCCATGCTGGACGCGGTCCTGGCCCGCGGCACGCCGACCTGCCTCTGCACGATCTACGATCCGCGCTACGCGGACCCCGCGTATCGCCGCGTGGCCTCGGCCGCGCTGGCCGTGCTCAACGACGTCGTCACCCGCGAGGCCTGGGCGCGGGATCTGCCGCTGATCGACCTGCGCGTCCTCTGCGACGAGGACGCGGATTTCGCCAATCCGATCGAGCCCTCGGTCCGCGGCGGCGAGAAGATCGCGGCCGCGATCGCCGCGCTGGTCCGGGGCGAGCCGGTGCGCCGCGCCCCGCGCCGGAGCGGCCCTGAGCGGGGAGATGCGAGCCGATGAGCGCGACCCTGGTCCAGATCCTCCTCCCCCTCTCCGACAACGAGGGACGCCCCTTTCCGGGCTCCGCCTATGCGGGCGTGCGGGACGAACTCGCCGGCACCTTCGGGGGCGTGACCGCCTACAGCCGCGGCCCGGCCGAGGGCGTCTGGCAGGACGGGAAGGGGCGGTCGCACGACGATATCGTGGTATTCGAGGTGATGTGCGACGACCTCGACCCGGCTTGGTGGGCGCGGTACCGGCGCGAGCTGGAGGCCCGGTTCCGCCAGGACAGCATCGTGGTGCGCGCCCAGGCGATCCGGCTGCTCTGATACGCTTCTCCGGACGATCACGTCCGGACAGCGTCTGCCAAGCCCGCGCGGCGCGTGAGCGAAGCCCCAATCCGCCATCCCGAAGGGATCGAGCGGATTGGGTATGCCAAGCCCGCGCGGCGCGTGAGCGACGCCGACATCCGCATGGCCGAAATCGGAGATGGCGACGCAATCCGTCGGATGTCGCATGAGAGACCAAGGACCTGTCGACGTCCGTCACGCCGACCCTGCCGGAACCCGAGCGATGGCCCGAGGCCACCGGCCTCTCTGGCCCGCATGACCGCGAAGGTCAGACCACGGCCGGGCGATGCCGGCAGCCGGGCGGAGCACGGTGTCCCGGCCTCGGCCCGGCACAAGACCCGAACACTCCCGAAGCCGGCCGCACGCGACCTCACTCGTGGCTCGGGCCGACCGTGTCGGCCGCGTGGGCGTCGCGGGTGCCGAGGGGCTTCGGCCGGCCGGTCGTGCTGTCGCGCACGGTCTGCCGCTCCATCTCGGCGTTCAGCTCGGCCCCGAGCAGCACGATCACGATGGAGAACCAGATCCAGGTCATGAAGCCGACGCCGGCCCCGAGCGACCCGTACATCCGGTTGTAGCTGTCGAAGCGCGCCACGTACCAGGAGAAGAGCGCCGAGGCGCAGACCCAGAGCAGCGCGGCGATGCCGCTGCCCCAGGTCACCCAGCGCCACTTGGCCTCGTGCCGGCTCGGGCCGTAGCGGTAGATCGCCGCGAGGCCGAGGCTGACCAGGACGAGGAGCGCCGGCCAGCGCAGCAGGCGCAGCGCCGCATCGCTGGCGTAGGATTGGAACCCGACCTGGTTGAGCACGACCGGCAGGGCCACCACCATGCCGGTCGCCACCAGCGCGAACAGGACGCCCGTGAGGGTGAACAGGAAGGTGGTGGCGTAGAAGTGCAGGAGCGGGCGCTTCTCCCGCTCCTTGTAGATGACGTTGAGCGCGTCGAAGAGGGCGCTCACCCCCGAATTGGCGCTCCAGAACGCGACGAGCAGGCTCACGCCCGAGGCGGCGCCCAGCGCGCCCGTGCTCTTGCCGGCCACCCGGCTGAGTTCGGCCGCGAGGAGGTCGAGGACGGCCTGCGGCAGCAGCCCGGTGAGCAGGCTCAGGTGCTTGTAGATGGCGCCCGGATCCGCGACGAGCCCGTAGAGCGACACGATCAGGGCGAGCCCCGGGAAGACGGCGAGCAGGGCGAAGAAGGCGACCCCGCCCGCGGTCGCGAGCACGCGGTCCTGCGGCACCGACCAGGCCACGCGCCAGAGGATGTCGCCCCAGCCGCGCGAGGGGATCTCCGAGGGCTGCGCGGCCGTGCGGCCGCGGCCGGGCTCCCGGGCCCGGGCGAGGGCCCGCTCGCGCTCGGCCGCGTCCGGCCGGCGCGTGCCCACCGAGCGCCAATCCTGCCCGCCCTCATCGTCCGTCGCCATCGGCGAAAGGCCCCGCCCGTCGAGAGAACCGGTTCGGCCCTGCGGAGTTCACCCAGGTCGGATCCGCCCGACGATCGTCCCGCCCCAGGCCGCCGCGATGCCGGACCCGTTCGACGTCTCCTTGAAGCACCTGAAGGGTTACCAGTTCCTGGTCGATTTCGGGACCGGGCTGCCGGACCTCCTGACCGACGAGCCCAACCCGATCGGGACGGGCGAGGGACCGAGCCCCGAGCAGATGCTCACCGCGGCCGTGGCGAACTGCCTGTGCGGGAGCCTCGTCTTCGCCCTCGGCAAGTACCGCCAGGAGGTGCGGGGCCTGGGGGCGACGGCGCGCTGCCGCGTCGCGCGCAACGCCGAGGGCCGCCTGCGGGTGGAGGCGATCGACGTCGAGATCGTCCTCGCCCTGGAGGCGGTCCAGGCCGACCGCCTCGACAAGGTCCTGTCGCAGTTCCGCAAGTTCTGCACCGTCTCGGAGAGCGTGGAGGCCGGGGTGCCGGTCCGCGTCACGCTGCGCGACGGGGCGGGCGGGCGCCTCGCCTGGCCCGCCGGCGATCCGCCCGCGGAGGCGGGCCGTTCCACGCCGTGAGGGAGTGCCGTGATGCAAGACACCGACCGCGAGCGCGCCGCCGAGCCCGAGGCGCTCACGCGCCTGTTCCTGGCGCGCGCGAATGCCGGCGACGTCGAGGGACTCGTCGCGCTCTATGCCCCGGAGGCCGTCCTGGCGGTCGGCGAGGTGGTGGCGCGCGGGCACGAGGAGATCCGCCGCTTCTACGAGGGTCTGCTGCGCAAGCGCTCCCACTTCCCCCCGGTCGAGACCCTGCCGGTCATCCGCACCGGGCCGGTCGCCCTGACGATGGCCCGCTCGGGCCGCGGCTCCCTCTCGGTCGAGGTCGCCCGCCAGGGAGAGGACGGGGCCTGGCTCTGGGTCATCGACCAGTTGAAGGTCGAGGCGGGCCCTCGCCAGGAATGAGCCGCGGCGCGGGGGCCGCGGCCCCCGCCCCGGTCAGTAGGACGGCACCCGGCCGTCGGGCGTGTAGCGGTCGACCGCCTGCGGGAGGTCGCGCGACAGGCGCTCGAGGAGTTCCTCCCGCGGCAGGCCGGTGCGCTGCGCCAGCACCTGCAGCACGTCGGGGCCGATCGCCTGTTCGAGCTGCTGGGGGCTGATCGGCTGGTTGGGGCCGTGACCCACCCAGGATTGCGCCACCGGACCCTGCCCGGCCTGCTGGAAGCGCTCCAGCATCTCGCCGAGGCCGCTGTGCAGGAAGCCGCCCGGGCCGCCCCCACCGCCGCCCGCGCCGAGGCCGCCGAGGAAGCCGCCGAGGCCTCCCCCCTGCCCGGCCGGGGCGGGGGCCGGCGCGGTCTGGGCCCCTCCGCCGAACATCTCGGCGAGCTTGTCCCGGTTCTGGTAGCCTGCCAGCGCGAGGAGGCCCAGAAGGGCCGTCATGGACGGATAGCCGTCGCTCATGTCTGCCTCTCCATCTCGGTGGCGCCGGCACGATCCGGCGCAGGGGCCTCTCGCTCAGTAATTGTAGTCGCGGCGGGGCGGGCGGCCCGGGCCGTAGCCGCCGGGTGCGACGCGGGCGCCGTAATCGACCTCGCGGCGGGCGTTGCGGGAGGCAATGTAGCGGCCGCCGAGGCAGCCCGCCACCGCACCGACGACGCCCCGGTTGGCGAGGTAGTGCCCGGCCACGCCGCCGATGATGGCGCCCTTGATGCAGCCCTTGGCCTCGGCCGCGCCGATGCCGAGGGCGCTGACCACGATCGCCGCCGCTGCCGTTCCCGCGAATCTCATTCCGCTCTCCTGTCCGTGAGAGCTGGGGAACGGCCCGCGCGGCCCTCCGTTCCGCCCGCCACGCCGTCGCGCAGCGCGTGGAGGAAGCGGGCGATGTCGGCCTCGTCGGCCCAGACGTGCGGGCTCAGGCGCAGGCGGCCGAGCCGGGCGCTGGCGAAGACCTGCCGCTCCCGCAGGAACGCGACGAGGCGCTCGGCCTCGTCGCCGGGAAGGTGGATGCCGAGGATGTGCGGGGCGCGCAGGGCGCGCGGCGGCACCGGCAGGCCGAGCGCGGCGCATCCCTCCGCCAGGAGGTCCGTGAGGGCGCGCAGGCGCGCCGCGACCCCGGCCACGCCCCAGCCGGCGATCAGCCCCATGCCGGCGGCGGCCATCGGCAGGGCGACGGGATCGTCGCGCTCGCCCCTGTCGTAGCGCCGCGCCCCCGCGGCCGCTTGCGGCCGGTTGCCGCTGTTCTCCTCGAGCGGCACGCCGTCCTGCCGATGCGCCGCCGCGTACAGGAAGGCGAGGCTGTAGGGTCCCAGCGCCCACTTGTAGGTCGGGAAGGCCAGGAAGTCGGGTCGCAGCCGGGCGACGTCGATCGGGACGGCGCCGGCCGCCTGGGTGGCGTCGACGACCAGGGCGGCGCCCGCCTCCCGCAGGGCGGGCGCGAGCCGGTCGAGGTCGATGAGCGCGCCGTCCGCCCAGTGCAGCGGCGTCAGCGTCGCGACGCCGACCGGCGGCGCGCCGGGGCGCGCGATCGCGCGCGCGAGCGCCGCCGTCCAGTCGCCGTCCTCGGGCCGCGCCACCTCCTCGACGACGAGGCCGCGCGCCTGCGCCAGCCGGTCCCAGGCGTAGCGGTGCGAGGGGAACTCGTCGGCCACCCGCAGGACCCGGCTGCCCGGCGGGGGCGAGAGGTTGCGGGCCGCCGTGGCCATGGCGTGGCTGACCGATCCGACGATGGCGACGTCCGCGGGGCCCGCGCCGATCAGGGCGGCGGCGGCCGCCCGGGCCTCCTCCGCCCAGCCCGCCGCCCGCTCACGGGGATGGGCCCAGGGTCTGACTTTGGTGAGCATGCCGGCCTCGCCGGCCTCGCGGACCGGCCGCGGGATCGGGGACCACGCCGCGGCGTCGAGGTAGCTCACCGCATCGGGGATCTCGAACAGGGGGCGCTGGCAGGGGAGCGGCTCGGTCATGGGCGTCCGGGATCTCCTCGGTGCGTCGCGGTCGCCCGCGCCTCGGCGCTCGGCCCGCGCCGACGCCCTCACCCCTGCATCAGGGCGGCGGCGAATTCGCGATCGGCCTCCTCGACCTGCTGCGCCAGCAGCCGCAGATAGCTCGCCGTCGCCACCGATCCGTGGCGGTCGACGTAGGTCTGGAACGCCACTTCGCTCATGGTCTCGAGGGCGACGGCCTCGTCGCAGCCCTTGCTCACGAGGTGCTCCAGCGCGAAAGCCCACGCTTGCTGGGCGCGCTCACGCTGCTCGACGATGCCCATGCCGCCTCACAGGGATGAGAATGCTCGGACCGCATGATGTCGGGCAGGCATGGTTAACAGGTCGTTAACGTCTCGCCCGCGCCCCGGCACGGCGGCGGGGCGGCGTGACGCCACCCCGTGGCAGCCCCCGGCGGCCGCCTCCAGCCCGGAACCGGCATTCGACGCAAAGCGAGACGACCGGCGAGACGACCGGCGAGACGACCGGCGAGACGACCGGCGAGAGACGAGACCCATCACGCGCCCTCGCGCGACGGCGGGCAATCCCGCTGATCTCTCCGCTTCCCCAGGCGGAATGCGGACCCGGCCCGGACCGCAGGCCTGAGCTCGGACGGCGCGTCGCACAGGCACTGCCCTCCGACGGGCCGGCCCGTCGGCACGGGCGTCGGGTTCTGCCTGATCGACCGAGCGAAGCTCCCCTCGTGCCGTTCTTCACGGCGTCCCGCCGGAACCCGGAATCTCGGATCCGGCGACAATTTTAGATGTCGCCCCAACGGCAAGATGAAAAATTCAGCGCAAGCTCGGCATCGGAGCCACGCGAGCCGCACGCCGATGACACGCTCAGGGACAGCCGAGAGAGCCCTCAGGGTCATTCACCGGGAGGGCGAACTGCTCCGTCACGGGCTCGCGGCGATCTGGACGGCATGTCTGGGCTACGCGGCGCTGCGGGCCGCGCGGCACCTCCTCGGCTGACGGGCGGCCGGTCGGGGAAGGCTTCGGATCGGCGCGCCCTCGGGCCGTTTCGGGAGAGCGGCGAGGCGAGCGACGGCGGCGGGCGCCGGTCACGCGCCCTGCACCCAGGCCAGGCACCGCTCCCACGGACAGCTTATGCGGGTAGCGCCAAACCCTCGCGGGCGAACACCCTCTGCACGGCGGGGCGCGCGGCCATCCGCCGGGCATGGGCGGTCCAGTGCGGGAACAGCCGCGCCATCTCGTAGCCGAGCGCCGGGCCGCGGCCCCAGATCCAGAACACCAGCAGGTAGGGGTCGGCCACGCTGTAGCGCTCGCCCAGGGCCCAGCCGCCGCGCGACAGCCCGACCTCGATCATGGTCCAGAGGTCGAAGCAGGCTTCCCGGCCCCTGGCCTGCACCTCGGCGATCGCCGCCTCCTCGCCGGCGTAGCGCTCCGCCCGCCGGACATGCGCGTAGGCGACGTGCACCGTCGAGGCGAGCCAGGCGAGCCACTCCGCGCAGGCCGCCTCCCCGCGCGGGTCCTCCGGCCAGAGACCCGCCTCGGGGAAGCGCCGGGCGATGTAGCGGAGCACGGCCGGGTTCTCGGTCAGCACCCAGGCCCCCTCGGCCAGCGCCGGCACCCGGCCCTTCTGGTTGATCGCCAGGTAGGAGGCCTGCCGCTGCTCGCCCGCCGCGAGGTTCACCCGCACCGGCTCGAAGGGCGCCCCGGTCTCCTCCAGCGCGACGTGCGGCGCCAGCGAGCAGGCACCCGGGGAATAATAGAGGCGCAGCGTCTCGGTCATCGCATCCTCCTCGGGGCGCGGTCAGAACGGGCTCACGGGAAAGAACCGCAGGTAGAGTTCCGCGTATTTCCCCTCGTCCCACAGGCGCTGCAGCGCGTCGTCGAGGGCGCGGGCGAGCACCTCGTCCTCCTTGCGGGTGACGAGGCCGATCCCCTCGCCGAAGTAACGGTTCTCCAGGTAGTCGCCCCCCGCGAAGGCGCAGCATCCGGCGGCGTCGACGCCGCCCAGCCAGAGGGCCAGCGCCACCCCGTCCGCGAAGAGGTAGTCGATCTCCCCGCGCTTCAGCGCCGCCTGCGCCGTGCCGAGGTCGGGAAAGCCGCGCGGGGTCGTGCGGAAGAACGCCTTCAGGTAGGCCTCGTGCGCGGTCCCCGCGACCACGCCGACGCTGCGGGTCGCGAGCGCCTTCGCGTCGGGCGCCGGCAGGCCCTTGTCGGCGCGGACGACGAAGCGGGCGGGCCAGCGGAAATAGGGCCGCGTGGCGAGGAAATTCGCGCGCAGGGCCGGAGTCAGCGGGATCGCGGCCGCCACCACGTCGCCCTCCTTGGCCGCGAGCGCGTCGAGCAGCGTGTCGAAGCGGCGCGCCTGCACCGTGCAGGTGAGGTTGAGCTTCTCGCAGGCCGCCCGGGCGAGTTCGACCGAGAAGCCGGTCGGGTTCCCGTCCGGTCCGGCGAAGTGCAGCGGCGGGTACTCGTCGTCCGTGATGAAGCGGACGGCGCGGCTCGTCTGCGGCGGCTCGGGCCGCTCCAGGCGCGCGCGGGGATTCCAGAAATTCGGGATCGTGACCGGCTCGGCCGCCCGGCCCGCGCCGCACCAGAGGGCGAGCGCCAGGACGGGCGCCAAGACGGGCGCCAAGACGGGCGCCAAGTTGGGTGCCGAGACGAGCCGCGTCCATCGCTTCCCTTGCGTCATGTCTCTCCCGGCCGTAAACCATCCACCAAGCGTGCGCGGGGCTGCCGGTTCGCTGCCGGCCAGGGGCTCCGTCCCACGCCGCTCGTGTAGCACGATCGATCGCCGCCGGGAGCCCGGGTGCCCTTCGCAGTGCCGGCCGCAGCGCATGCCGACGTCAGGCCCGAACTCTCCTTCCTCCGGGCCGAGGGCGTGCCGCTGGACGTCCTGACCCTGGCCGGGTGGATCGCCCGCTGCAGCGGAACCGACGGCGCCACGGCGCTGATCCGCAGCGGCCTGATGAGCGAGGAGGCCTATTACCGCGCCCTCGCGCGCGCCCTCGGCGCGCCCTACCTCGCGGGGGCGATCGCCCTCGGCCCGGGAGCCCGCTACCCGGAGAGCATCCTGGCGGGCGTGGCGCCGCTCCCGCCGGGCGGGGGTCCGGCCCTGGTGCGCGCCCCGCGCGGGGCCGAGATCGGGCACCTGCTCGCGGGCGGCGCCCGGGCCGGATCGGGGATCGCGATCACCGCGCCGGGCCAGCTGCGGGCGGCGGTGCTCGAAGCCTGCGCGCCGCAGGCGGCGCGCCAGGCCAGCGAGGCCCTGCAGCGCGCCGCGCCCGACTGGGCCTACCGGCCGGGCCCGAGCCCCGGGCAGTGCCTCGCCGCCTGCCTCGCGCTCGCGGCCGTGCCGCTCCTGTGGGACGCGCCGGGCAGCGTGCAGGGGGCCGCGGCGGCCGCCGTCAGCCTCCTGTTCCTCGGCATGACGGTCTTCCGCCTCGCCGCCCTGCTCGTGCCGCCCTGCCCGCTGCCGGACCTGCCGCGGGCCGAGGATGCCGACCTGCCGGTCTACACGGTGCTGGTCGCCCTCTCCCGGGAGGCCGCGATCGTGCCGGACCTGATCGCGGCCCTGGCGCGGCTCGACTACCCGGCCACCAAGCTCGACGCGAAGATCGTGATCGAGGCGGACGACGCGGAGACGGCCGGGGCGCTCGCCGCCCGCGCCCTGCCGCCCTGGATCGAAGTCATCGTCGCCCCGCCGGGCGAGCCGCGCACGAAGCCGCGGGCGCTCAACGTCGCCCTGCCCCTCGCCCGCGGGACCTACCTCGCCGTCTACGACGCGGAGGACGAGCCGCACCCCCTGCAGCTGCGCGCGGCGGCCGCGCTCTTCGCGCGGACGTCCCCGCGGACGGCCTGCCTGCAGGGCCGGCTCGTGGTCGACAACGCGGAGCAGTCCTGGCTCACCCGCTGCTTCGCGCTCGAATACGCGGCCCTGTTCGACGTGCTCGTGCCGGCCCTGGCGGCGTGGCGGCTGCCGATCGCGCTCGGGGGCACCACCACGCATTTCCGGACCGAGGCGCTGCGGGCCGTGCATGGCTGGGACGCCTGGAACGTCACCGAGGACGCGGATCTCGGCCTGCGCCTGAGCGCGGCCGGCTACCGCGTCGGCGACCTGCCGCTCCCGACCGGGGAGGAGATGCCGAGCCGCCCGGGGCGCTGGCTGCGGCAGCGGACCCGCTGGATGAAGGGGTTCGTGCAGACCACGATCACCCATGCCCGCCGGCCCGTCGCGACGGCCCGCGCGCTGGGCGTGCTCGGGACGCTGGCCGCGCTCGCCCTGGTGCCCGGCGCCGTCGTCTCGGCCCTGGTCTACCCGGCCGCGCTCCTCGTGGCGGGCTGGCGCCTCCTGGTGCAGCCCGCCGAGCCGGATCCGAGCTTCTGGACCAACATGGTCACGGCGCTCGGGATCGAGCTGTTCGGCGCCGGCTTCGCGGCGATCGCCCTGCCCGCCCTGCTCGGCTGCCTGCGCCGCGGCCGGCCGGACCTGATCCCCTGGATCGCCGCGCTGCCGGCCTACTACGTCCTCGTCAGCCTCGGGGCGTGGCTCGGCCTCGCCGAGTTCTTCGTCGCGCCGTTCCGCTGGAACAAGACCGAGCACGGCCTCGCCCGCGCGGCCCGCCGGAGGCGCCGGGCCTCGACCGCCTCAGAGCTGGCGGGCGAACTCCGCCGCGGCATCCGCCGCCGGCCGCATCAGGTTGAGTGACCCGACGAAGTTGTTGCGCGCGTCCATGATGTAGACGAGCGCCGTGTGCTCCATCGTGTAGTCGCCGTCCTTGAGCGGCACCTTGCGGCTGTAGACCCGGTAGGATTTCAGCGTGCCGGCGACGGCCTCGGGCGTGCCGGTGAGGCCGACGATGCGCGGGTCGAAACTCGCGAGGTACGCCTTGAGGGCTTCGGGCGTGTCGCGCTCGGGATCGACCGTGATGAACAGCGCCTTGGCGTCGCGGCCCTTCGGCCCGAGCGCCGCGAGCACGTCCGAGATCTGCTGCAGGGTCGTCGGGCAGACGTCGGGGCAATGGGTGAAGCCGAAGAAGACGAGGTGCGCCCGCCCCGCCACGTCCTTGTCGGTGACGGGGCGGCCGTCCTGGTCCACGAGCGCGAAGGGGCCGCCGACGCCGCTCGCCGGGACGGTCGGGCGGCCGAGCATCGCCGAGGCGGCGAGGCCGAGCGCCGCGAGGCCGAGCACGAAGGCGACGAGCGGGATCGCCGCGCGGCGCATGGCGGGGGAGAGGGGCATGGCGGGTCCTCGCGCGAAGGAATAACGCCGCCACACCACGGCGGGGCGGCCGCCGCAACGGGGCACGCCGTCGCCCCGCCGCCCGCGCAGCCCAGCCCTGCATCGCGCGGGGTCCGGTTGCGCCGCGCCCTCGCCTCTCCTATCGGTCCGGCCCTGCGCCCGCGCGCCCGACGAGACGACCCCGATGGCCGACAAACTCTCCTTGCCGAAGGACAAGATCCGCGTCCTTCTCCTCGAAGGCATCAACGACAGCGCCGTGTCGCTGCTGAACGCCGCCGGCTACACCAACGTCACCCGCCTCGCGAAGGCGCTCGACCCGGCGGACCTGCGCGAGGCGCTCAGGGGCACGCATCTCCTCGGCATCCGCTCGCGCACGCAGCTCGACGAGGGCGCCTTCGAGGCCGCCGACCGGCTGATCGCGGTGGGCTGCTTCTCGGTCGGCACCAACCAGGTCGACCTGCAGGCGGCGCGCCGGCGCGGCATCCCGGTCTTCAACGCGCCGTTCTCGAACACCCGCTCGGTGGCCGAACTCGTCATCGGCGAGATCGTGATGCTGCTGCGCCGCATCGTGCCGCGCTCGGTCTCGGCCCATGCGGGCGGCTGGGACAAGTCGGCGGCGAATTCCTTCGAGGTGCGCGGCAAGACGCTCGGCATCGTCGGCTACGGCAATATCGGCTCGCAGCTCTCGAACCTCGCCGAGGCGATGGGCATGCGGGTGATCTTCTACGACCTCACCGACCGCCTGCGCCACGGCAACACCGAGCCGGTCGAGACCCTCGACGACCTGCTCGGCCAGAGCGACGTCGTCTCGCTGCACGTGCCCGAGACGCCCGCCACCCACACCATGATCGGCGAGGCGCAGATCCGGGCGATGAAGCCCGGCGCCTACCTGATCAACAACAGCCGCGGCACCGTGGTCGACCTCGACGCGCTCGCGGGCGCGCTGCGCGACGGCCACCTGCGCGGCGCGGCGGTCGACGTCTTCCCGGTCGAGCCGAAATCGAACCAGGAGCGCTTCGTCTCGCCGCTCCAGGGCCTTGAGAACGTGATCCTGACGCCGCATGTCGGCGGCTCGACCGAGGAGGCGCAGGAGCGGATCGGCGCCGAGGTGGCGCGCAAGCTCGTCGACTACTCGGATATCGGCTCGACGTTCGGCGCGGTGAATTTTCCGCAGGTTCAGCTCGCCGCGAGGCCGCTCGGCACGCGCTACATCCACGTCCAGCGCAACATCCCGGGCATGCTGCGGCGCCTGAACGACGTCTTCGCGCGCCAGGGCATCAACATCGCGGCGCAATTCTACCAGACCGACGGCGAGGTCGGGTACGTGGTGATCGAGACCGACGCGGTGGAGGGCGACGCCGAGGCGCTGCTGGAGGAGATCCGGCAGCTCGAGGGCACGATCCGGGCGCGGCTCCTCTACGAGCGCCGCTGAGGCGCGCGGCGGCCGGAACCGGCGGGAGGGCGGCGGCTTGATCGCTCGCCCGTCCCGGAGGCCCGACCATGCCGATCCGCGCCCTTCTCGCCCTCAGCCTGACCCTCGCCGCCGGCGCGGCGGCCGCGGAAGGCGCGACCCCGACCTCCTCCTCGCCGGAGCAGTGGCAGCGGGAATGCGCCTCGCGCGCCGACGCGCTGAAGCTCGGCGGCGGCGAGCGCGACACCTACCTGCGCGAATGCGTCGGCGGCGAGCGCCTGGACAGCCAGCCCTCGCCCGAGAAGTCGGCCAAGCCGTCGCGCTGAGGCCCGGGGCGGCTTCTCGGGGGACCGGGATGGTCCGGCGATCGCGTCTCGCCAGCCCCCGGCAGCCGTCACCAGCCCGGGACGGGGCGAGCCGGGACCTGCGGCGCGGGCGCGCTCGGCCAGGAGAGGCCGCCGCTGAAATGCCAGCCCTTGCCGTCGTGCGTCGCCACGACGGGGGGCAGCGGCGCCGTGGGCCGGATCGGGAACGGGGCGCCGCCGCTGACCTCGTCCAGGCTCTCGTCGCCGAGTTCCCGGTCCCGCGCCTCGCCCGCGAGCTCCGTGGCGAGGGTTGCCGTGAAGACGCTCATCCTTCTCTCCCGCTCGTTCCGGCGCGGCGCCGCTTCGATGGGGAGACCATCGCGCCCCGGAGCCCGAGCCGCCGTGCGGTCCGGCACGGGATCGACAGTGCGCGATCGGATTGCCCGATTCGGCCGGTGCACGCGAACCAGTCCCGGCCCGGGCCGAAGCTTGGCCGACACGAAGCTTGGCCGACACGAAGCTTGGCCGACACGAAGCTTGGCGGGTGAGCCGGGCGGCCACGCCCGGCGGCCGCCCGGGGCCCGCGTCATGCGCTGTCCGGACGATCACGTCCGGACAGCGTCTGCCAAGCCCGCGCGGCGCCTGAGCGAAGCCCCAATCCGCCATCCCGAAGGGATCGAGCGGATTGGGTATGCCAAGCCCGCGCGGCGCGTGAGCGAAGCCGCCATCCGCATTGCCGAAATGGGAGACGGCGACGCAATCCGTCGGATGTCGGATCAGTCCTTGAGATCCTTCTCGATGTCGGCGAGCAGGGTGAGGTGCTCGCGGATCTGGGTCCGGGCGAGCTTGGCCACCGCGAGGTTCTCGCGGTCCTTGCCGCCGGCGAGGTAGGCTTCCTGGATCCTGAGCAGGGCCTGGTGGCCCTCGATCTGGCCGCGGATGTACTCGAGGTCGAAGGCCTCGCCGGCCTTGGCCTGTTCCAGCTTCTCCAGCTTCGCCTTGCCGCCGGCGTCGATCTGGCCTGTCACCTCGGGTTCCGCCGGGGCCTTCACCTGGCCGCTCGCCGGCGTGCCCTGGTCGCGCATCGCCTTGAGGACGTCGGCGATCGTCTCCTGCTCGGCGACCTCGAAGCGGGCGAATTCCTTGACGTCGTCGTCCTTCGCCTTGGTGAGGGCGAGGCGGCTCGCCGCGAGGGCGAGGGAGCCGGCGGCGAGCGTGTCGGCGATGTGCTTGGCCTCCGCCTCGCCGATGCGGGCGCCCGCATTCCCGGTGGCCTGGGACGCGGAACTGGGCGCGTTCTGCGCGAGGGCCGTGCCGATCAGCGACGGGACGGCGACGAGGGTGGCGAGGGTCGTGAGCGCGAGACGACGGTCCATGGGGCCTCTCGAACGGTTGCGGGCGCGCCTGAGCGCCGGGACCGGCACTCGCGCCCGGCCCAACCGCGCGTCCGGGGCCCCGGTTTCAGCGTCGCCGTCCAGGTCGGGTGCGACCGGAGCGCGCGACGGCCGCTCACCACGGGCGCGGGCCGGCCCCCGCGGCGGCGACCGAGACGCGCCCCGGCCCCTCCCCGAGGCCCGCCGCGTCGAGGCTGCCGCGCAGGAAAGGCGGGCCCTCGGGCTCGCCCCCGGCGAGGGCGGGGGGCAGGGCGACGGGGCCGGGCGGCAGCGGCGGCGGCAGGGTGTCGAGGCGGCGGAGGCCCGGCCCGTTCAGGCCCAGCAGCCCCGCGGCCGCGGCGAGCTGCAGCGTCAGCGCGTCGCGCTCCGTGACCACCGCCGCCGCGGCGACTTCGGCGTCGGCGAGCTCCGCCCGCAGGTTGAGCTCGTCCAGGACGGTGCGGAACCCCGCCCGGCGCTCGACCGAGAAGCTCCGCACCGTCTCGCGCAGGCGCCGGACCCGCTCCAGGAGCCGCTCGGCCTGCTCGCCGATCGCCCGGCGCCGGGCGTGCAGGGTGCGGGCCGCCGTGAGCGTCGTCAGCTCAAGGTCCTGGGATTCGTAGGCGCGCTGCAGCGCGAGGGCCGAGGCCTCCTCGATGCGCGGATAGGCGCCGGGCTCGTAGAGCGGCAGCTTGGCGACGAGGCGCGTCGTGGTGTCGTTGATCTGGTCGAGCGCCTGGCTGTAGTTGAGCACTGCCGAGCGGGAGAATTGCAGGTTGACCTGGGGCAGCAGCTCGGCCCGCGCGGCCCTGGCCTGGGCGCGGGCCGCGCCGGCATCGAGGCGGGAGGCCGCGAGGTTGGGATTGGCCCGCTGCACCAGCGCCGCATAGGCGTCGGCGCTCGCCGGAAGGTTCGCGGGCAGGCGCGGCTGCGCCATCCGCTCGGGCTCCATGCCGGTGAGGCGGCGGAATTCGAGCCGCGAGGCGGCGAGGTCTGCCCGGGCCCGGTCGCGCTGCGCCTGCGCCGCGTCCTCGCGCGAGCGCGCGAGCGCCACATCGGTCTGGGTCGCGTCGCGGACCTCGAACTGCCGCTCGGCCTGCTGGCGGATGCGGGCGACGGCGGCGACCTGCGCGTCCCGGTAGGCGAGGCTCCGCGCGTCGCGCAGCACCGCGAGGTAGGCGACGCCGGTGTCGAGCAGCACCTGCTGGCGCTTGCCCTGGCTGACGAAGCGCCCGGCCTCCGCCAGGCCCGTCGTCGATTCGAGCGTGTGCCAGCGCTTGAACCCGTCGAAGAGCGGCAGGTCGAGCTTGAGGCCGAGCTGCGTCGGCGCGCTGCGGGGCGTCGAATCGATGCCGATCTGCGTCGGCGCCGCGTTGGGCGAGTAGCTGTACTTGCTGTCGAGGGGCCTGTCGGCCGAGAAGCTGATGCTCGGCATGAAGGCGTCGAGGGCGCCGCGCCGGCGCGCCTCGGCCCCCTCCTGGCGCGCGCGGTCCGCCTTCAGGGCCGGGCTCTGGTCGAGGGCCGCTGCCCCGGCGGCGTCGAGGCTCTGGGCCGCGCCCGGTCCCGCCGACCCGCCGGCGAGCGCCGCGGCGAGGGCGAGGACGGCGCATCGCTCGAACGGGATGGGGCGTCGCGACATCCGGCCTTCCGCAGCAGAGGGCCGACGCGCGGACAATCCCCGGAACGGGATGACCGAGGGTCGGCGCCCAAGACCTTGCGCAAATCATGCTTAAGACCGTCTTAAACCCCAGATTCCGGGGCGGGCCGGGCAGAGGACGCGGCCCCGCGGCGGGCTCAGGCGAGGACGAGCAGGAGCGACAACTCGGCGGTGAGCACCGGACGCGCGCGGCCCTGCGCCTCCAGGGTGGCGCGCAGGCGCAGGGCCGCGCGGCCGTCCGGCAGCGCGGCGACCCGCGCGAGTTCGTAGCTGCCCCGCAGCAGGCTCCCGGCCGGGACCGGCGCGAGGAGCCGCACCTGATCCGCCCCCATATTGACCACCGCGCGCACGGCCGGGTGCGGGGGCAGGGCCTTGGCGGCGAGGGCGCCGGCGAGCGCCAGGGTGAGGTAGCCGTGCGCCACCGTCCCGCCGAACGGGCCCTCCGCGGCGGCCCGGACGGGGTCGACGTGGATGAACTGGTGATCGTCGGTGGCCGCCGCGAAGGCGTCGATGCGGCCCTGGTCGATGGCGGTCCAGGGGGAGACCGCGACGATCGTGCCGATGCGCGCCCGCAGGGCGTCGACGAGCGAGGCGGCGTCCCCCGGCCCGGCGGGCGGCTCACGCGGCGCGGAAGACGAGGCTGGCATTGAGTCCCCCGAAGGCGAAGGAGTTCGAGAGCGCCGCCGGGATCGGCATCGGGCGGGCCGCGCGCGGGATCGCGTCGAAGGCGAGGTCCGGGTCCGGCTCGGTCAGGGTCTTGGTCGGCGGCGCCACGCCGCGCCCCATCGCCAGCACCGTCGCCACCGCCTCGATCGCGCCCGCCGCCCCTAGCGCGTGGCCGGTCGCGCCCTTCGTGGAGGAGGTCGGCGGGATGCGGTCGCGGCCGAACACCGCCCGCATCGCCTCGATCTCGGTGCGGTCGTTGCTGCGGGTGCCGGTGCCGTGGGCGTTGACGTAGGCGACGTCCGCGGGCGCGAGCCCCGCATCCGCCAGGGCCTCCCGCATCGCCTGCGCCATGCCGGCGGCGCTCGGCGCGACGATGTCGCCCGCATCGGCATTCGCCGCGAAGCCCGCGAGGACGGCCCGCGGCCGCGCGCCCCGCGCGCGCGCGTGGGCCTCGCGCTCCAGCACCAGGATCCCGGCGCTCTCCGCCAGGACCAGGCCGTCCCGGTCGCGGGCGAAGGGGCGGCAGCCGGTGCGGCTCAGGATCTTCATCGCCTCCCAGGCCCGCAGGGTGCCGTAGGAGAGCGGCGCCTCGGTGCCGCCCGCCACCACCACGTCCGCGAGGCCGGCGCGCAGCAGCAGGAGCCCCATGCCGAGGGCGTGGCTGGCCGAGGCGCAGGCGCTCGCGGTGACGAAGCACGGCCCCCTGAGGCCGAAGGCCAGGGAGACCCAGCTCGCCGAGGAGCTCGTCATGGCGCGCACCACCGAGAACGGGTGCGGGCGCTTGCCGTCCACGAAGACGCGCCGGTACTGCTCGTCGAGGCTCATCAGCCCCCGCCGCCGTTGCCGAGGACGACCGCCACCCGCCCGCGATCGACCGCGCCCTCGCCGAGGCCGGCATCCGCGAGGGCCGAGCGGGTCGCCGCCACCGCCAGGAGGGCGGCCCGGTCGCAGGCGCCCGGGTTGGGGACCGGGAGGTCCGCGAAGTCGATCGCGGCGTCGATCTGTCCGACCGGGATGTCGCCCTCGGGATATTCGCGCGCCGGCGTGAAGCAGCTCCCGGGCGAGACCAGGCTCGCCCAGAAGCTCTCGGGGTCGAGGCCGCCGGGCGCGGCCACCCCGAGCCCCGACACGACGACCCGGGTCACGCCGCCTTCTCCTTCGAGGCCAGCGCGCCGCGGATCAGCGCGATCACGTCCCCGAAGGTCATCTCGCCGATCGGCCGCTCGTTGGCGTTGAAGCTGACCTCGACGCCGAAGCGGTCCTCCACCTCGAAGACGAGTTCGACGAGATCGAAGGAATCGATCTGCGCCTCCTCCATCGTGGTGGTCAGGGACCAATCGGCCCCCTCGTTGCGGGCCTGCTTGCGGACGATCTCGAGCAGGATGCGCTCGATATCTCCGGTGGAGTATGCCGAAGCGGAAGGAATGGTCTGCATGGCCGGTCTCTCAGATGTCGTGACCGGCATTCTCAATGAGGCGGCGCCTTGGGCAAGTTCATTAACGCGAAAGTAACGGGTTTCGCGCCCAATGGTAAACGACGGACAGGAAATGACGGCTCCGACGAGCGGAGTCGGTAGTTTTCCGCGCTTGAATGCTGTCAGGTGACGTGGTGGAAACGGGCGGCGGTCGACAGAGACCGTGCGGCGGGGCGGCGCCCCGTCTCCCCTGACAGGAGAGATCATCATGACGAAGCTCGACCTCGCGGCCCTGAAGGCGATCTCCGGCGGCACCTGCGCCCCGGCCCCGTGCCCCCCGCCGGCGAACGACTGCAAGAAGGATTGCGGCAACAGCAAGTGCTCGTGATCTGAGCGCGCCCCACCCCGCCTCAGGGCGGGGTACCTCGTCCGATTCCGACCGGAGACATCACCGTGAAGACGCTCGACCTCGCCGCCCTGAAGACGATTTCCGGCGGCTGCGACACCCCCGCCCCGTGCCCCCCGCCGAAGAACGACTGCAAGAAGGATTGCGGCAACAGCAAGTGCTCGTGATCTGAGCGCAGCCGACGGCCGGCCCTGCCCGTCGCGGCGGCCGGCAGATCCCGCCTCCGGCCCCGCCGGCGCGGGTCCGCGCCCTTCCGAGACGGACCGCAGGACAGGCCCCCATCGCGATGACGCCCACCCGCACCGAGCTGTTCGCGGCCCGCCTGCCGCTGCGCGCGCGGCGCCGCGCGGTGCGGGCGAGCTGGCGCCTCGCCGTGCTGCGGGGCCGGGCCGGGACGCTCGGGATCGCGGAGGCGCTGGCCCGCACCCTGCGGGTTCCGGCCCGCGAGGCGCGCCGCCTCGACCGGGAGGCGGTCTTCGCCGACCGCATGACCAGCCTCGAATGGCTCGCAATCCTCTCACGGTCGCGCGAGGCCCTGGTGGCCGACGCCGCCCACGTCACCATCCTGGAGCGCGGGATGCTCGAGCGCGTGGCGGCGGGCGCCCGGCCGGTCATCCTGGCGCCGCTGCACATGGGCAGCTTCGCCCTGCCCTTCGCGCGCCTCGTGCACGACGTCTTCCCGGGGCGGCGCATGCTGATCCTGCGCGCGCGAGGATCGCGAGAACGAGACCCGGGTGATGCGCCGCATCTCGGAGATCGGCACCGACATGCGCTTCCTCAACGTGCGCGACAAGCAGGACTACATCGACGCCGTGCGCTTCGCCCGGGCCGGGGCGGTGATCGTGTCCTTCGTGGACCTGCCGGCGAGCTACGGCGGCCCGGTCGACACGACGCTGTTCGGCCGGCCGGCGCGCCTCGCCATGGGGCTCGACGCGCTCGCCCGGCTGACCGAGGCGACGGTGGTGCCGCTGGCGGTGCGCTCCCGCCTCGACGGGGACGTGGTGGCGCCGGGCCGGCCCTTCGAGGTGGCCGAGTCCGGGCCGGAGGCCAAGGCCCGCGTCACCGACCTCGTGCGCCGCCACATCGAGGCATCGGTGCTGGCGGCGCCCGAGCAGTGGTTCATGTGGCAGCGGCTCGGCGAGTTCCTGGCCGCGCCCGAGGCGGCGCAGGAGAGAGCCGCGTGAGTGCCGCCCCCCTGCCCGCCGCGGCGCCGGAGGAGGAGGAGCCGGCCGAGGCCGCCCCGCCCCCGCGGCCCGCCGCGCCGCTGCTCGCCGAGACGATCGACCTGCGGCAGAACCGGACCACGCTGTTCGCCACGCTCCTCGTCGGCGCCACGGTCTGCGCCACCCTCGGCGGCCTCTGGTTCGGGCGCTTCGCCCAGACCGAGAGCGTGCGCGGCGTGGTCGCGGCGACCGGCGGCTTCGTGCGCCTCGACGCGCCGCGCGCCGGCGTGGTCAGCCGCCTCGCCGTGACGCAGGGCGACCGGGTCGCGGCCGGCAGCCCGGTCTACGCCCTGCGCCTCGGCGCCGCGACCGCGGGCGGGGAATCGGTGGCGGAGGCCGAGATCCGCAACCTGCTCCAGACGCGCCGGACCCAGGAGGCCGAGGCGGCGGCCGCGGAGGCCTTCATCGCCCAGGCGACGCGCCAGCAGAAGGCGATCGAATCGGATCAGTCCCGCTTCTACGCCGGCCTCGACGCCCAGTCCCGCCAGGTCGCCGCCGCCGCCGACAAGAGCCGCGCCATCGTGCGCCGGGTCTCCGCCTACGTGAAGGAGGGCTACGCCACCCGCGACGTCCTCGAGGCGCGCGAGCGGACGACCTACGATTACGAGCGGCAGCTCGCCGAGATCGAGCTCCGGCGCCTCGAATACCAGCGCCAGGACACGGAGCGCCGCCGCGCCTACGAGACCCTGGTGGCCACCAAGCAGAGCCAGAAGGCCGCCGCCCGCAGCCAGATCGAGAGCATCGACAGCCGGATCGCCGCCCTGCGGACCGAATCGGCCCTGGAGATCCAGGCTCCCAGCGCCGGGACGGTGCTCGCCCTCGGGGCGAAGGTCGGCGATTCGGTCAGGTCCGGGCAGCTCGTCGCCGCGATCGGCGACCCGGCCGCCGCGCCCCTGATCGTGGTCGAGGCGCCCTCCCGCGCGGTCGGCCTCGCCAAGGTCGGGCAGCGGGTGATCCTGAAATACGACGCCTTCCCGTACAAGACCTTCGGCATCCATCACGGCACCATCACGTACATCTCGGAGGCGGCCGTGCGGGCGCCGGTCACCGAGGGGCTGCCGCCCGAGGCCGGGCTCGATCCGCGGCCGGTGCCGATGCAATCCGCCTACCGGATCGAGATCCGCCCCGACCGGGCGGATGTCGACGCCTACGGCGAGAAGGTGCCGCTGAAGATCGGCGCGACCCTGTCGGTCGACATCGTCGTCGAGCGGCGGCGCCTGATCGACTGGGCCACCGATCCGATCCGTGCCTTGAGGGGGCGCTGATGAGCCGTCGCGTCGGGGAGCGGATCCGCCGGGTCCGCACCGTGCTCCAGGCCGAGACCATGGAGTGCGGGCTGGCCTGCCTCGCCATGGTGGCGAATGCCCACCGGCACGACATCGACCTGCCCTACCTGCGCTCGCTGTTCCCGGTCTCGCGCCGCGGCATGAGCTTCGCGGAGATCGTCGAGGTGGCCGGCCAGATCGGCCTCGACGCGCAGGGCCTGGGCATCGCCCAGGTCGACGAGCTCGGCAAGCTCGCCTGCCCGGCGATACTCCACTGGGACGGCAACCACTTCGTGGTGCTGGAGAAGGTCGCCCGCGGGCAGTTCCACATCCACGACCCGGCCTTCGGCCCGCGGATCTACGCCCGGGAGGACGTGGAGCGCCACTTCGCGGGCGTCGCCCTCGAATTCTCCCGCCGGGTCGATTTCCGGGCGATCCGCGCGGCCCGCGCCTCGACCTTCTGGGCGGTGTTCCGCTCCTGCCGGGGCGTCGAGCACACGGTCGCGATGGTCGCCGTGATGTCCTTCGCGACGACGCTGTTCGCCCTGGCGACGCCCATCTTCCTGCAGGCCGCCGTCGACACGGTGATCCCGCAATTCGACCTCGACCTCCTGAACGCGGTCGCCGTCGGGCTGATCCTGTTCTCGGGCTTCGAGGCGGCCTCGCGCTGGCTGCGCGACGTGGTGACCCTGCGCACCGCCACCCTGTTCGAGGTGCACTTCACCCGCAACGTCGTCGGCCACGCCCTGCGCCTGCCGCTAGGCTTCTTCGAGGCCCGGCATCCCGGCGACCTCATCACCCGCCTGTCCTCGATCGACCAGATCAAGACCTTCCTGATCAGCGGGTTCGTGTCGTCCCTGGCCGACGGCATCATGTCGGTGCTGCTGATCGCCATGATGTACTATTACTCGCCGTCGATGGCCGCGGCCTCGCTGGCGACCCTGGTGATGGCGGTGGCGATCCGCTTCGCCACCTATCCGCGCATCGCCCGCACCACGACCGAGACCCTGGAGGCGCGCTCCGAGGAGCAGATGCGCCTCCTCGACGGCCTCAAGCAGATCGCCGCCCTGAAGGCCGGCAACACCACCGAGTTCTTCGCGCTGAAGTGGCTCGACAGCTTCTCGCGCTTCGCCAATGCCAGCTACCGCTCGCGCCGCTACGCGATCGACGCCGATTTCGCCCTGCACCTCGTCTTCATGCTCGGCACGGTCGCGACGCTCTACATGGGCGTCACCGACGTCATGAAGAGCACCCTGTCGGTGGGCGTGCTCTACGCGTTCTTCTCGCTGAGGACGTCGTTCTTCACCACCATGAACACCCTGATCATGAGCCTCCTGCAGATCTCGGTGATGCGGGTGCATTACGAGCGCCTCGACGACATCCTGTACGAGGCGCCCGAGCAGGCGAGCGAGCGCAGCAGCATCGACCGGGCGATCCGGCGCGGCGTGGCGCTGGAGGGCGTGCGGATCCAGTACGGGCGGGGCGAGAAGCCGCTCATCGACGGGATCGACCTCACCCTCGACGTCGCCGCGGCCGAGTCGGTCGCGATCCTCGGCCCCTCGGGCTGCGGCAAGTCCTCGCTGCTGCGGGTGCTCGCCAGCCTCGCGGAGCCCGCCCAGGGGCAGGTGCTGGTGGATGGCCGGCCCCTGGCGCAATTCGGCCTGCACGAGTACCGGGCGAATATCGGCTGCGTCTTCGCGGACGACCGGCTCTTCGCCGGCACGGTGGCGGAGAACCTCGCGATGTACTCCCCCGACATCACGCGGCTGCAGATGGAGGCGGCCCTCTCGGTGGTGGGGCTGCGCGACGAGGTCGAGGCGCTGCCGCAGGGCTACGCCACCTTCGTCTCCGACGAGAGCAACCTGCTCTCGACGGGCCAGCGGCGGCGCCTGATCCTGGCCCGCGCCCTCTGCCGCCGTCCGCGCCTGCTGCTGCTCGACGAGGTCACGGCCAATCTCGACCCGGTCTCGGAGGCGAAGCTGGTCCAGGCCCTGGTCCGCGTGCCCGCCGCCAAGGTCTTCGTGACCCACAGCCCGCACCTCCTGCCCTTCGTCGGCCGGGTGCTCAAGGTCGAGGGCGGCCGGCTGGTGGAGATGGAGGGCCCCTCCGCCCGGGTCGCCTGATCGCAACGGTCACGTCTCATGACCGTGGGTTCCGTTCTCGAATCTTCGTCGGGCCATCGGCTCGTGCCGAACACGCGAGAGGGGTGTCCGGCGCCGCCGGAGCTTTGCCAAAGAGGGCTTCGCAGCGCCGTGGCGGCGGCCGAAGCCCATCCGGACAAGACGATCGCGCTCCGGTTCGGATGCGCGGAGAGGTGGCGAAGCGGATCGCCACCGCTATCATCGGGGTCGCCGGCGAGGCCGCGGCCGTCGACGGCGAGGCGTCGAGCAGGAAGCCATCACGCGCGCGATCCGCTCGCCTTCTCGGTTGCGAAATATCCCAAGGCGATCAGCCCAAAGGCGATGCCGGCAGCAGATGCTCCGTTCCACCCGTAGCGGGCAAACACCCAGCTCCCTAGAGCGGAACCAAACGCGCCACCGAAGAAGAAGGTTGTCATGTAGACACCATTCAACCGCGCACGAAACTCGGGCGCCAACGCAAAAATCACACGTTGTCCGAGGACGAGATTGGCCGACACTGCAAAATCCAAGATGATGCCGGCCAGCACGAAGAGCGCGAGCGATAGGTTGGAGCCCAACACGGCGATATGCGTCATGGCGAAGACGGCGACCGCCATCATCATGGCAGCAGCCGTTGCAGATCTGATCCATCCACGGTCCGCGATCCGGCCGGCGATCGGTGCGGCGACGGCTCCGGCGACGCCGGCCAAGGCGAAGAGAGCGATACCCCGTTGGCTGAAGCCAAACGCCGGCCCCATCAACAGAAGCGGTGTTATCGTCCAAAAGAGACTGAACGCACCGAACATGCAGGCGTGATAGAGTGCCCTCCGTCGCAACGCCGGCGTCGTCCGGACGAGATGGGCCATCGAAGCGAGCATTTTGCCATAGCTCATCTTAGCCGTGACTGGCCGGAGAGGCAACGCAGAGCGGAGTATGAGCGTAAGGCCAATCATGATTGCGCACGAAAAGAAAAAGACGACCCTCCAGGACGAAAAGTTTGTGATCAGACTCGCCAAGGGTCGAGCCAGCATGATGCCCATCATCAAACCGCTCATCACGTTACCGACCACGCGGCCACGCGTGGCCTCTGGCGACAGATGTGCGGCGTAGGGGACGAGAATCTGCACCGTGACCGAGCCCAAACCCACCATCAGGGCAGCGGCGAGAAAGGGCGCGGCCGAGCTGGCGATTCCGGAGATGAGGAGCCCGAATGCGCCGATGACCAGGATGGAAATGGCAAGCCGGCGATTCTCGAAAAGATCACCAAGAGGCACCACGAGCAACAGCCCGGCACCATAGCCAATCTGCGTCAAGGTAACGATGAGGCCGCCAGCTTCTTTCGGCAAATTCAATTCAGAACTGATTGGGCCAATAAGGGGCTGTGCGTAATAAATATTCGCGGCGATCAGGCCGCATGCGCAGGCCAGGAGAGTCATGAGCCGCTTCGACATTCCTGGATCCTGCGTGCGAAGCGATGCTGGATGCCTCGCGGTTGCACCCACGGTATTTTGGATCATTTTGTTCCCTAATTGCGCTCGGAAAATCGCAATGCCGGGGGAGCGCACCGCCTCCCGACACGCTGAAAGGCAACCTCGTGTCGTTGCGTTTACGTTCTAGGCAGAGAGTCCCGCTAGACTGTCGGGGGGATGATTGGCGCCCCTCTCCGGAACTTCGTCACCGATGTGGGCTGCGTCGCACGAGAGCAGCGCCCGATCAGGTTGCAATCGGACGCTGCCCTCGGTCATTGATTGTGCCGCCTTGTCCGCGACGAGCCGGCATCGACTTCGTCGCACCATGCTCTAATCGAGCAGCCGCATGGCTACTCCCACGAGGGCCATCATCGCTTCACGCTCGCGTCCGGTCTTACCCAAGACACGCATGCCTTGAACCATCGCGAGCAGAGCTCTCGCCGTGGTCGCCGCATCCAGGTCCTTGCGGATCGAGCCATCGCTCTGGCCGGCTCGTATCATCACCGTCAGCCTTTCCTCGTTCCGCCTCAGAGCGTCGGCCACCTTGGCGGCCACGACCGGATCTGTACTGCCGAGTTCGACCGTGCCGACGATCACCAAACAACCGCCACGTCCTTCCGAGGTGTGCGAGGATTCCGCATAGAAATCCAAAACGCGGCGCAGCTTGTCCCGACCACTTTCCGAGCAACCCGCAATTTCCGATAGCCTCGTGCCACGCAGCTTTAAATACCTGTCGAGAGCCGCGCAAAATAGTTCGTGCTTACTATGGAAGGCCTTATATATGCTTCCAGCGGATAAATTCAGCGCACCCGAAAGATCGGCAATAGAGACGCCATTATAACCGTGCTCACGGAAATACGAGATAGCCCGATCAAGGGCGACATCGATGTCGAATTCCCTGGGCCGCCCCCTCGCCCGCGTCAGGCCGTGCGGCATCGCGTTTGCGGTGCTCATGGTGCTCATTTAGGATATGATTTAACCCAAATCAAGCCTGTGATCTCCTGCGGCGGCGGCTTGCCGCCAGGCGACGGCCCGAAGGACCGAACCGGCCACCGCCGGTGGAGGCGCGGGCGATGCCGGGAGCGCGCTGCCCGAGGCGGGCGGGGCCGCGGAACGGGCTCGGCCCGCCGCCGTTGTCGGCCCGGACCCGACTCACTTCAGGCGGCAGGACGATGGCGCGGACGCGGCGGATCGCTCAGGACGATCAGAGGTCGACCGTCAGGCTGATGCTCGACGCGGTCCGGGAGGCCGGCGATCTCGCGGTCGCGCAATACGCGCTCCTGGCGCACGAACTCGACGGCATCCGCCGCACGGTGATGCGGCTCGGCTCCTCCTTCGGCGGCGGGCTGATCTTCCTGTGCTGCGGGAGCTTCCTGCTGCTCGTGGCCGCCGTGAAGCTCCTGGCCTGGCTGACCGGGTCGGAGGTGCTCGGCGCCCTCATCGTCGCGGCCCCGTTCATCGCCGCGGCGATCGGGCTGGGGCACTGGGGGGCCCGCAAGATGCTGTCGGTCGGCCGGCCCAGCGAGGGGGCCTGACCCGTCGAAGGCTGCCGTCATGCTTCCGTTGCATGGCTCCCTTCTGGCATATGGCATACCAGCGCTTTTTGTGCGGTGCCATATTGTGTGCGTCGCACAACGCCACTCGGGAGTGCCACCGATGATCGCCTTCGCCCTGCTCGGTCTCGTCGCCGCCGTCGCCGTGAACGCCTCGCTGGTGCGCGTCGCCGCCGACCGCCTGACCCCGACCCCCGCCTCGGCGCCGCTCTTCGCGAGCAACCAGAACGACGTGATCGCCGCCAAGCTCGCCGCCTGAGCCTCTCGGGCCGGGCCGGCGGGCCTTCGGAGGGGCGCCGCGCCGGCGCCTCACCCCGACAGCGAGCGCGGTTCCCGCCCCGCGTCGGGCCCCACCGGGAACCCGGCCACGGCCTCCGCGATCAGGGCCTCGGCGCCCCGACCGACCGCGTCGCCCACCATCACGATCGCCGGACCCGCGATCCCGCTCGCCGCGATCGCCTCCGCCAAGCTGGTCGCGCTGCCCCGCAGCACCGCCTGGTCCGGCCGCGTCGCGTTGAAGACCGCCAGCGCCGGCGTGTCGGGGCGCAACCCTTCAGCGATGGCCCGGGCCAGCAGCGCGCCCAGCGTGCGCTTGGGCATGTAGATCACGGTCGTGACCGAGGAATCGCCGAGCGCCGCCCAGTTCAGGTCGTCCGGCAGCGCGCCGCGGCGGTCGTGGCCGGTCACGTATTGCAGGCGCCGCGCCGCGTCGCGGTGCGTGAGCGAGAGGCAGAGCGAGGCCGCCGCGCCCTGCGCCGCCGTCACACCCGGCACCACCGAGACCGGCACCCCCGCCGCCCGGCAGGCGTCGATCTCCTCCCCGGCCCGGCCGAAGACGAGCGGATCGCCGGATTTCAGCCGCACCACCCGCTTGCCCGAGCGCGCGAGGCTCACCATCAGGGCGTTGATGTCGTCCTGTCGGCAGGACGGGCCGTGCCCGGTCTTGCCGACCAGCATGGTGCGGGCCTCCCGCCGCGCGTAGTCGAGGATCTCCGGCGCCACGAGGTCGTCGTACAGGATCACGTCGGCGCTGCGCAGGGCCCGCAGGGCCTTGAGCGTCAGGAGCTCCGCGTCCCCGGGCCCCGCCCCCACCAGCACGACGGCGCCGCCGCGCGGGCCCGCATCGGCCTCTCTCGTCAGCTCGTCGAGATCGGCCCGGGTGGGCGCCCGGTCGGGCTCCGCGAAGGCGCGGTCGGCGAAGCGTTCCCAGAAGGCGCGCCGCTCCGCGAAGGCGTGGTAGCGCGCGCTCACCGCCGCCCGCCAGTCGCGCGCCGCCGCCACCCAGGCCTTGAAGCCGGAGGGCAGCATCGCCTCGATCCGCGCCCGCACGGTCTGGCCGAAGACCGGGGCCGCCCCCTCGGTCGAGATGCCGACCACGAGCGGCGAGCGGTTGACGATCGCCCCGAAGGACACGTCGCAGAGATGCGGCCGATCGACGGCGTTGACGATCGCGCCGGCCTGCCGCGCCGCCGCGACGAAGCAGGCGCACGCGCCCTCGTCCTCCTGGGCGGCGATCGCCAGGGCGGCCCCCGCGAGGTCGGCCGGGCTCCAGTCGCGGGCGTGCAGCACGATGCGGCCGGCCACCGCCTCGGCGGGCGCGGCGCGCATCTCCTCGGTCGGGTCGGGGGCGTAGACGTCCACCTGGGCGCCCGCCGCGGCGAGCAGCTTCGCCTTCCAGGCGGCGCCGCCGCCGGCGCCGGCCAGGACCGCCCGCTTGCCCTGCAGCGTCACGAAGACCGGCAGCACCGCGAGCGGTTCGAGGCCGGGGGAGCGCGTCTCGCGCGGGGTTCGGGGGGAACTCATCGTCCTCAAGTACGGAACTCTCTCGCTCGGGACGATGCGCTCAGGCCGGGCTCGGCGCAAGTTCGGCCGCCAGCAGCTTGCGGATCTCAGGGATGCACGAGCCGCAATTGGTGCCGGCCCGGCAGGCCGCGCCGACCGCCTCGACGGCGTGGGCGCCGCCCCTGATCGCCCCGACGATGACGTCGCGCCCGACATTGTGGCAGGCGCAGACCAGGGGACCGGCGCCGCCGCTCTGCGCCCGTCCCGAGATCAGGGCGCGGCGCGCCGCCGGTTCGAGCAGTTCCTGCGTGCGGAAGAAGGCCTTCGCGGCCTCGAAGGAGGGCCGCTCGGCCGCCGGCGCGAGGGCGAGCGCCCCGACGAGGCGCCCCTCGACGAAGGCGGCCGCCCGGTAGACGCCGCAGCCCGGATCCGCGTAGGCGCTGAAGGACGCGTCCGGGAACAGGCGCCGCATCAGGGCGGCCGCCTCGTCCGGCCCGTCCTCGGTCGCCACGATCAGCCCGACGCCGCCCTCGATGGTGGCGCGCGCCCACCACCAGCCCTCCGGCGCCGCCACCGGCTCCCGGGTGATCAGGAAGCCGCGCGAGCGCATCGGCACCGGCGCGATCGCGGCCGGGGTGGCCTTGAGCTCCGGCTGGCCCGAGACCGGATCGACCGCCCCCTGCACCAGGGCGCCGACGCGGCCCGCCGAGGAGGTCGCCGCGCTCCAGTGCATCGGGGCGAAGAGCACGCCCTCCTGCGCGCCGGGCGTCAGCATCACCTCCAGCACCGCGCTGCCGTGGGCCGTGGTGACGCGGGCGAGGTCCCCGTCCGAGAGGCCGATCCGGGCCGCGTCCCGCGGGTGGATCTCGCAGAAGGGCACGGCGCGGTGGGCCGAGAGCTTCGGGCTCCTCCCCGTGCGGGTCAGCGTGTGCCAGTGGTCGCGCACCCGCCCGGTATTGAGCCGGAACGGGAAGGCCTCGCTCGTCGGGTGGGCCAGGGCGGGCGCCTGCACGGCGACGAAGCGGGCGCGCCGGTCGCGGGTGAAGAAGCGCCCATCCCCGAACAGCCGGGCCTGCCCGCCCTTCGCCCGGCGGGGCAGCGGCCACTGCACCGGCCGGGCCGCCTCGTAGGCGGCGTCCGGGATCTCGGCGAGGCCGGAGAGGTCGAAGTCGCGGCTGCCCGCATTCTCGAAGCCGGACAGGGCGGCGTGCTCGCGGAAGACCGCCGCCACGTTCGGCCAGGCGAAGGCCTGGAGGTGGCCGAGGCGCTGCCCGACCTGCGCCAGCATCCACCAATCGGCCCGCGCCTCGCCGGGCGCCGGCAGGAAGCGGCGCTGGCGGGAGATGCGCCGCTCGGAATTGGTCACCGTGCCGTCCTTCTCGCCCCAGGCGAGGGCCGGCAGCACGATCGCGTCCCGGCGCAGCGCGAGCGTGTCCGTGGTCGCGACGGCCTCGGCGATCACCAGCGTGTCGAGGCCGCGCAGGGCGGCGCGGACGCGGTCGGCCCGCGGCATCGAGACGGCCGGGTTCGTCCCCATCACCCAGAGGGCCTTGATCCTGCCCCGCTCGATCGCCTCGAACAGGGAGACGGCCTTCAGCCCCTCGCCGGTGACGATCCGCGGCGCGCCCCAGAAGCGGCGCACCAGGTCGACCTCCTCGGGCGCGAAGTGCATGTGGGCCGCCAGCATGTTGGCGAGCCCGCCGACCTCCCGCCCGCCCATGGCGTTGGGCTGGCCGGTGAGCGAGAACGGCCCCGTGCCGGGCCGGCCGATCCGCCCGGTGGCGAGGTGGCAATTGATGATCGCGTTGGCCTTGTCGGTGCCCTGGGAGGATTGGTTCACCCCCTGCGAGAAGGCCGTCACGGCGCGGGGCGTGGTCCGGAACAGGTCGAAGAAGGTCGCGACCTCGGCCCCGGTCAGGCCCGTGGCGGCGGCGGTCGCGGCCGCGTCGGGGGCGATGAGGCGGGCCCGCTCCAGGGCGGCCTCGAAGCCGGCCGTGTGCGCGGCGATGAAGCGGGAATCGAGGCCGCCGGTCTCGGCGAGGTGGATCAGGAGCCCGGAGAACAGGGCCGCGTCGGTGCCGGGCCTCAGGCCCAGGAAGAGGTCGGCCTCCTCGCCGGTCTGGGTGCGGCGCGGATCGACCGCCACGATCCTGGTCCCGCGCCGCGCCCGCGCGTCGAGCATGCGGCGGAACAGGACCGGGTGGCACCACGCGGCGTTCGAGCCGACGAGGACGATGAGGTCGGCCTCGTCGAGATCCTCGTAGCAGCCCGGCACCGTGTCGGACCCGAAGGCGCGCCGGTGCGCCGCCACCGAGGAGGACATGCACAGCCGCGAATTGGTGTCGACGTGCGGGGTGCCGATGAAGCCCTTCGCGAGCTTGTTGGCGACGTAGTAATCCTCGGTCAGGAGCTGGCCGGAGAGGTAGAAGGCGATCGCATCCGGGCCGTGCTCGGCGGCCGCGCGCCGGAAGCGCGCCGCCACCTCGTCGAGGGCGCGGTCCCAGGTCACGCGTGCGCCCGCGACCGTCGGGTGGAGCACCCGCTCGTCGAGGGAGAGGGTCTCCCCCAGGGCCGAGCCCTTGGAGCAGAGGCGACCGAAATTCGCCGGGTGCTCGGGATCGCCCTCGACGCGGGCGCCCCCCTGCCCGTCCGGCCGCGCGAGCACCCCGCAGCCGACGCCGCAATAGGGGCAGGTCGTGCGCACCGGCTCCGGCAGCCGCGAGAGGTCGGGCAAGAGGTCGGGCAAGAGGTCGGGCAAGAGGTCGGGCAAGAGGTCGGGGACGTGGAGGTTCATCAAGGACGCTTCCGCGGATTGGAGGGCGCTGCGCTCAGTACACGTCGGCCTGGTAGCGGCCGGCCTTCTTGAGGGCGGCGAGGTAGGCCACCGCGTCGTCGGGGCTGCGGCCGCCCTCCTTGGCGGCGATGTCGATGAGCGCGCGCTCGACGTCCTTGGCCATGCGCTTGGCATCGCCGCAGACGTAGAAGTGGGCGCCCTCCTCCAGCCAGCGCCAGACCTCGCGGCCGTTCTCGCGCATGCGGTCCTGGACGTAGGTCTTCTCGCCGCCGTCGCGCGACCAGGCGAGGGAGAGGCGCGTGAGGATGCCGGCCTCCTTCAGGCCGTTGAGCTCGTCCCGGTAGAAGAAGTCCGAGGCCTGCCGCTGGTGGCCGAAGAACAGCCAGTTGCGGCCCGGCGCCTTGACGGCGGCGCGCTCGCGCAGGAAGGCCCTGAAGGGCGCGATGCCGGTGCCGGGCCCGACCATGATGATCGGCGTCCCGGGATCGTCCGGCAGGCCGAACCCGTGCGCCTTCTGTAGGTAGACCTTCACCTTGGCGGCCTCGGCGAGGCGCTCGCCCAGATGGGTCGAGGCGACGCCCAGGCGCAGCCGCGAGCGGTGGCTGTAGCGCACCGCGTCGACGGTGAGCGAGACGCGGCCCGGATCGGCCTTGGGGCTCGACGAGATCGAGTAGAGGCGCGGCTGCAACGGGTCGAGGGCTTCGAGGAAGACCTCGGCGTCCGGCCGCGCGCCCGGGAACTTGTGCAGGGCCGCGAGCACGTCGAGATGGGCGAGGTCGCCGTCCGGATCCTCCCCGGCGGCGAGGGCCTGCGCCTTGCGGCGCGCCGGGCCCGAGGTGAGGAGCGAGAGGAGCTGGAACAGCCCGTCCGGCGCCGCGCCGAGCGCGTAGTGGCCGAGCAGGTGGTCGCGCAGCGTCGCCTCGCCGAAGCGGGTGGCGACGACCCGCTCGGGCCGGGCGCCGAGTTCGGCGATGACCGTGTCGACCAGGGCCGGGGCGTTGGCCGGGAACAGCCCGAGGGAATCGCCGACCGCGTAATCGATGCCGGTGCCGGCGAGGTCGATCTCGATGTGCCAGGTCTCCTTCTCGCCGCCGGGCGCGTTGAGGCGGCGCCGGGAGAGGAAGACCGCCTCGGCCGGGTTCTCGCGGCAATAGCCGGAGGGGCCGGTCGCCGCCCCGGCCGCCGGGGCGGCCTCTGCGGCTATTGCCGCCGCGGCGGGCGCCGCCGGGGCCGCGCCGGCAACCTCCGCCTCCAGCTTCTTCAGCATCCGGAGGGTCTCCTTGCCCCCGGGCTGGCAGAGGTTCAGGCGCTCCTCCTTCCTGAGGAAGATGGCGTTGGCGTAGTCGGCGCAGGTGTAGCCGCACTGGCCGCAATCCTGCTGGGCCATGGCGGCCATCAGCTTCTGCGCCGCGGAGCGCTCCGTGGCCATGGCCATGCGGTCGCCGAGGGGGATCGACGGGTCGTGCCAGGGCGCGTCGCCGTTGTCGGCGAGCGCCGGGCCGGCGGCCGGGACCTCGCCGGGCGCGAGCGCGGTCGCGCCCTCCAGCGCCGGGCCGAGGAGCGCCGCGAAATAGCCGGAGAGCCACGCCCGCTGGTCGGCGGTGAAGGGCGCGCTCTCGGGAATCAGGACGAGGGGGGGCGTGACGTGCTGGGTCATGGCGGTCACCGGGGAGAATGCGGGGCGGACGCGGTCGCGCGGGCGGGCCCCGCGCCGGCGGCTCCGAGGGCGGCGCTCATTCGGCCGCCTCCAGCATCCGGGCCTCGGCGAGGCCCTTCAGGGCCTCCGGCCCGCGCCGGGCGGTGAAGGCCTGGAAACTCTCCTGCGGGCCGGTGCGGTGGGCGAGGTAGTCGCGCAGCAGCGCCTCCACCCGGCCCGGGCACTCCTCGGCCCGCACCGCCTTCCAGATCTCGGTCCCGATCCTGGCCGCCTCGCCGAAGCCGCCGCCGACCACGATGTCGTAGCCCTCGACGGTGTCGCCCTCCTCGCTCACCACCACCTTGGCGCCGATCAGGCCGATATCGCCGATGTAGTGCTGGGCGCAGGAATGGTGGCAGCCGGTCAGGTGCAGGTTCACCGGCACGTCGAGGTCCCTCACCCGGGCCTCGACGTGGTCGGCGATCATCAGGGCGTGGCCCTTCGTGTCCGAGGCCGCGAACTTGCAGCCGCGATTGCCCGTGCAGGCGACGAGGCCGGCCCGGATGCTCGACGCCTTGGTGGTCAGGCCGAGCGCCGCGACCCGGGCCTCGACCTCCGCCACGCGGGCGTCCGGCACGCCCGAGATCAGGAAATTCTGCCAGACGGTGAGGCGGATCAGGCCGTCGCCGCATTCCCGGGCGATCTGCGCGAGGGCGCGCATCTGGTCGGTCGTCATCTTGCCGACCGGCAGCACGACGCCGATCCAGTTCAGGCCCGCCTGCTTCTGGGGATGCACGCCGACATGGGCGAAGCGGTCGAAGCCGCCCCGGGGCCTGATATGGGCCGGATCGACCCGGTCGAGCCTGCGCCCGAGCTTGTCCTCGACGGCGGCGAGGTAGGCGTCGAAGCCCCAGGCGTCGAGGACGTATTTCAGCCGGGCCTTGTTGCGGTTGGTGCGGTCGCCGTTCTCGATGAAGACGCGCAGGATCGCGTCCGCGACCCGGTTGCACGCGCTCGGGCGCAGCACCACGCCGGTGTCGCGGGCGATGTCGCGGTGGCCGGTGATGCCGCCGAGCACGAGGCGCATCCAGAGGCCCGGCGCGACCGCGGCGCCCTCCGCCACCTCGACCGCCTGGAAGCCGATGTCGTTCGTCTCCTCCAGCACCGGCAGCACGCCGCCGCCGTCGAACGCCACGTTGAACTTGCGCGGCAGGCCGTACAGGGAGCGGTCGTTCAGGATCCAGTTGTGCCAGGACCTGGCGAGGGGGCGGGTGTCGAGGAGTTCCTGGGCGTCGATGCCGGCGGTCGGCGAGCCGGTGACGTTGCGGATGTTGTCGGCGCCGGCCCCCCGGGCGGTCAGGCCGAGATCCACGAGCCCGTCGAGGAAGGGCTGGCCGTGCTCGGGGGCGATCTCGCGCACCTGCAGGTTCGCCCGCGTGGTGACGTGGGCGTAGCCGCCGCCATGGGCATCCGCGAGGTCGGCGATGCCGGCGAACTGCCAGTGCTGCAGGATCCCGTTCGGGATGCGCAGGCGGCACATGTAGGAGTTCTGGGCCGGCGCGACCCAGAACAGGCCGTGGTAGCGCCAGCGGAAATTGTCCTCGGGCTTGGGCGCCTTGCCGGTTTCGGCCTCGGCGATCAGGCGGTTGTGCCCGTCGAAGGGGTTCTCGGCGCGCTTCCACTTCTCCTGGTCGGCGAGCTTGCCGCCGGCCTTCACGACCCGGTCCTGGGCCTTGATGTGGATGGCGTCGGGCCCGGTCGGCTCGGCGGCCGGCGGGGCCGCCGCGCCGCCGAGGCCGATCCCGCCGGTCAGGCGGACGGCCTGGATCCCGTTCGCGAATCCTTCGAGGTAACGCTTCTGCTCGGCGTCGAAGTCGTCGGCCATTGCGCGCTCCTTCACGCTGCGAGGGGTTGGGGAGCCGGGCGACCGAAGATCAGGTCGTCCCGGTCGGCGCGGGCGAGGCGCTCGCCCGAGCGGATCAGGGCCTTGCACCAGCCCTGCTCGGCGACGTCGCCGACGAAGACCGCGCCGAGGAGGCGGTTCTCGGCGATGACGAGCTTGCGGTAGAGCCCCGCCGCCGGATCGCTCCAGGTCACGGCCTCGGCGCCCTCCGGCACGTCCACGAGCCCGGCCGAGAAGACCGGCAGGCCGGAGACCTTCAGGCTGGTGGAGAGGGCGGTGCCCGCGTAGGCGGCCGCCTCGCCGCAGAGGTGGCGGGCCAGCACCTCGGCCTGCTCGTAGGCCGGCTCGACGAGGCCGTAGGTCATGCCCCGGTGCTCGGCGCACTCGCCGAGGGCGAAGACGGACGGGTCGGAGGTGGTCATCCGGTCGTCGACCCGGATGCCGCGCCCGACCGCGAGGCCCGAGGCGGCGGCGAGCGACGTGGAGGGCCGCACCCCGACCGACAGGACGACGAGGTCGGCCGGGATCGTCGCGCCGTCGGCGAGGCGCAGGGCCTCGACGCGCCCCTCGCCCTCGACCGCGGCGGTGTCGGCCCCGAGCCGCACCCGCACCCCGCGCGCCTCGATGGCCCGTCTCACGAGGTCGGCGGCGGCGTGGTCGAGCTGGCGCTCCATCAGGCGGTCCATCACGTGGAGGAGCGTCGTCTCGGCGCCGAGCCGGGCGAGGCCGACCGCCGCTTCGAGCCCGAGCAGGCCGCCGCCGATCACCACCGCGCGGGCGCCGGGCGCGGCGGCGCGCCGGATCGCCGCCACGTCCGCGAGGTCGCGGAAGGTGACGATGCCGGGGAGGTCCATCCCGGGCCTCGGCAGGCGGATCGGCACCGAGCCGACCGCGAGGACGAGCCGGTCGTAGGGGAGGACGAGCCCCTCCCCGACCCGGACGGTGCGGGACTCCCGGTCGATGGCGGTGGCGGGCGCGCCGGTGACCAGGGTGATGCCGTGATCGGCGTACCAGTCGAGGCCGCGGAAGGTGCAGGCGGCCTCGTCGACCTCGCCGCCGAGCAGCGAGGAGAGCAGCACGCGGTTGTAGGCCGCCACCGGCTCGGCGCCGACGACCGTCACCGCGTAGCGGCCGCCCTGGCGCTCGGTCAGCCGCTCCAGGAAGCGGAGCGAGGCCATGCCGTTGCCGACCACGACGAGGCGTTCCTGCATCGTCCCGGCCTCAGGCGGCGAGGGCCGGCTTGGCGTGCCGGGCGTAGAGGAATTCCAGCACCTCCGCGCGGGCATGCGTGTAGGTCGGGTCCTCGACGAGGTCGAGGCGCCGGCGCGGCCGGGCGAGCGGCACGGCCAGGACCTCGCCGATCGTGGCGGAGGGGCCGTTCGTCATCATCACGATGCGGTCGGAGAGGAGCACCGCCTCGTCCACGTCGTGGGTGATCATGATGACGGTGTTGCGCAGGCGCAGGTGGATCTCCATGAGCTGGTCCTGGAGATGGGCCCGGGTCAGGGCGTCGAGGGCGCCGAAGGGCTCGTCCATCAGCAGCACCTTCGGCTCCATGGCGAGCGCCCGGGCGATGCCGACGCGCTGCTTCATGCCGCCGGAGATCTCGTGCGGGCGCTTCTCGGCCGCGTGCGTCATGTTCACGAGGGCGAGGTTGTGCGCGACCCAGTCGCGCCGCTCCGCCCGGCCCTTCCTGGCGCGCAGCACCTTGTCGACCGCGAGGGCCACGTTCTCCCGCACGGTGAGCCAGGGCAGGAGCGAGTGGTTCTGGAACACCACGGCCCGCTCGGGACCGGGGCTGTTGACCTCGCGGTCGTCGAGCAGGACGCCGCCCGTCGAGGCGCGCAGCAGGCCCGCCACGATGTTGAGCACCGTCGACTTGCCGCAGCCCGAATGGCCGATCAGCGAGACGAACTCGCCCTTGGCGATCGAGAGGTTGACGTCGCGCAGCACTTCCGTGGTGCGCCCGGCCCGCGTGAAGCTGATGCCGACATTCGAGAGGACGAGGTGGCTCATGGCGCGGGGCTCCTCAGGCGCTGGCGGTGCCGCGGGTGACGAGTTGCCCGATCCCGGCGACCACGCGGTCGAGGACGAAGCCGATCACGCCGACATAGACGAGGGCGACGATGATCTCGCTGATATGCGAGGAGTTCCACGCGTCCCAGATGAAGAAGCCGATGCCGACGCCGCCGATCAGCATCTCGGCCGCCACGATCGCCAGCCACGACAGGCCGACCCCGATGCGAAGACCGGTGAAGATGTAGGGCGCCGCCGAGGGCAGCATGATCTTGCCGAAGAACTCGAAGGCGTTGAGCCGGAGCACCGACGCGACGTTGCGGTAATCCTGCGGGATGTTGCGGATTCCGACCGCCGTGTTGATGATGATCGGCCAGATCGAGGTGATGAAGATCACGAAGATGGCCGAGGGCTGGCCATCCCGGAAGGCCGCGAGCGAGAGCGGCAGCCAGGCGAGGGGCGGGATGGTGCGCAGCACCTGGAAGATCGGGTCGAGGCCGCGCATGGCCCATTCGGACTGGCCGACCAGCGTGCCGAGCAGCACGCCCGCCACGGAGGCGAGCGCGAAGCCGAGCGCCACGCGCTGCAGGCTCGCCACGATGTGCCAGAACAGCCCCTTGTCGGTGCCGCCATTGTCGAAGAACGGGTCGGAGATGATCGGCCAGGCCTCGCTCATCACCCGCGACGGGGCGGGCAGGCCGGCGCCGGGCCGGTCGCAGAGCACCTGCCAGACGAGCAGGAACAGGCCGAGCACCACGAGGGGCGGCACGATGCGGGCCGCGAGGGCCCTCAGGCCCGCCGCCGTGACGAGGGGGCCGCGCGACGCCTCCCCCTTCCGCCGCGCGGCGGCGAGGCCGCCGATGGAGGTTCCGAGGGCCATCACGCCACCTTCTTGATGCTGAGGCTGGACAGGTAGGCGGCCGGATCGGCCGGATCGAAGACCTTGCCGTCGAAGAAGGTCTCCCTGCCCCGCGAGGTCGAGGCCGGGATCGCGCTCACGCCGAGCGCCTTGGCCGCCTCGCGCCACAGGTCCTCGCGGTTGACCTTGGCGATCAGGGCCCTGGTGTCGGTCTGGGGCTCGAACTTGCCCCAGCGGATGTCCTCGGTGAGGAACCAGAGGTCGTGGGACTGGAACGGATAGGAGGCGTGGTCGCGGAAGAACTTCATCACGAAGGGGCTGTCCTTCACGACCCGGCCGTCGCCGTAATCGATGGTGCCCTTCATGCGCCCGGCGACGTCGCCGACCGGGATGTTGATCCACTGGCGCTTGGCCACGATGGCGGCGAACTCGTCCCGGTTCTCGGGCCGGTCGCACCATTGCTGCGCCTCGATCACCGCCATCAGCAGGGCGCGGGTGGCGTTCGGGTATTTCTGGACCCAGTCCGCCCGCATGGCGAAGGCCTTCTCGGGATGGTCCTTCCAGAGCTCGCCGGTGGTGAGCGCCGTGTAGCCGAGCCCCTGCTGGACGAGCTGGGCGTTCCACGGCTCGCCGACGCAGAAGCAATCCATCGTGCCGACCTTCATGTTCGCCACCATCTGGGGCGGCGGCACCACGATGGTCTCGATGTCGCGGTCCGGATCGATCCCGCCGGCCGCCAGCCAGTAGCGGATCCAGAGGTCGTGGGTGCCGCCCGGGAAGGTCATGGCGGCCTTCACGGACTTGCCGGCGGCCTTCTTCTTGTCGGTCGCGACCCGGAAGACCTTGGAATCGAGCGCCACCTTGGCGTCGAGGTACTCCTTGGCCACCGAGATGCACTGCCCGTTGAGGTTGAGCCGGGCGAGGATGTGCATCGGCACCGGGACGTTGTTCTGGGTCACCCGGCCGGCGCTGATCAGGTAGGGCATCGGCGTCAGGATGTGGGCGCCGTCGATGCCGTTGCCCTCGGAGCCGAGGACGAGGTTGTCGCGGGTGGTGCCCCAGGAGGCCTGCTTGAGCACCTCCACCTCGGGCATGCCGTGCTTGGCGAAGAAGCCCTTCTCCTTGGCGACGAAGAGCGGGCCCGCGTCGGTCAGCGCGATGAAGCCGAGCTTGGCGCCCTTCACCTCGGGCCCCGTCCCCTGCGCGAAGGCCCCGCCCGGCAGCGCGGCCCTGGCGGCGGCGGTGAGCGAGAGGGCGGCGGCCGCCCCCTTCAGAAGGCCGCGACGCGTCGTGTGGTCACCCCTGCCGATCGACACCGTGTCCCGCTCCTGTCGTCCTTGCGGGCGGCGCCCGCGTTGCCGAAACGAAAAAAACCGCTGCCCAAGCTCGTCCGGGCCCCGGCAGGCGGGGCTCCAGCGGAGAGTCGGGTCAGCGGCCTTGCTGACGGTGAGATCCCGTCGGCGCTGACGGGCTCGATCTTTTCAAAGCAGATCCCGTGCCAACTCTCGTCGACCCGCCCAAGTCATTGATCTGGATCGATTCCAGCCGATCCGGCACGGGACCGGCCACCGGGCGCCGCCCCGTGCTGCGCTGCACAAATCCTCAGCGCCCTGTCTGCCAAACAGGCAGGCCGCCGGCCTGCCTGCGCGCTGAGCAGAACGGCGTCGGGCAAGATGGCGTCGGGCGAGAAGGCGTGGGGCGAGAAGGCGTGGGGCAAGAAGGCGTGCGGCAAGACCGCGTGCGGCAAGTCTGCCGCGCCTCTCGCTCTCGCGTCCTTGACCGCCCCCGGACCGGCGACCGCCTCGGCGAATGATGCTCAGGCGGCCAGCAGGTCGGGCCTGGGCAGGGCCGCCGCCTGGGCGCGGGCGGCGGGCGGCGCGGCGAACTGGCCGCAGGCCTCCATCTCGGCGAGGATCCAGTCGATCGCCCCCATGTCGAAGGCCAGGACCTCCTCCCCGAGGGTCAGGTAGTCGGGCGCGGCGCGCGGGGCGGCGCCCCGGGGCGCGAGCTGCAGCGACCCGGCGAGCCCGCGCAGGATCAGGTCGGGGTCGAGGCCGAGGTGGCGCGGCGCCGCGAGCATGCGGGCGAGGTCGGGCCGGTTGCCCGGCTCCCCGCACCAGCGCGCCGCCGCCCGCAGGGCGCGCAGCAGCGGCGGCGCCCGCTCCTCCAGCTCGGCCGGCAGCGCCAGCACCTTCTCGGGGCAATCCGGCGCGAGATCGACGCCGAGGGCGGCGATGCGCCCGACCCCGGCCTCCACCGCGACGCTGTTCCAGGGCGCGCCGACGCAGAAGCCGTCGATCAGGCCCCGGCGCAGGGACTCGACGGTCCGCGGCGGCGGCACGGCGACGAGCCGGACCTGGTCGAGGCGGCAGCCGCCGAGGGCGAGCAGCCGGCGCAGCTGGTAGGTGTGGCTGGAGAAGGGATGCACGGTCCCCAAGGTGAGCGGCCGCCCCGCCGCGGCCCGCGCTCCGGCCAGGGCGGCGAGGGCGCGGGCCACCTCGGGCAGGGCCTCGCCGTCCGGGCGCATCGCCTCCCAGAGGGGAAGCGACAGGGTGACGGCGTTGCCGTTGCGGCCGAGCGCCGCCGGGGCGATCAGGCTCGCGGGCGGGCCGCTGAGGCCGAGATGGCTCGCGAGGGCGAGGGGCGCCAGGATGTGGGCGCCGTCGAGGAGGCCGAGGGCGAGCTTGTCGCGCAGGGTCGCCCAGGAGGGCTCGGCCACGAGCTCGACGCGCAGGCCTTCCCGGGCGGCGAAGCCGCCTTCAGCCATCGCGATGACGGTGGCGGCGTCCGTGAGCGGGACGTATCCGAGCTGGAACCTCATCCGAGCAGGTCCGCGGCGGTGACGATGGCGCGGGCGATGTCCACGATCTTGCGCTTCTCGTTCATGGCCTTGCGGCGCAGCTGCTTGTAGGCCTCGTCCTCCGACAGGCCCTTGGCGCTCATCAGGATGCCCTTGGCGCGGTCGATGAGCTTGCGGTCGGCGAGTTCGTTGCGGGCCTCGGCCAGTTCGCGCTGGAGCCGCGCGAAGGCGTTGAAGCGCAGGATCGCCACCTCGATGATCGGCTTGATCCGGTCCGCCTTGAGCCCGTCCACGATGTAGGCCGAGATGCCCGCATCCACCGCGGCCTGCATCATGGCGGTGTCGCTGCGGTCGACGAACATCGCGACCGGCTTCTCGACCAGGCGGGAGACGCCGAAGAGCTGCTCCAGGAGGTCGCGGCTCGGGCTCTCGAGGTGGATGACGACCACGTCGGGCGCCAGGGCCGAGAGCCTGTCGAGGAGGTCGACCGTGTCGGGAATCACGACGACGCGGGCGCCGTCGAGGTTGCGCAGGCCCTCCTCCAGCACGGCCGCGCGCGCCCGGCTCGGGTCGACGACCGCGATGGTCAGGCTCTGGTCGGGGGAGGTCAGCGGGGCATTGGTCACAGGGTCGGGCATGCCGGGCGCAAGAGGCAAATGTCGGGCCGGGGCGGTCGGGATCGGACGGAAGTCGGATCGTGCTTCGGCGGCTCGGCCGCGCCGGACCCGTCCCCGCGGGCCGCGCTCGCACCGCGCGGCGGGGGCGGAAACCCCGCATCGGCCGGGGGAGCGGCCCGGGGCTCGCAAGACCTCGCCGGCGCGACCCTGCGAAACCTCGCCGCAATGAAAAGGCCGCGGTTCGGCCGCAAAACCGCGGCTCACTGCGCGGGTGAGCGAACGGAGGATCGGCCCCATGAGCGAGTTCGACGGCCGGCGCGAGGCTGCGCCGGGATCGGTGGACGGAGGGCGGACGCTCGGCTACCTCCCCCTCCTCCCGACCCTGTGCGTGGCCGCCTGCCTCGCCGCGGGGTCGCTCTACTGGCGCGACGCGCCGCCCAGACCGCCCGCCGGCCAGGCCGCCGCCGCGGCGCCGCGCCCCGTCCCGGACCCGTTCCGCACCGCCGAGGCGGGCGGCGAGGCGCTGACGCGCCACCCGCTCCCCCTCGAATTCGCGCGGCAATTCCCCCTCGCGGTGTCGAGCGCCCTCGCCGCCGAGGCACGGGCGCCCGCCGAACCGGCCGCGGCCGGCCCTCTCTGCGAGGCGCTGCCGGCGGCCGCCCCGGAGAAGCCCCTGCCGCTGAGCGCGCGCCCCGCCCCGAGGCGGCCGGCGAGCCCCCGCCACGCTTTGCAGGCCGCGCAGGCCCGGCCGTCCCGCCCGGCCGCTCTCCAGGCCGCGGAGGCCGGGCCGGAGGAGACGCCGCCCACCGAGCGCGCCTCCTTCGCGGGGCTCGCCCTGCCGCGCGTCGTCGAGACCGGCCGCGTGATGGTGCGCCACGTCTCGGCCCTCGGCGCCGGCGTCGTGCAGGCGGGCAGCGCCATGCTGGACCTGATCGACCGGCATCCCTGACCCGGCGCCGCGGCTGGACCGGCGAACCCGTTCCGCTATCTCCCGGGACGGGAGAGTGCCGCAGGGTCGAGCATGGCATCGCGGATCGAGGATTACGCCCTGGTGGGCGACGGGCGCAGCGCGGCCCTGATCGGCCGCGACGGCAGCATCGACTGGCTGTGCTGGCCTCGCTTCGACGCGCCCGCCTGCTTCGCCGCCCTCCTCGGCACGGCCGAGCACGGCCATTGGCGCATCGCCCCGGCCGGCCCGGCGACCCGCGTCACCCGCTGCTACAGGCCTGGCACCCTGGTGCTGGAGACCACGCACGAGACCGAGGCCGGCACGATCCGCGTCACCGACTACATGCCGAGCGACGACGGGCTCCACCTCGTGCGCCTCGTCGAGGGGGTGAGCGGGTCGGTCCCGGTCCGCATGGAATTCGTGGTGCGCTTCGATTACGGCTCGGCGGTGCCCTGGGTCTCGCGCAACGAGCACGACGACCTGCGGGCGATCGTCGGCCCGCACAAGGTCGTGCTGCGCACGAAGGCGCCCCTGCGGGGCGTCGGGCGCAGCACCGTCTCGGACTTCACCCTCGCGCAGGGGGAGTGCCTGTCCTTCGTGCTGAGCTACGCCCCCTCCGCCGAGGACGACCCCGCCCCGATCGAGCCGCGCAAGGTCCTGCGCCGCACCACCGACGCCTGGCGCTCCTGGTCGAGCCGCTGCCAGGGCGGCACGCCCTGGGACGACATCCTGCTGCGCTCGCTCCTCACTCTCAAGGCGCTGATCTACGCGCCCACGGGCGGGATCGTGGCGGCGCCGACCACCTCCCTGCCGGAGGCGCTCGGCGGGGTGCGCAACTGGGATTACCGGTACTGCTGGCTGCGGGATTCGACCTTCACGCTCCTCGCCCTGGTGGATGCGGGCTACCTCGACGAGGCGCGGGCGTGGCGCGACTGGCTCCTGCGCGCGGTCGCGGGCAGCCCGGAACAGGCCCGCATCCTCTACGGCATCGCCGGGGAGCGGCTCTTGCCCGAGATCGAGATCGACTGGCTGCCGGGCTACGAGGGCTCGCGGCCGGTGCGCATCGGCAACGCCGCCTCGCAGCAATTCCAGCTCGACGTCTACGGCGAGATCTTCGACGCGCTCTACCAGGCCGAGGAGCGCGGCATGGAGGGGGACGATAACGGCGTGCGGGTCGGCCTCGCCCTCCTGGCCCACCTGGAGAAGGTCTGGACCGAGCCGGACGAGGGCATCTGGGAGGTTCGGGGCGGGCGGCGCCACTTCGTGCACTCGAAGGTGATGGCCTGGGTGGCCTTCGACCGGGCAGTGCGGTTCTACGAGCGGCTGAACGGGGACGGCGCCGGGGATGCCACCGTGGCGCGCTGGCGCGACGTGCGCGCGCGCATCCACGCGCAGGTCTGCGAGAGGGGCTTCGACCCGGAGCTCAACAGCTTCGTGCAATCCTACGGCTCCAAGCGCCTCGACGCGAGCCTGCTCCTGATCGCCCATGTGGGCTTCCTGCCCCACCACGACCCGCGGGTGGTCGGCACCGTCGAGGCGATCGGCCGCGACCTGATGCGCGACGGCTTCATCCTGCGCTACGACACCGAGAACCAGACCACGGACGGCCTCCCGGCCGGCGAGGGTGCCTTCCTGCCCTGCAGCTTCTGGTACGCGGACAACCTGATCCGCCTCGGGCGCTGCGCGGAGGCCCGGGCGATGATCGAGCGGCTCCTCGCCGCCTGCAACGACGTGGGGCTGCTCGCCGAGGAGTACGACCCGGTCGCCAAGCGCCAAGTCGGCAACTTCCCGCAGGCCTTCAGCCACGTCGCCCTGGTCAACACACTTCTGAACTTCAGTCGCGCGGTCGGACCCGCTATGGAGCGCAGCGACGACGAGGGGCGCGGCGCTGCCGGCGCGACCGCCCGCACCTGAACCCGACGAGGTCCGAGATGAGTGCAGCCGAGACCGCCGCGAAGGCCGGTATCAGCGCGATCGACCAGCGCAGCATCGACACGATCCGCACGCTGACGATGGATGCCGTGCAGAAGGCGAATTCCGGCCATGCCGGCGCCCCGATGGCGCTCGCGCCCGTCGCCTTCACGCTCTGGAACCGCTACCTGCGCTACGATCCGGCGCACCCGACCTGGCCGAACCGCGACCGCTTCGTGCTCTCGGTCGGCCACGCCTCGATGCTGCTCTACAGCCTGCTCCACCTCGCGGGCGTCGCGCAGAAGGACGGCGCCGACGAGCCCGCCGTGAGCCTCGACGACATCAAGCGCTTCCGCCAGCTCGACAGCCGCACGCCCGGCCACCCGGAGTACCACTTCACCACCGGCGTCGAGGTCACCACCGGGCCGCTCGGCCAGGGGGTGGCGAACTCGGTCGGCATGGCGATGGGGGCCCGCTTCCTCAACGAGCGCTTCCCGTTCGGCGAGCGGGCGGTGTTCGACTTCAACGTCTACGCCCTTTGCAGCGACGGCGACCTGATGGAGGGCGTCGCGTCCGAGGCCGCCTCGATCGCCGGCCACCTGCGCCTCGCCAACCTGTGCTGGATCTACGATTCCAACACGGTCACGATCGAGGGCCACACCGACCTCGCCTTCAGCGAGGAGGTGGCGACCCGCTTCCTGGCCTATGGCTGGCAGGTGCTGCGCGTCGCCGACGCGAACGACGTGCCCGCGCTCGCCGGCGCGATCGAGACCTTCCTGCAATCGCAGGACCGGCCGACCCTGATCATCGTCAACTCGGTCATCGGCTACGGCGCGCCGACCAAGCAGGGCACCTCCAAGGCGCATTCGGACGCGCTCGGGGTGGAGGAGATCCGGGGCGCCAAGCGCTTCCTCGGCTGGCCGGAGGATGCCGAGTTCCTGGTGCCGGACGGCGTCTACGAGAATTTCCGCCAGGGGATCGGCGCCCGCGGCGCGGCGCTCTTTTCCGAGTGGCAGGAGCTGATGGAGGAGGTGCGCGCCTCCGACGCGGACCTCGCCGGCGCGGTCTCCTCCTTCCTGTCGGGCGAGCTGCCGGCGGGCTGGGACGCGGCGATCCCGCACTTCCCGGCCGACGCCAAGGGCCTCGCCACCCGCGAATCCTCCGGCAAGGTGCTGAACGCCATCGCCGCCAAGGTGCCGTGGCTGCTCGGGGGCTCGGCCGACCTCGCCCCCTCGAACAAGACCAGGATCGAGGGCGAGGAGGCGCTCGGGCCGTTCACGCCCGGCGGGCGCAACATCCATTTCGGGGTGCGCGAGCACGCCATGGGGTCGATCGTGAACGGGCTCGGCCTCGTGGGCCTGCGCGCCTACGGGGCGACCTTCCTGGTCTTCTCCGACTACATGCGGCCGCCGATCCGCCTCGCGGCGCTGATGGAGCTGCCGGTCTTCCACGTCTTCACGCACGATTCGATCGGCGTCGGCGAGGACGGCCCGACCCACCAGCCGGTGGAGCACCTCCTGTCCCTGCGGTCGATCCCCGGCCTGATCACGCTGCGGCCGGCGGACGCCAACGAGGTGGCGGAGGCCTACCGGGTGATCATGGGCCTCAGGCACCAGCCGGCCGTGCTGGCGCTGAGCCGCCAGCCGCTGCCGACCTTCGACCGCGCCACCTGCGCGCCCGCCTCGGGGCTCGCCAGGGGCGCCTACGTGCTGGCCGGCGGCGAGGGCACGCCCGAGCTGATCCTGATCGGCACGGGCAGCGAGGTGCAGCTCTGCCTGGGCGCCTACGAGACCCTGCGGGGCGAGGGCGTGCGGGCGCGGGTGGTGTCGATGCCGTCCTGGGAGCTGTTCGAGCAGCAGGACGCCGCCTATCGGGAGAGCGTGCTGCCGCCCGCCGTGACGGCGCGCGTGGTGGTGGAGCAGGGCTCGGTGATCGGCTGGGACCGCTACGCGGGCAGCGCCGGCACGATCCTCGGCATGCACACCTTCGGCTCCTCGGCGCCGATCAAGGACCTGCAGACCAAGTTCGGCTTCACCTCCGCCAAGGTGCTGGAGGCGGCCCGGGCGCAGCTCGCGCGCGCGAAGGGGCTCGCGCGCGCGAAGGGGTGAGCGCCGGCGCCGCGTCGGCTCAGGCGCCCTCGACGCCCCAGACTCGGCACCTGTTGCAGGACTTTGCGACTGGTCACGGTGTTCCGCCCGCGCGCCACCGCGCAGGATCTGGCCTGCTCGAAGGCCCGGCTCGCGCCGGGCCCCTCCAGCACCAGGACGCCGCCTCCTCCATCATCCACCGGCGAGCAGAACTCACACCGGCTCGACCCCGCACCATTCCGCCACGAACAGGGCCATGGCGATGGTGATGCGCTTGAGCGAGGCGAGGCTCACCCGCTCGTCGAAGCCGTGGATGTTCTCGCTGATCGGGCCGTAGCAGAGCGCCGGCACGCGGTCGTAGAGGGCGTGCACGCGGGTGTCGAGGTAGCCGGCCGTCATGAAGCTGCGCAGGGCGCGCCCCGTCGCCGCCTCGTGGGCCCAGGCGAGCACGGCCTCCGCCTCCGAGCCCTCGGCGAGCTCGTAGCCCTCCGCGAAGAAGCCGTTGAAGGTCACGCGCGGGGGCGCGTTCGACAGGAACGGGTCGGCCAGGGCGAAGGCGTGCACCGCCGCCTCGATCTCGCGGGCCGCCTCCTCGGCGCCCACGCCCGGATAGATCGCGATGCGGCAGTCGATCCGGCACCAGGCCGGCACCGAGGAGGCCCAGTCGCCGCCCTCTATCCGGCCGACATTGAGGTTGATCGGGTGCGCCTCCCCCTCGAAGTGGCGGCGGCCGGCCTTGCGGGCGTTCCAGCTCTCCTCCAGCCGCCGCAGCGCCCCGATCACCCGGTAGGCGGCGTCGATCGCGTTGGCGCCCGTCCCCATCTCGCGCACGTGGACCGGGCGGCCCCGCACCTCGACCTGGAACCAGAGCACGCCCGTATTGGCGCGCACCAGCATCTCCTCCTCGGGCTCGGGAATCAGCACCGCCTCGGCGCGGTAGCCGCGCAGGTGGGTCATCAGGGCCCCGTTGCCGGTCGATTCCTCCTCCACGACCGATTGCAGCGTCACGGTGGCGGCGGGCTGCAGGCCGATCCGGGTGAGCGCGTCGAGCACGAACAGGTTGGCGGCGTGGCCCGCCTTCATGTCGGCGCCGCCGCGGCCGTAGAGCCAATCCCCCTCGATCACCGGCTCGAAGGGCGGGTGGGTCCACAGGTCGATCGGGCCGGGCGGCACCACGTCCACGTGGGCCTGCAGGATCAGGGAGCGCCCGGTCTCCGCCCGCGGCCGGTGGATGCCGACGACGATCGGCGCCTCCGAGTGGTCGGGCGCGAATTTCGAGCCGCCCGGATGGTCCTCGATCGCCGCCCGGTCCATGGCGAAGCGGTCCATGGCGAGGCCGCGCGCCCGGAAGGCGCGGAACACGAAATCCTGGATCGCCTGCTCCTGGCCGCGGGTCGAGGGGAAGCGCACCAGCGCCTGGGTGTGGGCGATCTGGTCGGGGAAACCCGCCTCGACCGAGGCGATGATCCGGTCGCGCAGGGCGGGGTCGAGCGGCATGTCCTCTCCGGGGCAGGATGCGTCGCGCCCATACGGGCCGAGTTCGCGCCCGCTGGCAAGCCGCCCGGACCGGACTCGATCCCGCAAAATCCCATCGACGGTGCGTCGATCTCGGCGCCGCACCGCGACGAGACCGGACCAGACCCGCCAGGATCTGGGCGACCCGAAGTCCAGCCCGAGGCAAGGACGACGGGTCATGCGACATCCGGTTGATGGCTTCGCCATCTCCGATGTCGGCCATGCGGATGTCGGCTTCGCTCAGGCGCCGCGCGGGCTTGTCATACGTCATCCGGTTGATGGCTTCGCCATCTCCGATTTCGGCCATGCGGATGTCGGCCTCGCTCAGGCGCCGCGCAGGCGCGTGATCCGGGATCCGCTGCGATCACGCGGATCCCGGATCAGGGCTCTGGCGGGCGCTCCCGGCTGGCGCGGGCGACCTCCTCGCCGCGGGCGCGGTCCCGCCGCAGCAGCCGGAGCTGCCACAGGCCGAGGCCGAGCACGATCCCGAACGGCAGCGCGATGTCGAGGAGGGCGACCAGCATCCCGCTCACGACGGCGCGGCGTCGCCGAGGCTCTCGCGCTCGCGCAGCACCTCGATGAGGTCGAGGAGGCGCACCGCCTTGTGGCCGAGATCCCACCACGCCGGGTCCCGGGGCGGCGGCGCGAAGGGATGCGCCGCGACCGCCTCGACCAGGAAGGCCGCCTCGGGGAGGGCCGGGCCGCAGGCGGCCCGCCGCGACGGCGTCGCGGCGGCGCGGGCGAGGAGCCGCCCCTTGCGGGCGCCGGCCACACGGGCGCGGCTGGTGACGGAATCGTGCCCGTTGCGTTCGACGGCGCGGCCGATCTCGGCGTAGATCAGCCGCGCCGCCCGCACGGCCGGGCGGCAGGGCGCGGGCAGGAGGGCGATGCCCGCCTCCGAGCGGGCGTAGAGGAGGTCGGCGGCGCGCAGGAGCCGGGTCAGCACCGCGGCCAGCGCCGGGCTCGGGGCCGGCCGGGCCAGGAAGGCGTCCGGGTCGAGGCCGGCCTCGCGCAGCCACGCCTCCGGCAGGTAGAGCCGCCCGGCGCGGGCATCCTCGCCCACGTCGCGGGCGATGTTGGTGAATTGCATGGCGATGCCGAGGTCGCAGGCCCGCGCCAGCGCCTCGGGCGAGCGCTCGCCCATCACCAGGGTCATCATGGCGCCGACCGCCCCCGCGACCCGGGACGCGTAGGCGACGAGGTCGGAGAGGTCCCGGTAGCGCCGGCCCGCCGCGTCCCAGGCGAGCCCGTCGAGGAGCGCGGCCGGCAGCGCCGGCGGGATGCCGTGCCGGTCCAGCACCTCGGCGAGGGCCCGGTCGGCCGGATCGTCGAAGGGCCGGCCCGCGCAGGCGGCGGCGAGGCGCAGGCGCAGGCGCTCGACCGCGTCCGCCCGCGCCCGCGGCCCGTCGACGGCGTCGTCCGAGAGGCGGCAGAAGGCGTAGAGCCCGTAGGCGTCCCGGCGCACGGCCCGCGGCAGCAGCCAGGAGGCGGCGTAGAAGCTGCGCGAGCCGCCGCGGATGGCGGCCCGGCAGGCGGCGTGGTCGGCGGGGCCGGCGCGCGGCCGGTCAGGCGAAGACAGAGGCATCCGGCACCACCCGGTCGAGGATCCTGGAGGAGGAGAGCACGCCCGGCAGCCCCGCCCCCGGATGGGTGCCGGCGCCGACGAGGTAGAGGTGGCGCACCCGGTCGCTGCGGTTGTGCGGCCGGAAATAGGCGCTCTGGCTGAGGATCGGCTCCAGGCCGAAGGCCGAGCCGCGATAGGCGCGGAAATCGTCGCGGAACTCCCGCGGCGTGGTCACCCGGGAGGTGACCACGGCCTCCGACAGGCCCGGCAGCAGGGTCGCTTCGAGGTGGCGGGCGATGCGCTGCCGATAAGGTTCGGCGAGGGCCGCCCAGTCCTGGCCGCCGTCGAGGTTCGGCACCGGGCTGAGCACGTAGAAGGCGTCGCAGCCCGGCGGGGCCAGGCCCGGATCGGTGGCGGTCGGCCGGTGCAGGTAGAGGCTGAAATCCTCGGCCAGCACCTTGCGGCGGAAGATGTCGGCGAGGAGGTCCCGGTAGCGCGGCCCGAGCAGGATCGTGTGGTGGGGCACGTCCGGATAGGTGCGCCGCGTGCCGAAGTACCAGACGAACAGGCCCATCGAGGAAGAGGCGCGGGCGAGCCGCCGCTCGCGCCAGCCGCGGGCCTCCGGGGGCAGGAGGTCGAGGGCGGTGACGACCGAATCGGCGTTCGACACCACGATGTCGGCCGGCAGGCGGGTGCCGTCGGCGAGGTCGACCCCGGTCGCGGCGCCGCCCTCGACGCGGATGCGCGTCACCTCGGCGTGGCAGCGCAGGCGCCCGCCCTGCCCCTCGATCAGCCGCACCAGCCCCTCGACGAGGCGGCCGGTCCCGCCCATCGCCCAATGCACCCCCCAGCGCCGCTCGAGGGCGGCGATCAGGCAGTAGATCGCGCTCGCCCGGAAGGGGGAGCCGCCGATCAGCAGCGGGTGGAAGCTGAAGACGGTGCGCAGGCGCTCGTCGCGGAAGTAGCGCGAGACGAGGCCGTGGACGCTGCGGTGCCCGCCGAGCCGCAGGAGGTCGGGCGCGACCCGCAGCATGGTCCCGGCCTCGCCGAAGGGGACGTGGCCGAGCTGCTCGAAGCCGACCCGGCAGATCTCCTCCGAGGCCGCCATGAAGCGCCCGTAGGCCTCGACCTCGCCGGGGGCGATGCGGGCCACCTGCGCGCGCATCGCGGCCTCGTCGCCGCTCACGTCGACGCTGGCGCCGTCGTGGAAGCGGATGCGGTAGAAGGGCCGCATCGGCACCAGGGTGACGTCCTCGTCGAGGCGCCGGCCGCACAGCGCCCAGAGCTCCTCGAACAGGAAGGGCGCGGTGACGATGGTCGGCCCGGCATCGAAGGTGAAGCCGTCCTGCCGATGCACGCGGGCGCGCCCGCCCGGCTGGCCGAGCCGCTCCAGGACGGTGACCCGGTAGCCCCGGGCGCCGAGGCGCACGGCCGCCGCGAGCCCGCCGAAGCCGCTGCCGATCACCACTGCATGGGGCTTGCGCGGCCGCGCGGTGTGTCGCGGCGGCGCGACATCGAGTGTCAACATAAGTTGACAGTAGCACGGTCGGGGCCGGTGGCAAGGGCGGGATCGGGCGCCGGGCGCCGGACCCGGTGGAACGCTGCCGAGGGCGCCCCGCGTCACGCCTCGACGCCCTCGCGCCGGGCCGCCTCCTCGATCGATCCGGCCACCAGCTCGGGCCGCTCCTCGTGCATCAGGTGGCCGAGGCCGCGCAGCAGCTCCACCCGCGGCCGGCCGCCCAGGCGCTCGGCCACCCCGAAGGACACGTCGGGAGCGATCGTGCGGTCCTGTGCGCCGGCGAGGAGCAGGAGCGGCACCGCGAGGCGCGGCAATTCGCGGTCGAGGCCGACGAGGTCCCAATTGGCCATCATGCCGAGCGCGCCCGCCACGTGGCCCGGCATCTGGAACAGGCGCCGGTAGAGGTCGAGCCCCTCGCGGTCCAGGGTCGAGCCGGTGCCCTCGATCAGCCGCGCGACGGCCTTGCGGTCGGCCGACCACGCGAAGACCCGCGGCACCACCGGGTTGAGGAACAGCATCCGGGCCATGGTGGGGAAGACGAGGCCCGCCATGCCCGGGAAGGGCTTGAGCGCGGCGTTGAGCCCGACGAGGAGGCGGGGCGCCAGCGCGCCGTCGAGGCAGAGCCGCACCAGGATGGCCGCCCCGGCCGAGTGGCCCACCGCCACCTGCGGCGCGATCCCGAGGCCGCGGACGAGCTCCGCCACGGCGCGCGCCATCCGGGGCAGCGAGGGCATCGGCAGGGGATCGCTGAAGCCGTGCCCCGGCAGGTCCGGCGCCACCACGCGGAAGCGCCGCGCCAGGAGCGGCAGCAGCCCGCGCCAGGAATGGGTGGCCGCCCCGGTGCCGTGGAGCAGCAGCAGGCACGGCCCCGTCCCGGCCTCCTGCACGTGCCAGGTCAGCCCGCCGGCGGCGACGAAGCGGCTCGCCTCGCGGTTGGGCCAGTCGCGGCCCTCGCGGGCGAAGGCCGGCCTGTCGCTGGTCATGGGCATCCGGGTCAGCCTCGCGGCGCGGTCCCGCGCGGCGCGGCCCCGCGCGGCGGCGCCTCGCGGCGCACGGCCTCGCTCAGCAACGCGGCATCGGCCCGCGGCATCGGCAGGTAGCGCGCCGCCATGGCCTCGGCGAGGCGGCGGGCGCCGTCCTGCGGCTGCGCGGCCGTGTCGATGACGAGGGCGCGGGTGCCGCCCGCCGCCAGGGCCCGCCCGGCAGCGAGCGCGTCCGCCGCGGCCTGCGCCCGGCCCGGCGCGCCGCCGCGCCCGATATTCGCGCGGCCGTCCGTGAGCAGCAGCACCACCGGGATGCGCCCGCCCCGCCGCTCCGCAGCGGCGAGGAGCGCGGCCGCCTCGATCCCGGCCGCGAGCGGCGTGCCGCCGCCCCCGGGCAGGGCGGCGAGCGCCCGCTTCGCCCGCACCAGGGCGCGGGTCGGAGGCAGGAGCAGCTCCGCCCCCCGACCGCGGAAGGCCACCAGGGCGACCCGATCGCGCCGCACGTAGCACTCGGCCAGCAGCAATTCGACCGCGCCCTTGGCCTCGGCGAGGCGCTCCAGGGCCGCCGAGCCCGAGGCGTCGACCGCGAAGATCGTGGTGGTCCCGGCCCGGTGCACGAAGCGCCGGACGCGGATGTCCTCCGGCGCGAGGCGCAGGCGCTCCGCCTCCGCGCCCCGCCGCAGGCGCTGCCAGGGCGCGGCGGCGCGCAGCGTCTCGGAGAGGGCGAGGGGCCCGCGGCGCGGATCGCCCGGGCGGGCGCCGACCGGCCGGCCGCTTCGGGCCTGGCGCGCCTCGCCACCGGCCCGGCCGGGCGCCGCGCCCGGCGCGCCCGCGTCGGTCAGCCGGGCGAGGAGGCCCGCCGGCAGGGCGGCCGCCACCGCGGCGAGCAGGCGATCCTCCGCCGCCTCGCCGCCGCCCGGGTCCGACGCGCCCTCGGCCTCCTCGGGCGGCGCCTCCGGCGGGGGCGGCTCGGCCTCGGCCTCGGCCGGCCAGCGCGTCGCGCGCGGCGCGAGGACGAGGGCGGCCGCGGCGGCGAGGTCGGGCTCGGCCAGGGCCGAACGCCCCTCCCGCCCGGCATTCTGGCGCGCCGCGCGCAGGGCCTGGATCGGCGCTCGCAGGGAGGCGATGCCGAGCTGCGCCGCGAGGGCGCAGAGGCGCTCGGCCGCGCGCGCCTCGACGGGGGCCGCGGCGGTCTCCCCGGACACGGGCGCGCTGTCCGGCGGGGCGGGCTCGGAGACGTCCCGCAGGGTGAGCCCGTCGAGGTCGAGGTGGAAGGCGGCGCGCTCCAGCAGGGCGGAGGGCACCGCCTCGTCCTCCCCGTCGCCCTCGTCGAGGAGGACGAGGCCGCAGGCGGCGGGAAGCCGGGCCGCGACCCCGTCGCGCGCGAGATCGACCGCGCCGGTCTCCAGCACCCGGGCGAGCCGGGCCGCAATCCCCGCGTCGAGCCGCTCGGCCATCGGCACGACCACCACCCCGCCGTGGCTGCGGGCGAGCAGGCCGGGTTCGACGACCGGGCGCCCGGCCCGCAGGGTCGCGGCGAGGTCGAGGCCGCCGAGGAGGGCGTCGTCGGCGATGCCGGCCGGCAGCCGCGTCACCGGGCGGCCGGCGGGCAGGAGGGCGCGCAGCCGCGCGAGCCACGCCTCCCGCACCGGTCCCGGCCGCGCGCGCAGCCGCACGCCGCCGAGCCCGGCCGGGTCGCGCGCGAACAGGGCCGCCGCCAGGCAGGCCCGGGCCCAGGTCTCGGCGGCGGCGCTCACCCGAGAACCTCGGCGACGGCGCGGGCGACCCGCGCCTCCGCCCCGGCCTCGTCGAGGGGGTTGCGCCGCAGCCGGTGCCCGAGGGCGGCGGGCGCGACCTCGCGCAGGTGGGCGAGCCCGACCGCCTCGTCGCCGTCGAGGCTGGCGAGGGCGCGGGCGGTGCGCATCAGCGTGAGCTCGCCGCGCAACCCGTCGGTCCCGAGGGCGAGGCAGAGCCGGGCGGCCGCTTCGAGCACCTCGTCGGGCACGGCCACGCGCGGCAGGCGGGCGCGGGCGGCGAGGATCGCGCCGGCGAGGCGCTCCTCCTCGCCGGCCCACTCGGCCGCGAACCCCGCCGGGTCGCGCTCGTAGGCGTCGCGGCGGCGCACGATGGCGACGCGGGCGGCGAGGTCGGCCGGCGTCGTCACCGCGACGGCGAGGCCGAACCGGTCGAGGAGCTGCGGGCGCAGCTCCCCCTCCTCCGGGTTGCCGCTGCCGACGAGGACGAAGCGCGCCGGGTGGCGCAGGCTCAAGCCCTCGCGCTCGACCGTGTTGACGCCCGAGGCCGCCACGTCGAGCAGGAGGTCGACGAGGTGATCCTCGAGCAGGTTGACCTCGTCGATGTACAGGAAGCCGCGATTGGCGCGGGCGAGCAGCCCCGGCTCGAAGGCCTTCTCGCCGCGCGTGAGCGCCTTGCCGATGTCGAGGGCGCCGACGACCCGGTCCTCGGTGGCGCCGAGCGGCAGGTCGACCACCGGCACCGGCACGCTCTGCACCGGAAGTCCCTGGGGCGCCCGGGCTCGGCAGGCGGGGCAGAGGAAGGCCTCGTCGGCGGGGTCGCAGGCGTAGGGGCAGCCCGCGACGGCGCGCATCGGCGGCAGCAGGGCGGCGAGCGCCCGCACGGCGGTGGACTTGCCGGTGCCGCGGTCGCCGAAGACCAGCACGCCGCCGACCGAGGGATCGACGGCCCCGATCAGCAGGGCGCGCCGCATCGCCTCCTGGCCGACGATGGCCGTGAACGGATAGGGCGGGCGGGGCGCGGGCGCCGCGGCCGCCGGGGCCGGCGACGCTGCGGGGCCCGGCTTCAGGGCCCGCCGGGACAGGGCCGATTGGGTGAGCGCCACGACGTTTCCCCTCGCCTGGAGGACCGCCGCCGGGATCCGGGCGGGCGGTCCTGTCCGATTTGAGCCGCCGGCTCCGCGCGCGGCGGAGCCGCCCCCGTCACGCCGCCCTGGCGAGCCCGATCCGCGCCCAGATCGCCCCGAGCGCCGCCGCGAGATGCTCGATGTCGGCGTCGCTGTGCAGGGGCGAGGGCGTGATGCGCAGGCGCTCCGTCCCCCGCGGCACGGTCGGGTAGTTGATCGGCTGGACGTAGATCGCGAACTCGTCGAGGAGCGTGTCGCTGATCTGCTTGCACAGCACCGGATCGCCCACCATCACCGGCACGATGTGGCTCTCGTTGGCCATGACCGGGATGCCGAGGGCGCCGAGCCGCCGCCGCACCGCCGCGACCCGGTCCTGGTGGCGCGCCCGCTCGGCCCCGCTCGCCTTGAGGTGGCGGATGCTGGCCGCCGCCCCGGCCGCCACCGCGGGCGGCAGCGAGGTGGTGAAGATGAAGCCCGAGGCGAAGCTGCGCACGAAGTCGCAGAGCGCCGCGGAGGCCGCGATGTAGCCGCCGCTGACCGCGAAGGCCTTGCCGAGGGTGCCCTCGATCACGGTGAGGCGGTCCATCAGCCCCTCGCGCTCGGCGATGCCGCCGCCGCGCGGGCCGTAGAGGCCGACCGCGTGCACCTCGTCCAGGTAGGTCATGGCGCCGTGGGCCTCGGCCACGTCGCAGAGTTCCGCGATCGGGGCGACGTCGCCGTCCATCGAGTAGACCGACTCGAAGGCCACGAGCTTGGGCAGGGCCGGGTTCACCAGCCGGAGCTTGTGGTCGAGATCCGCGGGGTCGTTGTGCCGGAAGATGTGGCGCTCGGCCCGGCTCGCCCGCAGCCCCTCGATCATCGAGGCGTGGTTGCCCTCGTCCGAGAACACCACGCAGCCGGGCAGACGCGAGGCCAGGGTGCCGAGGGCGGCCCAGTTCGAGACGTAGCCCGAGGTGAAGAGCAGGGCCGCCTCCTTGCGGTGCAGGTCGGCGAGCTCGCGCTCCAGCAGCACGTGGTAGTGGTTCGTGCCCGAGATGTTGCGGGTGCCGCCCGCGCCGGCCCCGCAGCGGTCGATCGCCTCGTGCATGGCGGCCGCGACGGCCGGGTGCTGGCCCATGCCGAGGTAGTCGTTGGAGCACCAGACCGTGACCTCGCGGGTGCCGTGGGCTCCGTGCTGCGTGGCGTAGGGGAAGCGCCCGGCCTGCCGTTCGAGATCGGTGAAGACCCGGTAGCGTCCCTCGCGGTGAAGGCCCTGGAGCTGTGCGGCGAAGAACGACTCGTAGTCCATGGTGCGTCCCCTCTGTCGTGATGGGCGGGCCGTCGCGGGCCCGCGGGTCAGGCGATGTCGCCGGCCGGGCGGGGGCCGGTGTCGGGATCGGGTGGGCGGCGGGCCGGCAGGCCCCAGGCCCAGAGGGCGGCGGAGGGCAGCGGCAGCATCAGGAAGCCGTGCTCCAGGATGGCGAGGGCCATTAGGGTCGCCAGCATGGTGTGGCCGCTGCGCTTGAAGGCCGAGGCGCTCTCGGTGACGGCGGGGTGCAGCAGCACCAGGAGGAAGCCCGTCGCCAGCAGCATGGCGACCGGGAAGAGCGCGTTCATCGGCGCGCGGCGGAAGAAGCTGCCGAGGTAGCGCAGGTGCTCGGGCAGGAACTCGGCGTGCAGGTTGCGCACGCCGAGGAAGAGGTTGAGCCGGGCGCTGAGGTTCATCCCCCAGAGCACCAGGTAGGTCCAGAGGGCGATCCGGTTCGGCGCGCCCGCGGTCAGCCAGGCGATCGCGGCGGCGCCCGCCACGATCGCGGCCTCGTGCCAGAGGTTGGTCGCCGCCGCGGCCCCGAACCGGGCGAGCCCCCGGATCGAGGGCGGGCCGGGCGTGCGCCGCGGCCCCGCGACGTAGCCCATGTAGAAGGCCATCTCCTGCCAGCCCCAGACCACCAGGGCGGCAGAGAAGGCCCCGTAGGCCGAGGCCTCGCTCTCGGCCCCCGCGGTGGCCGCGATGCCCCAGAGGGCGAGGAGGAGCGCGAGGCTCATCGCCCCGAAACTCCAGGCATGAGTGTGCCGGGGGCGGTGGTTCAACCAGAGGATCGCTCCGGTGAGGAACCACCACATCAGCACGGCGAAGAGGATCGGCGAGGCGTAGGCGGACATGCGTCTACCAGGCGGGGCTGAGGCGGATCTGCTCGGGCATCGGGTTGGGCTTGGAGGGCAGCAGCAGCAGCCGTCCGAAGGTGAGGGCGGCCCGGGCCGCGTGACCGGCCCGGCGCAGGCGCCCGGCGAGGCCCCCCTGCGCCTTGGCGGCCTCGATGCCGCGGGCGCAGGCGAGCAGCCGGTCGAGCCCCGCCTTGAAGGCCGGGTTGTCGAGGTCGAGGGTCAGCGGGAAGACCTGCCGCGAGATCTCGGAGGTGACCCGGAACACGGCGAAGTCGTAATCGGTCGGATCGACCCCGAGCGCCCCGTGGAAGGCCGGCCGGCAATGGTCGCGCACGTACATCGTGGCGAACACGGCGAGCACGAAGAACTTGATCCAGTAGGCGTTGAGGCCCGAGAGCAGCTTCGGGTTGGCGCGCATGAGCAGCGCGAAGGCCTCTCCGTGGCGGAACTCGTCGTTGCACCACTTCTCGAACCACTTGAAGATCGGGTGGAAGCGGTTCTCGGGATGGCGCTCGAGGTGCCGGAAGATCGTGATGTAGCGGGCGTAGCCGATCTTCTCGGAGAGGTAGGTCGCGTAGAAGATGAATTTCGGCCGGAAATAGGTGTATTTCTTGGCCCGGGTGAGGAAGCCGAGGTCGACCCCGACGCCGAAATCCTTCAGCGTGTCGTTGATGAAGCCGGCGTGGCGGGCCTCGTCGCGGCTCATGAAGGCGAAGAGCTCGCGGATGTCCTTGTTCTTGGCGCGCTTGCGCATCTCGGCGTAGAGCACGCAGCCCGAGAACTCGGCCGTGATCGAGGAGACCAGGAAATCGAGGAATTCCTTGCGCAGCTCCGGATCGAGGCCGGACAGGTCGAGGTCGAACTCGGTGTTGCGCACGAAGTGGCGCCGGTTCGGGTCGGCGCGCATCTCGGCGATGAGCACGTCCCACTCGGCGCGGACCGGCTCGACGTCGGTGCGGTCGAGCTCCGCGAAGTCGGTGGTGTAGAAGCGCGGGCTCAGGAACGTCGTCGCCTGGGCGGCGCGGGTGCTCTCGTTCTGGGCCGGGAGAGCCGTCGCGGTCATAGCGTCGTCCTTTCCGTGAAGCTGACTTCGTAGAGTTCCGTGAGTTCGAAATGGCCCGCGAGGCGGGTCCAGGCGCGCTCGAGCGCGCTCGCCCGCAGCACGGTGGCCCGCCGCCGCACGGTGAGGCGGGTGCCGTAGGGCACCGAGGTCGGCGCGTCGTGCACCGTGACCTCGTCGCCGGGCTCGATGGCGAGCCCGCCCTCCAGGGTGACGTGCGCGTGGAGGGATTCGGGCGTCTGCTCGATCTCCACCGTGCAGGGCACCTCGATGCGGCGCTTGGTCGTCAACCACGGGATCATGTTGCGCCCCTCCCCTGTTCGAGCAGCCGCGCGAAGGCGGCCGCGTTGGTGGCCCCGAAGGCTTCGAGGTTGATGCGCCGGCCCGACGCGAGGTCGTCGAGCGAGAGCGTGCCGTTGTCCCAGCGGGTGAGCCGGAAGGGCGGGTCGCGGGAGAGCCCCTCCCGCAGCCGCGCCTGGGCCATCACCCGCAGGGTCGCGCGCAGAAACCCGTCCTCGCCGGGCTGCACCGTGGCGACGAGGTGGCCGTCCCGCGCATCCGCGAGGGCGACGGCGCCGCCGGCGCGGTCCTCGATCCGCAGGTCGAGCACCTGGACGGGCCGCGCCGGCGGCATGCGGGTGGTGCCGACATCGCCGAAGCGGCCGAGCGCGACGGCGCCGATCGTGAAGCCGACGAGCAGGATCGCCCGGCGGACCTGGATGCGCGGGACCTGGATGGTGTGATGGGCCATGGCCGCCTCCTCAGGGGCCCGCCGCGGCCAAGCGGCCGGGCGCCGAGGTGCGGGCGGCCTGCGCCGGCTGCCAGGCCGGCGCGGCCTGCCCGTGCGCGGCGGCGAGGGCCGCCCCGAGGCGCGCGGCGACCTCGTCCGCCCCGGGCAGGGCCCGCAGCATCGGCTCCGGGGCGGCGAGCCGCCAGGGCCGCACGTGCGGCCACAGGTGGAGATAGGCGAGGCGCGTGCCCGCCTTCAGCCGCAGCGGCAGGTCGCCGGTCCCGTCCGCGAAGCGGCGCAGGGCGGCCGCCTCGATCTCCCGCAGCGGCAGGTTGACGGTCATCGGCAAGGCGATGCCGATGCGCAGGATCAGGCGCCGGTCGGTCAGGCTGTAGGTCGTGGTGGCGCGCGCCGCGAGGGCGAGGCCGCCGAGGATCGCCAGGGCCGCCGCCCCGGCGCCGAGGACCGGCAGGGCCGAGGCGGGGCTGCCCGAGGCCAGCGCCTGCCAGCCGGCGAGCAGCCCGAAATAGGCCGCCACGAGGTCGGCGTGGAAGGCGCGGCGGGCGAGGCCGAGGAGGGCCGGGCGGCCCTGCCAGAGCAGGCGCTCGCCGGGCGGCAGGGGCGCGGGCAGGCCGCCCGGGATCGCCTCCGCGCTCGCAACGGGGGTGCTCGCAGCAGGGGCACTCGCAGCAGGGGCGCTCACAGCAGAGGCACTCACAGCAGAGGCTCCTGGCGTCCGAGGGTCGCGTAGAGGGTGCCGGCGCCGTAGAAGGCCATGATGCGGTCCTCCTCCCGGATGGTGACGCTGTCGACCTCGCGCCGCGGCGGCACGTCGGCGAATTGCCGGGCGAGCAGCGCCTCCACCACGACGGTGCCCTTGGCGCCCTGCACGTCCGCGAAGACGACCGGGAGCAGCACCGAGCGCCCCGGCGCCTCCGCGAGGTCGACCTCGTAGTAGCGGGGCAGCGACTCGCCGCGGTCGACCCAGATGTCCTTGACGGTGCCGGCCACGGCCCGGTCGGCCCCGACCACCCGCATGCCGCGGGGGTCGTAGTCGCGCGCGGCCACGGTGAACTCGGTGGCGACGCGCATCGGCACGATGCGATGGTGGCCCTCCCAGGTCTGGTCGGGCGTGTCGGTGCGCTGCGCGTAGGAGCCCGGGCCGACGCCGTCGCCGAGGACCCCGTCCGTCGCGTTGGTCGGCTCCAGGGGCGCGCCGGGCCAGATCTCGCGCTTGACCGCCGCGAGCGGGCCGCTCGGCCCCTCCTCCGGCCGGGGCACCAGGATGGTCTTGCCGTCCGCGAGCACGAAGGCCTTGGGGGTGGGCAGGAACAGCCAGTCCCAGCCCATCAGCCCGCCCCGCGTCTCGGATTCGAGGGGATAGCCCTCGCGGCGATCCTCCCGGCGCAGGTAGAAGACGAGGCCGGCGAAGAACAGCCAGAACGCGTAGAGCACGACTTGCGCGACGTCGATGTAACCGGTGATGGCACCCTTGGGCATCGTGGCCTCCCTCAAGACAGGGCCGGGCGGACGGGACGGGACGCGGGGAGCGGCGCTCCGGCGCGCGGACGCGCGGGCGCGCGGGTGAGCGGCCCGATGGCGACGAGCGTCGCGAACAGGAAGGCGATCTCGACGTGGTAGACGACGAGGTAGCCGGTGGAGGCGTCGGTCAGGGCCTCGCCGAGGCGCCCGGCCACGGCGAGCGCCGAGCCGGCGTCGCGCAGGAGCCCGCTCGCCGCGATGGCGAGGCCCGCGGCGCTCGCCTGCACGGCGCCCCAGGCCCCGAGCGCGAGGCCGGCCTCGTCGGGCGCGGCCCCCGCCATCGAGGCGGTGAGGGTGCCGTGGGCGAAGAGGCCGCCGCCGACCCCGATCAGCGCCACGCCGAGCCCGAACAGCGCGCCCGAGCCGAGCGGGGCGGCGAAGATCACCGCCGAGAAGGCCGCGATGCCGACGACGGCGCCCGCCGCCGCGACCCGGAACGGGTCGCCGCCGCGGTTGAGCCAGCGCGCCGCGGTGACGAGGCCGGCCCCGCCCCCGACCGCCAGCACCGCGGTGAGCGCGGTGGTGGCGGCGACCGGCAGGCGCAGGATCTCGCCGCCGTAGGGTTCGAGCAGGATGTCCTGCATGCTGAAGCCGACCGTGCCGAGACCGGTGGCGAGGAGGCGGCGGCGGGCGCGCGGCTGCGTCGCGTAGGCCGCCCAGGCCGCACGGAAGCCCTGGGACGGGCCGCCCGTGCGCGAGGGGTCGCGCGCCTCCTGCTTCCACAGGGCGATGCCGTTGAGGATCAGGGTCGCGAGGGCGGCCCCCTGCACGACCTGGATCAGCCGGATCGCCGAGAAATGCGCGAGGGCGATCCCGAACACCACGGCGCTCGCCATCATGCCGGCGAGCAGCATGGCGCAGAGCAGCGCCACCACCTTCGGCCGCGCCTCGGCGGGGGCGAGGTCGGTGGCGAGCGCGAGGCCGACCGTCTGGGTGGTGTGCAGCCCGGCCCCGACGAGCACGAAGGCGAGCGCCGCCGCGCCCTGCCCGACCGCCACCGGCCCCGTCGTGTCCCCCGACAGGATCAGGAGCGCGAAGGGCATGATCGAGAGGCCGCCGAATTGCAGCAGCGTGCCGAACCAGAGGTAGGGCACCCGCCGCCAGCCGAGCACCGAGCGGTGGCGGTCCGAGCGGAAGCCGACCACGGCCCGGAACGGGGCGGCCAGCAGCGGCAGGGACAGCATCACGGCGACGATCCAGGCCGGCACGGCGAGTTCGACGATCATCACCCGGTTGAGGGTGCCGATGAGCAGCACCGCGGCCATCCCGACCGTCACCTGGAACAGGGACAGGCGCAGCAGCCGCCCGAGCGGCAGCTCCGCCGTGGCCGCATCCGCGAAGGGGAGCAGGCGGGGCCCGGCCTTCGCCAGCACCCGCAGGAGGGAGCCGGTCGCCCTCATGGCCGCGCGAGCTCCAGGGCGTTCGAGAGGTAGAAGCCGCTGGTGATCCGCCGGGAGCGGCGGACCGCGAAGGCGTCGAGGGCGGCCTCGCGGGCGATGCGGCGGCGCAGCGCCGCCTCGCTCACCGGGACGATCGCGGGGGCGCGGTCGCCGCGGGGAAACAGGCGCCCGGCCGCGTGCATCAGCGTGAGCAGCGCGGTGCGGGGCGCGACCGTGACCAGGAGCGAGGCCTCGGTGCGGCGGGCGAGCACCGCGAGGGCGCGCAGGATGTCGGCGGCCGGGTAGTGGATCAGCGAATCCATCGCCACGACGTGGTCGAAGCGGCCGAGCCCGTCGTCCAGCATGTCGCCGACCCGGAAGTCGAGGCGGCCCGGCAGGGCGAGGCCGGCGGTGCGCTCGCGGGCGAGCCCGATCAGGGTCGGCGAGACGTCGACCGCGACCACGGCGGCGCCGCGCCGCGCCGCCTCGACGGCGAGCGCGCCGGTGCCGCAGCCGGCGTCGAGCAGGCGGCACCCGGAGAGGTCCCGCGGCAGCCAGGAGAGCAGCTCGGCCCGCATGGCGTCGCGGCCGGCCCGCACGGTGGCGCGGATGCGGCTCACCGGCGCGTCGGAGGTGAGCCGCGCCCAGGCGTCGACCGCGGTGCGGTCGAAGTAGGTTTCGAGCTGCGAGCGGCGGGCGGCGTAGCTGGGGCTGGTCACGGCGTCGTTCCTCCGCGCGTTGGCGATGCCGCACCGCGCCCGTCCCGGAAGCGGGCGGGACGGTCTCCCCGGATCTGCGATGCCGCGATGCCCATCGCCCGCCCCCTCAATCGAAGCCGAGGAACTCGAACAGGTCGCGGTCGCGCATCGGCTCAGCCTCCAGGGGCTCGACGCCGGCCCAGAGCGCCTCCGCCAGGGCGAGGTACTCGGCCAGCACGGCGTCGAGCTCCGGCGAGGATTCCATCTCGAACAGGGTCGCCTTGCGCAGGCGCGAGCGGCGCACCACGTCGAGGTCCTGGAAATGCGCGAGGCGCCGCAGGCCCACCGCGGCGTTGAAGCGGTCGATCTCGTCCGTCGCCGCCGAGCGGTTGGCGATCACCCCGCCGAGCCGCACCCCGTAATTCTTGGCCTTGGCGTGGATCGCCGCGACGATGCGGTTCATCGCGAAGATCGAGTCGAAGTCGTTCGCGGTGACGATGAGCGCCCGGTCCGCGTGCTGGAGCGGCGAGGCGAAGCCGCCGCAGACCACGTCGCCCAGCACGTCGAAGACGACGACGTCGGTCTCCTCCAGGAGGTGGTGCTCCTTGAGCAGCTTCACGGTCTGGCCGACGACGTAGCCGCCGCAGCCGGTGCCGGCGGGCGGTCCCCCGGCCTCGACGCACATCACGCCGTTGTAGCCCTCGACCACGAAATCCTCGACGCGCAGTTCCTCGGCGTGGAACTTCACCGCCTCCAGGGCATCGATCACCGTCGGGGCGAGGCGCTTCGTCAGCGTGAAGGTCGAATCGTGCTTGGGATCGCAGCCGATCTGCAGCACCCGCTTCCCGAGCTTCGAGAAGGCGACCGAGAGGTTCGAGGAGGTGGTGCTCTTGCCGATCCCGCCCTTGCCGTAGACGGCGAAGACCTTGGCGGTGTCGATGCGCAGGTCCGGGTCGAGGGCGACCTGGAGGCTGCCTTCCTCCCGCCGCTCGGCCGGGCGCGTCGCCACGGGATTTCGGATCGCGATGTTCATGCGGCGGCCTCCGCGGTGATGCCTTCGAGCCGGTCCTCCAGGGCCTCCTCGGCCCGGTCGAGGGCGGCCCGCGTCTCGGGGTCGGGTGTCCAGAAGCCGCGCCGATGCGCCTCGATCAGGCGGTGGGCGACCTTGGCGGAGGCGGCGGGGTTGAGCGCCGCCATGCGCTCGCGCATGGCCTCGTCGAGCACGTAGGTCTCGGTGAGGCGCTGGTAGATCCAGGGCGCGACCTGGTCGGTGGTCGCCGACCAGCCCACCGTGTTGGTGAGGTGCTGGTCGATCTGGCGCACGCCCTCGTAGCCGTGGCCGAGCATGCCCTCGACCCATTTCGGGTTGAGCATGCGGGTGCGGGTTTCGAGCGCGACCTGCTCGGACAGGGAGCGGACCTTGCCCTCGCCCCGCGTCTGGTCGGAGATGTAGACCGGCACCGCCGCGCCGCGGGCCTTGCTCACCGCGCGGGCCATGCCGCCGAGCCCGTCGAAGTAGTGGTCGACGCTGGTGACGCCGACCTCGACGGAATCGAGGTTCTGGTAGGCGACCTCGACCGTGCCGAGCACCGCCTGCATCAGCGCCCGCTGCGGCGCGGGCCTGCCGTCGCGGCCATACGCGAAGCTCTTGCGGCGCGAGAAGGTCTCGCAGAGCTCGGTGTCGTCCTCCCAGCGCCCGCTATCGACGAGGAAGTTGACGTTGGCCCCGTAGGCGCCCTCGGCATTGCTGAACACCCGCAGGGCCGCCGTCTCCAGGTCGATCCCCTGGGCCGCCTGGTGGGCCAGCGCGTGCTTGCGCACGTAGTTCATCGCCTCGGGCTCGTCGGCCGAGGCCGCCAGGAAGGCCGCCTCGGCGAGGAGCCGGGTCTGCAGCGGCAGCAGGTCGCGGAAGATGCCGGAGAGCGTCGCCACCACGTCGATGCGCGGGCGGCCGAGTTCCGCGAGCGGGATCAGCGTCGCGCCGCAGAGCCGGCCGTAGCCGTCGAAGCGCGGCGCCGCCCCCATCAGCGCGAGGGCCTGCGCGATCGGGCCGCCCTCGGTCTTCAGGTTGTCGCTGCCCCAGAGCACGATCGCGATGCTCTCCGGCAGCCGGCCCCCGTCCGCCGCGTGGCGGGCGAGCAGCCGCTCGACCTGGGCGCGGCCGTCGGCGAGCGCGAAGGCGCTCGGGATCCGGTAGGGGTCGAAGCCGTGCAGGTTGCGCCCGGTCGGCAGGATCGCGGGCGTGCGCAGCACGTCGCCCCCGGCCACCGGGGGCACGAAGCGGCCGTCGAGGGCCCGCAGCAGGGCCGGGACCTCGTGGTCCTCGGCGAGCAGCCGGTCGGTCTCGGCGAGCGCCCGGAAGGCGGCCCGGGCGGCCTCGTCGGCCGGGAGGCCGGAGGCGGCGAGGGCCTGGTCGGGCGAGGCGCCCGCGACCAGCGCCTCGATCGCCGCGCGGGCGGGCGCGAGGCCGTGGACCGAGTCCGCGAGGGCGAGCAGGAGGTCGACCCGCTCCTGCGGCCGCGTCCCCTCCCCGACCACGTGGAGCCCGTGCGGGATCAGCGTGTGCTCCAGTTCGACGAGGCGCAGGGTCAGGTCGGCGATGCGGCCGCCGGCCTCCTCGGCCCAGGGGTCGCCGGCCGCGGCGAGGTCGAGGGCCTCGGCCTGGGACCGGATCATCTCCGCGAGCGCGGCGCGCTCCGCGGCGTCCTCCGGCGGCAGGGCCCGCCAGCGCTCGAGCGAGGCCCGCAGGTCGAGGAGGCCGCGATAGAGGCCGGCCTGGGCGAGGCTCGGCGTCAGGTAGCTCACCAGGGTCGCGGCCGCCCGGCGCTTGGCGAGCGTCCCCTCCGAGGGGTTGTTGGCCGCGTAGAGGTAGAGGTTGGGCACCTCGCCGATCAGCCGCTCGGGCCAGCAGGCGGCCGAGAGCCCGGCCTGCTTGCCGGGCATGAATTCGAGCGCCCCGTGGGTGCCGAAATGCAGGATCGCGTCGGCGCCGAGATCCTCGCGCAGGTAGCGGTAGAAGGCCGAGAAGGCGTGGGTCGGCGCGAAGCCGCGCTCGAAGAGCAGCCGCATCGGGTCGCCCTCGTAGCCGAAGGCGGGCTGGATCCCGACGAAGACGTTGCCGAAGGCGGCGCCGAGCACCAGGAGCGCCGCGCCGTCGCTCTGGTGGCGCCCGGGCGCCGGGCCCCACTGCGCCTCGATCTCGGCGAGGTGGCGCTCGCGGCGCACGTGCTCGTCGGCGGGGATGCGGTGGGCGACGTTGGCCGGGGTGCCGTAGCGGGCGGAATTGCCCTCCAGGACGCGGCGGCGCAGGGCCTCGGCGCTCTCCGGAACCTCGACGCGGTAGCCGTCCCGCGCCAGGGCCGCGAGCACGCGCCAGAGCGATTCCCAGACCGACAGGAAGGCCGCGGTGCCGGTCGCCCCGGCATTGGGCGGGAAGTTGAACAGCACGACGGCGAGGCGGCGCTCGGCCCGCGGCCGGCGGCGCAGGGCGACGAGGCGGGCGACCCGCGCGGCGAGGCGGTCGGCGCGCTCGATCTGCACGGCCATGTCGCGGGGATGGGCGGAAGGGGCGGGCCCCGCGGCCGGGCGGCCGGAGCGCCCGCCGAACACCATCGGGGCGGTCGCCCCGTCGAGTTCCGGGATCGCCACCATCATGGTGGCCTCGACCGGCGAGAGGCCGCGGTCGGAGGCGTCCCACTGCTCCAGCGTCTGGAACTCGACCGCGTGGGCGGCGAGGTAGGGCACGTCGAGGCGGCGCAGCACCGCCTCGGCCGCGGCCGCGTCGTTGTAGGCGGGGCCGCCGACGAGGGAGAAGCCGGTGAGCGAGACCAGGGCGTCGACGCGGGGGCGCCCGTCGCGCAGGAAGAAGCGCTCGATCGCCGGGCGGTTGTCGAGGCCGCTGGCGAAGGCCGGCACGACGGCGAGGCCGCGGGCCTCGAGGGCGGCGATGACCCCGTCGTAATGCGCCGTGTTGCCGGCCAGCACGTAGGAGCGCATCAGCAGGAGGCCGACCCGGCCGTGGCTCCCGGCCGGGACCGGCAGGCGCTCGGGGCGCTCGCCGATGCGGCCGGCCATGCGCGGGTGGTAGAGGCCGGTCTCCGGATAGGCGAGCGGCTCCTCGGCGGTCAGGCGCTGGCGCCAGCCGGCCCGCGGCCCGGCCGCGTAGCGCGACACGAGGAAGCGCACGAGGTTGACGACGTTCTCGTCCGAGCCGGCGAGCCAGTATTGCAGCGTCAGGAAATAGGCCCGCACGTCCTGGGCCGAGCCCGGGATGAAGCGCAGGATGCGGGGGATCTGGCGGATCAGCGCCATCTGGCGGGCGCCGCCGCCCTGCCCGCCCTGGCGCCCGCGCAGGCGCTTGAGGAAGGCGAGCGCCCCGTTCTGCGAGCCGTCCATGGCGAAGCGGCCGATCCGGGTCGTGCGCACCACCTCGGCGGCGGAGAGGCAGCCCACCATCGCGTCGCAATGCGGGCGCCGCGCCAGCAGGGCCGGCAGCACCGCCCGCACGTGCTCGTCCATGAACAGCATGGCCGAGAGCACGATGTCGGCCCGGGCGATCTCGGCCCGGCAGGTGTCGAGGGCGGCCGGGTCGGAATCCCACTCGGCCGCGGCGTGGAAGCTCAGCACGAGGCGCGGCTCGCTGCGGGCGAGGCTCTGGCGCGCCCGGTCCACCGCCCCGGCGAGGTGGTTATCGAGGGTGACGATGACGACGCGCAGCTCCGGCAGCGCGTCCGCCGGCTCAGCGGCTGAAATGCGCTTTTGCATCGTACAGGGTCTCGACGGTGATGAGCGGGAGCGAGCGCTCGCGGGCGAAGCGCTCGGTGTTGCTGCGGGCCTTGCCCCGCACGAAGAACGGCACCTTCTTGAGTTCGCGCTCGGCCTCGATGGCCCAGACGAGGGCGGCGGGCTGCGGCGCGGCGGCGGGCAGGTCCCGCGCCGTCCCGCCGAGATGCGAGGGGGCGACGCCGTCGTGGAATTCCGGGTCGTCCCGGAACATGGCGAGCAGGTGCTCCTCCAGCCCCATCATCAGGGGGTGCACGAGCGTGTCGAAGAGGACGTTGGCGCCCTCGAATCCCATCTGGGGCGCGTGGCGGGCCGGCACGTCCTGGACATGCATCGGGGCCGAGATCACCGCGCAGGGAATGCCGAGGCGCTTGGCGATGTGGCGCTCCATCTGGGTGCCGAGCACCAGTTCCGGCTGCGCCGCCGCGATCGCCTCCTCGACGGCGAGGTAATCGTCGCTGACGAGGGCGGTGAGGCCGTGCGCCTCGGCCTCCTCCCGGACCTCGCGGGCGAATTCGCGCGCGTAAGTGCCGAGGCCGACGAGCGCGAAGCCGAGTTCCGCCGTGGCGACCCGGGCGGCGGCGACCGCGTGGGTCGCGTCGCCGAACACGAAGACGCGCTTGCCCGTCAGGTAGGTCGAATCGACCGAGCGCGCGTACCAGGGCAGGCGCGAGCCCTCGTCGGCGAGGACCGGGGCCGGATCGACGCCGGCCCGGGCCGCCACCGCCTCCACGAAGGCGCGCGTCGCCCGCACCCCGATCGGCGCGATCTCGACGAAGGGCTGGCGGTGCGTCCGCTCCAGGAACTGCGCGGCGGCGCGCGCCACCTCCGGGTAGAGGACGACGTTGAAATCGGCCTCGCCGAGGCGGGCGAGGTCGGCGGGCGAGGCGCCCAGCGGCGCCACCACGTTGACCGGGATCCCGAGCCGGTCGAGGAGCTGGCGCACCTCGCGCAGGTCGTCCCGGTTGCGGAAGCCGAGGGCGGTCGGGCCCAGGATGTTGCAGCTGCGCACCGCGCGCGCCGGGCGCGCGGCCGGCGGCCCCGCGAGCGCCCGGACCAGGCGGTAGAAGGTCTCGGAGGCCCCCCAATTCTCCTTGCGCTGGTAGGCCGGGAGGTCGAGCGGGATCACCGGGATCGGCAGGCCGAGCGCCCGGGCGAGGCCGGCCGGGTCGTCCTGCAGCAATTCGGCCGTGCAGGAGGCGCCCACGATCATCGCCTGCGGGCGGAAGCGCGCGTAGGCCTCGGCGGCGGCCCGCTTGAACAGCTCGGCCGTGTCGGCGCCGAGGTCGCGGGCCTGGAAGGTCGTGTAGGTCACCGGCGGGCGGGAATCCCGCCGCTCGATCATCGTGAAGAGCAGGTCGGCGTAGGTGTCGCCCTGCGGCGCGTGCAGCACGTAGTGCAGGCCGTTCATCGCCGCCGCGACCCGCATCGCGCCGATATGGGGAGGCCCCTCGTAGGTCCAGAGCGTGAGCTGCATCGCCTCAGACCTCCAGCCGCGCGCGGCGCACGAGGGGGCGGGCGAAGAGCCCGGCGAGGTCGCCGGCCTGGTCGTAGCCCTGGATCGGCGTGAACAGGAGCTCGATCGACCACTTGGTGGCGAGCCCCTCCGCCTCGAGCGGGTTGGCGAGGCCGAGCCCGCAGACCGTGAGGTCGGGCCGCGCCGCCCGGCAGCGGTCGAGCTGGTCGTCGAGGCTCTGGCCCTCGGTCACCGCCACCCCGTCCGGCAGCAGGGCGAGCTCCTCGGCGAGGTGGGCGCGGTGGAGGTAGGGCGTGCCGACCTCGATCAGCTCCGCCCCGAGCTCCCGCGCCAGGAACCGCGCCAGGGGCAGTTCGAGCTGCGAATCCGGGAAGAAGAAGACCCGCCGCCCGGCGAGCCGCTCCCGATGGGCGGCGAGCGCGCGGGCCGCCCGGGCGCGGCCCGGCGCCGTGACCGCGTCCACGCGGTCGGCCGGCACGCCGAAGGCGCGGGCGGCGGCCGCGAGCCAGAGCGTCGTCCCCTCCGCTCCGAGGGGGAAGGGGGCGGCAATCCGCGACGCGCCGCGCGCGTCGAGGGCGCGCGCCGTGTCGGCCAGGAAGGGCTGGGCCAGCAGGTAGCGGGTCCCCGGCCCGACCGGCGCAAGGTCCGCCGCCCGCCGCCCCGGCAGGAAGCGCACCGGCCCGAGGCCGAGCTCCGCGAAGAGCCGCGCGAATTGGTCCTCGACCACGTCCGCGAGGGCGCCCACGACGAGGAGCGAGCCCGATTCGTCCCGCGGCAGGTCCGGCACCAGGGCGGCGAGGCAGGCATCCTCGCCCTGCGTGAAGGTGGTCTCGATCCCGCTGCCCGAGTAGCTGAGCACCCGCACCGCGGGCGCGACCCGGGCCGAGAGGCGCGCGGCGGCGCGCGACAGGTCGAGCTTGATCACCTCGGACGGGCAGGAGCCCACCAGGAACAGGAGCCGGATGTCCGGCCGCCGCTCCAGCAGGCGGGTCACCACCCGGTCGAGCTCCTCGTTGGCGTCCGCGAGGCCCGCGAGGTCGCGCTCCTCGATGATCGCCGTCGCGAAGCGCGGCTCGGCGAAGATCATGACGCCCGCCGCCGACTGGATCAGGTGCGCGCAGGTGCGCGAGCCGACGACCAGGAAGAAGGCGTCCTGGATGCGGCGGTGCAGCCAGACGATGCCGGTGAGGCCGCAGAACACGGCGCGCTGGCCGCGCTCCTGGCGCAGCACCGGGCCGCAGGCGGGGGGGCTCGCGAGGGCCGTCACGGCGTCGCCTCCGTCAGGCGGGGCGCGCGGCGCGCCGGCGCCCCGGCGCGGGCGGCGCGCAGCTTCAGGAGGAACTGGGCGGCGTTGACGAGGTAGGCGGCATAGGCCGCGAGCGCGAGCCCCATCAGGGCCGGGACCGCGAGCGCCCCGGTGGCGAGGGCCGCCAGGTAGCCCGTGTGCAGGGCCAGCACCAGCATGCTGACCGCGTCCTCCCAGAAGAAGGCCGGCGCGAAGAGGTAGCGCCCGAACACCGCCTTCTCCCAGAGGGAGCCGGTCACCATGATGGCGTAGAGCGCGAGCGTCTTCGTCACCACCGAGGCGTTGGCGAGCGCCGCGCCCTCGCCGGTGGCGAGGGTGCGCAGGACCAGCCCCAGGCTGACCAGGAAGATCGCGAACTGGACCGGCGCCAGGACGCCCTGCACCAGGGTCCAGGGCGTGGCGTCGCGGCGGCGCCGCTCGGCCTCGCTGTACAGAACCGGACGGTTGTTGGACGTCGCCATCGCGCCTGCCCTGCCTCGATCCTGCCCTGCCCGCCCGCCTTCGCGGCGGGTCGTCGATGGGGGCAGCCTAGGACCACGGCCGCGCGAGTGTCAACACAGGTTGACAGTCGTGCCGGGTGACATTTCAGGGCTTAGGCCGCGAAAGTCACTTGCGGCCACGCCGAGGACGGGTATTTTCCCTAAAGCCCGGCTCTCTCGACCTGTCGTGAGAGGCTCCCAAAGCAAAAAACGTGACTCTGTATAAGGACATCCGGGCAGAACGTGCATCGGGGAGGTGCCGATGGGAGATCCGAGGTATTCGGGCGACCTGACGGGCAGTTTTGTCCCGCCACGGGAGAGCCCCTGCGGCGAGGCCGGCGGTCTCGGGCGCGGGGCCAGGTGGAGGGACGACCTCGCGCGCGTGGTCGAGGCCGAGATCATCCCGCGGCTGATGCTCGCCCACCGGTCCGAGCGCCCGAGGGTGCGCGCTGTCGGCCGCCCGCCGATCGCCGAGGAGGTCGTCCGGTTCAGCGCGCTGATGCTGGCGCCGCAGGACGCCGACGTGATGGCGGAGATCCGCGGGCTGCTCGACGGGGGCCTCGGCCTCGACGACCTGCTGCTCGGGCTGCTCGCCCCCACGGCGCGGCATATCGGCCGCCTGTGGGAGGAGGACGAGTGCGACTTCGTGCAGGTGACGGTCGCGATGGCGCGGCTGCGCCGCATCGTCCACGACCTGGAATTGCTCTTTCTCGATCCGCACCCCGTCGATCCGGCGAGCCGCCGCGTGCTGCTGATGCCGGCTCCGGGCGAGATGCACACGTTCGGCCTGACCCTGGTGGCCCACTTCTTCGGCGAGGCCGGCTGGGACGTCACCTCGAGCGTGGACCGGCAGCTGACGGAGCCGATGGCGCGCATGCGCGCCGAGTGGTTCGACGTGATCGGCCTGTCCCTGTCCTGCGACGTGCATCTCGACGCGCTCACCGAGATCATCCCGGTGATCCGGCGCGGCTCGCGCAACCGCGGCGTCTCGATCCTGGTCGGCGGCCCCGCCTTCCACGATCGGCCCGACAGGGTCCGCCACGCGGGCGCGGACGCCGCCGTGGGAGATGCCCGCAACGCGCCCGGGATCGCGCAGAGCCTGCTTGATCTACGGGTTAGAGCCTGCTGAAAGGTGTGTTCAGTGCGGTCGGCGTCCAGTGGTGACCCTTGAACAAGCCCTTGAGCCTTACTGCGAAGGAAACGTTCGCGGTGCTTCGAGACGCCGTCTCCCACCTCGACGCGCAGACGACGGGTGCGCTCGTCGCCGCGGCGACGGACGTGTCGCTGATCGTCGATCCGGACGGCGTGATCCGGGACGCGACCTTCGGCGCGGACGGCCTTGCCGAGGAGGCGGGCGAGAGCTGGCTCGGCCGGCGCTGGATCGACACCGTCACGGCGGAGAGCCGCGCGAAGATCGCGAGCCTCCTGGAGGATGCCGGGCCCGGCACGGTGACGCGCTGGCGGCAGGTCAACCACCCGTCGCGCAGCGGCGGCGCCGACGTCCCGATCCGCTACTCCGCCCTGCGCATCCCCGGTGACGGGCGCATCATCGCGATCGGCCGCGACCTGCGGGCCCTCGCCGCCCTGCAGCAGCGCCTCGCCGAATCGCAGCAGGCCCTGGAGCGCGACTACGCCCGCCTGCGCGGGGCCGAGACCCGCTACCGCGTGCTGTTCCAGCTGGCGGGCGAATCGGTGCTGATCGTCGATGCGGGGACGCGGCGCGTCGCCGAGATCAACCCGGCCGCGGCCCGCCTGCTCGGCCGCTCGGCCAAGCGCATCGTCGGCCAGGACGTGGTCGACCTGTTCGAGCCCGAGAGCGCCCGCGCGGTCCAGTCGCTGCTGGTGGGCCTGCGGCTCACCGGCCAGGCCGAGGACCTGCACGCGCGGCTCGCCCACCGCCGCGGCGAGGCCCGCGTCTCCGCCGCCCTCTTCCGGCAGGAGACCGGCACCAACATCCTGGTGCGCCTCACCCAGGTCGCGGCGCCGTCCGGGCCGGCGGCCTCGCGCTCGGGCGCCCTCGAGGTGATCGAGGCGATGCCGGAGGGCTTCGTCGTCACCGACCGCGACCGGCGCATCATCGGCGCCAACGCCGCCTTCCTCGATCTCGTGCAGCTCGCCACCGAGCACCAGGCCAAGGGCGAGCCCCTCGACCGCTGGCTCGGCCGCGAGGGGACCGAGATCAACGCGCTGTTCAGCACGCTCGTGGAGCACGGCTCGGTCCGCCACTTCGCCACCGTCGTGCGCGGCGAGTTCGGGGCCGTGGAGGAGGTCGAGGTCGCGGCGGTCTCGGTGCCGGGCGGCGAGCACCCCTGCCTGGGCTTCACCCTGCGCAGCCTGCCCCGCCGGGTCGCCCCGGCGGCGGGCGGCCGCGAACTGCCCCGCTCGGTCGAGCAGATGACCGACCTCGTCGGCCGCGTCTCGATGAAGACCCTGGTGCGGGAGACCACCGACCTGATCGAGCGCCTCTGCATCGAGGCGGCCCTGCGCATCACGAACGACAACCGCGCCTCGGCGGCGGAGATGCTGGGCCTCAGCCGCCAGGGCTTCTACGCCAAGCTGCGCCGCTACGGCCTCGGCGACCTCGACGGGAGCGAGGACACCGAGGAGGAGCCCGGCTGATCCCCGCCGCGCGCCGCGCGGGTGTAAACTTTACTTGACACTTGCCCGGCCGCGTCACACCCTCGCGGCATGACGACGAAGCCCCTCGCGCATCCCTGGACGAAGTGGCGGCCCGCCCGTCGCGACGGTGGCGGAGCCCGCGCGCTCCCCGCGCCGGGCGCGTTGCTCGAATTGCTGAAGCCGATCACCTGGTTCGCCCCGATGTGGGCCTTCGCCTGCGGGGTCGTGTCCTCGGGCGTCGCGCCGGCGGGGCGCTGGCCGGTGGTCGTCGCCGGCCTCCTGCTCGCCGGGCCCCTGGTCTGCGCGACCAGCCAGGCGGTGAACGACTGGTTCGACCGGCACGTGGACGCCATCAACGAGCCGCAGCGGCCGATCCCCTCGGGCCGCATCCCCGGCCGCTGGGGGCTCGCCGTCGCCCTGGCCTGGACGCTGCTCTCCCTGGCGGTGGCGGGCGCCCTCGGGCCCTGGATCCTCGGCGCCGGCCTGTTCGGGCTCGCCCTGGCGTGGCTCTACAGCGCCCCGCCCGTCCGCCTGAAGCGGAACGGCTGGTGGGGCAACGCCGCCTGCGGGCTCTGCTACGAGGGGCTGCCCTGGTTCACGGGGGCGGCCGCGATGACGGGGTCCCTGCCCGACGGACGGGTGATCCTGCTGGCGCTGCTCTACAGCCTGGGCGCCCACGGCATCATGACCCTCAACGACTTCAAGTCCGTCGAGGGGGACCGCCGCACGGGCCTGCGCTCCCTGCCGGTCCAGCTCGGCACCGCCCGGGCGGCCCGGCTGGCCTGCGCGGTGATGGCCCTGCCGCAGGCCGCCGTGGTGGCCCTGCTCCTCGCCTGGGACCGGCCCTTCCACGCGGGCCTCGTGGCGCTGCTCCTCGCCGGCCAGGGCGCCCTGATGCCCCGCCTCCTCGCCGATCCGCGCGGCCGGGCCGCGTGGTACAACGGCACCGGCACGCTGCTCTCCGTGCTCGGCATGCTCGTCGCCGCCTTCGCCCTGCGCGCCGGGGGGGCCGCGTGAGCGCCGCCCCCGCCCCCTTCGGCTGGGGCACGATCCTGCGCCTCGGCCTCGTCCAGACCGCCCTCGGGGCGATCGTGGTGCTGATGACCTCGACCCTCAACCGGGTGATGGTGGTGGAATTGGCGCTCCCGGCCGCGGTGCCGGGCGCGCTCGTCGCCCTGCACTACGCGGTGCAGGTGCTGCGGCCGCGCTGGGGCTACGGCTCCGACCTCGGCGGGCGCCGCACGCCCTGGATCATCGGCGGCATGGCGCTGCTGGCGCTCGGCGGGGTCGGCGCCGCGGCCGGCACCGTCCTGATCGCCACCGCGCCGGCGGCCGGCTTCGCCCTGGCGATCCTGTCCTTCCTGGCCGTCGGCATCGGCGTCGGGGCGGCCGGGACCTCGCTGCTGGTGCTGCTCTCGACGGGCGTGGCACCCCGCCGCCGGGGCGCCGCCGCGACCATCGTCTGGATCATGATGATCGCCGGCTTCGTCGTCACCGCCCCGACCGCCGGGCACCTGCTCGACCCGTTCTCCGCGGGGCGGCTCGTCGCGGTCTCGGGCGGCGTGTCGGCGATCGCCTTCGCGGTGGCGCTCGCGGCACTCTGGGGCGTCGAGCCGCGGCGCCCGCGAGCGGCGGCCCGGGAGGCGGCGCGGCGGCCCTTCCGGCAGGTGCTCGGCGAGGTCTGGGCCGAGCCCGCGGCGCGGCGCTTCACGATCTTCATCTTCCTGGCGATGCTCGCCTACTCCGCCCAGGAGCTGATCCTCGAGCCCTTCGCGGGCCTCGTCTTCGCGATGACGCCCGGCGCCACCACCAAGCTCGCCGGGATCCAGAACGGCGGCGTGCTCGCCGGGATGGTCCTGGTCGCCCTCGTGACCGTGCGGGCGCGCGGGCGCCTCGCCTCGCTGCGGCTGTGGACCACCGGCGGCTGCCTCGGCTCGGCCGCCGCGCTGCTGGCGATCGCGGCCTGCGGCGCCGGCCCCGACGCGCCGCTTCTCGGCGGCCCGGGCGGGCTGCTGCGGACCTGCGTGGCGCTGCTCGGCTTCTTCAACGGCGTCTTCGCGGTCTCGGCGATCGGGTTGATGATGGGCCTCGCGGGCGCGGGCGGCGAGAGCCGCCACGGCACCCGCATGGGCGTCTGGGGCGCCGCGCAGGGCGTGGCGTTCGGGCTCGGGGGCTTCCTCGGGGCCGCGAGCGTCGACGTCGCCCGCCTCGCCCTCGGCGCGGTCGTGCCCGCCTACGCGACGGTCTTCGCGGCCGAGGCGGCCCTGTTCGTGGTCGCGGCGGGGCTCGCGTGGCGGATCGGGGCACCCGCGCAGGCGCCCCGGCCGGACCTGTCGGGCCTCGCGGCGTCGCACGGCTGAGAATCCGACCTCCCCTCTCCGGGCCCAAACGGGCCCGCAGGAGGTGACGAGGGCCCGTCGACGAAGAACGGCAACCAGGGAGGCACGGCCATGACGAGCACGGCCATGATGAGCACCCCCGTGAGCAACGCGGTCCTCGACGCGGTGGTGGTGGGGGGCGGGCCGGCGGGGGCGACCGCCGCGACCGATCTCGCCCGGCTCGGCCGCCGGGTCCTGCTCCTCGACAAGGCGGGGCGCATCAAGCCCTGCGGCGGGGCGATCCCGCCGCGCCTGATCCGCGACTTCGCCATCCCGGACGACCTGCTCGTGGCGAGGATCCGCTCGGCCCGCATGGTCTCGCCCGCCAACCGGGCCGTCGACATGCCGGTCGGCGAGGGCTTCGTCGGCATGGTCGACCGCGCCCCCTTCGACGAGTGGCTGCGCAACCGCGCGGCGTTGGCCGGGGCCGAGCGCCGCACCGGCACCTTCCTGCGCCTCACCCGGGAGGGGGACGGGCTCGTCACCGTGCACCTGCGTCGCCGCGACGGCGAGGCGGAGGCGGTGCGCACCCGGCTGGTGATCGGGGCGGACGGGGCCGCCTCGGCGGTCGGGCGCCAGGAGATCCCGGGCCACGCCAGGATGCGGCAGGTCTTCGCCTATCACGAGGTCGTCCGCACGCCGGCCTCCGGCGCCTTCGAGGCGGCGCGCTGCGACGTCTACTACCAGGGCGCCCTCTCGCCCGACTTCTACGCCTGGATCTTCCCGCACGGCGACACGCTCAGCATCGGCACCGGCAGCGCCCGCAAGGGCTTCTCGCTGCGCCAGGCGGTCGGGCGCCTGCGCGAGGCGACCGGGCTCGACGCGGGCGAGACGCTGCGCCGCGAGGGCGCCCCCCTGCCCCTCAAGCCCCTGCCCCGCTTCGACAACGGGCGCGACGTGCTGCTCACCGGCGACGCCGCCGGCCTCGTCGCGCCGGCCTCGGGCGAGGGCATCTACTACGCGATGCTCGGCGGCAGGCTCGCCGCGGAGGCGGTGCACGAGTGCCTCGCCACCGGCGATGCCCGCGCCCTGGCCCAGGCCCGCCGCCGCTTCCTCAAGGCGCATGGCCGCGTATTCTGGATCCTGCGCCTGATGCAGACTGTCTGGTACCGCAACGACGCGCTCCGGGAGCGCTTCGTCAGCATCTGCCGCGACCCGGACGTGCAGTCGCTCACCTGGGATTCCTACATGAACAAGGAGCTGGTGCGGGCGCGGCCCGCCGCCCACGCGCGGATCTTCTTCAAGGACCTCGCGCACCTGTTCGGCTGGGTCTCCCCGTGAGCGGCCTGCTCGGCGGGTCCGCGGCGCCGGTGATCGTGGCGGCCCTCGCGGGCATCGCGCTCGCCGCGGCGGGCGCGTGGCTCACGGTCATCGATCCCTGGTACGCGGCCCTGCGCGTGCCGGCCTGGAAGCCGCCCGACTGGGCCTTCGGGCCGATCTGGACCGTGATCATCGGCCTCGCGGCCGCGGCCGGGGTCCTGGCCTGGAACGCCGCCCCGGCGGGCCCCGCGCGGACTTGGCTCCTCGTCGCCTTCGCGGTGAACGGTGCCCTCCACGTCGCCTGGAGCGGGCTGTTCTTCCGCCTGCGCCGGCCCGACTGGGCGCTCGCCGAGGTGGCGGCGCTCTGGCTCTCCATCGCGGTGCTGATGCTGGTCGTCGGCCGGCATTCCGGCACCGGGGTGCTGCTCCTGCTGCCCTACCTGCTCTGGGTCGGGGTCGCGGCCTGCCTCAACTGGTCGATCGTGCGCTTCAACGGGCCGTTCTGAGGCGGAGTGGGGGAGCGCGCGTGTCGGACCTGTTCGGGAGCGGCCGCATCGTCGACCTGGTGCTGGCGCTCGTCGCGCTCGAGGCGGTGGCGCTGACGGCGTGGCGGCGGCGGGCCGGGCGGCCGGGCCTGCCCGGTCTCCTCGTCAACCTCGCCTCGGGCGCCTGCCTGATGCTCGCCCTGCGGGCGGCGCTCGTCGGCGCCGCCTGGACCTGGATCGCCCTGGCGCTCGCGGGGGCGGGCATCGCCCACGCGCTCGACCTGCGCTGGCGGCTCCGGGAGCCGGGCGGCGACGCGGGCGCCTGACGATCAGGCCGTCTCCTCGGAGGCGTGCGGCGCCCCGCGCAGCGGGTCCGATCCCGCGCCCGGCCCGACGAAGCGGCCCACCCGCACCGCCAGCATCGGCAGGACCAGGAGGTTCAGCGCCGTCGAGGTCACGAGGCCGCCCAGGATCACGATCGCCATCGGCCCCTCGATCTCGCGGCCGGGCTCGCCGGCCCCGAGCGCCAGCGGCATCAGCCCGAGGCCGGTGACCAGCGAGGTCGCCAGGATCGGCACCAGCCGGTCCCCGGCACCCTCGATCGCCGTCGCGACGCTCCAGGTCCGGCCCTCGACGCCCACCAGGTGGTCGTAGTGGGAGATCATTATGATGGTGTTGCGCAGGGAGATCCCGAACAGGGTCACGAAGCCCACCATCGAGCCGAGCGACAGCACCCGGCCGGTCAGGAACACCGCGAGCACGCCGCCGACCACCGCGAAGGGCAGGTTGGCCACGACGAGCGCGAGGTTGCGCCAATGCCCGGTCACCACGCCGAGCAGCAGCAGGATGCCGAGACCGGCGAAGGCCGAGGAGACCAGGAGGTCCCGCCGCGAGCGCGCCTGCTCCTCGGCGCTGCCCGCGAAGGCCGCGTAGGTGCCGGGCGGCAGCTCGACCTCGCGGGCGACCTTGCGCCGGGCCGCCTCGACGAAGGAGGCGACGTCGCGCCCGACCACGTTCGCCGTCACGGTCTGCACCCTGAGCGCCCCCTGGTGCAGCACCTGGAAGCGCCCCGGCGTCTCGTAGATGTCCGCGACCTGGCGCAGCGTCACGTAGCTGCCGCCGCGGGTGCGCAGCGGCAGCTCGCCGAGGGCGGCGAGCCGCCCGCGCACGGCGGCGTCGAGGATCACGATCACGTTGAAGATCGCGTTGCCCTCGTAGCTCTGCCCGACCGTGTCGCCCTGATAGGCGGTGCGCACGAGTTCGAGCACCTCGACCGCGTCGAGGCCCCAGTGGCGCAGGTCGGCCGGGCGCAGCGAGACGTTGACCTGCGGCAGGCCGGGCGGGGCCGCCTGCTGGATGTCGGCCGCGCCCCTCACCTCGCCGATCTCGCGGGCGACGTCGCGGGCCGCGATCTCCAGCCGCGCGAGGTCCGGGCCGAACAGGTTGATCACCACCGGCGCCGTGAAGCCCGACACCGTCTCCTCGATCCGCTCGGTCAGGAAGGTCTTCAGCGAGAAGGCCGCCCCCGAGAAGCTGGTCATCAGGGCCCGGATCCGCGCCTCGACGGCCTCCTGGCCCTCGCCGTCCAGGGTCGGATCGAGGTCGATATGCACCTCGCTGTAGTGCGGGCCGGCCGTGTCCTGCCCGGCCTCGGCGCGGCCGACCTGCTGGGCCACCGTCCGCACGCCCGGGATCTCCCGCAGGGCCGCCGTGAGGTGGCGCCCCATCCGCACCGATTCCTGCAGGGAGGTGCCGGGCGCGGCCGCCATGTGCAGGATGAAGTGCCCCTCCTTGAGGTCCGGCAGGAAGGTGCTGCCGAAGGTCGGGAGCAGGGCCGCCCCGCTCAGCGTGGCGATGACCGTGAGCCCGCCGACGAGGAGCGGCGCCCGCTCGACCCCGCGCAGCACCCGCTCGTAGCCGCGCCGGCACCAGCGCATCACCGGCGGGTCGTGCGCGGGGGCGCTCTCGCGGCCGGTGAGCAGCATCGTGGCGAGCGCCGGAGTGAGCGTCAGCGCCACCGCCAGGGAGGCGAGCACCGCCAGGATGTAGGCCAGCGCCAGCGGCCCGAACAGCCGGCCCGCGACCCCGGTCAGGGTCAGCACCGGCACGAAGACGAGCAGCACCGCGAAGGTCGCGTAGGCGACGGAGGTGCGCACCTCCAGGATGGCGTCGAGCACGACCCGCGCCTCGGGCCGGCGCAGGCCGAGGCGCCGGTTCTGCCGCAGCCGCCGCACCACGTTCTCGACCCCGATCACCGCGTCGTCCACCACCTCGCCGATCGCGATGGCGAGGCCGCCGAGCGTCATGGTGTTGAGGGTCTCCCCGAAGGCCTGCAGCGCCAGGGCCGCGGCGAGTAGCGAGAGCGGGATCGCCACGCAGGAGATGAGCGAGGTGCGCCAGTCGTTGAGGAAGAAGTACAGCACCACCACCACGAGGGCGCCGCCGAGGGCCAGCGCCTGGATGACGTTGCCGTTCGCCACCGCGATGAAGTTGGCGGGCCGGAAGAGGTCGGCGTGGAGGCGGATGCCCTGCTGCTCCAGGCCCGGGCGCAATTCGGCCAGGGCCGCCTCGACCCGGCGGGTGACCTCGAGCGTGTTGGCGCCGTACTGCGCGCCGATCATGAACAGGACGCCCGGCTCGCCGTCGACCAGGGCGGCGCTGATCGGCGGCTCGGGGGCCTCCACCACGGTCGCGACGTCGCCGAGGACCACGCTCGCGCCGCCCTCGTTGACCAGCACCGTGCGGGCGACCTGCTCGGGCGTGAGGGATTGCCCCTCGGTCTGCAGGGTGATGCGCTGGTTGGGCGTGTCGACGAAGCCGGCCCCGCGCACGCCGGTGGCCCGGCGGGCGGCGGCGAGCACGTCGTTGAGGCCGATATTGAAGCGGATCAGGTCCTTGGGCCGGACCTGGACCTGCAGCGAGCGCACGTCGCCGCCGTAGAGGGAGACCTGCGCGATGCCCGGTACGGCGAGGAGCCGCAGCCGCACGGTCCAGTCCGCCACCGTGCGCAGGTCGAGGGCCGTGCGCGTCGCCGAGGTGATCCCGGCGAGGAGCACGGTGCTGCTCGACGAGGTCAGCGCCGTCATGGTCGGCGGGCCCACCCCCTGGGGCAGCTTGGAGGCGGCGGCGGCGAGGCGCTCGGTGACGAGCTGCCGGTTGCGGAAGACGTCGCTCCCGGCCCGGAACACCACCGTGATGACCGAGAGGCCCTGGATCGAGGCGGAGCGCAGGCTCTCGATCCCCGGCAGGCCGTTGACGACGACCTCGACCGGCAGGGTGACCAGCTGCTCGACCTGCTCGGCGCTCAGGCCCGGCGCCTCGGTCTGCACCACCACGGAGGGGGGTGCGAATTCCGGAAACACGTCGTAGCGCGCTTCCCCGAGGGCGATCGTCCCGTAGGCGAGGAGCGCGAGGGCGAGGGCCAGCACCACGCCGCGGAAGCGGATCGCGGCGCCGACCAGGAGGGCCTGCGGGCCGGAGGACGGCGCGGCCATCTCAGTCGTCGTCGCCCGAGACGCGGATCTGGCTCTTCATCTCCTCCGAGAGGAGCGCCTGGGCGCCGCGCAGCACGATCTCGGTCTCCTCCGGCAGGCCCGCCACCACGAAGGTGTCGGCCGACATCGGCGCGTCCGTGCCGAGGGGGTGGCGGGCGAAGGCGTCGGGGCCGACCCCGCGATAGAACCACGCCCCGCCCTGCCAGTGCACGATCGCGTCCTCCGGCACGGCGATGCCCGCCACCGCGCGGGTCGAGGGCACGAAGACGAGGCAGCTCATCCCGGGCAGGAAGCCGCCGTCGCCCGCGACCGTGTAGAAGTAGCTCAGGCCCTGGATGCGCTGGTCGGTGCGGGTCGCGGGCGAGACGTAGGCGAGGGGCACGCGGGCGCTCTGGGGCGGCACCTCCGCGTAGGCGGTGGCGGGCGGGGCGCCGACGCTCTCGCCCGGCGGCAGCGTCACCTGGACCAGGAAGCGCTCGCGCTCGATCAGCTGCGTCACGAGGCGCGACCGCTCGACGATCGCCCGGCCGATCACCGCGCCCCATTCCTGCTGGGCGGTGGCGGCGAGGGTGCGCAGCTGCGATTCGGCGGCGGCGAGGGAGGCCTCGTCCATGCGGAAGCTGCCCTCGGCGGTCTCGAGCTGGACCGCGGTGGCGTAGGGGCCGAGCGCCTTCGCGCGCTGGTAGGCGCTGCGCGAGACTTCGAGCTTCGCCTGCGCGGTGAGGAGCTGCGCCCGGGCGGCCGCGTAGGCATTCGTGAGGTCGGTGACGCGGGCGAGGTCGACCACCGTGCCGTAGGCCTGCCGCTCCTGGCGGTGCTCGGCGAGGCGCAGCGTCACCGTCTCGACGCCGATCTGGCGGCGCTCGACCGCGCTCAGCTTCACGATGCTGCGCCCCTCCTCGATCACCGCACGGGTGACCCGGGGCGGCGGGGGCTTGCCGACGGGGGCGGCCGCGCGCAGGCGCTCGGGAAGCAGCCACAGGGCCGCTCCCGCGGCGGCGGCGAGCACCAGGAGCGTGCCGAGAGTGCCGAGGAGACGGCGCGGGCGGAAGCGTGACACGGCGGGCGCCTGGACGATGCGGAGGGTCTCGTCCGACCGGGCCCGCATACCCCCCGCATGCGCCGTCCGACCGGCTTTGCGGGGAGGCCTAGCACGGCCGCGGCTTGGCGGAAATGGTGACCCGCCGCGCGCGAACGCGGGCGCGTCCGCGGGTCATCAGCCCCGGCCGCGCTACGGCATGCGCGGCTGCGCCGGTTGCGGCTCGGCTTCCGGGCGGACGGGCAGCGCGCCGATCTCGGCCCCGGCCTCCTGCTCGGCCACGCGCAGATCGTAGGCGGCCTGCAGGTTGATCCAGAACGCGGCGCTCGTCCTGAACCAGTGGCCCAGGCGCAACGCGGTGTCGCCCGTGATGGCGCGCTTGCCGTTGATGATCTGGCCGATGCGGTTGTGCGGCACCTTGATCTGCCGTGCCAGCTCGGTCGGCGTCACGCCGATCTCGTCCAGCGCGTCGGCCAGGATTTCGCCCGGATGGATGGGTGGTCTGCATGCGCCATCCGGTTGATGGCTTCGCCATCTCCGATTTCGGCCATGCGGATGTCGGCTTCGCTCAGGCGCCGCGCTCAGGCGCCGCGCAGGCTCGCGATCCGGGATCCGCTTCGATCAAGCCGATCCCGGATCAGGCCGCCCGCACGGAATCGAGGAAGCGCGCGACCTCCCCGCCCAGGGTCTCGGCCTGGCTCGCCAGGTCGGTGGCGGAGGCGAGCAGGCGGGCCGAGGCGGCACCGGTCTCCTCCGCGGCCCCGGCGACGCCCGCGATGGTGCGGGTGACCGCGCCCGTCCCGAGGGCGGCCCGCGCGACGTTGTGGCCGATCTCGCGCGCCGCCTCGCCCTGCCCGGCCACCTCCGCGGCGATCGCCTCGGACCCGAGGCTGATCCGGCCGATCACCCCGGAGATCCGGCCGATCGCCGCCACCGCCGCCCCGGTCGAGCCCTGGATCCGGCCGATCTGCCCGGTGATCTCGTCCGTCGCGCGCGCGGTCTGCGCGGCGAGGTGCTTGACCTCGGCGGCGACGACCGCGAAGCCGCGCCCGGCCTCGCCCGCCCGCGCCGCCTCGATGGCGGCGTTCAGCGCCAGCAGGTTGGTCCGGGCCGCGATCGCCGCGATCAGCCCCGCCACGTCCCCGATCTGGCCCGCGGCGGCGCTGAGATCCCCTACCACCGCCCGGGTGCGGGCCGCCTCCTCGACCGCGCTCCGGGCGAGGTCGGCGGAATCCCGCACCTCGCGGCCGATCTCGCCGACCGAGGCGGCGAGGGCTTCGGCGGCGGCGGTGACCGCCGCGACGTGCGCGGCGGCGCCCCCGGCGGCGCCCGACACGGTCGCGGAGCGCTCGGCCGTCGCGGCCGCATTCCAGGCGAGTCCCTCCGCCGCGCGCTGCAGCTCCCGCGCCGCGTCGGCGACCGCCGCGATGATGCGCCCGACCCGGGCCTCGAAGCGCTCCGCCACCGCCTGCATGGCGGCGCGCTGGGCGAGCGCCCGCCGGCGGCCCTCCTCCTCCTGCGCGGCGCGGATCCGGCGCCGCTCGCTCACGCCCTCGCGGAGGCGTTCGGCCGCCTCGGCGAGCGCGCGGACCTCGCGCGGGCCGCCCGGCGGCAGGGCCGGAGCCTCCTCGCCCCGACCGATCGCCGCGATGGTCCGCGACACCAGGACGAGCGGCCGGGCGATGGCGCGCGCGATCGCCGCCGCCAGCAGGACCGAGAGGCCGACCGCGCCGAGCCCCGCGCCGGTCCAGGCCGCGAGCGCGCGGCCCGCCTCGGCCCGCACCGCCCGCGCAGCCTCGCGCATCTCCGCCGTCAGCCGGTCCTCGACCCCCTTCAGGCCCTCGATCCGGCGCGTCGCCAGCCCGAACCACGCGGGCGCGTCGCGGAAGGCGAGCGGGGAGCCCGGCGGCGCGTCGAGGACGAGGCGGCGCAGCCGCGCCACCTCCCGGGACGCCTCCTGGGCCTCGACCGCCGCGACCGCCTCCGCGGCGTCCGGCTCCGCCCAGAGGCGGAAGGCGCCCTCCCGCGCGGCCTGGCTGGCCGCCAGCCCCGCGAGGCGCTCGAACGCCGCGAGGTCGGCGCTGCCCGCCGCGAAGATCGCCGCCGCGGTGGCCCGCTCGCGCCCCGCCTCCTCCTTGAGCGCCAGCAGCGCCGCGTAGGCGAGGAGCCGCGCCGCGATCGCCGGGTGCGCGGCGCGGCGCGACAGCTCCCCGACCATGCCGAGCGCCTCGTCGATCAGGCCCGTGTAGAGGGCGAGGTTCTGCTTGGCCGTCGCCGCCAGCGCGTCGACCGCGGACCGGTGGCCGCGCAGCAGCGCGGGCGCCCGGCGCAGCGCCGCGGCGCGGCGCGCGAGCCCCTCGCCGGGATCCGCCGCCTCGGCGGGGAGGATCTCCGTCAGGGCGGCGAGGGCGGCGTCCGTCCGCTCGCGCTGGGCCGCCACCTCGGCCCGGAACTGGCCGCCCTTCGCGCCGAGGAACAGGTTCGACGCGCCGCGCTCGATCTGCGTCTCGTGGACGAAGCGGCTCAGCGCCGCCGCGAGGTCGACGTGCCGCTCGACCCGGCCCATCTCGTCCCACTGCCGCGCCCGCTCGCTCCCCGCCAGCAGCACGGCGCCGGCGAGGACGAGACACGGCGCCAGGGCCGCGAGGACGATGCGCGCCGCGAGCGATCGGGTGTGGTGCAGAATCGGCATGGGGCCCTTCCGGAGGCCCGTACACTGTCGCGCGAGGCGTAAATACCAGTCTAACAATTTACGAATTGCGCCGTGATCTCACCGTGACCGAAACAGCACGGCCCCTGCCGCTTCGGCAGGGACCGTCCCGACGAGCCGCAACTCTCGGTCAGGGCCGCGGCAGGGGTCCTCCGGCGAGTTCCGGATAGTCCTTGAGCATGCTGGCGCCGTTGAGGGGCTTGGCGAGGCCCTGGTGGCAGGTGGTGCAATTGGCCTTGGGCGGGTCGCCCTCCGGGCCGAGGCGCACCTGCGGCAGGGCCGGAGCGAGCGGCTCGATGTAGGAGCCGTTGATGTCGCGCACCATCCGGATGCCGTGCCAGGCCGTCACGCGCTTGGGCGTGCTCTCGCCCCAGTTCGAGAAGGCGCGGCTGTTGTGGCAGTAGGTGCAGTTGACCCCGAGCCCCTCCGACATGTGGATCATCAGCGAGTAGGTCTTCTCGGTGGTCATGATCGGCTTGCCGGGGCTCACCGGCAGGGCCGTGGTCGCGGCGACCCGGATCGCGCCGTTGTCGATGCCCTTGTCGCCGAGCAGGTCCTTGAACGGGTCGTAGGGCAGCGAGGCGAGGCCCGCCGCGAGGCTCGGGTGGTTCTGGCCGTTGTCGCGGGCCGCAAAGCCCAGGGCATGGGCCGGGCCCGGGTTGTTGTGCCAGACATTCGCCGGCACCGGGTTGCCGCGGTGGCAGGTGTAGCAGGTCACGCCGGTGGTGCCGACGTGGTTCTTCCAATCGGCGTTGACGTGGCGGGTCATGCGCAGCATCGCGCGCGCCACCGTCTTGGCGTAGACGCTGTCATCGGCCATGTTCTCGACGTTGTGGCAATAGGCGCAGCCCTGCTCGGGCGAGACCCACTCGGTGATCGAGACCATCACGCGGTTGAACTGGTCGGTCGTGAGGTCGGTGAGGACCTGGACGTTCTGGTAGGTCTGGGTCGCGGGCTCGCCGCCGGGAGGCGCCGGGTCCTGCGGGGTCGGGACCGTGTTGGCGGCGAGGAGCGCGGCCTGGGTGCGGGGGTTCGTCACCTGCACCATGCCGGTGCCGCGGTAGCCGACCTGCTCGGAGCGCACGGGGGGATGGGTCCAGCCCGCCGTGCCGAGCATCGCGCCCGTCAGCAGCACCGCGACGACGACGCCGAGGAGTTGAAGGGCCAATCTCATCGCGCGCCTCCCGTCAGGCTCAGGGGATCGACCACCGGCCCGTAGACCGCCGGATAGCTCGGGGCGACGCCGTGCTTGACGGCCCAGAGGTACCAATTGTCGACGACGGTGCCGGTGAGCAGGATGCCGATGCCGCCGGTGAGCGTGGTCAGGACCGCGAACCACCACGCCCAGCGATGGACGGATTCCATCGTGGCGTTGAAGCCCATGGTCCAGCGCCAGAACAGGGCGGCGCGCTCGGTGGCGGTGCCCCGGTCCACGATCTGCTCGATCTCGCGCTCGGAGCCATAGCGGCTGGTGGCCAGGATGGTGGCCCCGTGCATGGCGAAGAGCAGCGTCGACCCGTACAGGAAGACGATCGAGAGCATGTGGAAGGGGTTGTAGAACAGGTTGCCGTAGCGCAGCGAGAAGGCGGCGGTCCAGTCGAGGTGCGGGAAGATGCCGAACGGCACCGCCTCGCTCCAGGACCCCATCAGGATCGGCCGGATGAAGCCGAGCACGAGGTAGAGCCAGATCGCCGAGGCGAAGGCCCAGGGCACGTGGTAGCCGAGCCCGAGCGCCTTGGCGCGCCGGTACATCCGGAACCACCAGAGCAGGATCGAGACGGTCAGGAAGAAGCCGGCGAGCAGCCACCAGCCGCCCTCCGCCATCGGCGGCAGGATCATCAGCCCGTATTGCGGGCGCGGCGGCTCCAGGGCGAGCCAGGGCAGCTGGCGCAGGAACTGGATCGGGTCCCAGTTCACCGAGGCCCACATGTTGAGGCCGATGATCTCGAAGGCGATGAACCCGCTCACCAGGGACAGCGTGCCGGTCGTGCCGAGGTAGATCGGGCCGACCTGCGCGTTGCCGACGAGGCCCGCGAGATAGTTGAAGTGGCCGGTGCCGACCCGCTTCTCGATGTGCGGGATGCTGACCCCGGGCTCAGGGCGCAGGGGATGCACCTGCACCTGCGTGTAGATGTTCTGGTAATACCCCATGGCGGCGGATGCCTTCTTCAGGGTGACGGTGCGGGGAGCGGTTCAGCGCCAGACCGGCAGGTTCAGCCACCAGCCCCACCATTCGGGCCAGCCGCGGGTCCAGAACGGGCCGCTGATGACGATGCAGACGGCGCTCCAGAAACCCGCCGAGAGGGCGAGGAACAGGCCGAGCCGGTGGATGCCGATCGTGCCGATCGAGTAGCCGATCGTGTCACGGAAGTAGGTGTCCTCGTGCTCCGGCGTCTTCACCACCTCGCCCTTGCCGGGATTGGTCGCGGACAGGATCATCGAGCCGTGAAGCGCCAGCGCGAAGGTCGTCGTGAAGAAGAACGTCACGCCGAGCATATGGGCCGGATTGTAATGGAAGTGCAGGTACTGGTAGCCGACGTTCGACACCCAGTCGAGATGGCTCAGGATCCCGTACGGGAAGCCGTGCCCCCAGGCGCCCATCAGGAAGGGGCGGATCACCACGAGGGTGACGTAGGCGAGGATCGCCACCGAGAAGGCGAAGGGAACGTGGTAGCCGATGCCGAGCTTGCGGCAGATCTCGACCTCGCGCAGCGCCCAGGAGCAGAAGGCCCCGATGGCGCAGACGGTGATGAGCTGCCACAGCCCGCCCTCGCGCAGCGGGGCGAGGGCCAGCCCGTACTTGAGGTCGGGCGGCGCGATGCTGATCTGCCAGACGTTCCAGGTCGGGCCGAGCGCCGCGCCCCAGAGGATCAGCCCGGTGCCGAGCAGGCTGAAGAAGATCGTCGTGACCCCGAAGAACCCGACGTAGAAGGGCCCGACCCAGAAGTCGAACAGGTCGCCGCCGAGCAGCGTGCCGCCGCGGACCCGGTATTTCCGCTCGAAATTCAGCATGGCCATGGTGGCCGCCTCCCCGCGATGGAGCGCAGTCGCCCGCGGGCGGTGCCCCGGTGTCGGTCCGGGCCGCCGTCCGCGGTGTGGAGCGCCGAGAGCGGCGCCCCTTTCGGGCCGTCAGGTCGGCAGCACGAGGCTGTGCGGGATCTCGGCCCTCTTCACCGCGGGCCCCTCCAGCCAGTTGAACCGGTTGGTGCTGAGCAGGATGAAGTGGATCAGGATCGCGAGCGTGAACAGGAAGACGGCCAGCGCCACCAGGGTGCGGCGCGGATCGAACAGAAGCCAGATCTTGTGCATGGCGAGAGCTCCGTCCTCAGCCGATGAAGGGCAGGAGGCCGTGGGCGGCGTAGGTCACGCCGTCCGTCAGCGACGAGTAGCCGTTCGGTCCCGGCAGCCAGGGCCGCCACAGCCAGACGAGGAAGTGGGCGACCACCGCGATCGCCGTGAAGATGATGAAGCTGGTGACGAAGATTCCGTGGAATTCCTTCGCCTCCTCCTCGGTCAGTCCCGAGAGGGTACTTGGTTTGTCCATTCCATTGGCCATTGCCGAACCTCCGGATGCGGGTCCGCGCGGGGCTGCCGCGCGGGGGTGGTCGCCCGCCCCCGCGCGGCGGGAACGGGCGGTCTCTCCGTCGCCGGGACGGCGACGGAAACTCTCCGGTCGGCCCTGCGGGCCGGTGGCCGGCAAACCGGGGGGCCGGGGGCCGCCCGGGTTCAGCCCATGAAGGCGAAGGGGATGGCCGAGAGCGCCATCGCCCGCGCCTCGCCGAACACGGAGCGCCGCAGCCCCGGGGGCGTGACGCCGCGGCCCGGGAGCACGCGCTGGACGACGGCCGCCGCCAGGAAGACCGGGTAGGTCGCCGCCAGGATCAGGCGGAACTGGGCCTGTTCCGACCGGGAGCGCGAGGCCGTGGTGAACGGACGGGTCATGCGTCTGATCTCCTCCCTGGCGCGCTCCGCGCGCGTGCCGAATCCGTGGCGCGCTCCGCGCGCGTGCCGTGTCCGTGACGCGCTCCGCGCCTGCCAAATCCCTGGGGCGCGCCGCGCGATGACCGCGCGGCGCGCGCATTCCGTCGTGCTCGACCGCGGGCGGCGCGGCCCGCGGCGGGCGGCCGGGGCCGCCCGTCACCCGCCGCCGGGGGGATCAGGCGGCCGCGGCGAGGGCGCTGCGGGCGCGCTCGACGCAGAGTTCCGTGACCCGCTCGGCGCCGACCCGCTGCGCCTCGCGCTCGGCGGCGTCGCGCAGGCGCTTGGCGTAGGAGATCCGCACCAGGACGGGGCTCGCCGCCACCGAGGCGTCGAGGCGCGCCCGCGCCTCCTCGTCCCAGGGCAGTTCGCGGTGCGCGCGGGCCGGCGTCGCCTCGACGGCGTCGAGGTCGCGGGCGAGCGGCAGGATGTGGAAGAGCGCGTCGAAGAGCGCGTTGCAGACTTCCTGCACGAGGTAGGTCGCGCCCGCATAGCCCATGAAGGGCGTGCCGGTGTGGCGCCGCACCACCGCCCCCGGGAACGAGGCCGGGATGTAGACCGCCCGGCCCCCGCTCTCGGCGAGGTACATCCGCTCATTGTAGGAGCCGAACAGCACCAGCGGCGGCGTCTCCCGGATCGCCGCCCGGACGGCGGCGTTGTCGGGCTTGACCCCGGCCGTGCGCGCGAAGGCGAAGCGGCAGGGCAGTCCCATCTCCTCCTCCAGGAAGTGGCGCAGGCCCCGCGCGTAGGTCTCGGTCGCGACCACCCCGAAGCTCGCCGAGCCGAAGAAGTCCTGCGTGACCGAGCGCCAGAGGTCCCAGAGGGGCTTCAGCGTGGTGTGCTTCTCGCGCACGATGAAGGGTTCGGGATCGAGGTCGAGGATCTCGCCGAGGGCGCGCAGGAACTTGGTGGTGCTGTGGATGCCGAACGGCGCCTGAAGGTAGGGCCGGTCGAGGGACTCGCACAGGAGCCGGCCGAATTCGCGGTAGAGGCAGATGTTGGCGTCCGCCTCGACGAGGCGGGGGATGTCCGCGAGGTGGCAGCCGAGCGGGAAGACGAGGTTCACCTCGGCGCCGATCCCCTCGACGAGCCGCCGGATCTCGGCGAGGTCGGAGGGCGTGTTGAAGCTGCCGTAGGCCGGCCCGATGATGTTGACCCGCGGCCTCACCGCCGGGGTGCGGGCCGGGCGGGGCGGGATCGCGCCCTTCCGGGCCGCCTTCTTCAGCCCGTACTCGGCCCAGAGCCAGGACAGGGCGCGGTCGGCCGCCTGCCACTGATCCTCGTCGATGGTGCGGGGCAGGAAGCGCTGGAGGTTGGTCCCCTCGGGGGTGACGCCGCCGCCGATCATCTCGGCGATCGAGCCGGTGACCACGACGCTCGGCTGGCTCGGGTCGAGGGTGGCGTGGGCGCGCTTCATCGCGCCCTCGGTGCCGTGGCGGCCGAGTTCCTCCTCGGCGAGGCCGGTCACCACGATCGGCAATTCGTGCGGGGGCAATGCGTCGGTGTAGTGCAGCACCGAGGTCACCGGCAGGTTCTCGCAGCCGACCGGGCCGTCGATGACGACCTGCAGGCCCTTCACCGCGGTGAAGACGTAGACGGCGCCCCAGTAGCCGCCGGCGCGGTCGTGATCGAGGACGAGCATCAGGCGCCCTCCCCGATCGGCGCCGGGGCGGGGGCGCGCTTCGGGGGCGCGCGGCGCTGCGGCACGTCCTCCCAGATCCCGGCCGCGTGGCCCTCGCCGACGCCTTCGAAGAAGGCGCGCATGGCGGAGAACCGCTCCCGCTGGGCGAGCGCCCCGTTCACGACCTGGGCGAGCGAGCCCGCCCCGGCAATGCCCATCAGCGGGCGCGCCGAGATCAGGTTGGTGAAGTAGAGGGCGGGGATCGCCCGCTCCTTGGCCCTCTGCACGACCGGCGTGGTGCCGACCGCGAGGTCGGGCCGGAACTCCTCAAGGGCGGCGAGATCCTGCTCCAGGGAGGCGCGGAACTGCACCCGGGTGCCGCGCGCCTCCAGCCACGCCCGGTCGTCCTCCGCGAAGCGGGTGCGCGGGCAGGCGGTGCCGACATAGGGCAGTTCGGCCCCGCTCTCGACGAGGAGCCGGGCCACGATGAGTTCGGACCCCTCGTAGCCCGACAGCGTGATCCGCCCGCGGATCGGGTTGGCGGCGAGCGCCCCGCGGATCGCCGGCAGGATCCGGTTCTTGGCCGCCTCGACGGTGAGGCGGGCGACCCCGCAGGCCTCGCCGACCGCGTCGAGCCAGGCGGCGGTGCCCTCGTGGCCCACCGGCGCCGAGCCGAGGACCGTCCGCCCGGCCGCCTCGAACTCGCGGATCGCCGCGGTGTAGAAGGGATGGATCGCCGCGACGGCGGCGCAGTCGAGGGCCGCGTAGAGCTCCCGCCACTCCCGCGTCGGCACGACCGGGCCGGGGCTGAGCCCGAGCGGCTCGAGCAGGGCGCCGATCTGCACCGGGTCGGCCGGGAACATCTCGCCGAGCAGCGTCACGGTCGGGCGACCGTCGCGGCCCTGGCGCGGCGCCGCGACCGGTCCCCGCTCGGCCTCGGCCCGCGCGACCCGCAGCATCGCGCCGGCGAGCACGTCCTTGGCCTCGGCATGGGTCGGCACCCCGAAGCCCGGCACGTCGATGCCGATGATGCGCACCCCGTCGATCTCCCGCGGCAGCAGCCGAAGGGGCACGCCGGAGGCGGTCGGCACGCAGAGATTGATCACCACCACGGCGTCGCACTGGGCCGGGTCGGCCACCGCCCGGACGGCGTCGCGGATGTCCTCGAACAGCTTGCCGGTGACCAGGGTCTCCGAGTTGAAGGGCACGTAGCCGACCGTGCGGCGCGCCCCGTAGAAGTGCGACGTGAAGGTGAGCCCGTAGACGCAGCAGGCCGAGCCCGACAGGATCGTGGCCGTGCGGCGCATGCGCAGCCCCACCCGCAGGGCGCCGAAGGCCGGGCACATGCTCTGGGGCTGGTCGTGGGGGCCCGCCGGGTAGTCGCGCCGGAGCGCCTGCAGGGTCTCGCCCATGCCCGCCGCCTCGGCGGCGGCGCGCAGCTGCGCCCGTCCGGCGTGGCAGCCGGGCCCGTCCGGCGCCGGAATCGGGTCCGGCCCGGGAGCAGCCGGCTCCGGCCCCTGCCGGGCCTCGCCGCGGGCGCGCAGCGCCCCGATGTCGAGAGAGGCGCCCATGCTCACACCGCGTCGTAGACGACTTCGAGGGAGGCCCGCGGCTGGACCGGCCGGCCGCGCATGTCCTCGTCGCTCGCCGGGTCCAGGACCACGCCGCGGCCGACCGCCTCGCCCTTGAACAGGCCGAGCAGCGCGTCCTGGCTCAGGGGAAGCGGCTGGTGGGGCGCGGCCGCCGCCACGTTGGCGGCGAGTTCGGCGAAGAGCGGTCCCCAGCGGCCGTCGGGCCGGCCGATGATCTCGTAATTGGCGCTCTTGCGGCGGATGTCGTCGTCGGCCGGGATCGAGGCGAGCACCGGGATGCCGGCGCTCGCCGCGAAGGCCTGCGCCTCCCCGGTGCCGTCGTCCTTGTTGATGACGAGGCCGCCCACCCCGACATTGCCGCCGAGCTTGCGGAAATACTCCACCGCCGAGCAGACGTTGTTGGCGACGTAGAGCGATTGCAGGTCGTTCGAGCCGACGACGATGACCTTCTGGCACATGTCGCGGGCGATCGGCAGGCCGAAGCCGCCGCAGACCACGTCGCCGAGGAAGTCGAGCAGGACGTAGTCGAAGCCCCATTCGTGGAAGCCGAGCTTCTCCAGCAGTTCGAAGCCGTGGATGATGCCGCGCCCGCCGCAGCCGCGGCCCACCTCCGGTCCGCCGAGTTCCATGGCGAAGACGCCGTCGCGCTTGAAGCAGACGTCGCCGATCGCCACCGCCTCGCCCGCGAGCTTGCGGCGGGTCGAGGTCTCGATGATGGTCGGGCAGGCCCGGCCGCCGAACAGCAGCGAGGTGGTGTCGCTCTTCGGATCGCACCCGATCAGCAGCACCCGCCGCCCCTGCTGGGCGAGCATGTAGGACAGGTTGGCGAGGGTGAAGCTCTTGCCGATGCCCCCCTTGCCGTAGATCGCGATCACCTGGGTCTCGCGCCGGGCCGCGCCCTCCCGCGGATCGGGCGGCGCGACCGAGGGGCCCGCCGGGCGGGGATCGGGGTGGCGGAGAGCGGCTGCGTGCGGGGCGGCAGTCATGAGCGGGCTCTCCAGTCGAGGACCATCTTGAGGCAGGCGGGATCGGTGAGGGCCGTGCGGTAGGCGCTCGCGGCCTGCGCGGCGGGCCGGCGGTGGCTGATCAGGCCGTCGAGGCCGAGCGCGCCCGCGCGCACGAGGCCCGCGACCGCGTCGAGGTCGCCGGGCCGCCACTGCGCCGAGACCCGGAGGCGCGCCTCGCGCAGGAAGGCCGGCGGGAAGGCGAAGGAGAGCGGCGCCTCGTAGAAGCCCGCCAGCACCACCTCGCCCCCGGGCGCGAGGCGGGCGATCAGCCCGTCGAGGAGGCCGGCATCGCCGCTCGCGTCGGTGATGCGGGCGTAGCGCCCGGTCTCGTCGGCGGCCGGGTCGAGCACCGGGTAGCCGTGCTCGCCGCCGCGGCGGGCCGGATCGCGCTCCCAGACCACCGGGTCCTGACCGCTGAGCCGGGCGAGGCGCGCCAGGAGGCGCCCGAGCACGCCGTGCCCGACGACGAGGTGGCGCTCGCCGCGCTCCGCCCCCGCCAGGGCGTGGTAGGCGGTCGCGGCGAGGGCCAGCAGGATGCCGCGCTCGCCGAGCGCCGCGTCGATGGGCAACAGGCGCGCGCCCTCGACCACGAGGTGCGAGGCCGCGCCGCCGAACAGGCCGCGCACCGGGCCGAAGCAGCGGGCGCCGGGCACGAAGACGGTCTCGCCGGGGCGGCGGCCGGATTCGGGGCCGGCCTCGACCACGCGCCCGACCGACTCGTAGCCGGGGACCAGGGGATAGCCCATGCCGGGGAAGTCCGGCATCCGGCCCGACCAGAGCAGGCGCTCGGTGCCGGTGCTGATGCCGCTCCACGCCACTTCGACCACGGCGTCGGCCGGGCCGGGCGAGTCGAGGGCGAGCCGGTCGAGGCCGAGGCGTTCGGGCCCGTCGAGGATCACGGCCAGCGCGTGCATGCGATCCGCCCCTCCCAGCGCTGCGTCGGCAGCGGTGCCGCTTCGTGCGGCTCATGTCAGTTTAGATTGCCACGGTGTGGCGTCAAGTTGAGTTTACACTTTTGACACGGATCCGCGGCGCGCGACGAGGAGTCGGACCAGGAGCGGGCGGCGGGTGGCGCGCTCGCGGATGTCGCCGAAGCCGGCCTGCCGCAGCATCGCGGCGAGTTCCTCCGCGCGGCGCGGGCGCCCGCTGCCCATGGCGAGGAGGTAGAAGCCGAAATAGGCGTCGCCGACCGGCTCGGCGCCCCGCGTCCCGGCCATCGGCTCGGCGAGGAGCAGGGTTCCGCCGGGCGGCAGGGCGTCGTGGGCGGCCCGCAGCAGGGCGGCGGCGGGCGCATCGTCGTGGTCGTGCACCACGCGCACCAGGGAGATCAGGTCGGCGCCGGGCGGCAGCCCGTCGTGGAAGCTGCCGCCGAGGGCGGTGGCGCGCCCGCCCAGCCCCTCCTCGGCGAAGCGCCGCGCGGCGCGGGCCGCCACCGGGGGCAGGTCGAACAGGGTGACGGCGAGGTGGGGCGCGCGCCGCGCGGCCGCCACCGCGAAGGCGCCCTCCCCGCCGCCGACGTCGAGGAGCCGGCGGTGCCGGGCGAGCGGGTAGGCGTCGAGGATGTCGCCCGCGACGAGGGCCTGGGAGGCCCCCATCAGGGCGCCGTAGGGCGCGACGGCGGCCTCGCCGAGGGCGGCGGGCGCCGCGGATCCCGCATAGGCCCAGTAGCCCGCGAGCCGGCTCGGCCCCGCCCGCCCGCGCAGGAGCGCCACGGGGTCGCGCAGGTCGTCGTAGAGCAGGGCGTGGTGGGCGATCATCGCGCCCACCGAGGGATTGCCGAGGAGGGCCGCGCCGAGATCCGCCAGGGCGAAGCGGCCGTCCGGCAGGGCGGTCAGGAGGTCGAGGGAGGCGGCGGCGCGCAGGAGGCACAGCGCCCGCTCCGGCGGCAGGTCGAGGCGGCGGGCGATGCAGTCGGGCGCCAGGGGGCCGTCCGCGAGCAGGCGAAAGAGGTCGAGCGCGACGCAGGCCGCCAGCACCTGCGCGTAGACGAAGCCGGCGCAGAGGTCGAACAGGGCCCGCGCGTTGCGGCGCGCGACCGGGCGCGTCGGCGGGAAGGCGGCGGCGAAGCGCTGGAAGCGCGGGCTGGCGATCAGCCGGTGGCGGAGCGCGAGCCAGCGCTCGCGCCAGGGGCGGGGGGGCGGGGCGGCCGGTCGGGCCGTCAGCGCGTGCGGGCCGGTGCCGTGCATGGGCGATGCTCCGGGCGAGGGAATGGCGGGGCGTGCGGGTCCGGCGGAGGCCTTGCCCCTCCCGCCGGGCACTCCCCTCTCCGGGCCCGTCGGGCCCGGAGAGCGCGGGAGGCGCTCGCCTACGCGACCAGGCTCTGGGCCACCCGCGCCGGCAGGAAGAGCCGCGTCTGGGCCTGGATCTCGCGCCGGAGGCTCTCGGCGCCGGGGCAGTCCGGGATCACCGCCACCGCCTCCTGGGCGAGGTCCGCGAGGCGCCGCAGGGCCCCGTCGAGGCCGAGGAGCGCCGCGGCGTTGGGCCGCCCGAGGGTGGCGTCGCGCCCGACCGGCTTGCCCACCTCCTCCTGGCGGCAGGCCACGTCGCGCAGGTCGTCCGCCACCTGGTAGGCCTCGCCCAGATACTCTCCGAGCAGCCGCCAGGGCATCGCCTCGGCCCCGGCCGCCGCCGCCCCGGTCACGGTCGCGGCCGCGAAGAGCGCGCCCGTCTTGGCCTGCTGGTAGGCCGAGAGGCCGACGCTCGGCTCCGATTCCCAGGCCTGCCCGGCCACGATGCCGGCGGGCGAGCCCACCGCGCGCGCGACCAGCCCGACCAGGGTGCCGAGCCGCTCGGGCACCCGCGCGGCGCCGCGCGCCAGCGTCTCGAAGGCGAGCACGATCAGCGCGTCGCCGGCGAGCAGCGCGATCGGCTCGCCGAAGGCGACGTGCACGGAGGGCTTCTGCCGGCGCATCGGCGCGTCGTCGAAGCAGGGCAGGTCGTCGTGCACGAGCGAGGCGCAGTGCAGGAGTTCGATCGCGGCCGCGGCCGCGTCGGACGCCGCCGGGTCGTCGTCGCCGCAGGCCCGCGCCACCGCGAGGCACAGGCGCGGCCGGATCCGGTGCCCGCCCGGGAAGACCGCGTAGCGGATCGCCTCCGCCAGGAGCGGCGGCGCCCCCGGCGCCTCCGCGTGGGACACGGCCACGTCAAGGGCCCGCTCGATGCGCCCACCGTCGTCCATGCGCCTCTCCCTCCGTCCGGGGTCATTCTGCCGGTATCATTCTGCCGGTGTCATTTTGTTTGAACGCCAGAAACTGTCCACTATGATTGACACTCTTGGGCCGGGAGATCAACGGCGTGACGGACGAACGGGTGGTGGTGATCGGGGCGGGAATCGGCGGGCTGGTGGCGGCCCTCGGCCTTTCGGCCGCGGGCCTGAACGTCACCGTGGTGGAGAAGGCGGCCGCGCCGGGCGGCAAGATGCGCGCGGTGGCGGCCGGCCCGCGCCGGGTCGAGGCCGGCCCCACGGTCTTCACCATGCGCTGGGTGTTCGAGGAGATCTTCTCCGAGGCGGGCGCCGACCTCGCCGCCCGGGTCTCGCTGACGCCGGCCGGCATCCTGGCGCGGCACGCCTGGAGCGCGGGGGAGCGCCTCGACCTCTTCGCCGACCCGGCCCGCTCGGAGGCGGCGATCGCGGATTTCGCCGGCCCCCGGGAGGCGGAGGGGTTCCGCCGCTTCCGCGCCCGCGCGGCCGAGATCTACCGCACCCTCGAGACCCCCTTCATCCGCGAGCCCCGCCCGAACCCGCTGGAACTCGCCCTGCGGGTCGGGCCCCGGGGCCTCGGCGACCTCTGGCGCATCCAGCCCTTCGCGACGCTCTGGACCGCGCTCTGCGCGCATTTCCGCGACCCGCGCCTGCGCCAGCTGTTCGGGCGCTACGCGACCTATTGCGGCTCCTCGCCCTTCGAGGCGCCCGCGACCCTGATGCTGGTCGCGCACGTGGAGCAGGAGGGGGTCTGGACGATCGCCGGCGGGCTGTCGCGCCTCGCTGCCGCCGTGGCGGAGCTCGCCGCCGAGAAGGGCGCCGCCCTGCGCTACGGGGCCGAGGCGACCGGGATCGTCACGGCGGGCGGGCGCGTCGCCGGGGTCGCCCTGGCGAGCGGCGAGCGCCTCCCGGCGACCCGCGTCGTCGCCAACGCGGACGTGGCGGCCCTCGCCGCGGGCCTGTTCGGGCCGGAGGCGGCGCGGGCGGTCGACCCGGTCCCGCGCGAGGCGCGCTCGCTCTCGGCGGTCACCTTCGCGGTGGCCGGCCGCCCGGACGGCTTCCCCCTGGTGCGCCACAACGTGTTCTTCTCGCGCGACTACCAGAGCGAGTTCGTGGACCTGACCCGGCGGCGGCGCCTGCCGGAGGACCCGACCGTCTACGTCTGCGCCCAGGACCGCGGCGACGACGGCGTGCCGGAGACGGGCCGGGGCCCGGACCACGCGCCGGAAGCCCTGCTCGCCCTCGTCAACGCGCCCGCCCGCGACGAACCCTTTTCCCCGCAGGAGATCGCCCGATGCCACGCCACGATGAGCCGGCGGCTGTCCGCCTGCGGCCTGACGCTCGCGCCGGAGGCCGAGACGGTGACGGCGCCGCCGGATTTCGCGACGCTCTTCCCGGGGACCGGGGGGGCGCTGTACGGCCGGGCCTCGCACGGCTGGACGGCGTCCTTCCGCCGGCCGGGGGCGCGCACGCGGCTGCCGGGCCTCTACCTGGCGGGGGGGAGCGCGCATCCGGGGCCGGGCGTGCCGATGGCAGCCCAGTCGGGCCGGCTCGCGGCGCGGCAGGTGCTGCGGGACCTCGCTTCGACCTGAGCGTGCCGCCCGGCGGCTACGCGTGGTGGTACGTGGACGGCGTCAGCGACGACGGCCGCCACGGCCTCACCGTCATCGCCTTCCTGGGCAGCGTGTTCTCGCCCTACTACGCCTGGAGCGGGCGCCAGGACCCGCTCGACCACAGCGCGGTCAACGTCGTGCTGTACGGGGCGCCGGCCCGCTGGGCCATGACCGAGCGCCGCCGCCGCAGCGTGGCGCGGGACGCCGCCTCGCTCAGCATCGGCCCGAGTTCCCTCGCCTGGGACGGCAGCGCCCTGACGATCCGGGTCAGCGAGGTGACGGCCCCCCTGCCCTCGCGCCTCTCGGGCACGATCCGGGTCTACCCGCGCGGGATCACGCCCGGCCCCTTCACCCTCGACGCGGAGGGGCGCCACCGCTGGTGGCCGATCGCCCCCGCCTCGCGGATCGAGGTGGACCTCGACCGGCCCGCCCTGCGCTGGCGCGGCCACGCCTACTTCGACACGAATGACGGCGACACCCCCCTCGAAGCCTCGTTCCGGAGCTGGACGTGGTCGCGCGCGACCCTCCGCCACGGCGCCGCGATCCTGTACGACGTGCTGCGGCGGGACGGCACCCGGCAGGACCTCTCGCTGCGCTTCGACCCGGACGGGACGCCGCGCCCGATCGAGCCGCCGATCCCGGCCGCGCTGCCGCCGACCCTCTGGCGCCTGAAGCGGGCGACGCGCAGCGACGACGGGCAGGCCAGGGTGCTGCGCCGCTTCGAGGACGCGCCCTTCTACTCCCGCTCGCAGCTCGCGGCGCGGATCTGCGGCGAGGCGGTCGAGCCGGTGCACGAGGCGCTCTGCCTCGACCGCTTCCGCCACCCGCTGGTGCGGCTGATGCTGCCCTTCCGCATGCCGCGCGCCCTCGGCTGAGGGCGGCGCGCGGGCCGGACGGTCCGGCTCTTGCCTGCGCGGGTGCGGTGGCGCCAGGCTGCGCCGCGCGGAGGGTCTTCTGGCGTCATGTTGCCGGCGGTGTTCGATCTCACGGCCCTGCGGGCGCTCTACGCGTCCGGGGCCTTCACGCCCCTCGACCTCGCCGAGACGCTCAGCGCGCGCATCGCCGGGGCGGACCCGGCCATCTTCATCACGCCCGCCCGCGCGGGCGCCCTGCGGGACGCGGCGAGGGAGCTGATGGAGCGGGCGCCGGAGCCCGGCAGCCTGCCCCTCTGGGGCGTGCCCTTCGCGGTGAAGGACAACATCGACGTGGCGGGGCTGCCGACCACCGCCGCCTGCCCGGCCTTCGCCACCACCGCGCCGGCCGACGCCGCCGTGGTGGCGCGCCTGCGGGCGGCGGGCGCCCTCGTGGTGGGCAAGGTCAACCTCGACCAGTTCGCGACCGGCCTCAACGGGACGCGCTCGCCCTACGGGGCGCCGCGCAGCGTCTTCGACGACGCCTACATTTCGGGCGGCTCCAGCTCCGGCTCCGCAGTCGCGGTCGCGTCGGGCCTCTGCGCCTTCGCCCTCGGCACCGACACGGCCGGCTCCGGCCGGGTGCCGGCGGCGTTCAACAACCTCGTGGGCATCAAGCCGACCAAGGGCCTCCTCAGCGCGCGCGGCCTCGTCCCGGCCTGCCGCAGCCTCGACTGCGTCTCGATCTTCGCCCTCACGGTGGGCGACGCGGCGGCGGTGCGCCGGATCGCCGAGGGCTTCGACCCGGACGACCCCTACTCGCGGCGCGGCGCTCCGCGCCCGCTGCCGGCCCGGCCCCGGCTCGGGGTGCTGGCCGGGGCGGAGCGCGAGTTCTACGGCGATGCCGAGACCGCGCGCCTCTACGACGAGGCCGCGTCCCGCGCCGAGGCGCTCGGCTGCCCCCTGGTGCCCTTCGATTACGGGCCGTTCCGCGAGGCGGCGGAGCTGCTCTACGAGGGCCCCTGGGTGGCCGAGCGGCTCGCGGCGATCGAGTCCTTCGCGGCGGCGAACCCGGACGCGCTCGACCCCGCGGTGCGCCGCATCGTCGAGTCCGCCCGCGCCTTCTCGGCCGCGGATGCCTTCCGGGGCCAGTACCGGCTGGAGGCGCTGCGGCGGCGCACGGAGGCGACCTGGGAGCGGGTCGACGCGCTGCTCCTCCCCACGGCGCCCACCACCTACACGGTCGAGGCGATGCGGGCCGACCCGATCGCCCTCAACAGCCGGCTCGGGCGCTACACCAACTTCGCCAACCTGCTCGACTGCGCGGCGGTCGCGGTGCCGGCGGGGTTCCGCGCGGACGGGCTGCCCGCCGGCGTCACCCTGGTCGCCCGGGCCTTCCAGGACGACGCCCTCCTGCCCCTCGCCGACGCGCTCCACCGCGCGGCGTCGTGCGGGCTCGGCGCGCGGCGCGACGCGCCGCTGCCGGAGGAGAGCCGCGTCGGGGCGGAGCCCGAGGAGCGGCTGGCGATCGTGGTGGTGGGGGCGCACCTGTCGGGCATGCCCCTCAACCGCGAACTCACCGCCCTCGGCGGCCGGCTGCTGCGGGAGGCCCGCACGGCGCCCGACTACAGGCTCTACGCCCTGCCGGGCACGCAGCCGCCGAAGCCCGGGCTCGTGCGGGTTCCGGGCCATGCCGGCCCCGGGCTCGCGGTCGAGGTCTGGACCCTCGACCCCGCCGCCTTCGGGCGCTTCGCGGCCGCGATCCCCGCCCCCCTCGGGCTCGGTCGCATCACCCTCGACGACGGCAGCGCCGTCCCGGGCTTCCTGTGCGAGGCGCACGCGGTGGCCGGGGCCGAGGAGGTGACGCATCACGGCGGCTGGCGCGCCTACATGGCCGCCCGGGCCGGCTGAGCGCCGGCGGGACGGCCCGCGAAGCAGGGCCGGGACGGGTCGGCCGACGACGCGGCCCCGCTCCGCCGCAGTCTTCCCCGCGGCGCGGGCGGCCCGCCTGCCCGTCCGCCCGCCTGCGAGGCATGATCCCGCCACAACACCGCGCCGGGCCGGCACGGCGGACGAGAGACGAGCGCTCCGGGATCGAGGACGAGACCGCCGCGCGCGCCGCCCGATCGCTGCCGCCCCGCCGGACTGAACTCGCCCTCTTCGCCAGAATGTCTCGACGAAAACCTGCGCTCCAGTCCCGCCCGAGCGCCGCCGTCTCGCAGTTCTTGCGAGCTCGGAACCGGACAGTACCGGATGACGGAGGGGCTGCGACTGAACCTGACACAGCGTAAGGATTCACAAATGCGCGATGTTCGGCCATGCTGGCCGGAATGAGTCGCATCCTCGCCCCGTGAGCGCCGCCCCCCGCCCCCTGCGCAGCCACCAGCGCGCCCTCGCCGAACTGGTCGCCGCCATCGCCGGCGGCGCGGCGGCGGAGGTCACCGACATCCTCGCGGCCGTCACGCCGGGCGGGGGCAAGTCGCTCCTGCCCGTCATCGCGGCCGCCCGCCTGATCGCGGCCGGCACCGTGCGGCGGGTGGTCTGGGTGGTGCCGCGCGACTCCCTGCGCCTGCAGGCCGAGGAGGCCTTCGCGGATCCGGCCTGGCGGGCGGCCCTCGGCCACGCCCTCTCGGTGCGCGCCGCCGACAACACCCCCGATCCCGCCAGGGGCCTTTCCGGCTACGTCACCACCTACCAGGCGGTCGCCGCCGCCCCTTCCCTGCACCTCGCCGAGATGCGGCGGAGCGACACCCTGCTGGTGATCGACGAGGTGCACCACCTCCCCGCCCTGGGTGGGGAGGTGCCGGAGGGCGAGGCGGCGGCCTGGAGCCGGGCGCTGCTGCCGCTGTTCCAGCACGCGCGGCTGCGCCTCCTCCTGTCGGGCACCCTGGAGCGGGCGGATGGGAGGCGCATCCTGTGGCTCCCCTACCGGGACGGCGAGGCCGGCCGCGCGCCGGTGCCGGACACGGCGGCGCCGGGCTGGGCGGTGATCGGCTACTCGCGGGCGCAGGCGCTCGCCGAGCGGGCGGTGCTGCCGGTTCAGTTCGGGGCCCTCGACGGCGAGGCGAGCTGGCTCGAGGGCGGCCGGGCGGACGGGCAGGCCCGGGTCGGCCCGCACCGCCTGTCGGGTTCGGCGCCGCGCGCGACGACCCGGCCGGCCCTGTTCACGGCCCTGCGCACCGGCTTCGCCCGCGCGCTGCTGCACGAGGCCTTCCTGGCGACGCGGCGCCTGCGGGCGGCGCGGCGGGCGGCCCGCGGCCTCGGACCGGGCGAGGCGGCGCGCGGGCTCGGCAAGCTCCTGGTGGTGGCGCCCGACCAGGCGAGCGCGCAGAGCTACCTCGCCATGCTGCGCGGCTGGATGCCCGCCGGCCAAGCCGCCCGCGACGCGCGCATCGCCGTCTCCTCCGAGCCCGAGGCCCACGCGGCGCTCGCCAGCTTCCGGCTCGCGCCCGAGCCGGCCGCGCTCGTCACCGTGGCCATGGCCTACGAGGGGCTCGACGCGCCCGAGGTGGCCGTGGTGGCGGCGCTCACCCACATCCGCAGCCGCCCCTGGCTCGAGCAGATGATCGCCCGGGCGACGCGGGTCGACCCCCAGGCCGGGCCCTACGGGGAGCAGCACGCCGTCGTCTTCCACCCGGACGACCCGCTCTTCGCCCGCTTCCGGGCGCGGATCGAGGCCGAGCAGGGGGCCGCCGCGCGCCGGACGCGGAGCATCTCGGCCGCGCCGCGCGATCCGCTCCCGCCCCGCGGCGAGGAGGGCATCGTGCCCCTGGAGAGCAACGCCCTCGGGCTGCGCTACGCCATGCTGCGGCCGGGGCCGGCGCTCGCCCTGGTGCGGCCGGAGATGCCGGCCGACCCGCCGCTGCCGCCTTCCGCCGCCGAGCGGCAGCTGCGCCGGCGGGTCGCCGCCCTGGTCACCGCGCAGGCGGTGGAGGACGAGGCCGAGCTGCGTTTGCCGCGCACCGGCCGCCTCGCCCACCGCTACAACGCCGTGCTGAAGCGGCTGTTCGGGAACAAGGCCCGCACCGCCATGACGGCGGCCGAGCTCGAGGCGGCCCTCGCCTGGCTCGAACGCAACCGCCTCGCGGATCACCTCCACCTCCTCGACGGCGACGCCCGCTACGCCTGGACGGCCCGCCGCCGCTGGGCCGGGGAGCGGCGCGCCGCCGGCCGCTGACGGGGGAGACTCGCGTATGACGTTAGGGAAATGTAAACTTCGCGCTCTGGTGTTAACCACTCGCTAACCATCCGGGCGCGAAATAGAACGGTAACGAATCATCAACCCGTGACCCACTCAACCCCCGCCCGCCCGCCGATCCGCTTCCGCGGCCGCTCCTTCCTGGCCGTGGTCCTCGCCCCCGAGGCGCCCGTCGAGGCCTGGCTCTCAGACCTCGACGCCCTGATGCAGCGCTCGCCGGCCTTCTTCGCCGGCCGCGCCGTGATCCTCGACGTGACCGCGCTGAAGCCCTCGGCCGAGGCGCTGACGGTCCTCGTGGGGGATCTGACCGCCCGCGGGATCCCGATCATGGGGCTCGAAGGGGCGGGCGCGGCGGGTTTCACGAGCGGCCTGCCGCCGCGGCTGACCGGCGGCCGGGCCGGCGGCGAGATCCCGGTGCCGGGCGAGCCGGAACCGGCGCCGGCGCCGATCGCCCTGCCGGAGCGGCCGACCACCGTCGGCTCGCTGGTGCTCGACGCACCCGTGCGCTCGGGCCAGCAGGTCCTGTTCCCGGAGGGGGACGTGACCGTGATGGGGTCGGTCGCCTCGGGTGCCGAGGTGATCGCGGGCGGGTCGATCCACGTCTACGGGGCCCTGCGCGGGCGGGCGATCGCGGGGGCGGCCGGCAACGCCAATGCCCGGATCGTCAGCAGCCGGTTCGCGCCGGAACTGCTGGCGATCGACGGCCTCTACCGCGTCGCCGACGACATCGAGCCGTCCCTGCTCGGACGGGCGGTGCATGTCTGGCTCGACGGCGACGCGATGCGGATGAAAGTGCTCGATTGACGTCCGCCCCGCGCCCTCGGGCGCCCGGGCGACCCCCGAACGGCAGGCGGCCGGGACCGCCCAACGAACAACGAGGTGCAGCATGCCAAAGGTCGTGGTGGTCACATCGGGCAAGGGCGGGGTCGGCAAGACCACCACGACCGCCGCCCTGGGCGCCGCCCTCGCCAAGGGAGGCGCGAATGTCTGCTTGGTGGATTTCGACGTCGGCCTGCGCAACCTCGACCTGGTGATGGGCGCCGAGCGCCGCGTCGTCTACGACCTCATCAACGTCGTCCAGGGCGACGCCAAGCTCGCCCAGGCCCTGATCCGCGACAAGCGCCTCGACACGCTCTCCCTCCTCCCCGCCTCCCAGACCCGCGACAAGGACGCGCTCACCGAGGAGGGCGTCGCCCGCGTGATCGAGGCCCTGCGGGAGCGCTTCGACTGGATCGTCTGCGACAGCCCGGCCGGGATCGAGCGCGGCGCGACCCTGGCGATGCGCCACGCCGACGTGGCCGTGGTGGTCACCAACCCGGAAGTGTCCTCGGTCCGCGACTCGGACCGGATCATCGGGCTGCTCGATTCCAAGACGGTGCGGGCCGAGGCCGGCGAGTCGATCGACAAGCACCTGATCCTGACCCGCTACGCCCCCTCGCGGGCGGACAAGGGCGAGATGCTCAAGATCGAGGACGTGCTGGAGATCCTGTCGATCCCGCTGCTCGCGGTGGTGCCGGAGAGCGAGGAGGTGCTCAAGGCCTCCAACGTCGGCAACCCGGTGACGCTCAACAACCCGGCGAGCGCGCCCGCCCGCGCCTACCTGGACGCGGCGCGCCGGCTCTGCGGCGAGACCGTCGCGATGACGATCCCCAGCGAGCGCAAGTCTTTCCTCAACCGTCTCCTGTCGCGGAGGGCCGCATGACACTCCTGCCGTTCTTCACTCGCCGCGCCAGCGCCCCGATCGCGCGCGAGCGCCTGCAGATCCTGCTCGCCCACGAGCGCGCCGCCTCCGGCCGGAGCGACCTCGCGGCGGTGCTGCGCGAGGAGATCCTCGCCGTCATCGCCAAGCACGTCACCATCGACAGCGAGAAGGTCAAGGTGTCGATGGACCGCGGCGAGGGGGTCTCGCTCCTGGAGATCGACGTCGAGTTGCCGGCCCGGCCCGTCCCCGAGACCCGCGAGCCCGCCCGCAAGCGGGCCTGACCGGCCCGCGCCCCGGAGACCGGGCCCCTCGCGCTTGCAACCCGGGCCTCCTTCGCGCGATGACGCGGGGAGGCCCTGCGGGGCCAAGAGGCCCTGCGGGGCCAAGAGGCCCTGCGGGGCTGAGGGAGCCCTGCGGGGCTGAGGAAGCCCTGCGGGGCGAGGGGGCCGGTCGGTGGCGGGACCATTCGGGCTGCGGGGCAGGACGGCGCTGATCACCGGCGCGGCGAGCGGGATCGGGGCGGCCCTGGCCGAGGCCCTGGCCGCGCGCGGCGCCCGCCTCGCCCTGGTCGACAGGGATGCCGAGGGTCTCGCCCGGGTCGCGGCCGCCCTGGACGGGCGCGCGCCCGCGCTCAGCACCCACCCCCTCGACCTGCGCGAGGCGGCCTGCATCGCGGCCCTGCCGGAGGCCGTGCAGGAGCGCCACGGCGACCTCGACCTCCTCGTCAACAATGCCGGGGTGGCGCTCGCCGGCCGCTTCGAGGACCTCGCCCTCGACGAGTTCGAGTGGCTGATGGACATCAACTTCCGCGCCGCGGTGCGGATGACCCACGCCTTCCTGCCGGCCCTGCGCCGGCGGCCGGAGGCGATGATCGTCAACCTGTCGAGCCTCTACGGGATCATCGCGCCGGCGGGCCAGACCGCCTACGCGGCGAGCAAGTTCGCGCTGCGCGGCTTCTCGGAGGCCCTGCGCCACGAATACGAGGGGACGGGGCTCCACGTCATGGTGGTGCATCCGGGCGGCGTCGCCACCGCCATCGCCCGCAATGCCCGCACCGGGGCCGGGGTCGACCCGGCCGAGGCCGCGCGCGGCCGCGCCGCCTTCGAGCGCCACCTGCGCCTCGCCCCCGCGGCGGCGGCGGACCGGATCCTCGCCGGGATCGCGCGGCGCATGCCCCGCCTCATCGTCGGCGCCGACGCGCGGCAGGTCGTCCTCCTGCAGCGCCTGATGCCGGTGCGCTACTGGGCGGTGATCCGCCGGGCGCTCGGCGAGTAGGAGGGTTCTCGCGGCATGGCCTCGTTGCGCGCCCATTTCCTCGCCTGGATCGTCCGGCGGCAGGTCAAGCGGCGCCTGTCCGGCGTCACCGACGTCCGACAGGTCCGGCGCGTCTTCGATTCCGCCGCCTTCCCGGACCCGCCCGGCATCGCCTTCCGGCCCGGCGAGGTCGGCGGGATCGCGGGGGAATGGGCGGAGCGCCAGGGTCTCGCGGCGGCCGCGCCGCGCCTCCTCTACCTGCACGGGGGCGGCTTCGTCGCCTGCTCGGCGCGCACCCACCGGCCCCTGATCGGCGGGCTCGCGCGGCAGGGCTTCCGGATCTTTACCCCGAACTACCGCCTCGCCCCCGAGGATCCCTTCCCGGCGGCCCTCGACGACGCGGCGGCGGCCTGGGCGGATTTCGCGGCCGAAGGGCCGGCCGTGCTCGCGGGCGAATCGGCGGGCGGCAACCTCGCCCTCGCCCTGCTGCTGCGCCTCCGGGACGCGGGCGGGCGGCTCCCGGCGGCGGCGGCGGCCTTCTCGCCCGCCACCGACCTCCTCGGCGGCAGCCCCTCGCTGACCGAGAATGCCGGGCGCGAGGCGATGCTCTCGGTCGAGAGCTTCCCGCTGCTGCAGCGGGCCTATCTGGGCGGCCACGACCCGGCCGATCCCCTGGTGTCGCCCCTCCACGGCGACCTGCGCGGCCTGCCCCCGATCCTGCTCCACGTCGGCGAGCGCGAGATCCTGCGGGACGATTCCGTGCGCTTCGCCGCCCGGGCGCGGGAGGCGGGCGTGACGGTGGCGCTCACGGTCTGGCCGGTCGTGCCCCATGCCTGGCAATTCGCCTCCTCGTTCCTGCCCGAGGCCCGGCGCTCCCTGGCGGAGGCGGGGGCCTTCCTGGAGGGGCACCTCGCGGCCGCGCGGGAGCGCGCCTCCGCCCTGCGTTGACATTCGCCTCGACACCCTCTAGGGGCTCCGGCTTCCAGGCGACGTTTCGTCCCGACCCGACCCGCCGACCGGTCCCCCGAGGCCGGAGGCCAACGCCCGACAGCGCGACGCGCCCTCGGGCGCGTCCGGCGTTGGGCGGAGCGGCGCCGCGAGCCGGGATCACGGATGACTGAGACCAGCCCCGCGCGACTGCGCATCGAGGACGCGGTGAACACGGCCTGCCCCTGGTCGGGCCGGCCGATCGCCGCCGATTCGCTGACGCTCTACAACGGCGCCGTGGTGGGCTTCTGCAATCCCGATTGCCGCGACAAGTTCGAGGCCGCGATCCGGCACTTCGAGGGCGCCCTGCAGGTGCGCCGGGCGGCCAGCGCGGGCAACGACGAGTAGGCGCGAGGATCCGATGTTCGAAGGCCTCTCCGATCGCCTCTCCGGCATCCTGTCGGGGCTCACCCGCCGCGGCGCGCTGACCGAGGCGGACGTCACCGCCGCCCTGCGGGAGGTGCGCCGCGCCCTCCTGGAGGCCGACGTCGCCCTCGAAGTGGTGCGCGACTTCACCGAGAAGGTGCGCGAGCAGGCGGTCGGCGCCACCGTGCTGAAATCGGTCACGCCCGGCCAGATGGTCGTGAAGATCGTCAACGACCAGCTCGTGGCGATGCTGGGCGCCGAGGCCGAGATCATCGACCTCAACGCCCCCTCCCCCGTGGCGATCCTGATGGTCGGCCTGCAGGGCTCGGGCAAGACCACCACCACGGCGAAGATCGCCAGGCGCCTGAACGGCCGCGAGAAGCGCCGGGTGCTGATGGCCTCCCTCGACACGCGCCGCCCGGCCGCCATGGAGCAGCTGGCGGTGCTGGGCAAGCAGGTCGGCGTCGAGACCCTGCCGATCGTGGCCGGCCAATCGGCGGTGCAGATCGCCAAGCGCGCCATGGAGGCCGCCCGGCTCGGCGGCTTCGACGTGGTGATGCTCGACACGGCCGGCCGCATCACCCTCGACGAGGCGCTGATGCAGGAGGCCGCCGAGGTGAAGGCGGCGGCCCGCCCGCACGAGGTGCTGCTCGTCGCCGACGCGCTCACCGGTCAGGACGCGGTCAACACCGCCCGCGCCTTCGACCAGCGCCTCGGCGTCACCGGCATCGTGCTCACCCGCATGGACGGCGACGCGCGCGGCGGCGCGGCCCTCTCCATGCGCGCCGTCACCGGCAAGCCGATCAAGCTCGTCGGCACCGGCGAGAAGGTCGACGCGCTCGAGGAATTCCATCCCGCCCGCGTCGCCAACCGCATCCTCGGCATGGGCGACATCGTCTCGCTCGTCGAGAAGGCGGCGGAGACCATCGACCAGGAACAGGCCCTGCGCGTCGCCGAGAAGATGCGCAAGGGCAAGTTCGACCTCGACGACCTCGCGATGCAGCTCGGCCAGATGGAGAAGATGGGCGGCATCGGCGGCCTGATGGGCATGCTGCCGGGCATGGGCCAGATCAAGAAGCAGGTCGAGGGCGCCAATCTCGACGAGAAGATGTTCCGGCGCCAGCGCGCCATCATCTCGTCGATGACGCCCGAGGAGCGGCGCAACCCCGACATCCTCAAGGCCTCGCGCAAGAAGCGCGTCGCCAAGGGCGCGGGCGTCGACGTCGCGGAGATCAACAAGCTGCTGAAGATGCACCGGACCATGGCCGACATGATGAAGGCGATGGGGTCGGGCAAGCGCGGGATCGGCCAGGCGCTGGGCTCGATGTTCGGGCTCGGCGGGGGCGGCCCCGGCGGCGGCCTCGGGGGGTTGGGCCGGATGATGGGCGGCGGCATGCCGGAGCCCACGCCCGAGCAGATCGCCGCCCTGGAGAAGCAGTTCGGCGGCAAGCTGCCGCCGATGCCGCCCGGGCTCGGGGGCGCGCCCGGGAAGGCGCCGGGCCTGCCGGGCCTCGGCGGGAACAAGATGCCGGGGTTGCCGGGCCTCGGGGGCCTGCCCTTCGGCAAGAAGAAGTGAGCGGGCCGACCGGCCCGGCTTGGGAAGTGACCGGGCCGATCGGCCCGGCTTGGGAAGTGATCGGGCCGACCGGCCCGGCTTGGGAATCGACGTTCTCGACAGCGGGAAGATCGATGGGGAGGCGTGCCGCCCGGCGGCCCCTCCGGAAGGCGGGAGCGCGATCGCGCGTCTCCCGCGCACGTGGTGACAAGCGACTGAGTGAAGAGGTGAGACAATGTCCCTGAAGATCCGCCTGACCCGCGGCGGCGCCAAGAAGCGCCCCTATTACCGCATCGTCGTCGCCGATTCGCGCTCGCCGCGCGACGGCCGCTTCATCGAGAAGGTCGGCGTGTACGACCCGATGAAGCCGAAGGACGACCCGGCCCGCGTGTCGCTCGAATCCGAGAAGATCCAGGCGTGGCTGGCCAAGGGCGCGCAGCCGACCGACCGCGTCCTGCGCTTCCTCGACGCCGCCGGCCTCGCCAAGCGCCCGGCCCGCAACAACCCGAAGAAGGCCGAGCCGGGCCAGAAGGCCAAGGAGCGCGCCGCCGCCCGCGCCGAGAAGGCCGGCGCCGGCGACGACGCCGCGGCGTAACGCCTCCATGGCGCGCCGGCCCCAGCGCCCCGCCCCATCCGGTCGCGCCGGCGCGGGACGGGGCGCGGCCGGCGCGGCCCCGCCGGGGCCGGACGCGAGACTCGTCGTGCTCGGCGAGTTCGGCCGCGCGCACGGCCTCCAGGGCGAGGTGCGGCTGAAATCCTATACCGCCGAGCCGATGGCGATCGGCGGCTACGGGCCGCTCCTCGCCTCCGACGGCCGCGTGGTGGAGTTGACGGCGCTGCGCCCCGCCGCGGGAACGCCCGACATCCTGGTGGCGCGGGTGGCCGGCGTCGCGGGCCGCAGCGCGGCCGAGGGCCTCAACCGCCTCACCCTCTCGGTGCCCCGGGACCGCCTCGGCGCGCCCGAGGACGAGGACGAGTTCTTCACCGCCGACCTCGTCGGTCTCGCCGCGGTGGATGCGGCGGGCACGCGGCTCGGCACGATCCGGGCGGTGCCGAATTACGGCGGCGGCGACCTCCTGGAGATCGAGCCCGAGGGCGGCGGACGCCCGGCCCTCCTGCCCTTCACCCGCCTCTTCGTGCCGAAGGTCGAGATCGCGGCCGGCCGCGTGACGATCGCGCCGCCCGAGGATCTCTTCGCCCCGCCCGGCCCGCCGCCGGAGGGCGAGGGCTGATCCGGGATCCGGTTGATCGCAGCGGATCCCGGATCGCGCGCCCGCGCGGCGCGTGAGCGACGCCCCAATCCGCCATGCGAAAGGGATCGAGCGGAATGGGTATGCCCCGAACACCGCAGAACCGGCGCCGTCATCCGACATCCGGTTGATGGCTTCGCCATCTCCCATTTCGGCAACGCGGATGTCGGCGTCGCTCAAGCGCCGCGCGGGCGTGTCATACGACATCCGACGGATTGCTTCGCAATACGGATGTCGGCTTCGCTCACGCGCCGCGCGGGCTTGTCAGACGCTGTCCGGACGTGATCGTCCGGACAGCGGATCAGAACGGCGTGACGGTCTCGAAGACGCGCTGCCCGATGGTCGGGTCCTGCACGTCGGTGATGCGGCCGCGCCCGCCGTAGGAGATCCGCGCCTCCGCGATCTTGTCGTAGTCGATCGTGTTCTTGCGGGTGATGTCGCGCGGCCGGACGATGCCCGCCACGGTGAGCACGCGCACCTCGCTGTTGACGCGCACCTCCTGCGAGCCGCTGATCAGGAGGTTGCCGTTCGGCAGCGTGTCGGTGACCACGGCCGCGACCGACAGGCTCAGGTTCTCCTTGCGGTCGATGGTGCCGTTGCCCTTGGTCTCGGTGCCCGAGCGGATGCCCGCATCGGCGGTGGCCGAGTCCTTCACGCCCGAGACGCCGTAGCTGAAATCGAAGCCGAGCGACGATTTCTGGCTGCGCGAGCGATCGGTGGCGTTGTCGAACTGCGCCTTGTCGTTGATCGAGATGCTCACCGTGATCACGTCGCCGATGTTGCGGGCGCGCGGGTCCTGGAACAGGTCGGCGGCGCCGGGTGCCCAGGTCGAGCTGTAGCTGCGCCGGGGCGTGGCCGCGAAGGAGGCCGGCAGCGGCTCGCGCGGGGCGGCGAGGCCCGTGCCGATCGGCGTCAGCAGCGGCGGGCGTCCGATCGGGTCGAGGGGCTGGGCGCAGGCGCCGAGCCCCGCCACGGCCGCGCAGGTCAGCAGGCGCTTCATCAGGATTTCTCGCCGTCCTTCGGTTTCTTGCTGGCGTCGGTCATGATCCGGGCGAGCTGCGCGGCGCGCGACGCCTCCATCTCGCTCAGGATGCTGCTCGCCGTGCGCGCATTGAGCTTGGTGAGGAGGGCCGCCGCCGCCTCGTCCGGCATGTTGGCGAGCTGGAGGGCCGCCGCGTCGGGGCGCATCTTCATGTAGATCGCCACCACGGTCTCGTCGGCCTTGGCCAGGAACTCGTTGCGCCGCCGCAGCCACTCCTCGTACTCGGCGCGCTTGGCCTCGAGCTGCCTGATGCGCTCCTCGACCTGCTTCTCGAGGGCGGTCAGCGTCTCCTTCTGCCACGCCACGCGCGCATCCGCGGCCGCGTCCACGATGCCGTTGCAATAGGCCGCGGCCCGCGAGGGCGGCGCCTCCTCGGCGGCGCGGGCAGGGCCCGCGAGCCCCGCGAGCCACAGCAGGCCCGCGAGCCCCGCGAGCCACAGCAGGCCCGCGAGCGGCGGGAGGAAGCCCGCCGGGAGGGGACGCCGCCTCATTGCACCACGAGCTCCGCCTGGAGGGCGCCGGCCGTCTTCACGGCCTGGAGGATCGCGATGATGTCGCTCGGCTTCAGGCCGACCTGGTTGAGGCCCTTGACGAGGGTCTGGAGGTCGGAGCCGCCCAGGACGGCGAGGCGGCCCTGCTGCTCCTGGGCCGAGACCTCGGTGCGCGGCACCACCACGGTCTGGCCGTTGCGGGAGGAGGGATTGGGCTGGGAGACCTCGGGCGTCTCGGTGACCCGGACCGTCAGGTTGCCGTGCGTGACCGCCACCGTGGAGATCTGGACGTTGCGGCCGATCACCACCGTGCCGGTGCGCTGATCCACCACCACCCGCGCCGGGGTGTCGGGCTGGATGGTCAGGTCGCCGACCTCCGCGATGAAGCGGGTCTGCGCGATCGCGGGCGGCTTGTGCAGCACCACCGAGCGCTGGTCGCGCGGGATCGCCACGCGCCGGCCGAAGCGCTGCAGCGCGTAGGCGTTGACCGCGTCGACGATCAGGGTCGCGGTCTTGAAGTCGGGGTTCTTGAGTTCGAGGACGAGCTGCGGCAGGTCCTGCAGCGAGCCCGGCACCTGCCGCTCGATCAGGGCGCCGTTCGGAATGCGCCCGGCGGTCGGCACGCCCTGCGTGACCGTCTCGGCCTGGCCACCCACCGAGAAGCCGGAGACCGCCATCGGCCCCTGGGCGGCGGCGTAGACCTGCCCGTCGCCGCCCGAGAGCGGCGTCATCAGGAGCGTGCCGCCCTTGAGCGAGGTCGCGTCGCCGAGCGAGGTCACGGTGACGTCGATGCGCGAGCCCACGGTCGCGTAGGGCGGCAGGTCGGCCGTCACCATCACGGCCGCGACGTTGCGGGTGCGCAGGCGCGAGTCGCGCACGTTGACGCCCATCCGGTCGAGCATCGATTGCAGCGACTGCTCGGTGAACTGCGCGTTGCGCAGGGTGTCGCCGGTGCCCTGGAGGCCCGTGACGAGCCCGTAGCCGACGAGCTGGTTGTCGCGCACGCCCTGGAGCGCGGCGATGTCCTTGATCCGGGTGCCGGCGAGGGCCGGGAGCGCGGCGAGGGGCGCGACCAGCAGGGCGAGCAGCAGCGCGAGGATCCGGTCCATCAGCGCATGTCCCCGATGCGGATGCGGCCGTCGCCCTGGACGACGCCGACGACGATCCGGCCCGTATCGGTGTTGCGCACCCGGATGACCTCGCCGAGGCCGCCATTCTGCAGCGGCGTGCCGAGCGTGGTGATGATGAGGCCGTTCTCCTCGAAGATCATCGTGGTGGGCGTGCCGCGGCTGACCAGGCGCGGATCGTCCACCGCGTTGACCGGCACCGGCTCCCCGGGCAGGAGCGTGCGCCGCGCCACCCGGCCGACGATGGCGAGGGGCGCGTCGATCACGGCGGCGCGGGCGCGGAAGGTCGGCGGGAAGGACTGCTCGCGCAGCATCGTCTCCTTGATCATGTCGCCCGGGTAGATCGTCACGGCCGGGACCGGGAGGACGAGGTCGGGCGCGCGCTCGGGCGGCGCCTGCGCGGCGGCGGGGCCGGCGGCGGGAGCGGCCGCGCAGGGGCCGATGCCGGCGCCGCAGGCGCCGGCCAGGAGGGCGAGCGCGAGCGCCCGCCGGGTTCGACTGCTCATGACCATCGTGATCGCATCCTCGCCTTCGCGGGCGCGCCGGGGCCGCGCCGCTCGCGGGCGCCGCCGCGGCGCGCCGGGTTACCGGATGCCCTTCGACACCGTGCCGGCCATCTCGTCGGCGGCCTGGATCACCTTCGAGTTCATCTCGAAGGCGCGCTGGGCCGTGATCAGGCTGGTGATCTCCTTGACCGGATCGACGTTCGAACTCTCCAGGTAGCCCTGCTGGACCTTGCCGAAGCCGGTATCCCCCGCGACGCCGGTGACGGGGGCGCCCGAGGCGGCGGTCTCGCGGTAGAGGCCGTTGCCGAGGGGCTCCAGGCCCGATTCGTTGGCGAAGTTGGCGATCGAGAGCTGGCCGAGGAGCTGCGGCGTCGCCTGCCCGTCGACTTTGGCGTAGACCTGCCCCGACTGGTTGATCACGACGTCGACGGTGTTGGCCGGGAACAGGATTGCCGGCTCCACCACGTAGCCTTCGAGGGTGACGAGCTGGCCGGTCGAACTCTTGTTGAAGGAGCCGGCGCGGGTGTAGTTCACCTCGCCGTTCGGGTTCGTGACCTGGAAGTAGCCGCGGCCGTTGATGGCGAGGTCGAGGTTGTTCGAGGTCTGGGCGAGCGGACCCTGGCGGTGCAGGTTGCGGATCGCGGCCGCCCGCACGCCGAGGCCGAGGAGCGCCCCCTCGGGCACCGCCTCCTGTCCGGTCTGGTTCGGCACGCCCTGCTGCCGCTCGGCTTGGTAGAGCAGGTCCGTGAACTCCGCCCGGGCGCCCTTGAAGCCGGTCGTGTTCAGGTTGGCGACGTTGTTGGCGATGACTTCGAGGTTGAGCTGCTGGGCATTCATGCCCGTGGCGGCGATGGCGAGCGCTCTCATGTCGGGGTGGATCCTCAGATCGCCATGCGGCTGATTTCGAGATAGGCGGCCACGACCTTGTCGCGGATGGCGATGGTGGTCTGCAGGCTCTGCTCGGCGGAGAGCACTGCCTCCACCACCTGCTGGGCGGAAGCCTTGCCCTGGAGCCCGGCGATGGCGGTCGCCTCGCCGGCGCGCAGGGTGTCGCGCATGCCGGAGGCGATCTGGGCCATGACGTCGCCGAAGGCCGGACCCGTCGGGATCGCGGTCGGGGCGGGGCTGAGAACGCCCTGAAGGAGCCCGGCCGAGGAGGGGCCGGAGACCGGTCCCGTCCGGTCGATCAGCGCGTTCAGGGATGCGACGGCCTCGATCATGGCGCCACGCCTCAGCTCTTCAGGAGATCGATGACGCTCGCCACGAGGGCCCGGGCCTGCTTGATCATCTGCAGGTTCGCCTCGTAGGAGCGGTTGGCTTCGCGCATGTCCGTCATCTCGATGAGGACATTGACGTTGGGATACTTGACGTCGCCGTTCTCATCGGCCGCCGGGTTGCCGGGCTCGTGCTCGACGCGGAAGGGCGCCCGGTCGACGCCGATCTCCCGCACGCCCACGGTGGCGGCCCCCGCCGCCCGGTCGAGTTCGCTGCGGAAGGTGATCGTCTTGCGCTGGTAGGGGTCCGAGCCCGGGTCCACGCCCGTCGACTGGGCGTTGGCGATGTTCTCGGCCACGACGCGCAGCCGCAGCGACTGCACCTCCATCCCGGCGCTGGCGAGGCGCGCCGAGGCGGTCAGAGGGTCGATCACGAGCCGCTCCTCACGCCCGACAGCATCATCCGGTGGAAGGCCTTCACCACCGCCGTGTTGAGGTTGAAGTCGCGCGCGATGTCGTTGGACTTCAGCATCTCCTGCTCCAGGCTGACCGAGTGGCCGCCCTGGATCGCGTCCCAGCTCTCGCTCGGCTTCACCTTCGCGGTGGGAGTGGTCGTGCCGGCCCTGAGATGGCCCTGGGACGTCGCCGCGAGGTCCAGCCCCGCGCGGGAGAGCACCTCGGCGAAGGGCACGACGTCGCGCGCCTTGTAGCCGGGCGTGTCGGCATTCGCGATGTTGCCCGCGACCGTCGCCTGCCGCACCGAGAGGTACTGCGCCCGCCGGGACGCGAGGCCGAAGAGGTAGATGCCGCTCAATGTCGGATCCTCGGAACCATTCCGTATCCCGAGGTCTAGGGTCGCAACCTTGCCTGAGGCTGGCGCAAGCTGGCGTCAGGGTCCTAGGACACGACGCGCAGGGGTTTCTCCAGCACGCGCAGCACCTGCGCGAGATCGTGGCCCCGCTTCAGGATGCGGCCGGTCTCGGCCACCACCGCGTAGGCGCCCTGGCGGCGGGCGAGCCGGGGATCCTTCTCGATGCGGTAGAGCGGGCGCTCCGAGGTGCGGCGATGGATCGAGAACACCGCCTTCTCGCGGGTGAAATCCATCGTGTAGTCGCGCCACTCTCCGGCCGCGACCATGCGCCCGTAGAGGTTGAGGATCTCGCGCAGCTCGCTGCGATGGAACGAGACCGGCGGGGGGGCAGCGCGGGGAAACGGGATCACCCGCGCCTCAGCCCCCGGTAGACGACTGTCCGGGGTCTCTCCTTCCGTCATCGTTCCTCCGCTGGTCTCGCCGGACGTCTGCGCACGTCCCTGCCGGGCATGATGGGATGCCGCTCCCGGCCCCGCAAGGGCGACGCGGCGCATCGCGTTGCCGGCTTCGCACAGGTCTCGGCCGGCGGCCGCCCCGCCGCGCCCGGACCGGCCACGCGTCATCATTCCGCCGAAATGGTGCCTTCGCCCGGCCGCGAAGCCGCTGTATTCACGGCACGACCTCTCGGTCCGGCCCCTCCGGCACCCGGCCAGCCCCGGCTGCGCGGGCGGCGAAGGATCCGGGCCTCCTCCAGAGGTTTCGAGACCCTTCCTTGAAGGCCGCCTCCCCGGAGTGCGGTCTTCCTTTTTGCCGGCGCCGGGGCGGTCAGCGCTCGACGACGAGGTCCTCGGCCCGCAGGCGCGGCTGCCAGGCGTGGCGCACGAGTTCCGGATCGGCGTGCTCCTCCTGGGGGTAGCCGACGCACAGGTAGGCGACGAGGCGCCACGCCTCCGGCACGCCGAGGAGCGCCGTCAGCGGCGCCGGGTCGAGGATCGAGACCCAGCCGACCCCGAGGCCCCGCGAGCGGGTGGCGAGCCAGAAGGTGTGGATCGCCAGCACGACCGAGTAGCGCAGCATCTCCGGCATGGTGGCGCGGCCGAGCCCGTGGCCGCTCTCCGTCGCCTCGTCGCAGAACACCGCGAGGTGGACGGGCGCCTCGCGCAGCCCCTCCAGCTTCAGGCGCCGGTAGGCGGCGGCGCGCGCGTCCGGGTAGGCCCGCGCCGCCTCGTCGTTGCAGCGGGCGAAATTCTCCGTCACGGCGCGACGCCGGTCCGGGTCGCCGACCCGCACGAAGCGCCAGGGCTGGCTGTTGCCGACCGAGGGGCTCAGGCAGGCGAGGGCGAGGCAGGCGCGCAGGTCCTCCTCCGGCACCGGGTCGGGCCGGAAGCGGCGCACGTCGCGCCGCCACGCGACGAGGTCCGCGAGACGCTCGCGGAAGGCGGCGTCGAAGGCGGGAGCCTCCGTCACGGCCTGGACAGGTCCGCCAGCAGGCTCGCCGCCACCGAGACCTTCGACACGGTGAGGCCTGAGGCCGCGATCGCCGAGACGGCGGTGCGGATGCGGGCGAGCGAGGCGCCGCGGGCGGCGCTCCAGCTCTCCACCGCCGCCTGGCCCTGGGCCCCCGTCGCGGCCGCCTCGGCCGTCAGCGCCCGGTGCGCGGCGGCGATGCCGGCGACCGCCCGTTCCAGGGCGATGCGGTCGAAGGTGTCGGAGACCGGCACGGCGCGGGCCGCCCGGGTGAGCGGGCCGAGGCGGAACAGCTCCTCGATGGCGAAGTGGGTCGCCGCGATGGCGACCGGCGGGCGCCCGGTCGCCTCGGCGACCCGCACGATGTCGGGGGCGGCGCCGAGCTCGGCGAGGGCCGCGAGCTGCCCGGCGAGGGGCTCCGGCACGCCCTGGTCGGCGAGGCTCCGGCCGCGCTTGGCGAGGGCCTCGCGCGCGCCGGCCGGCAGCACCGAGGACAGCGAGGAGGCCACGGCCGCGATCCCGTCCCGGTAGCGCGCCACCACGGCGTCGATGCCCCCTTCCCCGAGGCTCTCGTGGCGGATGAACCAGACCATGCGCTGGCGCAGGAGGTCCTGGAGCTCCGCGTAGAGGGCGAGCTGCTGGGCGCCCGAGACGGCGCCGTCGAGCCCGTCCACGGCCCGGTTGAGGTCGAGGAGCCCGAACGCGTCGCGGGTGACCGCGTAGGCCGCCGCCACGGTCGGCGCCTCGGCGCCGGTCTCGTCGGAGAGGCGGCTCACCAGGGTCGGGCCGCCGCGGTTGATGATCGCGTTGGCGAGGCCCGTCGCGATGATCTCGCGGCGCAGGCGGTGGCTCGCCACCGCGTCCGGGTAGCGGGCGAGCAGCACCGGCGGGAAGTAGCGATCGAGCTCGCGCGACAGATAGGGATCGTCCGGCACGGCGCTGTCGAGGAGCGCGTCCTTGAGCGACAGCTTGGCGTAGGCGAGGAGCACGGCGAGTTCGGGCCGCGTCAGGCCCTCGTCGGCCTGGGCGCGCTCCGCGAGGGCCGCGTCCGAGGGCAGGAACTCGACGGAGCGGTCGAGGCGGCCCTCCGCCTCCAGGGCCTGCATCAGCCGCGTCGCGAAGCCGGACTCGGCCGCGCCCTGGCGCTGGGCGAGGGACAGGGCGAGGGTCTGGATCTGGTTGTTGCGCAGGACGAGGTCGGCGACCTGGCCGGTCATGCCGGCGAGCAGGGCGTTGCGCGCCTCCGGGCCGAGCCGCCCGTCGCGCTCGGGCGTGGTGAGCGCGATCTTGATGTTCACCTCGACGTCCGAGGTGTTGACGCCGGCCGAGTTGTCGATCGCGTCGGTGTTGAGGCGGATGCCCCGCCGCGCCGCCTCGATGCGCCCGCGCTGGGTCACGCCGAGATTGGCCCCCTCCCCGATCACCCGGGCGCGCACCTCCGCGCCGGTGATGCGCAGGGCGTCGTTGGCGCGGTCGCCCGCCTCGTCGTCGCTCTCGCCCGAGGCGCGGATGTAGGTGCCGATGCCCCCGAACCAGAGCAGGTCGACGGGCGCCTTCAGGATCGCCTGCATCACCTCGGCGGGGGTCGCCTCGGCCCGGTCGAAGCCGAGGCGGGCGCGGATCACCGGCGAGAGCGGCACCGTCTTGGCCGAGCGCGGGAAGACCCCGCCGCCGGCCGAGATCTTGTCCCGGTCGTAATCGGCCCAGGACGAGCGCGGCAGCTCGAACAGGCGGCGGCGCTCGGCGTAGGAGGTGGCCGGGTCCGGGTCCGGATCGAGGAAAATGTCCCGGTGGTCGAAGGCGGCCACGAGCTTGAGGCAGCGCGAGAGCAGCATGCCGTTGCCGAACACGTCGCCCGACATGTCGCCGACGCCGACCACCGTCACCGGCTGGCTCTGCACGTCGACGTCGATCTCGCGGAAGTGGCGCTTGACCGCCTCCCAGGCGCCCCGGGCGGTGATGCCCATCGCCTTGTGGTCGTAGCCCTGGCTGCCGCCCGACGCGAAGGCGTCGCCGAGCCAGTGCCCGCGCTCGATCGAGATCGCGTTGGCGATGTCCGAGAAGGTGGCGGTGCCCTTGTCGGCCGCGACCACCAGGTAGGCGTCGTCCCCGTCGTGGCGCACCGTGTCGGCGGGCGGGACGATCGCCCCGTCCACGATGTTGTCGGTGAGCGAGAGCAGGGTGCGGATGAAGATCCGGTAGCTCTCGGTGCCCTCGGCCATCCAGGCCTGGCGGTCGGAGGCGGGCGGCAGGCGCTTGGGGAAGAAGCCGCCCTTGGCGCCCACCGGCACGATCACGGCGTTCTTGACCTGCTGGGCCTTCACGAGGCCGAGGATCTCGGTGCGGAAATCCTCCGGCCGGTCCGACCAGCGCAGGCCGCCGCGGGCGATGTAGGCGAAGCGCAGGTGCACGCCCTCGACGCGCGGGGAATAGACGAAGATCTCGAAGAGCGGCCGCGGCAGCGGCATCCCGTCGACCTTGGCGCAGCGGAACTTGAACGCGATGGTGTCGGGCGGCAGGCCGTGGGGGGCGACCTGGAAGAAGTTGGTGCGCTGGGCCGCCTCCACGAGGTTCACGAAGCGGCGCAGGATGCGGTCCTCGTCGAGGCTCGTCACCGCGGACAGGCCGGCCTCGATCTCGGCGCGCAGGGCCGCCTCGCGGGCAGCGCGGCTCTCGGCACCGCCCTCGGCGCGGGGATCGAAGCGCGCGTAGAACAGGGCGACGATCCCGGCGGCCAGGGCGGGGTGGCGGCTCAGCGTGGCGGCGAGGTAGCCCTGGCCGTAGCGGATCCGCAACTGCCGGAGGTAGCGCCCGAGGGCGCGCAGCAGGGCCGCGTCGCGCCAGCCGAGGCCGGCCTCCAGGATCAGCCGGTTGTAGGCGTCGGTCTCGGCGAGGCCGCGCGCGATGGCGAGCAGGGCCGCCTCGACGGGGCGGTCGAGCCGGGCGAGATCGATCGCCCCGCCGCCCGCGCGCTCGAGCAGCATGTCGTGCAGCCAGATCCCGTCCGTCTCCGGCGCGCCGGGCCGGCCGATCAGGAAGGTGCGCTCGTCGATGACCCGGAACCCGAAATTCTCCAGCACCGGCACCCGATCCGAGAGGGGCAGCGCGCTGCCTTTCGAGAATACCTTGAGGCCGATCCGCGTCTCGGGGTCGCCCGGGTGGCGGTGGAGGTCGACGGCGCGCGGGCGCTCCGCCGTGATCCGCTCCAGGATCGCGATGTCGGACAGGGCCTGAGCGCTGTCGTAGGTCTCCCGGTAGCCCGCCGGGAACGCCTCGGCGTAGTAGGCTCCGAGCGCCCGGGCGCGGCCGCCGTCCATGGCCTCGGCGAGGGCGTCGCGCAGGCCGTCGGCCCAGGTGCGCGAGAGGGCCGTCACCTCGGCCTCGAGCTCGGCCGGATCGATCGCCGGCGGAACCTCCTCGCGGCGGCCGATCACGATGTGGAAGCGGGCGAGCGGCCCCTCCGGATAATCCGGGTAGATCGCCGAGATGTGCCCGCCGAGGCGCATGGCGAGGTGGGCGGCGATTCGCTTCTGCAGGGCCGCGTCGGTGCGGTCCTTCGGCACGAAGACGAGGAGCGAGACGAAGCGGCCGAACTTGTCCGCCCGCGCCAGCACCCGCACCCGCGGGCGCTCGGCCAGGAGCACGATGGCGAGGGCGAAGCGGCGCAGGAGATCGGTGTCGATCTGGAAGAGGTCGTCGCGCGGATAGGTCTCCAGCACGTGCAGGAGCGAGCGGCCGGCATGGCTGGTCGGGTCGAGCCCGGCCTCGGCCACGACGGTCGCGACCTTGCGGCGCAGGTACGGCACCTCCTCGGCCCGGCTCGTGTAGGTGGTGCTCGCGAAGAGCCCGACGATGCGCAGCTCGCCCGCGACGCGCCCGTCGCCCGAGAAGAGCTTGATCCCGACCATGTCGAGGTGGGTGCGGCGATGGACCCGCGAGATCAGGCTTGCCTTGGTGATGATCAGCGCCTCGGGCCGCTCCAGGAAGGCGCGGATCTCGGGTGTCATCGCCACCATGGTGCGGCCGCGGCGCAGCACCTCGACGGAGCCGTCGCGCAGGAGGCCGAGGCCGCTCTCGCGCACACCCCGGTACTCGGCGCCCTCGCCGAGCCGGTACTCGCGCATCCCCAGGAAGGTGAACTGGTCGGCCCGGATGTAGTCGAGGAAGGCGCGGGCCTCCGCGACCTCCTCGGCCGCCACCGGCGGCGGCGCGGATTCGTAGGCGGCGGCGACCGCGTCGAGCCGGGCCAGCATCGCCCGGTGGTCCTGCGTGGAGACCGCCACGTCGGCGTAGACCTGGGCGAGGCCGTCGAGGAGGCCCGCCCGCTCGCCCTCGTCGTCGATCCGGTCGAGATGGATGTGGATGAAGCTCTCGCGGCTCAGCGCGTCGCCGGCTCCCGCGGTGGTCTCGCCCACGAGGCGCAGCAGGGCGCCGTCGGGGCCGCGCTCCACCGCCAGGATCGGGTGGGCGACGAGGCGCGGCTCGTAGCCCCGCGCCACCAGCTCGGCCAGGGTCGAATCGAGCAGGAAGGGCCGGTTCGGATTGATGGCCTCCAGGACGGTGACGTCGCGCCGCCCGCCGTCGCGCTCCACCACCACGTCGTTGAGGCGCAGATCCGCGCCGCTCTCGTCGGGCCGCGCCGCGGCGAGGTGCTGGCGGGCCGCGAGGGCGAGGTCGGCCAGGGTCTCGGGCGCGTAGGCGTTGAGATCCTCGGGCGGGACTCGGCCGAACAGGTCGCGGACGAAGTCGCCGGGCTCCCGGCGGGCCTCCGCCGCCGCGACGGCGGCGGCGATGAGGTCGGTGCGGCTCGCCCGCGCTTCGGGCGTCGCGGTCGACAGGTCCACGGCTCGTCCCTCCCGCCGAGGTGTCAGCGGGCGACGGGTGACATAGACCTCGGCGGCCCGCAACCCTGGCGTCTCGTCCGCGTGCGTTTCCCGATCTATAGCTCAGTCGCGACGACAGGGAGACGACGCGATGGCCGGGGCGAAGCCGAAGAGGAAGGTGGCCAAGGAGGAGGTCGGCGAGCACCCGCGCCTCCAGGAGACCGAGGGCGCCGTGATGGCCCTCGACCTGGAGCCGGCGGCCGAGCTGCCCCCCGACCTCGCCGCCTATTTCGACAAGTGCCGGGAGAAGATCGGCTTCGTGCCGAACGTGCTGCTCGCCTACGCGCACGACGCGGCCAAGCTCGACGCCTTCGTGTCCTTCTACAGCGACCTGATGCTGGCGCCGTCGGGCCTGTCGAAGCTGGAGCGCGAGATGATCGCTGTGGCGGTGTCGAGCGCCAATCGCTGCTACTACTGCCTGACCGCGCACGGGGCGGCGGTGCGCGTGCTCTCGGGCGACCCGGTCCTCGGCGAGATGCTGGTGATGAACTACCGGGCCGCGTCGCTCTCGCCGCGCCACCGGGCGATGCTCGACTTCGCGGTGGCGCTCACCGAGGCGCCCTGGACGGTGGAGGAGGAGGACCGCGAGGCGCTGCGCGATGCCGGCTTCACCGACAAGGACATCTGGGACATCGCGGCGGTGGCGAGCTTCTTCAACATGACGAACCGCATGGCCTCGGCGGTCGACATGCGGCCGAACCGCTCCTACCACGGCGACGCGCGCGCCTTGCCGAAGGTCTGATACGTTTTCCGGAAGATCACTTCCGGAAAACGTATCACAAGCCCGCGCGGCGCCTGAGCGAAGCCCGGGTCCGCCATCGGCGACGGCCCGATGCGTCGGCGTCCCGGGCCGCCGGGATGGCGCGCGGCGAGGAGGGCGCTGCCGGCGCGGCCGCGCGGATCACCCGCGCGCCGGGATGCGGCGCGCCCTCACGCCCGCGACCCCGCCCCGATCGCGATTCCCGTGAAGGTGTGGTTGAGGTGGATCGCCCGGTACTGCTCGCCGAAGGTCTCGAACCCGATCACGTTGTAGCGGCGATAGAGATCGGACAGGCGGTGGCGGACCTGGTGCGACTCGGCGTCGAGCCGGCGCAGCACGCAGTCGAAGCCGATGACGAGGTCGAGGCCGCCGAGCGACGCGTCGAGCCGGGCGAGCTCGTCCCGGGTCGTCGCCACGAGATCCTTGCGGCCGGCCAGCGTCAGCACGACCCCCTCGTCGACCGCGCACAGGAAGCTCAGCGAGCCGTCCGGGTTGAGGCGGTGGATCGAGCGGCAGAAGTAGTCGCCCCCGACCCGCACGGCGAGCGGATTGGCCGCGAACACCGTCGGGGTCAGCATCTCGGGCTGCAGGCCGAGCGCCCGCGCGTACTCGGCCGCGGCCGGCTCGGCGTTGAGCTCGCGCACCGTGCGATGCTCGGCGTCGGTCTGGGTGACCACGAACTTCACCGCCCGCGGCTCCAGGTTGTCGGTCTTGAACACCTGGATCGGGTGGTCGGTCGCCACGATGAGCAGGATCGCCGCGCCGTGATGGACCACCCCGTCGTGGATCAGCGCCGTGTGGGCGAAGGTGAGCGCGTCGCCCGCCGAGCCGCCCACCAGGGGGATCGCGTCGAGGCCGAAGGCGACCGCCGAGGTCACCCGCTCCTCGGCCAGCGTCAGGCTGTCGATGAGCGAGATCGCGAAGCGCTGGCCGTACTCCGCCCCCTCGGTGCCGAGGCGCAGGCGCAGGCTGCGCACGCGGGCCACCGCCGCCTCGACGTCGAGCTGCTCCACGTCGGCGAGCACGGTCGAGACGACCCGGAAGCCCTCGCGCGGGAAGGCGACCGCGACGAGGCCGCGATCGAGGCCGCCCGCCGGGCTGATCTCCCCCGAGGAGGTGCAGCCCGCCACCGGAATGCCCGGGAAGCGGCGCGCCAGCGCCGCCGCGACCGCGTCGGCCCCGTAGGCGGGCGAGAAGAAGACGAGGAGCTGGCCGACCCGCCGCGCGTCGATCGCGTCGGCGATGGCCGCCACGGCCTCCTCGGCCCGGTCCAGCTCCGACCACGCGGTCTGCACGCCGCACAGATGCGCGCGCCCACCCTTCGTCACGGGACGCCTCCCTCAACCCCGGCCGCGAGCGGGCCGATGGATCCCGGCACGGCCGGGCTGTTGGGCGGCACGCTGCGGCAGAACGCGCAGCGCGGCAAGGGCGGCCGCCCCGACACGGCGTCACAGCCGCGATCCCGCCCCGGGCGCGAAGACGCCCCGGACGCGAAGAGCCGCCGGCCCGGGTCGGGCGGCGGCTCTCGATCGGGTGCCCGGGGGCCCCGCCGGCGGCGCGGAACGCCGCGCCCGGCGGGGGCCGCTCAGGCCGCGGCGGCGAGCTTCTTCTCGATCTCGCGCTTCAGCAGGCGCGCGTTCTGCGACAGGTCCTGCTCGCCGGCCTTGACCAGGAAGGCGTCGAGCCCGCCCCGGTGCTCGACCGAGCGCAGGGCGTTGGCCGAGATGCGCAGGCGCACGGAGCGGCCGAGCGTGTCGGAGAGCAGGGTGACGTTGCACAGGTTCGGCAGGAACCGGCGCTTGGTCTTGCGGTTCGAGTGGCTCACCAAGTGGCCGGTGAGCACGGCCTTGCCGGTGAGTTCGCAGCGACGCGACATGGTATCAGTCCTTCACAATCCGATAGGCCACGGGCCGCTTGACGCTCACGCCGGGCGCTGGAACAGCGACCGCGGCGGCGACCGGACCGCGCGAAAGCCAGGAAGGCTCGCGCCTATAGGGGAGAGAGGGCGGTTTCGTCAAGCGTGAGCGGCGTCACGTCCGCGCGCCCGCGGGCGCCGAGACGAAGCGTTAACCTTAAACTCGTCACGATGCCGCGCGATTCCTGCGGATGGCGGGCTCGTCCCGCGTCCCCTCACCACGGTCTGTGCCATGCGTGCCAAGCCCTTCCTCCCGGCCCTCCTCGCCCCGGGCCTGCTGCTCGGGATGGGGCCGGCGGACCCTGCCGCGGCGGCCCGCGCACGGGCGGCCGCGACCGCGGTGACGGTGGATTACGGCATCATGCTGGCCGGCGTGCCGATCGGGACCGCGCAGATGACGGGAGCGATCGAGGGCCAGCGCTACCGGATGGACGTGACGGCCAAGCTCACGGGCCTCGTCGGCGCGATCACCGGCGGCTACGGCTCGGGCCGGGCCTCGGGGGTCGCGGGGTCCGGGCGCCCGATCCCCGGCACCTTCGCGGTGTCCTCGCACTCGTCGAGCACCTCGATCACCGTCCGGATGGCGCTGGCGCGGGGCAACGTGGTCGCCTCCGAGATCGTGCCGCCGCTCCTGGTCGATCCCGAGCGGGTGCCGGTCGACGCGGCGAGCAAGCGGGCCGTGGTCGATCCGGTGAGCGCGCTGCTGATGCCCGCCCAGGGACGGGGCGACCTCACCGACCCGCAGAATTGCAACCGGGTGATCCCGGTCTTCGACGGGGCGAGCCGGTTCGACGTGATCCTGAGCTACGGCGAGACCCGCCGGGTGGAGAAGCCGGGCTATGCGGGGCCGGTCCTGGTCTGCAACGCCCGCTACCGGCCGATCACGGGCCACCGGCCCGACAAGCCGGGCGTGAAGTTCATGGAGGAGAACACCGACATGTCGGTGTGGCTCGCCCCGGTCGAGGGCGCGCGGGTGCTGCTGCCCCTGCGCATCTCGGTGCGCACGATGCTCGGCACCAACATCATCGAGGCGACGCGCTGGACCCAGTCCGGCGCCGAGGCGCAGGCCACGCAGGCCGCCGCGGTGGCGCAGTAATGCGGCTGTCGGCGTCCCTCAGGCGCCGCGCAGGCTCGTGATCCGGGATCCGCTTCGATCGAGCGGATCCCGGATCACTCCTCCTCGGCGTCGCCGGTCTCCAGGGTCGCCCGCACGGTGGCGAGCACCCGCTTGGCGAGGTCCGAATCCGGGTCGTCGCGGGTGAGCGCGTCCTCCAGCATCGCGAGGTAGCCGCCGAGTTCGTGGCGGTAATGGTCGGAATCGATCCCGCGCAGGATCCGGGCGAGGAAGCCGATCGCCATCTGCAGCGCCACCTGCTTGGCCGCCACGTCGGCCTGGGCCTCCGACAGGCGGGCGATCATCTCGCCGTGGCTCGCCGACAGGACGGTGAGGCCGTTGATCTTGTCATCCGCGGTCATGCGCTGTCTCCGGGGGGCGCGGCGCCCAGCAAAAAGGCCCCTCCGCGGCGCGGAAGGGCCCTCGGGAGGGGCCGGGCGGGCGCCCGGCCCGTTCGGTCACGCCGCGAGCTGGCGCAGCACGTAGGGAAGGATGCCGCCGTTGCGGAAGTATTCCAGCTCGTCGAGGGTGTCGATCCGGCAGGTGAGCGGCACCTCCCGGGTCGCGCCGTCCGCCCCGGTGATCTCCGCCACCAGGGTCTGGCGCGGCTTCAGCTCCCCGGCGAGGCCGCGGATCGTCACGGTCTCGTCGCCCTTGAGGCCGAGGGAGGCCCAGGTCGTGTCGCCCTGGAAGACCAGCGGCACCACGCCCATGCCGACGAGGTTCGAGCGGTGGATGCGCTCGAAGCTCTCGGCGATGACCGCCCGCACCCCGAGCAGCTTCGTGCCCTTGGCCGCCCAGTCGCGCGACGAGCCGGTGCCGTATTCCTTGCCGGCGAACACGACCAGCGGCGTGCCCTCCTGCTGGTAGCGCATCGCCGCGTCGTAGATGAACATCTTCTCAGCCGTAGGCTGGTAGAGGGTCCAGCCGCCCTCCACCACCGTGCCGGACGCGTCGCGGACCATCTGGTTCTTGATGCGGATGTTGGCGAAGGTGCCCCGCATCATGACTTCGTGGTTGCCGCGCCGCGTGCCGTACTGGTTGAAGTCCTGCACCCGGACCTGATGCTCCTGCAGGTAGGCGCCGGCCGGCGAGGCCGCCCGGATGTTGCCCGCGGGCGAGATGTGGTCGGTGGTGATCGAGTCGAGGAACAGCCCGAGGATGCGGGCGCCGACGATGTCGGTGACCGGCGCCGGGGTCTTCTCCATGCCCACGAAGTAGGGCGGGTTCTGCACGTAGGTGGAGCCGGAATTCCACTGGAAGGTCTGGGCCGGGGTCACCTCGACCGCCTTCCAGTTCGCGTCGCCGCCGAACACGTCGGCGTAGCGGCTCTTGAACAGGGCGGAGGTGATGGTCTGCTCGATGAAGGCGTTCACCTCCGCCGAGGACGGCCAGATGTCCTTCAGGTAGACCGGCTTGCCGTCCGAGCCGGTGCCGAGCGGCTCCCGGGTCAGGTCGACCTGGAGCGAGCCGGCGAGCGCGTAGGCGACGACGAGGGGCGGCGAGGCGAGGTAGTTCGCCCGCACGTCCGGATTCACCCGGCCCTCGAAGTTGCGGTTGCCCGACAGCACGGCGGCCGCGACCACGTCGTTGTCGTTGATCGCCTTGGAGATCGGCGCCGGCAGCGGGCCGGAATTGCCGATGCAGGTGGTGCAGCCGAAGCCGACGAGGTTGAAGCCGAGCGCGTCGAGGCTCTGCTGCAGCCCGGCCTTCTCCAGGTACTCGGCGACGACCTGCGAGCCGGGGGCGAGCGAGGTCTTCACCCAGGGCTTCGAGCGCAGGCCCTTGGCGACGGCGTTGCGGGCGAGCAGCCCCGCCCCGATCATCACGCTCGGGTTCGAGGTGTTGGTGCAGGAGGTGATCGCCGCGATCACCACGTCGCCGTGGCCGATGTCGAAATTGGCGCCCTCGACCGGGTAGCGCTTGGCGATGTCGGCGGCCTTGCGGAACTCGCTCTCCATCGAGGCGGCGAAGCCGGCCTTGGCGGAATCGAGCAGCACCCGGTCCTGCGGGCGCTTGGGGCCGGCGAGCGAGGGCTTCACGTCGGCGAGGTCGAGTTCCAGCGTGTCGGTGAAGACCGGGTCGGGGGTCGCGGCGTCGCGCCACATCCCCTGCGCCTTGGCGTAGGCCTCGACCAGCGCGATGCGCTCGTCGGCGCGGCCGGTGACCTTCAGGAAGTCGATGGTCTTGGCGTCGACCGGGAAGAAGCCGCAGGTCGCGCCGTATTCGGGCGCCATGTTGGAGATCGTGGCGCGGTCGGCCACCGCCATGTCGTCGAGGCCGGGGCCGTAGAACTCCACGAACTTGCCGACCACGCCCTTCTTGCGCAGCATCTGGGTGACGGTCAGCACGAGGTCGGTGGCGGTGGTGCCCTCCGGCAGCTTGCCCGAGAGCTTGAAGCCGACCACCTCGGGGATCAGCATCGAGAGCGGCTGGCCGAGCATCGCCGCCTCGGCCTCGATGCCGCCGACGCCCCAGCCCAGCACCGCCAGGCCGTTCACCATCGTGGTGTGCGAATCGGTGCCGACGAGGCTGTCCGGATAGGCCAGTTCCTGCCCGTTCTCGAAGGCCTTGGTCCAGACCGTCTGGGCGAGGTACTCGAGGTTGACCTGGTGGCAGATGCCGGTGCCGGGCGGCACCACGGAGAAGTTGTCGAACGCCGTCTGGCCCCACTTGAGGAAGGTGTAGCGCTCGCCGTTGCGCTCGTATTCGAGGGCGACGTTGTCGGCCAGCGCCTTCGGGGTGCCGAACTCGTCCACGATCACGGAGTGGTCGATGACGAGATCGACCGGCACGAGCGGGTTGATCTTCTTCGGGTCGCCGCCGAGCGCCACCATGGCGTCGCGCATGGCCGCGAGGTCGACCACGGCCGGCACGCCGGTGAAGTCCTGCATCAGCACGCGCGAGGGCCGGAAGGCGATCTCGGTCTCGACCTTGCCGCGGTTGTCGAGCCAGGCGGTCACGGCCTCGATGTCGGCCCGCTTGACGGAGCGGTCGTCCTCGAAGCGCAGCAGGTTCTCCAGCAGCACCTTCATCGAGAAGGGCAGCCGGCCCGCGTCCGGCAGGCCGTTCTTCTCGGCCTCAGGGATGGAGTAGTAGGCGTAAGCCTTCGCGCCGATCTGCAGGGTCTGACGGGATTTGAAGCTGTCGATGGAAGCCACGGCGTGGTCCTCGCGAGGGGTTGTCGAACACGGCGCAGGGATGACCTGCGCCAGACGTCATGTGTTCGGCCGGATGCGCGAGCGGCGCCGGTCCCCTGTGCGGGCACGACTCCGCTTCCCGTGCGGCATCCCGGGCAGGGCCGGGAGGGCCACGGTGCGCGCGCCGCCCCGGGGGTGCCCGGACTGGGATTGCGCGAGAGACGGTTTGGACGCCTTCAAGGTCGCGCGGCGCAGCCAGGGATGCGTATAGAACACTTCGAATGTGGCCGCTACGGGGGTGTGAGGTGGCGAGACGAGACGCGCAGGCGAGGCGGCACCGGGACGCGCCCGGGGGGCGGCGCGCGCCCTTCCCTGGCGGGCCGGGACGCGGCGTCGCGGGCGCGGCCGGGGCGGCCCCGTGCGGCTGATCGCCGAGGGGCTCGCCTGCCGCCGCTCGGGGCGGCGCATCTTCTCCGGCCTCTCCTTCGCCCTCGGCCCCGGCGAGGCGCTGGTCGTGACGGGCCGCAACGGCGCGGGCAAGTCCACCCTGCTCGCCCTCGTCTCCGGGCGTCTCGCGCCGGAGGCCGGGCGGCTGCGCGCGGAGGATGTCGGCGAGCGCACGATCCCCGAATGCCTGCACGGGGTCGGCCACCGGGACGGGCTCAAGAGCGCGCTCACCGCCGAGGAGAACCTCGCCTTCGCCCGCGACCTCCTCGGCGAGGCGGCGCTGTCGCCCCGCGAGGCGCTCGGCCGGATGGGGCTCGCCCACGCGGCGGGCCTGCCGGTCGCCTACCTGTCGGCCGGGCAGCGGCGGCGGGTCGCGCTCGCGCGGCTCCTCGTCTGCCGCCGCCCGCTCTGGCTCCTCGACGAGCCGACCGCCGCCCTCGACGTCGCCTCGCAGGGCATCCTCGCCGCGCTGATGCGCGCCCACCTGCGCGAGGGCGGCCTCGTGATCGCGGCGACCCACCAGGCGCTCGGGCTCGAGGGCGCCCGCGAGATCGCCATCGAGGCCCATCGCCCGGCGCGCCTCGACCCCCTCGCCGAGGCCGCCCGATGACCCGCTCCTTCCTCGCGGTGCTCCTGCGCGACCTGCGGCTCGCCGGCCGCATCGGCGGCTCGGGCGCCCTGTCGCTCGTCTTCTTCCTGATGATCGTGGTGCTGGTGCCCTTCGCGCTCGGACCCGACCTCAACCTCCTGTCCCGGATCGGCCCGGCCATCCTGTGGCTCTCGGCCGTGCTGGCGACCCTGATCGGCCTCGACCGGCTGTTCCAGGCCGACGAGGAGGACGGCTCCCTCGACCTCCTCACGGGGGCGCCGGTGCCGCTCGAACTCGTGGTGCTGGCCAAGGCCCTGGCCCATTGGCTGACGACCGGCCTGCCGCTCGCCCTCGCGGCGCCGCTCTTCGGGCTCCTGGTGGCGCTCACGCCGACCGCCATGGCGGCGACGAGCCTGACGCTCCTCGTGGGCTCGCCCGCCCTCACCTTCATCGGGGCGGTGGGCGCCGCGCTCACCGCCTCGATCCGCCGCGGCGGGCTGATCCTCGCCGTGGTGGTGCTGCCCCTGATGATCCCGACCCTGATCTTCGGGGTCTCGGCGGCGGAGGCCGCCACGGGCGGCACCGTGCCCTTCGCGACGCCGCTCATGATCCTGGGCGCGCTCAGCCTGGTGGCGGGCGTCGTCGGCACGCTCGGGGCCGCCGCGGCGCTGCGCGCCAGCGAGTGACCCGCGCCGCCGCGCGCGGCGCCCCCGGCTCGGCCGCGAGGCTCAGAACACCGCCTGCCCGAGCGCGAAGGCGACCACCACGATCACCACGGCGACGACGAGGAAGAGGCCGAACAGCAGGCGGGCGATCCCGCGGGCGCCCGCCGCCACGTTGGTGAATCCGAGCGCGCCCGCTACCAGCGAGACCACGAAGAAGATGAGGGCCCATTTCAGCATGTCGCGGAACCTTGACCGAGAAACCGCACCCCAACGGGGTTCTCCCGCGCGCGTTCCGTGATGCGCCGATCATCCGCATTGCGGGCGGCCGCGGCCCCGGGCTAGATCCCGCCCCATGGCACAAGGCCTCCTCACCCGGCTCGCGCAGCCGAGCCACTTCATGCGCTGGTCGGGCGCCGCCCTGCCCTGGCTCGGCGGCCTCAGCGCCGTGCTGCTGGCCGCGGGCCTCTACCTGTCGTTCTTCGTCGCGCCCGCCGATTACCAGCAGGGCGAGACGGTGCGGATCATGTTCCTGCACGTGCCGGCCGCGTGGCTCGGCGTGTTCTTCTACGGGGCGATGACGGTCTCGGCGCTCGGCACGCTGGTCTGGCGCCACCCGCTGGCCGACGTGGCGCAGCGCGCCGCCGCCCCGATCGGCGCCGCCTTCACGCTGATCTGCCTCGTCACCGGCTCGCTCTGGGGCAAGCCGATGTGGGGCACCTACTGGGTCTGGGACGCGCGCCTGACCTCGATGCTGGTGCTGCTGCTGATCTATTGCGGGCTGCTCGCGCTGTGGCGCACCATCGAGGATCCGGGCCGGGCCGCCCGGGCGGTGGCGATCCTCACCCTGGTCGGCGCCGTCAACCTGCCGATCATCAAGTTCTCGGTGAACTGGTGGTCGACGCTGCACCAGCCGGCCTCGATCCTGCGGATGGGTGGGCCGACCATCCACCCGACCATGCTCTACCCGCTGCTGGTGATGATCGCGGCCTTCTCGGTGCTCGGGATCACGCTGCACCTCGCGACGATGCGCACCGAGATCCTGCGCCGCCGGGTGCGGACGCTGGCGATCCTCGAAGCGGAGCGGCTCGACGCCGTGCCGACGCCCCAAATCGCCTGACCGATCGGACCCGCCGTGGATCTCGGACCGCACGCCACCTTCATCCTCGCCTCCTACGCCTTCACGGCCCTGGTGGTCGCGGCGCTGATCCTGCACGCCGTGCTCGATTTCCGCGCCCAGCGCCGCGCCCTGGCGCGGCTCCAGGACGGGAGGGACGCGTGAGCGCCGCCGACGAGGCCGAGGCGGCGTCCGCCCGGCGCGGCCGGATCCTCTTCCTGCTGCCGCTCGTGGTCTTCCTCGCGCTGGCCGGGATCTTCCTCGGGCGCCTGCTCACGCGGGGCTACGACCCCTCGGCGGTGCCCTCGGCCCTGATCGGCCGCCCGGCCCCCGCCTTCGCGCTGCCCGGGCTGCCCGGCCTCGCGGGGCAGGACGGGCCGGTGCCGGGCCTCGCCAGCGCCGATTTCGCCGGCAAGGTGACGGTGCTCAACGTCTGGGCGTCCTGGTGCGCGCCCTGCCAGATCGAGCACCCGATGCTGATGCGCCTGTCGCGCGACGGGGTGAACCTCGTCGGCATCGACTACAAGGACGCGCCCGAGAACGGGCGGCGCTTCCTCGGCCGCCACGGCAACCCGTTCCGGGCCGTGGGCATGGACGAGAGTGGGCGCGTCGGCATCGATTTCGGGGTCTACGGGGTGCCCGAGACCTTCATCATCGGCCCGGACGGCCGCATCCGCGACAAGCTCGTCGGCATCCTGACGGCGGAGAATTACGAGAGCTTCCTGGAGAAGGTGCGGGCCGCGGCGAAGTAGGCGGGCGGGCCGGCGCCGGGTCAGGCCGGCCGCCGGATGGTCTGATCCGGGCTCCGGTTGACCGCAGCGGATCCCGGATCAGTCGGACGTCGTATCACCGCGGCCCACCCTCCTTCGGCAGCGCGTAGATGTTCACCTCGAGCCCGGTGTCGCTCGCGCTCCTCAGGTCGGTCAGGTACTCCTCCACGAAGGCGTCCTGGACGATGATGCCCTTGGCGTCGAGATAGGCCGTCACCGTCTCGTAGGTCTGGTCGATCTCGTCGTAGGCGCCCTTGTGCACGAAGCGCAGGGCCTTGCCGCTCGGCGTGCTGCCGAAGCGGAGATCGGCCGGCAGGCCGGCGGGCCTCGGGTCCGGCACCTGCTCGATCGGCAGCATCGCCTCGAACTGGAACCCGTCGTCGTCCGTGCGGGTGAAGACCGCGACCGGCCGGCCCACCGCCCGCACGCCCGCCTTGGCGAGGTCGCCCTCCAGCCGCGCGAAGGCGTCGCGCAGGGTCGGCACCGCCGCGTCCCACTTGGCGTTGCCGGCGAGGATCGCGGCGGGCTTGGCCGGCAGCATCACCTCGTCCACGTCCGAGGGATCCCCGGGATTCGGCACCAGGGTCTGGCGCGGGCCGGCCGGCGCGGGGCCCGGCGGCACCGCCTTCTCGGGCAGCGGCGGGGCCGGCGCCTCGCCGGAGCGGGGCCCCGGCCCCGGATCGGTGGTGGTCGGGAGCGGGTTGGCCTGCGCGGGCGGTTGCTGGGCCCGCGGGGCGCCCGATCCGGCGGCGAGGGCGAGGGCCAATCCGAGCGCGGCGAGCGGGAGACGGGACACAATCACGGGCGAAGCGCTCCGGTCGGGATCGGGGGTCGGGCCGGCGCCGTGCGCCACCATCCGAACGGGCGAGACCGTAATCCGGTTCGCCTGCCCCGGCGAGAGCGGCGCTCGCGCGCGGCGGCGTTTCGGGCCATATACGGGCGACCTGAAGACGAGCCGCCACACCCATGTCCCCCCTCGCGGATCACCGCTTCCTGAAGATGAACGGTCTCGGCAACGAGATCGTGGTGCTGGACCTGCGCGCCAGCAGCCACGTGGTGCGGCCCGAGGAGGCGCGGGCCATCGCGGCCGATCCCCGCTCCCGCTTCGACCAGCTCATGGTGCTTCACGATCCGGTCACGCCCGGCACCGACGCCCGCCTGCGGATCTACAACCGGGACGGCTCGGAATCCGGCGCCTGCGGCAACGGCACCCGCTGCGTCGCCTGGGCGATGCGCGCCGATCCGGTCATGGGGCGCGCGGGCGAGCAGCTCACCCTGGAGAGCGCGGCGGGGCTGCTCGCCGTCACCCGCGTCTCCGACACGGATTTCACCGTCGACATGGGCCCCCCGCACCTGCGCTGGGACGAGATCCCGCTCTCGGAGCCCTTCCCGGACACGCGGCGGATCGAATTGCAGATCGGACCGATCGATGCGCCGATCCTGCACTCGCCGGGCGTGGTCAGCATGGGCAACCCGCACGCGGTGTTCTTCGTCGACCGCGATCCCGAGACCTACGATCTCGGCCGGATCGGGCCGCTCCTCGAAGCGCATCCGCTCTTCCCGGAGCGGGCCAACATCTCGCTCGCCCAGGTGGTCGCGGCGGACCGCATCCGGCTGCGCGTGTGGGAGCGCGGCGCCGGCCTCACCCGGGCCTGCGGCTCGGCGGCCTGCGCCGCCCTGGTGGCGGCGGCGCGGCTGCGGCTGACCGGCCGGCGCGCCACCGTGACCCTGCCGGGCGGCGACCTCGTGATCGCCTGGGGCGAGGACGACCACGTGCGGATGACCGGGCCGACGGAGCTCGAATGGGAGGGCCGCTTCCCCCCTGCCCTGTTCGCGGGCGCGGCCTGATGCCCGTGGAGGTGCTGAGCTTCGGCTGCCGCCTCAACGCCGTCGAGGGCGAGGCGGTCAGGAGGGCGGCCGGGCCGGCGGGCGGCGACCTCCTGGTCGTGAATACCTGCGCGGTCACCGCGGAGGCGACCCGCCAGGCGCGCAAGGCGATCCGGCAGGCGGCGCGCGAGCGGCCCGGGCTTCGGATCGTCGTCACCGGCTGCGGCGCCGAGGTCGAGGCGCGGGCCTACCGGGCGATGCCGGAGGTCTCCGGCCTCGTCGGCAACCACGCAAAGCTCGCGCCGGCGACGTGGTCGGACGGGGCTTGGTCGGGCGGAACTTGGTCGGGCGAGAGCCGGGCGGCGCCGGATCCCGCTGGCGTCGGCGCCGTCATGGCGGTGCGGCACGCCTCGCCCGCCCCCGCGCCCCGCATGCCGGGCCGCACCCGGGCCTTCCTGCCGGTGCAGAACGGCTGCGACCACCGCTGCACCTTCTGCGTGATCCCGTTCGGGCGCGGCCCCTCGCGCTCGCTGCCGGTCGCGGCGGCGATCGCCCAGGCGCGGGATCTCGTCGAGGACGGGGTCCGCGAGATCGTGCTGACCGGAATCGACCTTACGGCCTACGGCCGGGATCTCGGCGCGGGGACGGGCCTCGGGGGTCTCGTCAAGGCGCTGCTGCGGGCGCTGCCCGACCTCGCCCGGCTGCGCCTGTCCTCGATCGATTCGGTCGAGGCGGATGCCGACCTCCTCGACGCGCTGGCGACCGAGCCGCGGCTGATGCCGCAGCTGCACCTGTCGCTGCAGGCGGGGGACGACCTCGTCCTCAAGCGCATGAGGCGCCGGCACACCCGCGCCGACGCCGTCGCCTTCTGCGAGACGGTCCGGCGCCTGCGGCCGGAGATCGTGCTCGGCGCCGACCTGATCGCGGGCTTCCCGACGGAGACCGAGGCGCAGTTCGCCCGCTCGCTCGCCCTGGTGGAGGAATGCGGGCTGACGCAGCTCCACGTCTTCCCGTACTCGCCACGCCCGGAGACGCCGGCCGCGCGGATGCCGCAGGTCCCGGGCGAGGTCGCGCGCGCCCGGGCGGCGCGGCTGCGCGAGGCGGGCGCCGCCGCCCTCGCCCGCCGCCTCGCCGCGGAGGTCGGGCAGCGGCGCGAGGTGCTGGCCGAGCGCGGCGGCACCGGCCGCACGGAAGGGTTCCTGCCGGTGCGGCTGCCGGAGGGCGTCGCGCCCGGCACGCTGCGCCGCCTCGCCATCACCGGTCACGACGGGCGCACACTCCTGGCCGCGTGAGGCGCGGCGTCCTGGCCGCGTGAGGCGCGGCTCCCTCACGGGCTCGCCGCGCCGGCCGGCCGCGAGGTCGGCTCGGCGAGGCCGGTCGGCTTGAACACGCCGCTCGCCGTGGCGACGAGGGCGCCGCCCTCGGCGCGCACCTCGGCGTCGCAGAACAGGATCGACTGCCCGGCCCGCACCACGCGCCCCTCCGCCAGGAGCACGCCCCGTCCCGGCGACAGGAAGCGCGTCTGCATGTCGAGCGTCACCACCGGCCGCCCCACATTGAGCCGCGCCGCCGTCCCCATGGCAATGTCGAGGAGCGTGCACAGGACGCCCCCGTGCGCGATGCCGAGATTGTTGGCGTGCGCGGGCCCGAGGGCGAGGCGCAGATGCGTCCGCCCCTCCGCGAAGCGCAACGCCTCCACGCCGCAGAGCCGCGCGAAGGGGATGTCCGCCCCGAAGATCAGATCCGCCGCCCCGTCCGCCATCCGCCCGCTCCGCATTTCGAAAGGACGGTATGGTGCGTTCGCCGTCCTGGCAATTCGGGCTTCCCGGCAATTCGGGCTATAGCGGGGTGATGAGCAAGGCCCCTCCCCCCTCCTTCGTCCGCACCCGCTGGTGGTGGGTGCGCCACGCGCCCGTGCGCGGCGACAACGGCCGCATCTACGGCGGCTCCGACATCGCCTGCGATTGCGGGGATGCCCACGTCTTCGCGGGCCTCGCCCCGGTGCTGCCGCTCGGCGCGGCCTGGGTGTCGAGCCATCTCGGCCGCACGCGCCAGACCGCCGAGGCCCTGTGGCAGGCGCGCGACTTCACGGTCGACGGGATCGCGCCCGCCCTGACGGTGCTGCCCGCGCTGGCGGAGCAGGATCTCGGCGACTGGCAGGGCCGGGAGCGCGCCCGCTTCTTCGCCGAGCGGCAGCCCCTGGCGGACAGCTACTGGTTCGCCCCCGCCGACGAGCGCCCGCCCAACGGCGAGAGCTTTTCGGAATTGTGCGGGAGAGTCCACGCCGCGATCGCGGAGCTGACGGCGGAGCACCGCGGCCGCGACATCGTCGCGGTGGCGCATGGCGGCACGATCCGGGCCGCGATCGCCCTCGCCCTCGCCCTGCCGCCCCAGGGCGGGCTGGCCTTCGCGGTGGAGAATTGCTCGCTCACCCGGCTCGACCATTACGAGGGCCCGGACGGGGCCGGCTGGCGGGTCGGGATGGTCAACAGCCAGCCCTGGCTCGGGGCGAGCCTGGAGGGCGGCGGGCCGGCGGCCTGACGCCTGCCGACGGGGCCGGCTCCCGGGGGAGCCGGCCCGCGACGTCACGCCGTGGCGCCCTCGCGGGCCTTCTCGGTCGGGGCTCCGGCCGCCTTCGCCTCGCGGCGGCGGGCATGCAGCACCCACTCGGTGTAGCCGTTCGGCTGCACGCGGCCCTTGAAGACGAGGTCGCAGGCGGCCCGGAAGGCCGGCCCGTCGAAGCCCGGCGCCATCGGCGTGTAGAGCGGGTCGCCGGCATTCTGGCGATCCACGACCTTGGCCATCCGCCGGAGCGTCTCCATCACCTGCTCCTCGCTGACCACGCCGTGGTGCAGCCAGTTGGCGATGTGCTGGGAGGAGATGCGCAGGGTGGCGCGGTCCTCCATCAGCCCGACATCGTGGATGTCCGGGACCTTGGAGCAGCCGACGCCCTGATCGATCCAGCGCACCACGTAGCCGAGGATGCTCTGGGCGTTGTTGTCGATCTCCTGCTGGACGTCGTCGGGGGCGAAGTTGGAGCGGGCGAGCGGGATCTGCAGGATCTCGTGCAGGGCCGAGCGGGGCCGGCGCGCGAGCTCCTCCTGGCGGGCGCGCACGTCGGTCTCGTGGTAGTGCAGGGCGTGGAGCGTCGCGGCGGTCGGCGACGGGACCCAGGCCGTGCTGGCGCCGGCCTTCGGGTGGGCCCCCTTCTGCATCAGCATGTCGGCCATGGCGTCGGGCGCCGCCCACATGCCCTTGCCGATCTGCGCCCGGCCGAGCAGCCCGCAGGCCAGCCCGACATCGACGTTGTTCTCCTCGTAGCCCTTGATCCAGGGCGTCGCCTTCATGTCGTTCTTGCGGATGACCGGTCCCGCCTCCATCGCGGTGTGGATCTCGTCGCCGGTGCGGTCGAGGAAGCCGGTATTGATGAACACGACCCGCTCGTCGGCGGCCTTGATGCAGGCGGCGAGGTTGACCGTGGTGCGGCGCTCCTCGTCCATGATGCCCATCTTGAGCGTGTTGCGCTCCAGGCCCAGCATCGCCTCGACCCGGCCGAACAGCTCGACCGCGAAGGCGACCTCCTCGGGCCCGTGCATCTTCGGCTTGACGATGTAGACCGAGCCCTTGCGGCTGTTGCGCAGGCCGGATTCGTTGCGCAGGTCGTGGATCGCGATCATCGCCGTGACGGCGGCGTCGAGGATGCCTTCCGGCACCTCGTTGCCCTCCGCATCGCGCACCGCGTCCGTGAACATGTGGTGGCCGACATTGCGCACCAGCATCAGGCTGCGGCCGGGCACCGTCACCTCGCCGCCGGTCGGGGCGGTGTAGTGCCGGTCGGGGTTGAGGCGGCGCTCCAGCACGCGGCCGTCCTTCTGGAACGTCGCCGAGAGGCTGCCGTTCATCAGGCCGAGCCAGTTGCGGTAGACGACGACCTTGTCGTCCGCGTCGACCGCCGCGACGGAATCCTCCAGGTCCATGATGGTCGAGATCGCGGATTCGATCAGGATGTCGGCCACGCCCGAGGCGTCGAAGCGGCCGATCCGGTGGGTGCGGTCGAGGACGATCTCGATGTGCAGGCCGTTGTGGCGCAGGAGCAGCGCCGAGGGCATGCTCGCCCGGCCGCGATAGCCGACGAAGGCCTCGGGCCGCGCCAGCGGGATGGTGTCGCCGGTGTTCATGTTGCCGACGAGGGCGCCGCCCTCGATGGCGTAGGTCACGACGTCGGCGTGGCGCCCGCCCGCGAGCGGCACGGTGCGGTCCAGGAAGGCACGGGCGCGGGTGACGACGCGGGCGCCGCGGGTGCGGTTGTAGCCCGGGCCGCGGACCGCGCCGCCCTCGTCCGAGATCGCGTCGGTGCCGTAGAACGCGTCGTAGAGCGAGCCCCAGCGGGCATTGGCGGCGTTGAGGGCGTAGCGGGCATTCGAGACCGGAACCACCAGCTGGGGGCCCGCGATGCTGGCGATCTCGTCGTCCACGTTCTCGGTGCGGGCGCGCACCGGGCCCGGATCGGGCAGGAGATAGCCGATCTCGCGCAGGAAGCTCTCGTAGGCGGCCTCGTCGACGGGCCTGCCCGCGCGCTCGCGGTGCCACGCGTCGATCCGGTCCTGCAGCGCGTCGCGCTTGGCGAGCAGGGCGCGGTTTCTCGGCGTCAGGTCGCGCAGGACGGCGGCGAGCCCGCCCCAGAACACCTCGGGCGACACGCCCGTGCCCGGCAATGCCTCGCGGACCACGAAGTCGTGGAGCACCCGCGCCACCTGCAACCCGCTGACCTTTTCTCGATCCATCATCATCCTCCCGGCGGCAGGCCCGTCACGCGTGCCGCGCGCGCCGTCCTTAACAGGCGAAACAGGGCCCAGATAGGCGCCGCGTGCCGGCGCGGCGACGCTGCCGAGGCGGAACCATTTCAAATCTCGCGAACTGTCAGGTCAGTGCGGCCGCGGTCGAGCGGAGCGGCGGGATGAGAGCAGGTGACCAAATCGTAATCTCATCGGGGCCGGGACTCGGTCGATTTCGGCTCTCGTGCCCCGTGACAAACAGCAACGCCCCTCCCATCTGGAGGCCGCCGGGCGGTCTCGCTGCCTGGTGCCGATAGGAGTACGACTCCATGAACAGCGAAGAACGCGACGTCATCAACGGCATTTTCCAGCGTCTCGAGCAGGCCGCGCAGCAGCCCCGCGATGCCGACGCGGAGCGGTTCATCGCCGAGAAGATCC